>JBDGXC010000004.1:0-119610 GCA_039584815.1 Gemmatimonadota bacterium
TGCCCGAGTTCGGTCGCTACTCGGTGCTCCGGCTGATCTGGAGCATGTAGCAGCGCATTCCCTTCGCAGTGCACTCCCGAGCGGGGGCCCGGCCGGTGCCGGGTCCCCGCTCTCGACATCCGGTCCGTCCGACCGGACGCAGGCCTCACTCCACGGTCTGGAACTTGCTTCGTCCGACCGGTAGTAAGGTGGGGCCACGCCGGCGTCGGGTCGGGCGCTCCGCCGGCATCTCATCGGAGCGGGAAATGCGGGGGCTGCTGACACGAGCGGGAGAGGGCACGCACCCGGCACGCCGTGGTGCCATTCTGATCGTCGTTTCCTGCCTGGCGTTGGCCTGCTCGTCCAACCCGCCTCCGGAGGACGTCGACGGCGGCGGCGTGAGCCACCTCGAGCAGGCCCGACTTCAACCGCATGGGTCTCCTGGCGGGCCCGCCCGACTTTCCGGTCGTCGGCCGGGTGATCACGTTCCGCGGCCCCGCCGACTCGGCGTACGTGGTCCTGGCGGCCTCGATGCCACCGGCCGCGCTCCGGTTCGCCCGCGAAGGAGGATTGTTCTCGGGCAGCTACCAGGTGCTCGCGACGGCGGTGACCGGGGCGGACACCGTGCTGCGCCTCAACCGGCGGGAGATGGTCCGACTCGAGGATTTCACGGAGACGGGTAGCGACGAGGAGCGGATCTTTTTTCAACGCTTCATTACTCTGCCGCCGGGCTCGTACGAGCTGACGCTCACGCTGCGAGAGCTTACGACACGGGACGAGGCGACCCGCCGGTTCGCTGTCGAGGTGGCCAGGTTCGATGAGCCGGTGGGACGGATCTCGGACCCGGTCGTCGCCCTGCGCGCGGTTCCCCGCCAGGCCTATCGGCAGCACCCGCCCGTGATCGTTTCGCCCCGCTCGACCGCCACCGCGAGCCGCGAGCCGCCGCTCCTGCTCGTCGAGGTGTACGACGACGTCTCGGACACCCTTACACTCCGCGTGGCGGGAGACGGAGTGGTGTTGTGGGAACAGGTTTTGATCCCGGTAGCCACGACGGGGGCGGGCGCCGAAGACGCACCGCGCACTGTGCTCACGCCCCTTCCGATCGCCCGGATTCCGCCCGGCCTGGCGAAGCTCACGGTGGTCACCGAGGATGGAATCGAGACGCACGCTCCGGTTCTGCTGGCCCTGGACGACGAGTGGGCCTTCGCCGAGTGGGGCCGGGTGGTTGAGCACCTTGCGCACGCGATGCCGTCGGACAGCCTGGAGTTGTGGGAGGACGCTCCGCCCGCCGAGCGGGCGCGCCTGTGGGCTGCTTTCTGGGATGCGACGGATCTCGATCCGGCGACTCCGCGCAACGAGTTCCTGCGACGCCACTTCGATCGCATGTCAGAAGCCGACGACCGGTATCCGGAGCCGGGCATCCCCGGCTGGCGGACGGACCGGGGCCGGACGTACGTCCAGCTGGGCGGGGCAGACCGTGAGGTTCTGCGTGGCGGAGCCCAGACCGGCGAGCCGCGGCAGATCGAGTGGATGTACGCAGAGTCGCTTCCGTTCGAAGTGCAGCTGCACTTCGTGGACGAGAGCGACTTCGGCATCTTTCGCCTGGAGCCGAGTTCCCGCCTCGTGCTGCACGACTCCGTGCAGCGCCTGCGGGAGCTGGAGATTTCGGGAGAGTGGGTGGACGGTCGTGAAACCGAAGGCACGGATGGGGCGAACGAGCGGTGATGTGGTAAGGGGCCGGCGGCTCGCGAGCCCACCGGGCCTGCTCCTGTGGACCGTACTGGCGGTGGCCACGCCGGCCACGGGGCAGGAATCGCCTGCACCCGAGGAGCGTCCGGACTCCGCCGCCGCGCAGTCGCCGGCGCCCACCGTTCCCGGAGCCGCGACGGACTCGCTGTTCCGCGAAGCCAGCCAGCGGTTGGAGCAGGGGTTCACGCTGACGACGGCGCGGGATCTGGCCCGTGGCCTGTCCTCGGATCCGGGCCCGTCGAGCCCGGACCTCATCGTGTTGGCGGCGATGGCGCACGCCGAGGCGGGTTCCTGGAACGCCGTGCAGCGTCTGCTTGCAGAGCGTGACTGGCTGGACGTGGCCGCGGACGGGATGGGACGGGTGCTGCTGGGGCGGGCTGCACTGGCCCTCGGCGACCCGGCAAGCGCGGCGGAGCACTTCGCGGACGCCGGGGTGGCCGATCTCTCGGTGGAGGACAGGATCGAGTACGCGCGCGCCCTCCGGGCCATCGGTCGACTCGAGGAAGCGGCGGCGCAGTTCGAGCAGGCTGCAGAGGCAGACCAGGAGCTCGCCGGATGGCTGCTTCTGACGGCGGTGCAGACGTGGACGGAGGCCGGTCGGCCTGACACCGCCGTGAAGGTGGCGGCAGCTCTGCACGAAAGACCCGATGTATGGTCCGATTCGACCTTCGCGGTGCTGGCGGTGGCCTATTTCGCCTCGGGCGACGCGGAACGTGGTCTGTCCCTGGCGGATTCCTTGAGCCGGCCCGCCCGCGCCCGTCTCGCCGGGCAGTGGATTCTCCCCGCCCTGCTGGCGACGGGAGACTCGGCGGGCGGGCATCGCGAAGCCGAGTCCGCGCTCCGTCACCCCGGTGTCGGTCCCGAAACGGGCCAGTTTCTCGCGACGCTGGACGGATCACCGGACGGGCTGCGGCGGATCGCGGCGGTCGAGCTGCGTGAGGGCCGGGGCGACAACGCCGTGGATTTCCTGCGCCGTGCGCGCGCGGCAGCTGTCGGGGAGGATGTGGCGCATATCACGCTGGAGCTGGCGGACGCCCTGTTCGCGAGCCGGCAATACGCCGACGTCGGTCGCGTGCTCGATCCCTGGATTCACCCTGCGGGCGGCTCCGAGACCAGGGTCCTTTCCCTGCGCACGGAGAGCGAGATGCGTTTCCTCGCCGGCCGCGCCCTGTACCGACGTGGGCGGCGCACTGAGGCGACGGCGCAGTGGCTGCTCGTAGCGGCGGATCCGACGGCTCCCGACGGCCCCCGGGCGTCGTGGCTGCTCGCCGACATGCAGCACGATCAGAACCGGCTGACAGAGGCGCGAGCCGCCTTCGAGGAAACCGTGGTCCGGTTTCCTCGCTCCGCATGGGCGGGCCGGGCTCTGGTGCGGCTCGGCCTCATCGACATGGTGGAGGGCCGACCGCGCGACGCCGCAGCGCTCTTCGACTCCTATCGTCGACGCTTTCCCGGGGGTGACTGGTTCGAGGCTTCCACGTTCTGGGCGGCCAGGGCCCGGGAGGCGGCGGGGGACAGCGCGGGCGCCCGCGTCCTGTATCGGCAGGTGCTCGGCGAGAACCCTCTGGGTTACTACGGGATTCAGTCGGCCAGGGCCCTGGGCGAGGAAGCCTGGGACCACGTCCGATGGCGCGCCACGCCCCCGCCCCGCCTGCGTCCCGACCACACGGTTCTGGTGCGGCGAATGACACGACTGCGGGATCTCGGGTGGAAGGGACGCGCTCTCCGCGAGCTGTCAGCTCGGAACAGGAGCGGCGAGACCCGCGACGAGCGTCTGGCACTTGCGATCGCCCTGAACGAGGCAGGCTTCAGTTGGCAGGGTACATCCATCGGCTGGGCCGTGTTTCGGGCCCGCGCCGGTCTGTGGAGCGAAGACCTGCTGCGCGCAGTGTATCCCCTCCTGTACGATCCGGTTCTGCGGGCCCGGGCCGCAGCGGAAAACCTGGACCCCGCGCTCGTAGCTGCCCTCGTGAGGCGCGAATCTCAGTTCGACCGGGATGTCGTGTCCAGCGCCGGGGCCACCGGCCTGATGCAGGTACTTCCAACGACGGGAGCCGAGCTCGCCCGTCGGACCGGCCTGGCTGAATTCAGGCCAGAGCAGCTGACCGTGCCGGAGGTGAACCTCCTTCTGGGGACCCGCTACCTGCGAGAGCTTCTGGAGCGCCGGGACGGCGCCCTGGTGCCTGCCCTGATCTCGTACAATGCGGGCCCGCACCGCTTCGCCTCGTGGCGTCGTTTTCCCGAGTTTTCGTCCAGCACGGAGCTGATGATCGACCGGATTCCGTTCACCGAAACTCGTCGTTACGTGAAGGCGATTCTGTCGTATCGATACACCTACGCCCGCCTGTACGAGTTCGGCTCCGGTTCAGGTTGACTCGACCCTTACCCCGGGGTAGGATCCCGGGATGGGGTGTCTCCCCGGCGCCCCGTCGTGCGACGTTTCTTCTCAGCAGGAGAGCACCGAATGTCCAGAGGTAAGGTCAAGTGGTTCCATGACGCGAAGGGGTATGGCTTCATCGAGACCGAGGGCGGCAAGGACGTCTTCGTGCACTACAGCGCCATAAATATCGAGGGGTACAAGACCCTGGCCGAGGGCGAGGAGGTCGAGTTCGAGCTCACGGATGGCGACAAGGGACCCCGTGCCGCCAACGTCACCCGGGTCTGATCTCCTCGGGTAATCACTGGCGGTACCCTCCGGCGCCCCCGACCCGAACGGTCCGGGGCGTCGGCGCATCCGCGCCGGCCGCGCCGCAAGCGATCCCCGGGAAACGGAACGTCGTCACTCCGTGAGCCACCAGTCCGAGCCCCCGACGCTGTACCTGCTCGACGGCCACGCCCTCATCTACCGGGCGTTCTTTGCCATGATCAGCCGACCTCTCACCACTTCGAGCGGCGAGAACACATCGGCTCCGTTCGGCATCGCACGCTTCCTCATCCGGCTGATGGAGGACCACGACCCCGACTACGTCGGCTTCGTGCTCGACGCGGGTGACAGCTACCGGACGGAGGTGTTCCCGGAGTACAAGGCGACCCGGGAAAAGATGCCCGAGGAGATGGCCGCGTCCCTGCCCCGTGTGCGGGAGATCGTGGAAGCCTTCCGAGTCCCGGTGATCGAAATCGAGGACTGGGAGGCGGACGACGTGATCGGGACGATGGCACGCCAGGCAGCTGAGCGTGCGGTCCGCACGGTGATCGTGTCCGGCGACAAGGACTTCTACCAGCTCATCGATGAGATGACCCATCTCCTCAACCCGGGGCGCGGTGGTCCCGCCGGCGTCGAAGAGGAACGTGTCACACCAGAGAACGCTTCCGAGCGGCTGGGCGTGCCGCCGTGGCACGTGACCGATTACCTGGCCTTGATCGGCGACTCGTCGGACAACGTGCCCGGCGTGCGCGGGATCGGAAAGAAGACCGCCCCGGGCCTGATCGAGCGATTTGGTGGTCTGGAGAACATCCTCGCGAGCGCGGAGGAAATCGAGGGCAAGCGGGTGCGGAAGGCGCTCCTCGAGTATCCGGACGACGCGCGCCTGTCCAAGGATCTCGTCACGATCCGACTGGACGCACCGATCGAGCTGGTCCTGGACGAGCTCGCCCGAAGTGAGCCGGACCGGGAGCGCCTGAGGCAGATCTTCGTCGATCTCGAGTTCCACACGCTGGCGCGGGATTGGGCGCCCGAGAAGGCACCGTCTCCGGCGTCGCCGTCGTGGACCGACGATACGCCGGACTCCACGTCGCCCGCGCCGGACCAGTCAGAACCAGCATACGAGCTGATCACGGGCGGGAACCAGGCATCCGCCGTGGTCGCCGAGATGCGAGCCGTCGGCACGATCGCGGTGGATACGGAGACGACCGGCCTCGACCCGATGCGGGCAGGACTGGTTGGAGTATCGATGTGCGGCGTGGAGGGGAAGGCGTATTATCTGGCCTTCGGACACAGGCCTTCTTCCGTGGCCACGGACGCCGACGGCAACCCGGTGCTGGCGCTCGACACGCCGGAGCCGGTCCCCAACCTGCCGCCGATCACGTCACCAGCGATGGCTCCGCTGCGGGACCTTCTGTCCGACCCGGCCGTGCGGAAGGTCGGGCACAACATCAAGTACGACATGATCGTCCTGGAGCGGGCCGGTGCACCGCTGGGAGGCGTGTACTTCGATACGTCTCTCGCCTCGTACGTGCTGGACCCGGGCAAACGTCAGCACGGGCTGGATGTGCTGGCCCTGGACCGATTTCACACGAAGCTCGTGACCTACGCGGACGTAGTCGGTTCCGGCCGCAGCGAGATCCCGTTCGCCGAGGTACCGCTGGAGAGGGCGACCGCCTACTCAGGGGAGGATGCGGACTACACCCTCCGCCTGCACGGCCGCCTCGGGGAGGAGCTCGAGGCGCACGCGATGCTCGAGCTGCTGAACGATATCGAGATGCCGTTGGTGCCGGTGCTGGCGGATATGGAGATGACGGGCGTCAGAATCGATCTCGACTTCTTCGACGCCCTGCGGGAGCGCTTCACCCGTGAGATCGCCCTGATCGAGCAGGAGATCTACAAACTGGCGGGCGGCGAGGTGAACCTGCGCTCGGTTCCCCAGATGCGGGAACTCCTGTTCGAAAAGCTGGACCTCCCGGTGGTCCGCAAGACGAAGACCGGGCCCTCCACGGACGAGAGCGTGCTGAGCGAGCTCGCGGCACAGGGGCACCAGATCCCGCGACTGATCCTCGAGTATCGCGAACTCGACAAGCTGGACGGCACGTACGTGTCGAAGCTCCCCGCACTGGTCAACCCGGACACGGGTCGCATCCACACCACGTTCAATCAGACGGTGGCGGCCACCGGACGGCTCTCGTCGTCCGACCCGAACCTGCAGAACATTCCGGTTCGCACGGCGCTGGGGCGCGAGATCCGGAAGGGATTCGTCCCGGCGGACGGGTACCTGTTTCTGTCCGCCGACTACTCACAGATCGAGCTCCGCGTCCTGGCGCATCTGTCCGAGGATCCTGCGTTCGTGGAGGCGTTCCGGGCGGACCGGGACATCCACCGCGAGACGGCTGCTCGCATCTTCGGAGTCGAGCCCGATGCCGTGAGCGCCGGAATGCGCGACCAGGCCAAGACCATCAATTTCGCGACGATCTACGGGCAGGGCTCCGTCGCCCTGGCGGGCCAGCTCGGGATCACCCGGACCCAGGCCGACGAGTTCATCGCCAGCTACTTCGAGCGGTTCGCCGGGGTGCGTCGCTACCTGGATGCGATGAAGGAGCAGGCGAAGGAGAGCGGCTATGTGGAGACCCTGCTCGGGCGACGCCGCTACATCCCGGAGATCAGGTCGCGTAACCCGGGCGTGCGCGGGTTCGGGGAGCGCCTGGCCACCAACTCTCCGATCCAGGGGACGGCGGCCGACCTGATCAAGATCGCGATGATCCGGCTGCACGACCGGCTGGCGGCGGGCGACACGGGAGCGCGCATGCTGCTCCAGGTTCACGACGAGCTGCTGCTCGAGGTGCCCGAGGGTGCCGTGGACGAGACGCTGGCGATCGTGCGCGAGGAGATGGAGGGGGCGATCGCGCTGGACGTACCGCTCAAGGTGGATGCGGGGGTCGGTCGGAGCTGGTACGCCAGCAAGGGAGGTTGAACGAATCCGGCGGGAACAGACAAGCCAGAAACCGAGGATCTGGTATCCGCAGTCTTTGCGCATTCCTACCCGAAGGAGGTTTCGTGCTTTCGCGAATGACGGCTCTGATCTTCGTTCTCCTGCTGGCAAGCAGTCCAACGCTCCGCGCACAGGACGCAGAGTCACAGCAGAATCTGGCGCAGACGGCTGCCAACCCGATCGCGAACCTGATCAGTCTCCCGATTCAGATCAACAACGACTTCGGGATCGGCCCGTACGACAGATCCGTCAACGTGCTGAACGTTCAGCCAGTAGTCCCGCTCGCCGGAGGAAAGCTCGTTACGCGCACCATTTTCCCGTTCGTGTGGCTGCCCGACGTCACTTCGGAGAGCGAGAGCCTCTCGTCGGGCCTGTCCGACATCCTGTTTACGGCGTTCTACGTGCCCTCAGAGGGTCCCACTATGTGGGGCGTCGGTCCGGTACTGGAGCTTCCGTCAGGAGGGTCGGAGCGCGGTTCCGAGAAATGGAGCGCTGGAGTGTCGGGTGTCGTTCTGGCCCAGCCGGGTGACTGGACCCTGGGCCTGCTGGCCTGCGCGTCCCAGAGTACGCCTTACTTTCCGGCCGCCGCCTCCGCGTACGCCTTGAAGCTCTCGAGCTGTGATCTCATGGCCTTTTTCGTGCCGTCCTCCAGCGCCATTCGTTTGATCCCCCCGACCTTGCCATCGAAGCGAAGGCGCTGCGTGAGCAGCACGTAGATTCCTTGCGACGGATCGTCATCCGACGCGGCCAATACGGCGTAGGCCTTCACACCCGCCTGGATGTAGTGGCTGGCGTAGATCTGCTTGACGACCACAAGCGCATCGCTGTCCTCACCGCCCCTGATGGACATGTGATTGAGAAACACAGTGGGCTTGAGACTCAGATCCTCGACTGTCCAGTAGAACAGGTTCTCTACCCCGTCTGATTCGACGGCCGGATACTGCTCTACGTATCGGTAGAATCCCTCGTCGTACTCGACCAGGAGGTCCGTCTTGCGGAAAAGGACCGCGACCCCTTCCGCCACGCTCTGTGCTTCCTTCTTGTCCGCATAGACCGCAAGGGCGTCACTCCCGCCCTCCTTGTACCCACGCAGGTATTCCGCCAGCCAGCCGGCCAGGAAACCGTTCACCTGGCGGGCCTGATCGGAGGCAGACCAGTTAACGCTCTCGTGAAGCGACTCGATTCCTCGCGCAGGCAGCCGAACGGCACAGTTCCCGACCTCGCATTTCTCGAGATCCCTGACGTCGCCATCCGGCAGGCCGAGGTCACGTGCGTCCTCCCACGTCGGGTCATCCGAGAACACGCCGACCTGCATGACCTGCTCGTTCCGCTCCACGAGGCCGACTACGTCCCTGGCCATGTTCCTGATATCCTCCGCAGTGGCCGCGATACGCACGACGGCCAGCAGCGTCACTTCGGTCTGATCGTCAGCCTTCGGAACCCACACGAGCGGCTCACCGCCATCCAGCTTCGCCAACTCCTTCTCCGACAGACCGGTTTCCTGCAGCCAGCGCTCAACGTATTGGGCAGGGGCTGCGCGTGGCGTGAGACCCAGCAAGGCGCCGGCCACAATGCAGCAGGTGATCCTGTTCGCAAGCACGAGAGCGGCTCCTAGTTCGGGCGGTGGCCCACTGCTGGTTGTCGATCTAATAATGTCCAGCCATACATTACGGCATGACGAGGAAACACAGAAGCAACCGCGGCCTGGTCCACTCGACCGACACCGGCCGAACGTGCCCCGAGTGCCGGCGTCCGGTCGCCGAGTGTCGCTGCCGGCGGAAGGCGGCGAGCGCCCCGACTGGTGACGGCGTCGTGCGCGTCGGCCGTCAGACGAAAGGGCGGAAAGGCAAAGGGGTGACGGTCGTCACCGGACTCCCGCTCGGCCAGGCGGAACTCGAGAAGCTCGCCCGTGACCTGAAGAAGAAGTGCGGCTCCGGCGGAACCGTGCGGGATGGCGTGATCGAGATCCAGGGCGAGCACCGGGATGTACTGGTGGACGTGCTGACGCGCCGCGGTTTTTGTGTGAAGCGATCGGGAGGTTGACGAGGACGAGGCAGCTTGCGAGTGCAGGCGGCGGCCTCCTGAGACGTTTCAGCTGAAACGTCTTCTTCCTGGCTCAACTTCCCTCCCCCGGTGCACTCTGGTTACCATGGAATCGTCGGATCGACGCGACCCCACTCTCTGGAGGCACCCATGGTCCCGATGATGTCTCTCTGGCTCCCGATCCTGCTCTCAGCGGTTCTCGTGTTCGCGGCCAGCTCGGTCATCCACATGATGCTCGGCTACCACGACAGTGATTTCTCCAAGCTCCCGAACGAAGGTGGGGTGATGGACGCGCTGCGACCGTTCCATCTGCCGCCTGGCGAGTACGTGTTTCCGAAGCCGGACAATCACAAGCAGATGAGTGAGCCGGACTTCGTGGCGAAGATGGAAGCCGGCCCGATGGCCTTCATGACGGTGCTGCCCAGCGGGGCGCCGAAGATGGGCGGCCAGCTCGGGCAGTGGTTCGTGTTCAGCGCCGTCGTGGGCCTGTTCGCTGCCTACATCGCGGGCCATGCCCTCGGACCGGGCGCGGACTACCTGGCCGTGTTCCGCTTCACGGGCGCCACGGCGTTCATGTGCTACACGGTCGCGGGCTGGCCGACTTCGATCTGGTACAAGCGGTCGTGGAGCACCACGGCGAAGAACACGTTCGACGGCCTCGTCTACGCCTGCCTGACGGCCGGCGTGTTCGGCTGGCTGTGGCCGGGCTGAGCGACACTTCCCGGAGGGCGGGCCCCCCGACCCGCCCTCCCGACGTTCCCTCCGGCGGACGGCTTAGGAGGAGAGATCTGCATGCGTTCCCAGGCCACGAGCGCAGAACAGTACCTGGCCGGACTTCCGGATGAGCGCCGCGAGGCCCTGGAGACGGTGCGCTCCGTGATCCTGGAGAACCTGCCCGATGGGTACGAAGAGGCGATGAACTGGGGCATGATCACATACCAGGTTCCCCTCGCCACCTACCCGAAGACCTACAACAGGCAACCGCTCATGTTCGCGGCACGGGCTTCGCAGAAGAGCTACATGGTCGTGTACCTGACGGGCATCTACATTTCGGACGAGGCGCGGGACGAGTTCGAGAGGGCGTACCGGGCCACCGGGAAGCGATTCGATGTGGGCAAGTCCTGCGTCCGGTTCAGGAAGCTCGAGGACCTTCCGCTGGACCTCATCGGGGAGACGATCGGCGCGATTCCGGTGGACAGGCTGATCGCTCGCGTCGAAGAGGCCGGGTCGGCGCGGAAGAGCAGGAAGACGTAAAGCGGCCGGCCGCGGGAAGGATCCGGCTAGAGCGGCGCCCGCCAGGTCGGTTTCACCGAGACCATCCACTCCCACTCTCCGTCGTCCAGGCCGTGCGCCGCGTCCAGGCGGACCAGGTCCCAGAACAGAGCCACTCCGGCGCCGAGCGAAGTCTTGATGCGAGCCGTACCGGTCACGCCGAACCTCTCGGCTGCCTCACGCGAGACCATCGTTACCTCGGACCACCCGGCGGCACCGAGAATGCGTAGACGGAGCCACGGGCTCGCCACCTCTCTCGAAATGGCCACGAGTGCGTACGCCGCCTGGTCGCCTCCCCACGGACGGAACGAGTAGCCTGGCACCGTGCCGCGGCCACCGATCAGAAACAGCCGCTGCTCCGGCGTCGTCCCGGTGGCGAGAGCGATCGCGCCGGCGGCCTCCCATTGCCAGACGGCGTCGGGGTCGGGAGGCGCCGCCTCGAAGGACGCGATCCACCGGGTGTACCGGAAGTCTGCCCCGCCGGCGAGTTGTGACGTGACAGCCACCGTCCACGCCGCCGCGGCCGCCGTGCCGAGACGGCTCTGGATCTCGAAGTCCAGGCGTAACTCCGTGCCGTCGGTGACGGACCGAACGGGACGGGGCTCGACGCTGCCGACAGCGCCCGCGACGAGCTCGGCCGAGCGCTGCTCCTCCCACGCCACTCCTCCCGTCGCGGTCCACGACCCGATGGGGGCCGTTACGGACGCGCTCACGCCATCGCGAAAGTACGGGTCGAGATAGTCGTCCCCACGGAACCCCGCTCCGAAGCTCGACACGATCCCGCTCGCAGCGGTGAACGGTCCGACGTCGGAATGTCGTTCCACGAAGCCGTCGAGCTTCACGGTCGCTTTGCCCAATTCCTGCCGAAGCACGAGCACTGCCTCGGGAGTCGCGTGCGCGAACGGATACCCGACCCATCCGTACAGCACCGTGCGACCGGCCGGACGCCAGCTCACACCGCCGCCGAGAAGCACTCCCTCGGCACGCCGGTACCGCAGCCCGGAGGAAGCGTTCGGCAGGAAGAACCGGAACCGAGCGCCACCTCCCAGATACCGGTTGGCGGCGATGCTGACGGCCTCCCGTCGAATCGCGTCGAAGTGAGCTTCCTCAAGAGGAGCGTGATCCGCCGTTACCCGCATCTCCTCGCGGCGCCAGCCCGCGTAGCGCTCGAGCTCCTGCGGCGCCAGCGACGCCACGCGGTGCTCCCGTCGAAGCCTGCCGTGGGCCTCGGGTTCAAGATCGTAGTCGAGGATCTCGAAGCTGGTCCGGATCGTGGTGCCGAACGGAATGTCCAGCCACTCCACGCTCCGCCGCACTTCCACGCTCTGCCTGACGGGGAGCCACCACCGCCTGTTCACCCAGCCGTTGACGAGCGAGATGTTGATCCTGCTGACCGTCGGGTCGACGTAAGCGCTCGGAGTGAACGTCGCCGTCAAGCGCGCGATCGCCAGGGTCTCGAAGTCCATGTCGAGCGTCCCGATAACGCCCGGGTCATCCCGGCAGGCCGGACGAACCTGGATGCGGTACACCTTCGACGTGTGCGGTCCGATCATCACCGTCAGCGAGTCCACCAGTCGATACTGGTAGAATCCGGTTGCCCCCGGGGCAATCGGGTGGAGAACGTCCGACACCTCGTCACCTTCGCCGACCTCGATCGTCCGGCCGAAGTTCTCCATCACCAGGCTGAGGTGGTCGGTGTGGTAGTGGATGCGGGTCGGAGCCCAGCTCACGGTCCGTCGCCCGATAAGCGTCTGCAGCGACCCGCGTCCACGAACCCATTGAAGCTCGAGTGCCAGCCGGTCGGTCCGCACGGTACGCTCACCGCCGAAGTCACCCAGGTCGATCAGGAAATCGACATGACCCTCGGCGTACGCGTCGAACGCCCGGAGCGTGGTGTCCGAGAACGCGTGCATCCGCTCGGTCACCGCCTCATCCACGATACGGCGCACCCGCGCGCCGTCCCATCCCACGACGCCCGCATCGTCGTACGGCCGACAGGCGTGGTCCGCCGCCTGGCCAGCCACAGGGCGCGGCGCGGCGAGCGCCGCGCTGACGGCCCACACGACGAGGAGAAGCGCTGCGGTCGCGGCGCCGGGTCGGCCGGAATCGGCGTGGATCACGGATCGCGCCGCTGCGACGCGACCCGTTCGGCGAAACGGCTTGTCGTTCGACACGGGGGGTGAATACAGCCGAGCGGGGCAGGGGTTTCCCGCTCCAGGGTGGTGCAGGCTAATCCGCGGAGAAGAGGTCCTCCTGTGCCTCAGGTTCTTCGGCCCCACCTGTGCCCAGCGCGTCGAGTCGCGCGAGCCAGGCATCGACGTCGAGCCCTCCCTCTCGCTTCAGCATGCGACGGAGCACGGGCGGCAGGTCGGACAGAGCCTCCTCGAGACCGGCGACGGCCGCCATGGCACGCGCGGGGCGGGACATTTCGTCCACCCCGGCCATCGCGCCGAGGATCGTCTGCTCGGAGCGCGAGGCGACGATGGGCTCACCGAGAGTCGCCACGTACACTTCGGTCCTCCTGCCCGGTCCTCTTCCCTCCGCGATGGGTAGCAATCCGACGATCTCGTCCGATCGCCAATACTTGCCGTATCCGAGGTAGATCATGCGTGCGGGGACGATCTCCACTGCTGCCTCCGGTAATGGTTGGGAGAATGTTCAGACGCCCGGTGACGGGTGTCAACCGGCACGACGGCGCCCTGTCGGAGCGGCCTGAGCGGTGCCTTCGGCGACGGCGCGCCGGGGCAGGCTATTTGCTGTATCTTGTTCCACCCCTCGCGGGCCGGCGCGCGCCTGGCCGGGACATCACGGTAAGGGTGGCCGGCCAGTCTGAGGACATCGAACCGGAGCGGGAACCCGTGGCCAAGATTCGCAAGGACGTGGCGCTTCGCTATCACTCGGAAGGCCGGCCTGGGAAGATCGAAGTGATCCCCACGAAGCCGTGCGCCACACAGAGAGACCTGTCCCTCGCGTACACTCCCGGCGTGGCCGAGCCGTGCCGCGAGATCGCCCTGGACAAGGAAGCCGTGTATCGATACACGGCACGCGGCAACCTCGTGGCCGTCGTATCGAACGGCACGGCCGTGCTCGGGCTGGGCAACATCGGACCGGAAGCATCCAAGCCGGTGATGGAAGGCAAGGGTGTACTGTTCAAGCGCTTCGCGGACATCGAGGTGTTCGACATCGAGATCGACGCGCCCGATCCGCAGGACGTGATCCGGTTCTGCGAGATGCTGGCTCCGACGGTCGGCGGGATCAACCTCGAGGACATCAAGGCTCCCGAGTGCTTCGAGATCGAGGACACCCTCAAGGAGCGCCTGGACATCCCGGTGTTCCACGACGACCAGCACGGAACAGCCATCATTTCGGGCGCCGCCCTGATCAACGCACTCGAGATCGTGGGCAAGAAGATCGAGGATGTGAAGGTCGTGTTCTCGGGTGCGGGGGCGTCGGCGATCGCCACGGCCAACCATTACGTCCGCCTCGGAGCGAACCCGAAGAACCTGTGGTTTGTAGACTCGAAGGGCGTCATCAGCACCAGGCGGGACAATCTTACCCCTCACAAGGCCATGTATGCTCAGGACACGGATCTCGAGACGCTGGCCGAGGCCGCAGTCGGGGCGGACGTGCTGGTGGGACTGAGCGTGGGCGGAATGTTCACCCGGGAGATGATCAAGTCGATGGCAGCCGACCCGATCGTGTTCGCCATGGCCAACCCGGACCCGGAGATCCTGCCGGAGGACGCGCTGGCGGCCCGAGACGATGTGATCATGGCCACGGGTCGCTCGGACTACCCCAACCAGGTCAACAACGTCCTCGGGTTCCCGTTCATCTTCCGCGGAGCGTTGGACGTTCACGCGACCAGCATCAACGACGAGATGTTCCTGGCGGCAACGCATGCGTTGGCAGCTCTCGCCAAGGAAGACGTGCCCGAGTCCGTCGCAGATGCCTATGAGGGCAAGCGTCTCCACTTCGGGCGCGAGTACCTCATACCGACCCCGTTCGATCATCGCGTTCTCATCTCGGAGGCCAGTGCGGTCGCGGAGGCGGCGATGCGGACCGGAGTGGCCCGCCGCCACATCGACATCGAGGAGTACAGACACCAGCTGGAGGCGCGGCTGGGTCCGGCGCGTGAGCTCATGCGCACGATCATAGACACGGCGCAGCGGACCCCGAAGCGAATCGTGCTTCCCGAGGGAGAGCTCGACACGGCGATCCGTGCGTCGCACGCCATCGTGGAAGAGCGGCTCGGTACCCCGATCCTTCTCGGAGACCCCGAAGCGATCCGTGCGGTGGCCAAGCGCGAAGAGGTGGACCTGCACGGCGTGGAGCTCCTCGATCCGGCGGAATCCGACCGGCTGCCGGACTACGCGGAGCACTTTTTCCAGCGCCGCAAGCGGAAGGGCGTCACGCGGGACAGCGCGCTCGTGAAGATGAAGGACCCGCTGTATTTCGGCGCCATGATGGTGGAGAGCGGTGACGCGGACACCTTCATCGCCGGTGCCAACATGAGCTACCCGGAGGCACTCCGTCCGGCCCTGCAGACCGTCGGCATGCAGCCGGGCGTGAACAGCGTGGCGAGCCTGTTCATGCTGGTGTTCCAGCATCGGTTGTACTTCTTCGCCGACACCACCGTGAGCATAGATCCGACGTCGGAGGACATGGCCGAGACGGCCATCCTGACGGCTGATTTCGTGCGCCGCCTGTCGATCTCACCGCGCGTGGCGATGATCTCTTTCTCGAACTTCGGGTCGGCGCGCCATGCCGAGTCACTGAAGGTCCGGCGGGCCGTGGAGATCGTGAAGGACCTGCGACCGGACATCACGGTCGACGGTGAGATGCAGGCGGACACGGCGGTCGTGGAGGAGATTCTGCACGACCGGTATCCGTTCGCGGAGCTCAAGCAGTCGGCCAACGTGCTGGTGTTCCCGAACCTCACGGCGGCGAACGCCTCCTACAAGCTTCTCAGCCGCCTCGGCGGAGCCGTGGCGATCGGACCGGTACTTCTCGGAACGGCGAAACCGGTCCACCTCCTGCAGCGGGGAGCCACGGTTCAGGACATCGCCAACCTGGCGGCGATCAGCGTCGTGGATGCCGCGCAGCGCGGCCGCGAGAGTGAGGCCGCAAGGACGCTCGATCCGGAGCTGGCCGGCGTTTGATGGTAGCCACGCGCCGCCGGCATCGCCTGTCCCACCCGTCGTCCTACGATCTCAGGGGATCCTGACGGGTGGGGCCCGCGACCGGCCGGACGGTACGGGATCCCCTGTGGCAAAACATCCACCTCGATGCGACCGCCGCCGCGGTCGTGGACACGCCAGACTTCCAGCGCCTGCGCCGGGTCAAGCAGCTCGGGTTCGCGCATCTCGTGTATCCCGGTGCCGTTCACAACAGGTTCCTGCACGCCCTGGGCGTGTACCACCTCACCGGCCGGGCCATCGAGGCGCTGGGCGACCGGGGGACCATCGCAGAGCTCGACGAGCAGCAGCGAGGCACCATCCCGGAGGTCCAGCTGGCGGCGCTGCTGCACGATGTCGGTCATTACGCCTTTTCGCATGCCATGGAGGAACTGGAGGCGGACTCGATCCCGGGCCACCACGAGGAAGCCGCCACCCGCTTTCTCACATCGCCCGGAATCCAGGCGGCCCTTCAGGAACTGGGTCCGGGGGCCGCCGGCCGGATCGGTGAGCTGATTCGGGGGAGCTCCGATCATCCGCTGCAGGGTCTCGTGTCGGGCTCCCTCGACCTCGACAAGATCGACTACCTGCGCAGGGACAGCCTGTTCTGCGGCGTGCCGTACGGCGCCGTCGACGTGGACCGACTGCTGGATTCGCTCACCCTCGCCCGCGAGTCACCCGGAGCCCCCCTGGAGGTCGCGGTGACGGAAAAGGGCATCTCAGCCCTCGAGTCGCTGCTGTTCGCCAAGTACCAGATGTTCCGGAACGTCTACTGGCATCACGTGGTGCGCTCCGCGACAGTCACGTTTCGGAGGCTCGTGGAAGGGGCTCTGGGGGCTGGACTGCTGGCGCGTGAGGATCTGGCCGGTCCGACCGACGAGGAGCTCCTCAGCTTCCTCGCGGGCCACATGGAGGGCAAGCGGGGGCCGCCGATCCTGCGTGAGCTCCTCTCCGCCCTCGTGAACCGGCGCCTTCCGAAGCGCGCCGTGGAACTGCTGGGTGACGAGTTGCCGGAGGGGATCGCGGCCTGGGTGCCCGGACGCCGCGACCTCGTGCGGCGCGTAGAGGACCGACTGGCGGCCGAATGGGGTCGCGAGCCCGGGTCCGTTCTTCTGGACTACCCGGCGAATCCCCGGATGCTGGAGCTGCGGCTGCTGCTGGTTCGCCGTCGCGGCGAGGTCCTGCGGCTGACGTCAGAAGGAGAGGCAGGCCTGATCGACCTGCCGCGACTCGGTCGCTCGCTGCACCATACGACGCGAGCGCTGCGTGTGTTCACGTTCGGTCCGCCCGAACGTCGGGACCCGGCTCCGCTCCTGGCCCTGCTGGCGTGCCCGGAGTCGGAAATCGAGCAACGACTCGAGAAAGAGGGTCCACTGATCGGAGGATGAGCCGGCGAGACGGATTCAGCTCGTCTCGGCGACCCGGGTGACGAGAGCGGTGATGTTGTCCAGTCCACCGGCCATGTTCGCCTCTCGAACCAGCCGCGCGACGCACTCCTCGGACTCCTGCTCACCCTGCAGGATCGTGAGCAGCCGATCCTCGCTCAGCATGTCGGTGAGGCCGTCCGACGCCAGCAGAAAGATGTCGCCGTCGCGCAGCTGACCCTTATAGAGATCCGGTGCGGGATACGGCTCGGTCCCCAGGGCACGCGTGATGATGTTGGACTGCGGGTGGCTCTTCGCCTGCTCCGGTGTGATCATTCCGCGGTCCACCTGCTCCTGCACCCAAGAATGGTCCCGCGTGATCTGACTGATGATTCCCTCACGCACCAGATAGGCCCGGCTGTCACCGATGTGTCCCACCACGTACTGCCCGTCCGGTCTGAGAAGCAGCACCGTGGCGGTCGTACCCATGCCGAGCCGGGCCGTGTTCTCCGCCGCTTGCCGCAGGATCTCGCGTCCCGCCGCTACGAACGCCGTGCGGAACCGGTCCTCGACCTGCTCCAGTTCGATCGACGTGCACACGCCGCACAGACGTTCGGCGATCCACTCCGAAGCGATCGCGCTCGCGACTTCACCCGCCGCGTGACCGCCCATTCCATCAGCCACCACGAAGACTCCGGACTCGGCCGAACAGTAGACCGAGTCCTCGTTATCGCGTCGTACCCGACCCACGTCGGTAAGCGCTCCGCAGGTCCATCCGAACCATCCCATTGGCCTCCCGGTGCCTCTTTGGGCGCTTCACGGCGATCTACCCCGGGGAAAGCGCACCCACCTATCTACTCGGGCACCGCCCGTCCGACAAGCCGGAGACCGGGCGGCCAGCCGGGCCTGTCGGCCCGGCGCGCGAAGGTGGACCGGGCGGACATCCTGTTTGACGCTTCGGGTCGCCGCTCATAGCTTCAAAACCGTTTCGCTTTCCGCCGGCTGCACTGGCTTCAAGGATGACAATGTCGCGCAACGGACGATACCACGGGAAGGTCTTGACTCCCGAGGCCGCGAGTATGGTCGACCTGTACCTCGAGGATCTCAGCCGCTATCCCCTTCTGTCGGCCGAGCAGGAAGACGCCGTGGCACGCCGAGCCCGGGCCGGCGACCCCGAGGCCCTGGCCGAGCTCGTCCGCGCGAACCTCCGCTTCGTGGTGTCCGTGGCCAAGCGTTACCAGAACCGCGGCCTTCCGTTCGGCGACCTGGTGCAGGAGGGCAACGTCGGACTGGTCACTGCCGCCCGGAAGTTCGATCCGGATCAGAACGTGAAGTTCATCAGCTACGCGGTGTGGTGGATCCGACAGTCCATCCTCGCCGCGCTGGCGCGTCAGAGTCGATCCGTCCGCCTGCCCCTCAATCGAGCCACGGAGCTGGCGCGCGTACTGCGCGTCAGGGAGGATCTGAAGCAGAGCCTCGGAAGGGATCCCTCGATCGCCGAGATCGCGGGTCCGGCCGAGCTGGGTGAATCCACGGTCGAGATGTTGCTGGGTCTGAACGTGGCGGAGGTGCGGCTGGACGCTCCCGTCGGGGAGGGCGACGATAACCAGCTCATCGAACGCTTCCTGGTGGATGAGTCGAATATCGAGGAAGCCGTCGATCACACTCTTCTGAAAGAGCACGTTTCCGCCGCGCTCCAGACCATTCGTCCGCGCGACGCACGGGTCCTCAGGCTGTACTACGGGTTGCAGGGAGAATCGGAGCACACTCTCGAGCAAATCGGACAGCTCCTCGGCGTGACACGCGAGCGGGTACGACAGCTCCGGGACCGAGCCTTGCAGGACATCCGGAACAGCGACGTCGGCAAGGCGCTGAGCACGTTCGCCGCCGCGTAGGCAGGTTCCTCAACAGGAAGAGCGCTGCCCCGGCCCGGGGGTACTTACGGTGACGCTTCCAGAAGCTCCAGAGAGGGACAGCCCGGCTCCTCCATCCAGTCGATGGTCCTCTCCACGCCCTCGTCCGCCAGGCTCGCCACCAGCCGGCGGCCGACCCCGTCGAACCGGACCGCAACGTCCACCCGGCCGGCCGGTCCCGGCCAGGCGTCCATCCATGTGAAGGCTTCGCGGACCCCCTCTCCCCCGTAGAATCGGACTTCGGACCAGCTGGGTACGTAACCGGAGGCGGGCTCGAAGCGGGCCACGAAGAAGAGCGACGCGGCCGGTCCGTCCGGGGGCTCCGCGTCCAGAGCGTCGTTGATCAGGTAGGTCGCCACCATGGCGGGGCGCTCGTCGCCCGGCCACGGAACAGCGATCAGCTCGGCCCGCTGTGCCAGGTACGGGCGCTGTTCGCCGCCCTCGCGCAGCAGTCGTTCGGCCAGGATGGGGCCGAACGTACGCACGGTGTTATCGATGACGGCGCTGGCCGGTCGCTCGATCGCCGCCGGCGATGTTGCTTCCCACGCGAACATCAGGAGCGGCACATCGGTGCCCGGCGGGACGAGGACTCGGGCCTGAACGACCGACGGACAGCCCGCCGCGAGCACTCGGGACGGACCCTCCAGCACTATAGATCCGATACGGACGCCGCCGCTGCCCAGCGACAGGTGGAGGCCGGGCGCGGCGAACACCGAGTCGAAGCGCTCCCGATACCCGTCGGGAGCCAGCGCAGGGAAGTCCAGCGAAACGGGTCTGCCGGCATCGAGCCGCGCTACCGGGATCGCTCGTGCCCCGCCGCCGGTGTCCTCCAGACGTACGGACCACATGAGTGGACCCGCGGGCAGCGGGAGTACGACCTCTTCCGGCTCCTCGGCCGGGGTCTCCGCCTCCGGTAGGACGGGGTAGGCGTCCTCGAGCCGTACGGTCGCACCGCCCCACTCCACGTCACACCCTCCCACGGTGACCGCCGCCAGTGCGACGACGACACCTGCAAGGCGGACGCCGCTTGGTAGACCGGGAACCTTCATGGTGTACATTGTCATGGTTGGAAGCTACGAGCCTATCCCCGAGCCGATCAACCGGATCATGCAACGCGTCGCCCTGTTCGCTCACGAGTCCTGCAGCCTCCACGACACCGGGTGGAGCCACCCCGAGCACCAGGGTCGCCTGCGCGCCGTCATGTCTACCCTGGGGGCTTCCCTGCTGGAGCTCAACGATCTCGTCATCCCTCTGGAGGCCCGACCGACGTCCGAAGATGTGCTTCTACGGGTGCACTCTGGCGAACACGTGCAGGCGGTTCGCAGGGCTTGCGAGCGCGCGGCGCGGGAGGATGAGATCCTCCGTCTGGACGCCGACACAGTGGTGTGCGGCCGCTCCTGGGATGCCGCGCGCGCGGCATCCGGCGCGGCGGTTGACGCCGTCCGCTGGGTAGCGGGTGGGAAGGGCACGGCTGCCTTCTGCGCCGTGCGACCTCCCGGCCATCACGCCACCCGGAACCGGGCCATGGGCTTCTGCCTGTTCAACAACGTCGCTGTGGCGGCTCGCACCGCGCTGGATGAGGGCCTGGCCCGCCGCGTTCTGGTAGTGGACTGGGACGTTCACCACGGCAACGGAACACAGGACATCTTCTACGAGGACCCGGCCGTGTTCTACCTTTCGATGCACCAGCATCCGTTGTACCCGGGAACCGGAGCTGCGAGCGAGAGGGGCAGGGGGCCCGGCGACGGAACGACGCGAAACGTCCCTCTGCCGGCGGGCCTCGATCCGCAGACGTATGTCGACGCTCTTCTCGATGCGCTGGACGAGGCGGCCGAATTCGCGCCCGACCTGGTGCTGCTGTCGGCCGGATTCGACGGGGCCCGCGAGGACCCTCTCGGCGGCTTCACACTCGCCCCGGAGCACTTCGCGCTCCTCACGCACGAGGTGGCAGCGCGGACCCGTCACTCGGCCGGCGGACGGCTGGTGTCGGTGCTGGAGGGAGGATACGACCCGGCGGGCTTGGGTCGCTGCGTCACGGCGCACCTTCGAGCGCTGACGGAAATCGCGATGTCCGAGGACCCGGGTCCAACGGCAGGGGCTCGAGCGACATGATGTCACCCGGGGAGGACGGCCGCATGATGATTCACGCCGTGGTACGCAACCGGCGCAGCGAACGGGTTCTGGACGCGCTGCAGAGCCTGGGAGAGGACGTCGGATACCACCTCATCGAAGCGGGTGAGCTCGCGGCGGTCGTGTCAGCCGGCCGGTGGTGGGAGAGATCGGCGGACGAGACCACGAGCAGCGGCGCGGTCCGTGATCACGGCCGTCTCGTGGCTCGGTTGCTCCGGCGAAGCAGCGTCGTTCCGATTCCCCTCGGCTTGACGGCCGACAGCGAAGACGGGGTGCGCGCCTTCCTCGAGAGGCAGCGCGTGTCCCTCCTCGAGGCTCTGGACTACCTTGAGGACGGTTACGAAGTCCGTCTTCACCTGTCGAACCGGGAGGGGAGCGACGAAGAGGATCGGCTGCGGGCCGTGGCACACCACATCTACGAGCAGCTTCAGCGCCAGGCTCGTTCGGCGCGCATCCTGTCGGAGGGAGCCGCGGACCGCATTCTCAGCGCTGCTTTCCTGATCCCCCGAGACGAGTGGATTCGCTTCGTGGAACAGGTGGCGGATTGGGAGGGACGCTATCCAGCGATGCGAATGGACGTCACGGGCCCATGGGCGGCCTGGGACTTCGTGCATTTCATGGCCGGAACCGGACCCACGGCATGAGAGTTTCCTGGGAGAGGTTCACGGTCCAGCCGACCCATCCGTTCCGGACGAGTCGTTCGACGCAAGCCAGCGTGGAACGCGTGTGGGTGCGGGTCGAAGCGGACGGCGCAGAGGGATGGGGTGAGGCAGATCCGTCTCCCTATTACGGCGAAACGGCCGACACCGTCGTGGCCGCGCTGGAGCGCCTCAGGCCTGTGATCGAGAGCACGGCGGAGCCCGAGGGTCTCGAGCGCCTGGACACCGCCATTCGATCCGCGGCCCCGACTGACGGGGCGGCCCGGGCAGCACTCGGCGCGGCGTTGCATGACCTCGTCGGCAAGCGGGCGGATCTGCCTCTGTGGAAGATGTGGGGGCTCGATCCAGCGGATGCTCCACTGAGCTCGTTCACCATCGGACTGGCGGATCCGGAGGGGCTGCGGACGAAGGTCCGGGAGGCGGCCGCGTATCCCATCCTGAAGATCAAGCTGGGTGCCGATCGAGACGAGCAGGTCTTGCGAACGATCCGGGACGCGGCACCGGACGTCACGCTGCGAGTGGACGCGAACGCGGCCTGGACCGCTCGTGAGGCCGTCGGGCGGATTCGCATGCTCCGGGACTATGACGTCGAATTCGTGGAGCAGCCGCTGCCGCCGCAGGACAGGGAGGGCTATGCCTTTCTGCACGGCCGCTCGGCTCTGCCGATCATCGTCGACGAGTCGTGCGTCGACAGCCGCGACATACCCGGACTTGTGGGCCTGGCCGATGGAATCAACATCAAGCTGGCCAAGTGCGGTGGACCGCGGGAAGCGCTCCGCATGGTCCACGCTGCGCGCGCCTGCGGACTGCGGGTGATGATGGGCTGCATGCTGGAGAGCACGCTCGGAATAGCTCCGGCCGCCCACCTGGCACCTTTGCTCGACTACGCCGATCTTGACGGCGCCGCCCTCCTCAGCGCCGATCCGTTCACTGGCCCCCGTCTCGATGGACCGCGCATCCGCCTCGGTTCCGAACCCGGCCTCGGTGTGGAGCGCGCGTGACGTGAGCCGGCGACGCGCGGCCGTTCTGGCCGCCTTCCCCATCCTGGTCTGGTGCCCCCTGCAAGCGGCCGCGCAGACCGTGCGGGGCACCCTGGTGGAATCGGGGACGCAGCGTCCCATACACGGTGCGTTCGTAGTGCTGGAGGACTCGACAGGCGCCTCCGTATCCACCACCGTCACGAGCGGTGCCGGCACCTGGCTCCTGCGCGCGCCAGGGACAGGAACGTACCGTGTGCGCTCGGATCGGATCGGATACGCCAGCACGTTCTCCGAGCTCTTCCGTCTGGAGGCAGGCGATGAGGCGAGTCGGCGAATTGAGGTGCCGGTTGCCCCGATCGTGCTGTCTGAGCTCGTCGTCACCGGTGAGGGGGGGCGCTGCGCGACCGTAGTAGAGGAGAGCCGGACGATCCGGCGGGTGTGGGAGGAAGCCCGCAAGGCCCTGTCGGCGATCGTTTGGACCGGTCAGCAGCCCTACTATCGATTCGATGCCGTGCACTTTTACCGCTCGCTCGATCCCGACGGACGTCCGGCCACCGAGATACGGTACGAGGAAGTCCGATACTATGGCCGGCATCCGTTTCGCTCGATCTCACCGCGGGATCTGGCCCTGGGAGGTTTCGTCCAGTCCACGTCCGGCTCCGTCGACTACCACGGACCCGATGCAGACGTGCTCCTGTCCAGCGAATTCCTGCGTCGCCACTGCTTCCGCCTGCGCGAGACGATCGAGGCTGGCCGGGTGGCGCTGGAATTCGAGCCGCTCGACAACGTGCGGGTGACCGACATCTCAGGAACGATGCTGCTCGACGCCGGCACGGCGGAGCTGCAGAGCCTCGATTTCCGCTACGAGAACCTGGATCTCGACATCGACACGAGCCGGCTGGGTGGCCGCGTCGAGTTCGCACGTTTGCCCTCGGGGGCTTGGATCGTAAGGAACTGGGCGATCCGGATTCCCATCATCGAGTGGTCATCCGAACGGACGACCGGCGGACGTCGCCGCCCCGCGCGCCCCGTTCTCTCGGGACTCCGCGAGGCGGGTGGACACGTGACGGCGGTGTTTCGAACCAGCCGCTTGCCCGCGTATCCGTCGACAGACACGCTGCCGGTGCGGCCTCCGCCGGACTCTCTGATCGCCCGCTTCCCGCTCCAGGAGTAGGGTAGAGGGTCCGCATCGCCGACCCGCACAAGTATGTAGAGTGTCGCGCGACGCTCACGACTGCACCGTGCCTGCCCGGGGTCGGGTCACAGGAGTGCCTCCGGATCCCGGTCGATCTCCAGGCGCAAGCCTCCCGCAGGTTGCTCGTGGTGCCGGGCGAAGTGGCGCACCAGACGACCGAGCTCGACGGCGCGGGAGCTCTTGAGGAGAAAGTGCCACCGCCAGCGGCCCCGGATGCGGTCGATCGGGCAGGGAGCGGGACCGACCACCTGGGTGGCGTGGAGGGCGTGGTGCACGACCAGCTCCCGGGCCTCGGTAGCGAGCCGGTCGGCTGTGGAGGCGACTCGTTCCTCGGACGGACCGGTAACCAGCAGGTTGGCCAGCCGGCGGTGCGGCGGATACCCGGGAAGCTCCCGGTCGGTGACTTCAGCCTCGGCGAAGGCGGCGTAGTCGTGTCGGAGGGCCGCCCGTAGCGCGGGGTGATGCGGCCGGGCGGTCTGGATCAGAACCTTGCCCGGCTCTCCTCCTCTCCCGGCTCGTCCCGCGACCTGCGCCAGCAGCTGAAAGGCTCGCTCGCCGGCGCGGAAGTCGGGCAAGTTCAATCCGACGTCAGCATTGATCACGCCCACGAGCGTCACGCCCGGGAAGTCCAGGCCTTTCGAGATCATCTGCGTGCCGAGCAGTATGTCCGCCTCGCCACGCCTCATCTTCTCCAGCAATCGATCGTGGGCTCCCTTTCCACCCGTGGTGTCCACATCCATGCGGAGGATGCGAGCCGACGGCAGGAGCTCCGCGACGCGGCGTTCCACCTGCTCGGTGCCGATGCCCGTGAATGCGAGGGTCTCCTCGGCACACTCGTCGCACTGTTCCGGCACCGTTCGCTCGTGGCCGCAGTGATGGCACAGAAGTCTAGCCCGGGCCCGATGGTACGTCAGCGACACGTTGCAGGAAGGACAGCTCCATACGCGGCCACACGAAGGACACTGCAGGAACGTCGAGAAGCCGCGGCGGTTCAGCAGGAGAATACTCTGCTCTCCCTTCGCGAGACACGCATCCAGTGCATCGCCCAGCCGCGGGGTCACGATCGAAGGAACCGCCTCGCCGGCCTGCTTCGCCTGCGCCCTCACCTCGCGCAGGTCGATAACCTCCACGGAAGGGAGAGGGTGGGGCGTCACCCGCTCGGGCAGCTCGTACAGGGCGTACCGTCCGCTGCGCGCGTTCGTCCAGCTCTCCAGGGAAGGCGTCGCCGAGCCGAGCAGCACGAGGGCGCCTTCCAGCCGGCCCCGGACGGCCGCCAGCGCCCGTGCGTGATAGCGCGGAGTGTCGGACTGCTTGTACGACCCGTCGTGCTCCTCGTCGAGGATGATCACGCCGGGCTCGGGCACGGGCGCGAAGATGGCTGAGCGCGTGCCGATCACCACGCGGCGCCTCCCGTCGCGCAGCGCGCGCCACGCGTCATGCCGCTCCCCGGATGACAGGGCGGAGTGGAGCACGGCGATCCCGTCCCCGAAGGCGGCCCGAAACCGCCGTACGGTCTGTGGCGTGAGGGCGATCTCGGGCACGAGCACGACGGCCGTGCGGCCGTCTTGCAGGACACTCTGTATGAGGCGGATATAGACGGCCGTCTTGCCGGAACCGGTGACGCCCCGCAATAGCGCCACTCCAGGATCCTGTCGCGTAACGAGCCGGCGCAGACCGTCCAGGACGGATGCCTGCGCCGGGGTCAGCCGCTCCGGAGGCTCGGACTCGATCGGCGTTTCCCGGAACGGATCGCGTCGGATCGTCTCAGCCGTGATCGTGGCCAGACCGCGATCGACCAGTCCTCGCAGAACGCCGCGACCGTACCCGTAGTGCCTCTCCAGGTGGCTCACCGCTGCAGTCCCCCCGATAGCCTCCAGCGTCTCGAACGCCTCCCGCTGGCGACGCGCGCGGCCGAAGACGGCATCCCGTTCGAGGAGTGTCAACGGCTCGCCGACGAGCTCCATCACCTGCCGCTGCAGCTCGACGGCGCCCCGGGGGCGGCTCTTTCCGAGCATCCCGGGGGGAAGGGCCGCCCGGTACACGAGACCCGGTGGCGCCCCGTAGTAGTGGGACGTCCAGTCGCAGAGGTCGAGAAGGGTGGGCGCCAGAACCGACGTCGAGTCCATGACCTCGAAAACGTCCCGCACCCGGCGTCCCGGAGGCTCCGGGCCCACTTCGTGCACGATGCCTATCTCGCGGCGTCGCCCGAACGGAACGCGAACCCGCGCGCCGCGGACGACCGGTCCGAGATGTGGAGGAATGCGATACGAGAACGTCTGGTATACGGGGTGTGGCAGTGCGACGGCGCAGAACGCCTCCGATGTTCCGTCCGAGCGACGGTTGAAGGCGATCGACTCGCTCTGGAGGCGCGCCGGTTCCCTCATCCGGCACCGCCCGATCTTGACTCCCCGCACGGGGCCAGCCTACACTTTCGGCTCAAGAGAGGAGGTCGCCTCGCGTACATGGGTTGTCTCGCACTCAATGCGTCATTCGAGCCGCTGACCATCATCCCGGTTCGCCGAGCCCTGCGCCTCGTGATCGATCAGAAGGCGGAGGCTCTCGAGGTCGACGAGGAGCGGCCGTTCAGATCCGAGTCGGTCCGCCTCCCCACCCCGGTCGTGATCCGCCTCGTCCGCTACATCCACGTGCCGCGGCGCCTGCGTCGCCAGGTGACGAATACGTTTCTGTTCGCGCGCGATGGGTACCGCTGCCAGTACTGCAACCGCCATCGCCGCGAGTTCGGTTACAGGGAGTCCCTGACCCGCGACCACGTCGTGCCCCTCTCCCGCGGGGGGACCAACCACTGGACGAACGTGGTCACCGCGTGCAGCCGGTGCAATCTCCGGAAGGGGAACCGAGTTCCTTCGGAATGCGGCATGCGCCTGCGAACGCACCCGGCCGAGCCGAACAACGTGGAGCTCATATGGGCCGTACGACGGGTCACGCCCATCCAGGTGCGCTACATCCGGATGTTCTACGGCGAAGACGTTCTGCGCCTCCTTTCGGATTGACGGCGATCGAGCATGGGCATGGGCTCGCTCGGCTTTTCGGAACTCGCCGTGATCTTCATCATCGTTCTGGTGTTCTTCGGCCCCCGCCGCCTCCCCGAGATCGCCCGATCCATGGGGCACGCCATGCGCGAGTTCCGACGCAGCCTGAACCAGATCCAGCGTGAGCTGGAGGAAGCGGACCCGCGGTCGGCGATTCCGGGCCGAGACGTCCTGAAGGACCTGCGCTCCGGTCGCCCGGGGAAGTGGTTGGAGACGGACGATTCGACCTCTCCCTCTCCCTCGCCGTCGCCCGCCCCACGTGTGGGCTCCGCGCCGGAAGCGGACCGGCCTCCGAACGCAGCAGAGGTCTCGGACGCCGCAGAGGTCTCGGACCCGAACCAGATCCCGATGTTCGGCGGGAGCGGAACCGCCAGCCCGGCACCGAGCTCCGAGCCCACGGCGCCGCCCCGATCGGCTACGGACGACAGTCGATCCGACTGAGCTGCGGCGGACGTCCGTCGCGACCCTCGCTCGCCAGGTAGATCGTTCCCGAGTCCCGCTGGAACGCCAGCCCCTCACCCTGCGGCTCGAGCGCCGGAAGGAGCGAGGCGGCAAGCGGTGCGGCGAGCGTGTCGAACAGCTCGGTCCCGGACCACCGGAACAGGTACAGCGTCGAGTAGCTGCGCAGGGCCAGCCAATCGCCGGCGGGCGAGAGATCGCCGGCCGTGATGTAGCGGGTGCTGCTTCCGCCGCTCGGAACGGCCAGCCGTCCGACGCGGCGCAGGATCACCGGACCGTCCACCGCTTCGAGGGTCGCGAGATCCGCTGCGAACATCTCGATGACGCCTTCTCTTCCCTTGCTGACGATCACCAGCTCTCCGCGCCGCGCGTCCACGACCAGGGCCTCCGCATCGCGCGGTCCACCGGGGTAGCGGACGGCGTACGTCATCTCGGGCCCCACGGGGTCGGCGGGCACCGCCGCTTGCGTCGGGACAGGTGGCAGGGTGAGTCGGTGGATGTGAATCTCGGGCCGGACGCCATCGTTGTCGCCCATGTCGCCGTACCACAGGCACCAGTCACCGTCGCACTCCGCCACCGCTATATCCTCGGGGTCGCGGCTCGTGGCACCGATGATCGGAACCGTCCCGGCGAGTCCGCCTGCCGTGTCCACCGCGAACAATGCCGCATCGTTGCCGCTGTCGTTGTGCAACCAGAGCACGTCTTGGCGGCGCGGGTCGCGCGCGATGCCGGACGCCTCGGCAAGCTGCTGCGGCAGGTGCGCGATCTCCACCGACGCGGAGCACGGCGCAGCCCCCGCCCCGCCGTCCGATTCCGCCACGCCATTCGAACAGGCCGCGAGCGCCAGAACCCACAGTACCCCCACCGGCCGCGGGCCCCGGGCGAGACGGTCCACCGGCTCAGTTCCCTGCGGCCGCTGTCGTTCCGTCCACGGCGCGCTCCCGATACTCCCGACTGCCCTTGTCGTCGAGCAGCTTGAGCCAGTCCTTCGCTTCGTCCTGCCCTAGCGTCCGGTCCAGCGGTGCCCCCGGGTCGGCGATGACGGCCCCCGGAAACCGGCTCCATGATCCCGTGGTTTGCACGACGATCTGGATCGTCTGGCCTTTCCTGCAGGCCTGGCAAAGCAGGATCTCATCGCCTTCCGCCGGGCGCGAGCCGATCCGGTAGGCTCCCGGTGCATCCCGCGTATCGAGGCGCAGCGTGAAACCGGAGAGCGATCCGGGGATCTTCCACTCGCCGACCAGCGGGATGCCCGCCGCTTTCGGAAGGGGGATCAGGTTCGCGAGGGGATGCGGCTCCTCGTCGTCGATCTCCTCCAGGGCCTCCTCCGGATTCACGTCGCCAGTGGACGCGGCGGTCCACCCGAGAAGACGAATCGAAGAATGAAAGGCCTCCAGCAGAGGCTCCGGACGCAGGGACAACACGCCCTCGGACTCGCCGGCTCCCCATTTCAGCCGGAGCTCCAGGTCCTGGTTTCGGACGAGGGCCGTTCGCAGCCGCTCGAACTCGAACGGCACCAGCACGGACAACGGCTCGGCGGGAGTGAGCCACTCGACGTCCCGCTTCACCTTGTGTCCGCTCACGATCGCCTCGATTTCAGCGCCCTCGATCGGGGTAACGGCGAACGCCGCGAGACGGACCGCTGCCGCGCCGAACAGGGTTTCGTCCTTCCATCCGAGGAGGGATTCAGGACCAGCCTCGGACGCGGCGATGACCCAGGGCCGGGGCCCGGTCCGGGTGTCGCCGTACGGGCGGGATGCCTGCACCCTGACTCCCTCCAGCGCTCCGTCAGCGCCGACCTCGAGCCGGGCCGCGATCCCAAGCGGACAGTCTCCGGAGATCGCCTTGATGAGAAGGGTATTGTAGCCGAAACCGATGCGGACGTCGGCGCTGTGTGCGGTGGGAACGTCATGGAACGCACCTTCGTCCGCGGGGCGACCCAGCTCGTCGATCGATCTGCCGTTGATCCACGCCGCGACGCGCGTGCACGCCACGCCGCCCCAGGTGAGTCGCACCGTTCGGTCGGCTGGCGCCTTCAGGTATGCGTGGGCGTACACCACGATCGACGGGGATGTGCTCCCGGACCCTGTCTCGTCCACTTCGAGGTGCGGGTCCAGCAGAAACACGGAGGTCCCGTCATTCCGCTTCAGCTTCCAGTCGGCCCCCAGCTCGGTGCGACCCCGGTCCGGAAGCACACCCGTCTCACCCGGCGGCTCCAGGACATCCGTACGCAACGGATCACCCTCCGCGCCGACCGGAAACGCCGACGAAACAAGCCACCGGTCGATCGGAACTCGGTCCTGCGCCCGAGCCGACGGTGGCCCGCCGCCCGAGGCCAGAACACCGACCGCGACGAGTCCTCCGACCAGAGCTCTTCGTGTCCTCATGCTGCGTCCATCCCTGACCATCCCGCTATCCGATGACTCGTTCGACACCTTGACCCGTCAAGGCGGTATACTCTAACCTCGGGCGCAGATCGATGCACCCTTCCCCGGGGCGAACAGAAACGGGCCGACGAATGCACGAGATCATCCAGCTCACGGTCAACGGCGACGCCGTCGCCGTAGGTGTTCCGTCGCATTACACCCTCCTGGAGTCGCTCCGCTACACCCTCGGACTCACGGGGAGCAAGCAAGGCTGTGACAAGGGGGATTGCGGCGCCTGCACCGTTTTGCTCGATGGCGAAGCCGTGCTGTCCTGCCTGTTGCTCGTTCACGAAGCCGCCGGTCGAGCGGTGACCACGGTCGAGGGCCTGGCCTGCGGGGTGGCTCCGCATCCGCTGCAGGACGCTTTCGATCTGGCAGGGGCCGCCCAGTGCGGCTTCTGCACGCCGGGCATCCTGTGCACTGCGTACCAGCTGCTGTGCGAGAACCAGTCGCCCACGCGGGAAGAGATCGCGCAAGCCCTTTCAGGCAACCTGTGCCGGTGCACCGGCTATACGCAGATCTTCGAGGCAGTGGAAATCGCCGCCGAGGCGGTCCGGTCGGGTCGTCCAGCAGCCGAGGTATCGGCGGCACGCCGTTCCTCCGGACCGGAACCCTCCTCTCCCTCAGCGGAAGGGAGTTGATGGTCATGCGTCGGTTGATGTCGTTGCTGCTGGCAGGCCTGTGCGGAGCCGCCGCGCGGCTGTATGTGCACGGATCCGATCAGCCGGCGCTCCTCGTGAGCGATCTCAAGCACGGCGAATCGTCCGGCCAGGTCGGCCCTGTGGCTGCACTCATCCACGCTGGCGCATTTTCGGAACCTGAGAATCATGCCGGGGGAGTGAGGCGCCGGTGCATCCCGATGAGCTGAACGTCCTGCAACGAGCGGGCGCCGACGACCCGGCGGACCTCGAAGTCCTGGGTCCGGACGGGCTTCGGGTGTTGGGACGCCGCAACCGCAAGCCCGAGGGCCTTCGCAAGGGCACGGGCCGCGAAGTCTACACGGACGATCTCGTCTTGCCCGGCATGTTGCACGCGAAGCTGCTCCGCAGTCCGCACCCGCATGCACGCATAGTGTCGATCGACGCTCGACACGCGACAGCGCTGTCCGGTGTGCATGGGCTCATCACGGGAAAGGACATGCCCACGCCGTACGGAATCATCCCGTGGACGCGGGACGAGCACGCGCTGGCGCTCGACAGAGTGCGCTACGTCGGGGACGCCGTGGCCTGCGTGGCCGCGGTGGACGAGGAGACGGCGAATGCGGCGCTGGAGGCGATCGAGGTCGAATACGAGGTGCTGCCGTATTACCTCGAGCCCGAGGAGGTGCTTACGGACGGGGCGGCCGCCGTCCCGATCCACGAGCCCCAGCGCGAGGGCCGGAACGGCAACATCACGAAGCGGGTGGAGCTGGCGTTCGGTCCGGTGGACGAACTGATGTCCGCGTCCGACGTGGTGGTGGAGGGCGACTACTTCTTCCACGGCACGACGCACGCACCCATCGAGCCTCACTGCGCGATCGGAAATGTGGACGCGGACGGACTGCTGACCGTCTGGTCCTCGACGCAGGTGCCACACTATCTGCAGCGTGAGCTGGCGCGCGTGCTGGGGCTCGACGTGGCGCGCGTCCGGGTCGTGCAGCCGGCGGTGGGCGGAGCATTCGGCGGGAAATCGGAGCCGTTCGACCTGGAGTTCTGTGTCGCCCTGCTGGCGCTCCGGACGGGCCGGCCGGTGAAGCTGCTGTACACACGGGAGGAGCTGTTCTACTCCCACCGTGGTCGGCATCCGATGAAGATGTGGTACCGGGTGGGCGCCTCCCGGGACGGAAGACTGAAGGCCGTCGACGCCCGCACCTTGCTGGACGGCGGCGCATACGCCTCGTTCGGCCTCGTGACCGCCTACTACAGCGGTCAGCTCCTCACGGCTCCGTATGAGCTGGAATCCTACCGCTTCGACTCGACCCGAGTGTACACGAACAAGCCACCGTGCGGCCCGAAACGGGGACACGGCTCGGTACAGCCCCGGTTCGCGTTCGAAGTTTCGCTCGACAAGCTCGCGGCCGAGCTGCGGATGGACCCCATCGAGCTCCGACGCCGCAATTTCATGGGTATTGGCCGCACGGTGAACGAGTTCCGCGTGCAGTCGAACGGGTTCCTGGAGTGTCTCGACGCGGTCGAGAAGGCGAGCGATTGGAAGCACAAGCATCGCAGGCTCCCGCACGGCCGGGGCGTGGGTGTCGCCGGCTCGTGCTACATCTCCGGCACGAATTACCCGATCTATCCGAACGAGATGCCGCAAGCCGCCGTGCAGGTGCAGGTCGAGCGGTCCGGCCGCGTGAGCGTGCTGCATGGAGCGTCGGACATCGGGCAGGGATCGGATGCCACGATGGCGGCGATCACGGCCGAAGAGCTCGGCGTACCCCTCGCCTACGTACGCGTGCTGTCGGCCGACACGGACGTGGTCCCGGTGGACCTCGGCGCCTACTCCTCGCGCGAGACGCTCATGGTCGGGAGCGCGTGCGTGCACGCCTGTCGGCAGGTCGGCGACCGGGTGCGCGCCAGCGTCGGCCGCGAACTCGACATCCCGACGGATCGAGTTCGCCTGGCGGGTGGTTGGGCATTCGATGTCGAGAATCCGATGAACGACGATCGCCGGCTGCCGATCGCGGCAGCGTTTCAGCTCGCCGAGGTGGAGCACGGCACGCTCGGTGCCGTCGGTCATTACAACACGCCCAAAGAAGGGGTGCACGGCGACTACCGGGGCGGGACGATCGGCGCATCACCGGCCTACAGCTTCACGGCGCACGTGGCAGAGGTCGAGGTGGACCCCGAGACGGGGTTCGTGGACGTGCAGACGATTTGGGTGGCGCACGACTGTGGCCGGGCCCTCAACCCGACGCTGGTGGAGGGCCAGATGGAGGGCTCGGCGTACATGGGCTTCGCCGAGGCCATCTTCGAGCAGCAGGTCATGAAGCGCGGCGAGCCCGAGGGTGGACTGCACGACGCGCCGTCGCTGCTCGACTACCGGATCCCGACGTCGCTCGATTGTCCGGAATTCGTGTCGCTAATCGTTGAGGCGGCCGACCCCGAAGGTCCGTACGGAGCGAAGGAGGCCGGGGAAGGACCGCTGCATCCGTCGCTTCCGGCGATCGCCAACGCGATCTGGGACGCGGTTGGGGTGCGCATGGACTCGCTCCCGTTCACGCCGGATCGCGTATGGCGGGCGATCCGGGCGGCTGAGATCATGAATCGATCGGAGGATTGATGGAGGGAGGGGGCAGGGTGAAGACGGCGACGCTGGCGGGCGGGTGCTTCTGGTGCCTGGATGGAGCGTACCGCGACCTGCGAGGCGTAATCGCCGTGGAATCCGGGTACGCCGGTGGCCACGCGGAGAGCCCGACGTACGAGCAGGTGTGTACCGGCACGACGGGACATGCCGAAGTCGTGCAGGTGGCCTACGATCCGGGGGAGATCACGTATCGGGATCTCCTCGAGATCTTCTTCTCGATGCACGACCCGACGACGCTGAACCGACAGGGCGCGGATGTGGGAACGCAGTACCGCTCGGCCATCTTCTATCACGACGAGGCCCAGAAGGAGGAAGCGGAGAGGATCATCGCCGAGCTGGAGACGGAGAGCGCGTACGACGATCCCATCGTGACTGAGGTGACGGCCCTCAGCGGCTTCTACCCGGCCGAGGACACCCACCAGGACTACTTCCGCCAGAACCCGAACAACGGGTACTGCCAGGTCGTGGTCGCGCCGAAGCTGGCCAAGTTCCGGGCGAAGTATGCGGCCCGCCTGTCACGCCCATGAAGCAACCGGTCTTCGAGATGGAGCGCTGGCAGTCGCACCACGAGAACACGGTCGAGTTCAACCTCGCCGAGAGCGGTGTGCAACCGATAACGCTGGCCGAGTTGATGGATCTGGCCTCCATCGATCCGTCCGACACCCTCCTCGGCTATGGCCACACGGACGGGAGCCCCCTGTTGCGCGAGCGGATCGCTGCCATGTACGCCGGGGCGTCGGCAGCCAACGTGGTGGCGACGGTCGGCAGCGCCGAGGCCAATTTTCTGGCGTTGTGGCGTCTGGTGGACCCGGGGAACCGGGTCGTCGTCGTGCGCCCGACGTACGAGCAGACGACCGGCCTCGCTTCGGGACTCGGAGCGCACGTCGAGAGCCTGTGGCTCGAGGAAGAGCGCGGCTGGCAACCTGCCCCGGGGGCTGCGGCGTCCGCGATCGGTCCCGGCACGCGGCTGATCGTAGTCACCAACCCGGCCAATCCGACGGGGTCTCTCCTCGAGCCGGCCGCGGTGGCCGAGATCGTGTCGGCAGCCGAGCGGGCAGGGGCATGGATCCTGTCCGATGAGGTGTACGCGGGAGCAGAGCTGTCCGGAGAGGAGACCTCCTCGTTCTGGGGACGGACCGAGCGCGTTCTCGTCAGCGCCTCGCTTTCGAAGGCGTACGGACTGGCCGGCCTGCGTCTCGGTTGGCTCGTCACACCAGAGGAGTTTCGGGAGCAGTTGTGGGAGCGCAAGGACTACACGACGATCGCGCCATCTCCTCTTTCCGATCGACTCGGATCCGCGGCGCTGCAGCCGACGGCCCGCGCCCGCCTGCTCGAGCGGGGACGGGCCATCCTGCGCGCCAACCTGAGGATCCTGGAAGACTGGGCGGCCCGAGAAGCGGACATCCTGAGTTTCTGCCCACCGGTGGCGGGAGCCATAGCCTTCTTTCGGTACGAGGTCCCGATCGGCTCGATCGAGCTGGCCGAGCGATTGAGAGCCCGTGAGAGCGTCCTGATCGTTCCGGGAGACCACTTCGGCATCGACGGATACTTCCGCGTCGGCTACGGCTACACGGAGACGTCTCTCGGTTCCGGTCTCGAACGCGTGGAGCGCGTGTTGCGCTCCGCTCGAGGGGCGTTGACCGGATGTTGAGACTGCCCACGTTCGAGTATCATCGCCCTTCGACGGTTGCGGAGGCCGTGACGCTCCTGGCCGAACATTCCGACGACGCGATGCCGATCGCGGGAGGTACCGACCTCGTCCCCAACATGAAGCATAAGCTGTTCACGCCGAGCCACCTCGTGTCCCTCCGGGGGATCGAGGAGATCCGTCGGATCGATGAGGACGAGAGCGGCTTCCGAATCGGGGCCGGAGTCACGCTGCACGACCTGTCCCGGCACCCGGCGGTCGCTCGGGCGCTTCCGTCCCTCACCCGGGCGTGCGAGCTCATCTCCGGGCCACAGCTCCGGCGCATGGGGACTGTGGGAGGTAACGTGTGCCTCGACACCCGGTGCACGTACTACAACCAGACCCTGTTCTGGCGTAGAGCCCTCGGCTACTGCCTCAAGAAGGACGGCGACGACTGTCACGTGGTAAAGGGCGGGACGCGCTGCGTGGCCGCGCACTCGGCGGACGCGGCTACGGCCCTTCTGCCGCTGGAGGCCGAACTGACTATCGTGGGCCCGGATAGCGAGCGCTCGATCCCGATCACGCGCTTTTTCACGTCCGACGGGGTGTGGAACCGGCGCATGGAGAGAGGTGAGCTGCTCACCGAGATCAGGATCCCGCGCCCGGCGCACGGGACGCGCCACAGTTTCCAGAAGCTGCGGTCCCGAGACTCCATCGACTTCCCGATGCTCAACCTGGCGCTGCGCGTGGATCATGCGCCGGACGATACCGTGACGGACCTTCAGATGGCCGCGTCGGCCATGGGGTCGTATCCGCGGAAGCTGGGGAAAGTCGGGGAAACGGCGATCGGAAGCCGTCTCTCAGACGACGTCATCGACGAGGTTGCCCAGGAGGCGTTCCGCCAGTGTCACCCGCTCGACAACATCCCGGTGGACAGCGAGTGGAGGCGCGCCATGGTTCCGGTTCTCGTGCGGCGCGCGCTGCATGAGATCAGAGCCTGAACCGGCCGGACCGGCGGTCGCCCCCTGAACGCCGAAGGGCCGGGATCGCTCCCGGCCCCCGGCGCGGATGGGCGCCCGGTCGGCCCGGGCCTCGTCAGATACTGGCTCCGTTGAGCGGCTGGAACAGGCTCTCGGCGAGGTCCAGAACGTCCCCCAGCAGGTCGTACATCTGCAGCAGCGCGGCGATGTCATCCGCGGTGAGCGGCTGATCGTCAACGCGCTGGAACACCGGATCCCCCTCGGTGCCCGTGATGTAGATGGCCGGAGCGTGGTTGTAGTCGATGACACCGCTCAGAGTGTTGTCGGTCGCCAGTGTCATATCGAGCTCGACCGTATCCGTGCCACTCGTGATGATCACGCCGACCGTTGCCGCCTCGACGACGACCTCGGACGAGAAATCGAGCACCGTGTGAAGGTCGACGGACACGCGCGCCGGCTGGCCGTCCAGCCACAGCGCATACAGTACGTCGACCGAGATGGTCTCGCTGGCGGCGAGGAGCGCCGCCGTCTCCGACAGGTCGAAGCGCAGCGTCTCCGTGCCGTCGGAAATGAAGCCATCGGCGGTCACCTCCACCGCCAGATTCTCTCCTTCGACCGTGTACGAGGCCTCGATCGCGTAATCCACCCACGGGTCCGTTACCTCGTCGGCCGCGGCGTACACCCGCACACCGGTCGTGAGATCCGTCCCGATGTCCGTGATGTCCACATATCCGATCTCCACCAGGGGTGCCACGGGCTGACCGGTGATCGGATTGATCGCGTACATTATGAAGCGTACGGTCCGGTCCGGCGCCCCGGTGAGAGAGCTCAGGACATACGTTCCGAGGTTCACGCTCCACTCGAAGACCGTACCGTAGAGCTCCACCGGAAACGCTGGCTCGGCCGCGCCGGACAGCGCGTATCCCTGGACCATCTGTGCGGCAAACGGTGTTGCGGGCTCCTCCAGGTGACGCGGAAGCACGATCGAGACGGCACCCTGTGCCGCGAGTGTGGATCCAGCCAGCGCGAGGCTGGCCAGAATGTCGCCATCCGCATTGAGCTCTGCCTGAAGAGACTGCACGGTCTCTTCCGTGGACTGCGGGTCGAAGTCGGTACCCGACGGGCCCGTCGACTCGCTGTCACATGCCGTCGCACCGACGACGATCACGGCCGCCAGCGGCAGCCACCCGAGTTTCCGATACATGAATGCCCTCCCTGAGTGGATCTACGCAGGTCTCGCTCGCCGGCTCGCGGACCGTCCAGCCGAGCGGCGCGTCGAGGGTGGCGGACGCACCGCTCCCACGCCCCTGCGAGCAAGGGACGTGCCCCGGGATCGCGATGCTCGCAAATGATTCTGTGATACCAGGTTACGTTTCTCTTCGGAACCGTCGGAACGCGGCTCGTGGTCGGTACTCATTGCAGCATTGCGGTGCGCCTTGCCGGGACACCGGCGCACGCCTTGACGGGTTCGCTCGGCGATGGGAACATGACGGCCCGACAGACACACGGAGGAGGACGGTGATACATGAATGATCAGAGCTCGCCACGGATCGGGATCCTCGTCGGAGGCGGCCCGGCACCCGGCATCAACAGCGCGATCAGCGCGGCGGCACTCAAGGCCGCGGACGAGGGGTGCCAGGTCGTCGGGATCTTCGACGGCTGGGAGCACCTGATGGCCGGCCGAACCGACATGACGCGGCCGCTCTCCACTTCCGACGTGTCGCGGATTCACAAGGAGGGCGGGTCGATCCTGCGCACGTCCAGGGCCAACCCGACGAAGACGCCCGAGAGCCTGCACCGCACGGTGCTCGCGCTGCAGGACCTGGGCGTGTCGCACCTCGTCACGATCGGTGGCGACGACACCGCCTACGCGGCCCGCGAGGTTGCGAGAGCTGGAGGAGGCGCGCTCCGCGTGGCGCACGTGCCGAAGACGATCGACAACGACCTGCCGCTGCCGGCGGACATGCCGACCTTCGGCTACGAGACGGCGCGCTACGTCGGCAGCGAGCTGTGCCTCAACCTGATGGAGGACTCCCGCACGACGAACCGATGGTTCTTCGCCGTGGTGATGGGTCGCACGTCAGGCCACCTGGCCCTCGGCATCGGCCGGACATCGGGCGCCACGGTCACCATCATTCCGGAAGAGTTCAGCGACCAGCAAATCACGTTCGACGACGTGTGCACCATTCTGGAGGGCGCGATCCTGAAGCGGCGAGCACTCGGCCGGCGGGACGGCCTGGCCATCATCGCCGAGGGGATCGGCGAGAAGATGGATCCCGCTGAGCTGGCCCGGATTCCGGGCGTGAATGTCGAGTACGACAGCTACGATCATCTCCGACTGGCCGAGATTCCGATGGAGACGATCCTGAAACGCGAGGTGCAGCGCCGTTTCCTGGAGCGGGGCGAGAACGTGACGATAACGGATCTCCGCTTGGGGTACGAGCTGCGGTGCGCGATGCCCATCACGTTCGACATCGACTATACTCGCACGCTCGGATTCGGCGCCGTTCGGTTCCTCCTCGAGGCGCCCAGCGAGGAGTCCCTTGTGGAAGGCGGGATCGTCAGCCTCGGACGCGGAGGACACATACGCGTTCTTTCCTTCGAGGACCTGCGTGACCCGACCACGGGCCGGACACGCGTGCGGCTCGTAGATACGGAAGCCGAGGCCTACGAGGTGGCTCGCCAGTACATGCTGCGCCTCGAGGCATCGGACCTGGAGGATCCCGTCATGCTCGAGACCCTTGCCCGGAGCGCCGGAATGCAGCCCCAGGAGCTCCGGGCTCATTTCGCGGCGAGCGTTGGCCTCCAGGCCTGAGAACGTCCCGCGCGTCGTCCTGTTCGACCTCGACGGGACGCTTATCGACAGCGAGGAGCTGATCCTCGCCTCGTACCGCCACACCATGCGTCTCCACCTGGGCCGGGTGCCGCCGGATGACGAGTGGCGCCGGGGCATCGGCACTCCGCTGGTGGTGCAGATGCGAGGATTCGCCGCGAACGAAGAGGCGGTGTCCGCCATGATCCGGACCTACACGGAGCACAACCTGGCGCACCACGACGATCTGGTGCGGCCGTTCCCGGAGGTGCGAGACACCGTGCGCCTGCTGCGCACGGCGGGCTTCGCCCTGGCGATCGTGACGAGCAAGAAATCGCGCGCCACGCACTTGGGACTGCGCCGCTGCGATCTGCCGCTGAAGTGGTTCGACTCGATCGTGACGGCAGACGACGTGAAGCGCTACAAGCCCCACGCGGAGCCTGTATTGCGGGCCCTGGAGCCGCTTCGGCGGATTCCTGCCGAAGCCGTGTTCGTGGGGGACAGCCCACACGACATGCGGGCAGGTCGGGCCGCGGGGGTGTTCACCGCGGCCGCCCTGTGGGGGCCGTTCGGGCGCTCCCAGCTCGAGCCGACCGATCCCGACGCCTGGCTCGACGCGCCCGGTGACGTGCTGGCGCTCCTGGGCGTCCTACCGTGACGCAGACGCGTCCGCCTGGACGTCGGCCGGGGACAGCAGCGCGACCGCCAGGACGTCGTTCAGCGTTTCGACGTAGTGGAACGCGAGCGCATCGCGCACGCTCTCGGGGAGCTCCGCCACGTCGCCCTCGTTGTCACGCGGCAGCACGATCTTCTTGATGCCGGCCCGGACCGCTCCGAGAACCTTTTCCTTCACGCCCCCGATCGCCATGATGCGGCCGGTCAGGGTGAGCTCGCCGGTCATCGCGACATCGGCTGCTACCGGCCGGCCGCTCATGGCGCTCACCATCGCCATCGCCATCGCGATTCCTGCGGACGGGCCCTCCTTGGGCACGGCGCCGGCGGGCACGTGGATGTGGATCTGACGGTCGCCCAGCATGTCCTCGGAGATCCCGAGCTCCGCGGCATGACTGCGCGCGAACGTCAACGCGGCCTGAGCGCTCTCCTTCATTACGTCTCCGAGCTGCCCCGTCAGGATGAGCCCGTCCTTGCCTTCCATCACTGAGCACTCGACGCGCATGATGTCGCCACCCGCCGGCGTATAGTACATGCCCATGGAGACGCCGACCGTGTCCACTTCGAGCCTCTTCTCGGGATGGACCTTCGGCTGGCCGAGCAGCTCCCTGAGGGCATCGACCCCGACCTCCACACGCTCTGTGTCACCGGCCGCGATCCTGCGGGCGCTCTTGCGCCCGATGGAACCGATCTCGCGCTCCAGGTTGCGCACGCCGGCCTCCCGCGTATAGCTCGAGATCACCTCCTGCAGTGCCTCTTCCGACACGTCCAGCTGCCCGTCCGTCAGCCCGTTCATGTCTCTCTGTCGGGGAAGAAGGTAGCGCCGAGCGATCTCCAGCTTTTCCTGTGCCGTGTAACCGACGAACTCGATCGCCTCCATGCGGTCCTTGAGCGGTCCCGGGATCTGGTGCGGGAAGTTCGCCGTCGCGATGAACATCACCTCCGACAGGTCGAACGGGACGCTCAGGTAATGGTCCACAAAGGCGTTGTTCTGGGCCGGATCCATTACCTCCATGAGCGCCGCGGAGGGGTCGCCCTGGAACGACACGCCCAGTTTGTCCACCTCGTCGAGCAGAAACACGGGATTCTTGCTACCGGCGCGCTTCAGTCCCTCGATGATGCGGCCCGGCAGGGCTCCCACGTACGTTCGGCGGTGACCACGTATGTCCGCTTCATCCCGGGCGCCACCCAGCGACACGCGGACATACTTGCGACCCATCGCGTCGGCGATCGACTTGGCGATCGACGTCTTGCCGGTACCCGGAGGACCGACGAACAGGATCGTCTGGCCGGTCCGGTCGTCCGCCTGCCCCAGGCGACGGTCGCCGGCATCGGACTCCGCGTCCCCGGGGATCGCGCTCTCGGGGTCGGACTCGACGTGCTCGGACGGATCGGACTCCGATGCGGCATCGTCTCCGCTCTCCTCGTCGCTTTCCTCTCCGTTCCCGGATCCATTGCGCAGCTCCTGGAGCTTGCGGACGGCCAGGAAATCGAGGACGCGCTCCTTCACATCCTTGAGTCCATAGTGGTCGCGCTCCAGGATCTCCTCGGCACGCTTGAGGTCAAGCCGATCCTCGGTACGCTCGCTCCACGGCAGGTCGGCGATCGTCTCCAGGAACGTCCGGATCACCTGAGACTCGGCTGCCTCACGCGGGATCCGCACGAGCCGTCGCAGCTCCCGGTCCACTTCCTTGCGGGCTTCCTCGGGTAGGTCGAGCGCCTCCAGGCGCTCCCGCAGCTCCTGGATCTCCTCCTGATCGGCGTCGTCGCCCAGCTCGTGCTGGATGGCTTTCATCTGCTCGCGCAGGAAGATCTCGCGCTGTCTCTCTCCGAGCTCTTCCTGGACCTTGCTGCGGATCTGGGCCTGCGCCTCCAGCACCCCGATCTGCCGTTGAAGATGGAGAAGCAGTTTGCGGAGACGATCCTCCACGGACAGGGTCTCGAGCAGGTCCTGCTTCTCCGGCACTTCGAGCTCGGTATAGAACGCCACCAGGTCCGCCAGCTCTCCGCCGCCCGTCACCCCGCCCAGCAGGTGGTCGATGATCTCCTTGGGGACCCCGCGCAGCCGGCTGAGCTGGGCCGCACGCTCGCGCACTTCCTTGTACAGGGCCGCGAACGCTGAATCCTCGGTGTCCAGGGGCGGCATGTCCTGCATGCGCCGCACGACGGCCTCCAGGTAGCCGCCCTCATCGGAGAACTCGAGCACGGCCCCGCGCCCGACGCCCTGTACGACGAGCTGTATGCCACCGGGAACCCGCTGCATCTGTGCGATGCGGCAGATCGTGCCGATGCGGTACAGACCGTCGGACACCGGCTCCTCCTGCTCCGCGTCGATCTGGGCGACCGCGATCAGCTTCTTGGAGTTCTGAAGCGCGTGCTCGATGGCGGCGAGTGTCTTCTCCCGCCCGGCGGCGATCGGCGCGGCCACCGACGGGAAGACGACCGTTCCACGCAGGGGCAGCACCGGAAGTCGGGCTCTCTCCTCGACAGCTTCATCGGGGTCGTCGGAGGAATCCTCACGGTCCCAGGCGATGTGAACCTCCTCCATGCCCGTTGGGAGTTCATCGGACTCCGTTTGGAAGAGGGAAAGCAAGATTGTATTCTCTTGATCGTGCATGATCCGCGATCTCGTCTCCGTGTGGCGTGGCACGTACCGGTCTCAGCCTCCCTCGCGGAGGGGTCCGGCCGCCTCCACTCGCATTGTAGCGCTACCGCGATCCGTCCCGCACGAACCGGGCCCGTGCGAGTGTCCGGATCGAGGCTCCCGTCCGCCGTTATGGCATGTGCAGGCCGGTGCCAGACCTCACCTTCCGCCATCGCGACAGGTCTCGGCGTCTTGGCGGTCCTGGCTTCCATCACGCTGACCGGCTGCTACCCCGGACCCGTGGATCCGGTCGGCATGCCCGCCGTGCCGGCGCCGTACATCCGGACGCCCTACATGCAGAACGTCAGTGACTCGGCGGCCTGGGTGCTGTGGATGAGCCCCAGTGGATCCGCGGATACGGCCTGGTTTCGCGTTCCTTCCCGTGACACGAGCTGGATCGGGGCGACAATCGAACCGCACCTAGGCAGAACACGGCGGGCCCGGCTGTCGCCGTTGCCGGCGGCGACCGTGGTGGAGTACCGGGTGTCGGCATCCGGCGTCCGGACCGGAGCGCACGCCTTTCGGACCGCACCACCGCAGGCGCCGCCGGCCGGCGAGATCCGTGTGCTACTGTTCGGAGACTCCGGCTGGGGCGGCCCGGAACAGCTCGATCTGGCCCGCCAGATGCGCCGTCTGGAGTGGGATCTAGCGATCCACGTGGGTGACATCGCTTACAACGATGGGACAGAGCGCGAGTTCACCGAGCGACACTTCCAGGTGTACGCCCCAATCCTGGCCTCGGTCCCGTTCTATCCCGCAGTGGGAAATCACGACGTGCGCGCGGACGGCGGCCGGTCATACGATGCCGCGTTCCTGTGGCCCGAACCGTATCCCGGAGCCCGGCATTACGCGTTCCGGTGGGGAGCCGTCCTGTTCATCTCGATCGACACGGCCAGCCGGAGCCGCGATGTCGACGATCTCCGCTCCGCCTCGGGCGCCCAGTACGAATGGCTCGAGGCCACACTGCGCGAGGGTGCCGCTGACTCTACGGTCCGCTGGATGATCGCGTTCGAGCACCACCCGCTGTACAGTCACGCCATCGGTGTCAGCGGGCACGGTCTGGACCGCGCCCTCCGCAGCCGCCTGATGCCGCTGTTCGAGAGGTACGGAGTAGACCTCATCGCAGCCGGACACGATCATCACTACGAGCGTACGTGGCCGGTGCGCGATGGTCGCCGTGTGGACCCGGGGTGCGGACCCGTCCACGTGCTCTCCGGCGGGGGCGGCGCGTCCCAGTACGCGCGCGATGTGCAGAGGTCCTCGCTGGCAGCGCAGGTTCGCCGGGTGTACGAGTTCGTGGAGCTGAGCATCGGCAGCTCAGTCATTCGTGCGCGGACCATCGATCGTGCGGGAATCGTCATCGACGAGTTCACGGTCCGTCCGTTCGGCGGCACGCACGGTGGTCTTCCGGAGGGATGCGCGAGATGATCGCGGCCCGCAGGTCATACGTAGGCATCGGAGCGGTCTGCGTGCTCGCAGCCGCCTGGCCGGCGGCCGTGACGGCCCAGGAAGCAGTCACACGGGCCGTTGTGGATCAGGAACCGGCGGCCGATTCGGTCGACACGGGACCCGTCACGCCTCAGGAGGCTGACGCCATCCGCGACACGGTCGCCAGGCCACCTGCGGGACCGTCGACGGACTGGGTAGATGTCGTCGAGTTTCCGCTCCGAATCATCGGGTGGCCGCTGAACATGCTGCTCGTGAGGGTCCCCGCGTACGCGGCCGCCCGCCTGACAGCTCCGCGGCCGCCCGACTTCCTGGTTCGCTCGTACCGGGAAGCCGTCGACTGGGGCCTCTACCCGGCCATTCGGACGACCATCGGTCCACGCAGCGCGGCCGCGATCGAGCTGCAACTGAGCAGGTTCCGTCCAGTCTATGTGCACGCGGCCGTATCGCGACGTCTCTCACAGCGTTACCGGGCAGGGTTGCTGGGCGGCGACGTGCGCCGATGGTGGGCCACCGAGCTCAAATGGCAACGCGACTCAGAGCTTCCGTGGTACGGGATCGGAGCGGATACGCGGAAAACCGATCGGGCGTTCTACCGTCGGGACTGGTTCACGACGTCGCTCAGGGGTGGGATCGCCATCCTCTCGGACCTCGCCGCCAACGTGGGTGTGGCGTACGAGAACAACGTCGTCGGAGATCCGGTCCTCTCGGACAACTCGCTGTTCGATGCGTTCGACACGGAGGGTCTGTTCGGAGCGAACGTACGGACCGAATACGTTCGGCTCGAGCTGAACGCGACTCTCGATCTGACCGAGTGGAGAGATTTCCAGCAGCACGGGATGACGGCCGGACTGGCGGGATTCCTGTATGAGGGCGTGAATGGAACCGACTCCGGTTTTCACGCATTCACGGGCTTCCTCCAGGGGTACGTGCCGGTGAACCGGCGCCAGCTGCTCGCGCTGCGGGCGGTAGCGGACACGCGACGTGACGACCAGGGAGACGGCGTCCCGTTCTATCACCTTTCCTCGCTCGGTGGAAGTCGCACAAGCCTCGGCTACCCGTCGAACCGGTTCCGCGACCACGATCTGCTGGCTCTCATGAGCGAGTGGCGGTACGAGGTATGGCGGGAGATCAACGGATTCTCGAGGGCAGAGATGTTCCTGTTCTTCAACTACGGCGCGGTGGCGGAACAGATCGAGGACGTGTTCGACAGCAGCGACGCGTGGAACGCCTCGTATGGCCTTGGAATGCGCATCACAGGCCCCACGGCGTTGATCGGATTGGGCTACCTGGGCTTCAACCCGAGAGGGGAAGGCATCACGGCAGGGATCCGGGGATCATGGCCATTCTGAGACGCATGCGATCCGGCACGGCCGCGCTCCTGGCGCTCGCAGGCCTCGCCGCCACGGCCGGAGGCTGCTCAGGATCAGCTCCCCCGGTGCCCCTGCGCCCCGAGCCCGTGGCGTACGCGGACACGCTTCCGATCATCGAGCCGGCGGTGCACGATCCACTCGAGCTCGAGTATCTGATGCAGGACGCGATCAGCGGCGAGGTGTCCGACGTCATCAGCGTCCGCAACGCCGTGGGGATGAGGCACGAGGCCGTCAACATCACCCGCTTCGACGGTGTCGTGAACTCGGCGTGGTTCGAGCACCGGAACGACGTCCGGCGCCTGACTCCGCAGGAGGTGTTCCACGGACCCACGACGGGAACCGGACCGGACACCACCGGCCCCCTGATCATGACCTCGGCCAAGCTGCAGGGGGTGACGCCGGGCTTTCACATCCGGGATTCGCGCGGGGACAGGTACGTCGTGAAGTTCGATCCGAGAGGATTCCAGCACCTCAGCAGCTCCGCCAGCATCATCGGAAACCGTCTGGCACATGCCGCCGGCTATAACGTGCCGGAAGACTATATCTTCGTGTTCCGACGCGAGCACCTGCAGGGAGTCGCGGAAGGGGCCACGTATACCGACCGAGAGTTCGTGAAGCACCCTCTCTCCCTGGCGCTCGCGGACACGATTCTGGCCGGCACCGACCCGCTCCCGGATGGACGATTCCTGGCCGTGGCCAGCAAGTACGTACCGGGGCCGCCCAAGGGCCCGTTCCACTTCGACGGCACGCGTCGGGACGATCCCAACGATTACTACCGGCACCAGCACCGGCGGGACCTGCGCGGGCTGCTCGTAGTCTCCGCGTGGCTGAATCACGTGGACATGCGCTTCATGAACACGTTGGACGCCTACGTCGCCCCCGGTTACCTGCGACACTACCTGATCGACTTCGGGGCGAGCCTCGGCAGCGCGAGCGTCCGTCCGCACGAGCCGCGCGAGGGGGTGGAGTACAACTTCGATTTCTGGGCTACCACCGGCCGTATGTTGACTCTGGGGTTCTACCAGTACGGATGGGAGGGTGTGGATGGGGACGTGATCGACCCGTCCATCGGATGGCTGGCGGCGGAGACGTTCGATCCGGTGCGCTGGAAACCCAACTGGCCCAACGGGGCCTTCCGAAGAGCCACGGTCCGCGACACCTACTGGGGCGCCAAGCTGGTGGGCTCGTTCACCGACGAGCAGATCCGGGCGGCCGTGACCGCGGGTCGGCTGCCGAACGAGTTCGCCGCGGACACCCTGACGAAGATCTTGATCGAGCGTCGGGACCGAATTGTCGCGAGCTGGTATCGCCCCGTATCGCCGATCGAGCGACCGGCTGTCGACTCGGTGGGTGCCCGTCCCCTGTCGGACGGGTTCCGGCTCACTTTCGAGGACTTCGGCATCCGCGACGGGGCATGGACGGGCGATGGCGTCACGTACCAATGGCACCTGAGCCACGACGCGCTGGGCATCGCTTGGAGCGGAGAGCTGGCGGCCGGTGCCTATCGCCAGGAACTGCACGTGCGACCCGGCGCCGGGGAGGGGGCCGGCAGGCGGCCGGACGGTGACCTGCCGCCCTCGGACGCCATCGCCATCCTCCGGATCCTCGTGCGCTTGCCTGGAGACGCCGCGGGACCCGACCGGGCGGCCAGGATCTTCCTGCGCTGGGACGTCGATCGGGACCGATACACCGTCGTCGGTCTCGAGCACTGACGGGTCGTAACCTCGTGTCCGCCGGTCCTCTCACCAAGAACCGGGTTCCCGGCGAATTCGACCGGGTGGCCGGCGCCTATGACCTTCTGACGGGACTGAACCCCGGATACAACCGCCACCTGCATCTCAGTGCACGCCGCCTCGAGCTTCCCCGTGCTTCGGACGTGCTCGACCTGTGCTGTGGAACGGGTGCCTCCACCTTGGCTCTGTTGACCCAGCACCCGGACGCCCGCATCACAGCGGCCGACGCTTCCGACGGAATGCTGGAGATAGCACGCCGCCGGCTCCCGTCGGATCGGATCCGACTTCTGACGGCCGACGCCATGGATCCGTCGGCCTCCGGAATCGCGGGACCGTTCGACGGGATTTTCATGGCGTACGGGATCCGCAACGTGCCGGATCCCGATGTCTGTCTGCACAGGCTCTATGCGCTCCTGCGGCCGGGCGGCCGAATCTGCATCCACGAATACTCGGTGGCGGACTCGGCGCGAGCCCGAATGATCTGGAATGCCGTGTCACTCGGAGTCATCATTCCCGGCGGATTCGTCTTTTCGGGGACGACCCGTATCTATCGCTACTTGCGGCGAAGTGTGATGGAGTTCGACGGAGTGCGGGCGTTCGAGTCCCGTCTCACGGACGCCGGCTTCGATGAGGTGCGCACGGAGCCCATGGACGGTTGGCAGACCGGAGTCGTGCATTCCTTTCTGGCGCGGCGGCCGTCGAGGGCGGCGTGAGCCTGGAGGTTGTCGTCGAGTGAGCAGAGCGCAGCACGGCCGGCATATCGTTCCCCAGCCCGGTGGAGAGCGAGATCAGGCATCCAAAGGCAGCTCGGCCCTGGTAGTGGGCGGCGGCCTGGCCGGTGTGGCGGCGGCGATCGTGCTCGCCGAGCGCGAGGTCCGCGTGACAGTGCTCGAGCGCGAAGGATCGCTCGGCGGTCGTCTTCGGACGTGGACCGAAGACGTTCCCGGGGGTGGGTCCGTGCGCATGGAGCGCGGCTTTCACGCGTTCTTCAGGCAATACTACAACCTGCGAGCGCTGCTGCGCCGGGTAGACCCCGACCTCTCCCGTCTCGTGCGTCTGCGCGACTACCCGGTGCTGGCCCCGGGCGGGGCCGTCCAGTCCTTCGAGAACCTTCCGACGCGGCCGCCGTGGAACGTGGTCACGCTGGTGCGGAGGACCGACACGTTTCGCTACCGCGACCTACTCAGGGTCAACGGGGCGGCGGCGCTCGAGATGCTTCGTTACCACCCGGAGCGCACGTACGAGAAGTACGACCACGAGACGGCTGCAGACTATCTCGACTCGCTGCGCTTCCCTCCGGCCGCGCGCCGCATGCTGTTCGACGTATTCTCGCACTCGTTCTTTAATCCGGAGGACGAGATGTCGGCTGCCGAGCTGCTGATGATGTTCCACTTCTACTTCATGGGGAACCCAGAGGGGTTGGTGTTCGACGTCCTGGACGACGAGTTCGAGACCTCCCTGTGGAAGCCGCTCCGCCGTCGGCTCGAGGCGCTCGGCGTGCGGTTCAGGCTCGGCACCGAAGTGACCAGCATGGAGCGCACGGCCACGGGCTGGCGTGCCGCGTGTGCGCCCGGGACCTCCTCCGAGACCGCCGACGTGGCCGTTCTCGCGGTCACGATCCCGGGACTGCAACGGATCGTCTCGGCGAGCCCCGGGTTGGGCAGCGAGGCGTGGCGCGACGATGTCGCCCACCTCCGGCTCACGCTCCCGTTCGCCGTGTGGCGCCTGTGGCTGGACCACCCCGTCCGGACAGGGCGCCGGCCGTTTGTTGGGACGGCCGGATACGGGCGGCTCGACAACATCTCCGTCTACGAGCTATGCGAGGCGGAGAGCCGTCGCTGGGCTGAACGGAACGGGGGATCGGTGGTGGAGCTGCACGCCTACGCCGTGCCGGAAGGCGTCGCTGAATCGGACCTGCGGACCGCGATGCTCTGCGGGCTGCACGATCTGTATCCGGAAACGCGGAGCGCCCGGATCCAACACGAGGCGTTCCGGCTCGACCGCGACTGTCCCGCCTTTCCGCCCGGCGGGCACGCCCGGCGGCCGGGGATCGCAACACCGGAGGAGGCGCTCGCGCTGGCGGGGGATTACGTGCGGTTGGACTTCCCCTCCGCGCTCATGGAGCGAGCTGTCGCCTCGGGCTTTCTGGCGGCGAACCACGTCCTGCGGAGGTGGAACGTACGGCCCGAACCGGTATGGTCGGTGTCTCGAGTGGGACCGCTCGCTCGCCGAGCCCGCAGCCGGTCACGGAGCTGACGACACCGAGCCCGAGCGCAGCGCGTACCGTCGCTCCGCATACGCAGCGTCCTCGGCCCAGAGGCGGCGCTGCGCCCTGAGGATGAAGGGGCGGATCATCCACGCGGCGCGAATCGCACGGCGGAAGCCCGGTCGATCCGAAGTTGCCAGGGTGGCCTCGATGATCGCCGTGCGACCCGGAATGAGAGGGGTGGCGTGCGTCTCCACGACGGAACCCGCCCCCTCACCACCCACGATGGTCATCGTGATCGTACGACGGTCCGGACAACTGAAGATGGCATCCACCTCGATCCCCAGACGTCCCGTGATGCCATACACCACGCGCACCACCAACTGCCCTTCCTCGATCCGTATCACCTTGAGTCGCTTGAATGTGTGCGGGTGATAGTAGACCCCGTGCCAGGGATCGAGCCGGTTCGCCAGCACGTCACGCGGCTCGCAAGCCGCCTCCATGCGCATGACCGAATCGACGTATTCCGCAGGCCGGGCCGACATGACCGGACGGGGCGTGGCCTCCTCTCCGTCGAGACGGACCCACAGGAGAACTCCGTCGTCGTGCGCTTCCAGGGGACACCAGGCGCCGTGCCGCTCGTCACCGAGCTCCAGACCGTGCCACGGGCAGACGAGCCGGCCGGCCCGCACGAATCCATCGGTCAGCGATGCGCCCATATGGGGACACGCGTTGGGGGCGAGGCGCAGGCGGCCCTCGGCGCGCCACGCCACGATCTCACGGCCCGCGATCCAGTAGGCTCGGGGGCGCTCGCCGACGGATCGGCTGGCGTCCACCACGTACCAGCCTCCCGCCGGGAGGATCAGGGCCCTCTGCACCTCCTCCTCGATCCGCCGCGGGTCGGCCTGCACCCAGTCGGGGCCACAGAGCTCACGCGGCAGCTCCGTCGGCAGAGGCGACAGGGAATTTCCCATCGTCTTCAGTCTGGTCATCACCTTCTTCTCGCAGCGTTCCGCACGGCTGGCCCGAGGTCGCGCAGGGTCTGCCGGATCAGGGGTGTGGCAGGCAGTACGCGCATCACGGCAATGCGGTCCCTGGCAGACCCGCCGTCGAACAGAAACCGCGCCATGCGTTCGGGCTCAACTCCGGCGAACATGCGCCGGAACATCTCGGGAGCCGCGGCGGGCTCTCTCTCAAGGTAGGCGAGGAACACCCGGTCCAGAAGCGCCGTCCCGCGACCGTACGGCCTGTGCGCCGGGAGAGGACGCTCCGCTCCCTCGCGGGCCACGTGACGGGCGACCGCTTGCGAGTGCCGCTGGATGGCCAGAAACGCGTAACCGGTGGAGGGACGGGCCAGTCCCGCCCGCGTTCCGATGTTCGCGACCCGCACGGACGGCGGGGCGGGCGGCGATGCCGTGCTCATCGGGATAGCTCCTGCCTCACGACGCTCCTCACTCCAGGAGGTCGCACCGAGTCGCTCCCCCAGGTATGTGCGAATCGAGCTCAGGTAGGCCGCTTCGGGAAGCGGCCTGCCGCCGAAGAAGGTGTCCTCCACCAGCGCTCGTCGCTCGTCGAACGGGAGGACGTACATGAAGCGGATCCCTTCATCGCCCATCGCCCGGAAGTCCATCAGCGTGGCGACGGTGGGATCGAACACCGGGTGTTCCGTCACCACTTCGAGGCCCACGAAGTGCTGCACCCAGTCGACGTCACGGGAGCCGGCTCCTCCTTCGCGCGGCCGGGGACGACTGTCGAACGCGAGCCGGCACCGGAGTTCCCCCTCGCTCGTGATCGCCACTACCGCATCTCCCTCATCGCGGAAGCCGTCGATCGTGATGCCACGGTGCAACTGAACGTTGGGGCGAGCGGCGAGCCGGTGCAGCGCCAGCTCGTAGAACGAGCCCGACGGGAGACAGCGATACGGCATCGACGGCGAGCCGCTCTCCGCCACGCCCGCCCCGGTCACGACCTTCCACCGGAACCAGGCCTGCCGGGCTGCGGCCTCGAACGGATGGTCGAGCAGCGCCCAGTAACACCACGTGCGATCGTTCACGTGCGCGTCGCGCGGGTCCAGGAGCAGGACCCCGAGGTCGTTCGCACCGGCCAGATCCAGGTGGACTGCCAGGCTCAGGCCCGCGCACCCGGCGCCCGCGATCACGATGTCGGCGTCAAGTCCGGATGGCATACAGGATCTCAGTCCGCCCCGAACAGGTCGTCCCGCAACGCAAGGACGTCCGGACACGTGGAGCCGTCGGGAACGGGCCGCCAGAGGAAGGTGTGGAGCGACTCCTCCGGCTCCTGGTGGAAGCGCGGGGTGAACGCCCTGAGAACGGTGTTACTGGCACCCACGACTTCCTGATCGCTCGAGCCAATGACGTAGCCAGACATGTGCCCGTTCGGCATGAGCGTGCCTCGCAGACCACGCACCAGCCTCTGCACGAGGTAGACCTGCCCATCGACGAACCCTTCGACCTCTACCGTCACGCCGGGCTGACCGTCGCCGTCACCGTCGATCACCCGCTCGTCATCGACGTCCATCGGGAGGGGATCGCGCCGCGGGTCGGACAGCTCGGCTCCTATGACGACGGTGTGCACGGGCAACGTCACCGACCACGGTCCCCCGGCCGGTCCGTTGACCTCGGCCGTCACCTCCCAGGCGGGAATCGCGTTCACGAACGCAGATCCGAGGGTGGTGCGGACCCGACCGAGGGGCTCCTGCTCGACCGTGCAGTAACGGCTCGTGACCCGCGTCTCTTCGCCGCTCACGGACACGCGGTGAAGCACAAGGCTGGTCGTCGTAACCCGCATGTAGCGGTTCGCGGGACGCATCCGCGCCCGGCTCGACACGGCCTGCTGGCTCGCGTATGTGCCGGTCGGAATGACCGCCGGCTCCTGCTGGGCTCCGGCGCGTGACGGCGCCGCTTGCAACACGGTCAAAGCCACAACGACTGCCGCTGGTTTCATCGTGTCCCTGGTCGTTCGCACGTGCGCGCCGCTCGCGCTCCAAGCCGCCGGTCCCCACACCCTGTTCCCTGTCGTGTGAACCCGGCAGCGCGTCCCCGGGATCCCGCGCGACGGTACCGGAGCGCCCGGCCCGGGGCAACGGCCGCCCGTTTGGGTCCCTGCTGGAGGCCGGCTACATTGCGGCCCGTCTGACGGGGTGAACCACGGATCCGGAGCGCGAGGTGAGCGCAGCAGAAGCCGGTCACGGCCGGGCCGTCGTCATAGGGTCGGGGTTCGGGGGGCTGGCGGCGGCGGTGCGCCTCGGGGCCCGAGGCTATCGGGTCACGGTGCTCGAGAGACTCGACCAGCCGGGTGGTCGAGCCCGGGTGTTCCGGCAGGACGGGTTCACGTTCGACGCCGGGCCGACCGTGATCACGGCGCCGTTTCTATTCGAGGATTTGTGGGACATGTGCGGGCGGAAGCTGGCGGACGACGTGGACCTGCGACCCGTGCATCCGTTCTATCGCATCCGGTTCGACGACGGCGAGGTGTTCGACTATTCCGGCGATGCGGGTGCGATGCGCGAGGAAGTGCGGCGCCTCTCTCCCTCAGACGTCGAGGGCTACGAGCGGTTCGTGGCCATGAGCGAGAAGATCTTCAGAACGGGATTCATCCGTCTCGGACACGTACCGTTCGACACCCCGTGGAGCATGGTGCGAATCGCGCCCGACATGATCCGGCTGCACAGCTACATGACGGTCTACAGCCTGGTCGCCCGGTTCGTAAAGCACCCCAAGCTGCGTCAGGTCTTCAGCTTCCACCCCCTCCTCGTCGGCGGCAACCCGTTCGCCACCACGTCCATCTACACGCTCATCGCGTTTCTCGAGCGGAGCTGGGGCGTTCATTTTCCGATCGGCGGGACCGGAGCCCTCGTTGAGGGGCTGCTCGGCCTGATCGACGGCCTGGGTGGTGAGCTGAGACTGAACGCGGACGTGACCGAGGTGGTGGTGGATGGCCGCCGCGCGCGGGGCGTCCGCCTGACGGACGGAGAGGTCGTTCCGGCCGAGGTGGTCGTCTCGAACGCCGACCCGGCGTGGCTCTACCGTCGCATGGTTCCGAAGTCGGCGCGCCGCGTGTGGACGAATCGCCGCATCGACCGTGCCCGCTACTCGATGGGTCTGTTCGTGTGGTACTTCGGCACGAAGCGTCGGTATCCCGACGTAGCGCACCACACCATCCTGTTCGGACCCCGCTACAAGGGTCTGCTCGACGACATCTTCGGAAGGCGGCTGGCGGGAGATTTCAGCCTGTATCTCCATCGTCCGACGGTCACCGATCCCGCGCTCGCGCCGCACGGGATGGACGGATTCTACGTCCTGTCTCCCGTTCCCAACCTGTCGGCGGACGTGGACTGGGACGAGCAGGCCGAGCCGTACCGCCGGGGCATTGAGCGGTACCTCTCGGACACGGTCCTGCCCGGTCTGGCGGGCGAGATCGTGACGTCGCGGGTCATGACCCCCCTCGAGTTCCGTCGCGATCTGCTGGCGTTTCGAGGTTCCGCCTTCAGCTTCGAGCCCCTTCTCCGGCAGAGCGCATGGTTCCGCCCCCACAACCGGAGCCGGGACGTGGACGGGCTGTATCTGGTCGGAGCCGGGACCCATCCCGGCGCCGGCGTTCCCGGCGTTCTCTCCTCGGCGCGCGTGCTGGATTCGGTAGTTCCGGATCCGACGAGGCGCTCATGAATGGGTCGGCGGCCCGGGACGATCTCGCCACATGCCGGCGTCTACTGCGCGAGGGCTCGATGAGCTTTTCCGCCGCCTCGCTTCTCCTTCCGAAACGCGTTCGTGACGATGCGGCCGCCGTGTACGCCTGGTGCCGGGTCGCAGATCACGCGGTCGACCGGAGCACCGACCCGCAGGGCTCCCTGGAGCGAGTGCGTGCAAGCCTGGAACGGGTCTACTCCGTCGCGCCGGACGGGCCAGTCGAGCGAGCTTTCGCCGATGCGGTGATCCGGAACCGCATTCCAGCGGAGGTACCTCTGGCCATGCTGCGAGGTTTCGAATGGGATGCGACGGGCCGCGCCTACGAGACACTGGACCAGACGATCGACTACTGTGTCCGGGTCGGTTCGACCGTCGGCGTGATGATGAGCCTCGTGATGGGTCGTCGCGATCCGCTGACCCTCCAGTCCGCAGCGCGTCTCGGAGCGGCCATGCAGCTCACGAACATCGCGCGTGACGTGGGAGACGACGCGGCCGCGAGCCGGGTCTATCTTCCGCTGAGCTGGTTGCGCGACGGCGGCACCGAACCGGAGACGTGGCTGCGGGATCCCTCACCGACCCCCGGACTGCGGGGCGCCGTGGGCCGGGTTCTCGATGCCGCCGACCGCCTGTACGCGAGCGCGTGGGAAGGGATCGACGATCTTCCGTCACGGTGCCGACCCGCCATTCGAGCCGCGGCCCTGATCTACGCAGAGATCGGGCGTGAAATACGGAGAGCGGGCTGCGACACCGTATCTCGCCGGGCGTGGACCGCACGCGGTACGAAATTGCGCCTCCTGCTGCAGGCGGGTGTGGGGCTTCCCGGAGCGTGGGTCCGCACGGGGCCCAGTATCGGACCCGCCGCCGCAAGCGTCGAGATCTCGGACCAGCGAGCGGCGTTTCTGGTCGCAGCCGTCGCCGGTATGAACCACCGCTGAGTTGAACACGGAAAGAGGCGCGGGTTACCATTGACAGCCATGAGCGAACGGGACGACACGTACTACCGGCGCGGGCTGGGACTGAAAGCCCATGTGAAGCCTCTGCTCGAGGACGCATACGGGAGTGCACTCGTGCGGGCGATCAAGGCGGCCGGCTACGAGCTTTCCGTCGGTCGTTTCACGTTTCGCATGGCCCACAGCCTCGGCTTTTGCTACGGCGTGGACCGGGCCGTCGAGTACGCCTACGAGACCTGCGCCAAGTTTCCCGACCGCCGCATCTTCCTGGTGGGCGAGATCATCCACAACCCGGTCGTGAACCAACAGCTACGCGAGAGCGGCGTTACCTTCCTGTTCCCGGATTCGGAGGGTCGCTTCGATTTCGAGACCGTGACCGAAGAGGACGTCGTCCTCATCCCCGCGTTCGGTGTGAAGCTGGAGGATTTCGAGGAGCTGCGCGGCAGGGGGTGCGTGCTCGTCGACACGACGTGTGGATCTGTTCTCCACGTGTGGAAGCGTGTCGAGGGGTACGCGCGCGACGGCTACACGGCCGTGATCCACGGCAAGCACTTCCACGAGGAAACGCGTGCCACGAGCTCGCAGGTGCTGCGGCACCCGGGCGGACGCTACCTGATCCTGCGCGACATGGAGGAGGCCGAGCTGCTGTGCGGCTTCGTGCAGGGCGAGGTGTCGGTTGACGTCTTTCGGGAACGCTTCGGCCACCGATCCTCGGATGGCTTCGACCCGGAGCTCGATCTACAGCGCATCGGAGTGGCCAACCAGACCACCATGCTGGCATCCGAGTCGCTCGCGATCGCCGCGCGCCTCGGCGAGACCATGGCCGAGAGGTACGGGCACGACGAGCTTTCACGGCGATTCCGGAGCTTCGACACCATCTGCTCCGCCACCCAGGATCGCCAGGATGCCGTGCAGGATTTGATGGAAGATCCGCCCGATCTGATGATCGTCGTGGGTGGCTACAATTCGAGCAACACGAACCACCTGGCGAGCCTGTGCTCCCGCGCGACGCGCACCTTCCACATCGAAGCGGCGAAGTGCATCGATCCGGAGCGCGGTACGATCTCCCATAAGGTGCCGGGGACGCAGGAGATCCGCGAAGAAGAGACCTGGCTGCCCGCCGGACGGATCGTGATCGGACTCACCGCGGGCGCATCCACGCCCGACAGCCTGATCGGGGACACCACGGAGAACGTGCTTCGCAGTGACGGCCTGGATCCGGCGGAAGTGCTCGTCGGCACGGGCCAGACCACGCTCGTCTGAGTTGGCCCGGCTTCTCCCGTCGCCCCGAGTGCCCTACGTCTGAGCCAGGATCGCCCGCGCCGTCTCGAGCTGTCGTCGGACGGCTTCGGTGCCGCTTCCGCCTTCCACGATCCGGCGCTCCAGGGCCGCTGACGGGTTCCACCAATCGGGTCGAATGACCTCGAGGATGGGTTCCACGCCGCCGGCCGTCGCCCCGCTATAGTCCGAGAGCTCGCGGTCATCCTCCTCCGCTTTGCGGATCAAGCGGCCGACCGCTTCGTGGGCCGCCCGGAAAGACACCCCGGCGACCGCGAGTCGCTCGGCCACGTCGGCCGTCAGCATGTCCGCTGACAGGGCGGCCGCGGCGCGCTCTGGGTCGAACGTCATCGTGCGCACGGTGCCGGCCAGCACGGCGAGCGTCTCCGAGAGGGCCTCGGCGGCGCCGAACAGAGTGCGCTTGTCCTCCTGAAGATCCTTGCTGTATCCAGACGGAAGGCCCTTCAGCGAGGCGAGGTAGCCGGCCAGGACGCCGATGGACGTACCGCCGCGGGCACGAGCGAGCTCGGCACCGTCAGGGTTCCGCTTCTGCGGCATCAGGCTCGAGCCGGTGCTGTAGGCGTCATCCAGCCTCACAAGACCGAACTCGGCGCTCGCGTACACGATCAGGTCTTCGGCAAGCCGTGACAGGTCGATCGATGCCTGAGACCAGGCAAACAACACCTCGGACGCCCAGTCGCGGCCTCCCACCGCGTCCAGCGAGTTCCGGCACGGTTCCTCGAATCCGAGCCGGCGAGCCAGACGCTCGCGGTCCACCGGAAGTGTCGAGCCGGTGCCGGCGGCCGCGCCCAGCGGCAGCCGCGCCACCCGCGCGCGTGCGTCGCGCAACCGTTCGCGTCCGCGCTGGAGAGGCCAGAAGTGGGAGAGCAGCCAATGCGCGGCGAGAGTCGGCTGGGCCCTCTGCAGGTGCGTATAGGCGGGAAACGGCACGGAAAGGCCGGTTTCCGCCGCATCCGTCAGCGCCCCCTGGAGATTCCGGATGTCCGTGTCGATCCGCGAGCAGGCGTCGAGGGTCCACAGTCGCGTGTCGGTGGCCACCACATCGTTTCGGGAGCGCCCCAGCCGCACCTGGCTTGCCTCGTCTCCCAGCTCATCGGTCAGCAAGCGCTCCACCAGGGTATGCACGTCCTCGTCCGGCAGCTCACCGGAAGCCTCCGCCTCCAGCCTGCGCTCCAACCGGTCCAGACCGCCCTGCAGTCGCTGCCCCGTCGCTTCGTTCAGAACGCCGATCTCGACAAGCTCGGCGAACCACGCCCGGTCCACAGCCAGCTCGTAGGGCCACAAGCGCCAGTCCACCGGAAGGGAGCGATTGATCCGCTCGAGCTCGGGAGCGGGACCACGCGTGAACCGGCTGCCCCACAGGCGAAGGTCGCTCACGTCAATCCAGCCAGTCGCTGCCGGCGAGCGTCCCGGGCTCGGGCGTGGGGCCCGGAACGGCACCCGTCTCCTCCGCATCCGGCAGCCGGGCCTGTCCCGCCAGTCGGTACGGAAGCCCGAACAGCCGGATGAAGCCCGTCGCGTCCGCGTGATCGTACAGACCGCTGCTCTCGAAAGTCGCGTACTCCTCGCGATACAGTCCGGTCGAGCTCGAGCGGCCGGCCACCGCGAGATTGCCCCGGCACAGGTGCAACGAGATCGTCCCGTTGACGTGGCGCTGCGTCACGTGTACCAGCGCGTCCAACGCCTCGCGCTCGCTTCCCCACCAGCGGCCTTCGTACATGAGTCGGGCGTACCGCAGGGCCACGTCGTCCTTGAGCTCCAGCGTACGGCGATCCAGCACCAGCTGCTCCAGCTCGCTGTGCGCCGAGTATAAAAGGGTGCCGCCGGGGGTCTCGTACACTCCGCGCGACTTCAGACCCACGATCCGGTCTTCGACCATGTCCACCCTGCCCACCCCGTGCCGTCCCCCGATCTCGTTTAGCCGCTCCAGGAGAGAGAGCGGAGCCAGCCGCTCCCCGTTCACCGTAACCGGCGTTCCGGACTCGAATCCGATCGCTACGGTTTCGCCGTCTACGGGAGCCGTGAGAGGGTCGGCCGTGAACAGGAACAGGTCCTGTTCGGGCACCGTCGTGGGGTCCTCGAGCGGGCCGCCCTCGTGTGAGATGTGCCACACGTTTCGGTCACGCGAGTACTTGGACGTCTTCGTCGGCGGCACCGGAACTCCGGCCCGCCGGGCGTACGCCTCGGCGTCGGCGCGACCCCGGATGTCCCACTCCCGCCAGGGCGCGATGACTTCCAGGTCATGCGCCAGCCACGCGAAGGTGAGCTCGAAGCGCACCTGATCGTTGCCCTTGCCCGTACAACCGTGGGCGAGTCCGGATGCACCCACCTCCCGCGCGACCCGAACCACTTCGCGAGCGATCAGCGGTCGTGCCATGGCCGTGCCGAGAAGATACTTTCGGCCGTACACCGCCCCGGCCCGGAGCGTGGGCCAGATGAACTCCTCGACGAAGGCGTCGCGCGCGTCAACCACATGGCAACCGACGGCCCCGGCTCTCATTGCGCGCGCTTCGATCCCGGCCAGGTCCTCCAGTCCCTGGCCTACGTCGACCACCACGCACTCGACCGCCGCGTCATAGTTCTCGATAAGCCATGGAACCGCGACCGACGTGTCCAGACCACCGGAATAGGCGAGCGCGATCGTGCTCTTTTCGCTCATGCTCCCCGTGCCTCCCACACCGATGTTTGCGGCTCGTCTCCCGGTGGGGCGTCGATTGCGCCGTACAGATCCACAGGAAGGCGAGACGGTCCGCTTGCCGTCAGGATGACGCGGTGGTCGCGGCCTCCAGCGGTTGTCGGCCGGCGAAACCGCCTTCCAGCTCGTGCCAGAAGCGGATGTCCTCTTCACCGAGCTGCCAGCACAGGAACACGGGACGGCCTTCGCGCATGGAATGGAAATCGACCAGACCCTGCGGTCCCTTGAACAGGCAACCGACCTGCGTCAGCTCCTCGAGGTAGCCCTCGAGTCGGGAGGAGCACAGTGCCACCTCCGTCCGCAGAGCCTCGAGGTCGTCGCTCGTCGTGGTTCCATCGTCCGCGACACGGACACTCTCGAACCGGGGGAGGAGCTCCTGCAGCCGCTCGCTCTCGATGACTATGTCCTCCACGATCCGACGAACGAGAGGGAGCGTCCGATTGGCCTCCTCCACCGTGAAGAAGTGCTCCTCGCTCTGCTTCATTCCACGTCCCCCCCGTCGCTCAGCGGACCTGCGTCGTCCGGGGCAGGCGCCCGTTCGCTCCGTCCCTCGACGTGCACCGCGCCGTCCGGCCCGAGCTCGACTTCCGGGACGTCCAGGCGCAGTCCCCCGACCAGCGATGCCCCCATGTTGTACAGCGCTGCCGCGATGGCCGCCGTGAAACCCCCGGCTAGCCCGTACAGGGCCGGGAACACGGCGATTGACCAGAATCCGAGGCGCGTCAGCAGGTTGGGCTCCGTCCCGGGCGGTACCTCGACGCTCGCGGCGACCGCGAGCACCAGGCCCACCAGGAACCCGATGAGTCCATACAGGACCATGGCCAGCTTGAAGGCCGAACGGATGCTTACCCTGCGGATCTCCACCTGCATGGCTGAAGCATAGCACCCGGGGGGACCGCCGCACCACCATTCGTGGTGGCGCGCGGCGCGCGGCGTGGGGTATTGTTACGGCGTCATCGAGCAGCCATGACTGACCGGGAACCGACTAGTATGAGCGAAGAGAAAGCCCCCGAGGACGAGAAGGGTCCGGCGCCGCCGAATGAAGGATCGGAGGGGGGTGCGCCTGGCGCGACGGATACACGTTCCGGGTCGCTTCTGGACCCCGAGACGGGTGACGGACTGGAGCTCGAAGACCGCAAGCGTCCCATTCCCGGTGGTGAGCCCGAATGCCCGCGCTGCGGCAAGAAGATGATCCGGCGCGTCGAGCGCTTCCCGGCGCCGCAGGGGGGCACCTCCCCCTTCCGGGTCCGCCTCGTGTGTCGTGATGCGGCCTGCGGCGCCTGGACGGTGTACCATTGGTAAGGCCAGTCCCGTGACGGAGTTGCTGCCCTCTACCGGTATCTGATGGAAGGACTGAAACGTATGACTGGCAGTCCGGACGTTCGCGGCGGACTCGAGCGCTTCCTGTCGCTGCCGGTGGCTGGCCTCGTTGCCCTCCACGTCGACCAGGCCGCGACCGAGTACGGCTCGACGATCATCAGGGACGGCATCGGGTGGACCACGACGTTCGCACAGGAGCGCTGGTACTACCTGGTCGGCGGCGTGGTCTTGCTGGTCCTCCTGTGGCGGTACCTGTCCAGGTAGCCCTGGATCTCAATCCGAAGGGCGAATCTCGGAACACCGGTAGTCTTGCCGGGCGAGTCCTCCGGCCGCAGCACCCAGCAGGTCCTGGGCCCGGGCATCGATCCCGGCCAGTGCATCATCTCCGGGACCTTCGAGGAATTCGATGAACAGGCGATCGTCTCCATCCGCTTCGAATACCCATGCGTGGATCCCCTCCGCCTGCGCGATCCCCCCGAGCTCGGCGATCGCCTCCAGGTAGGCCGGAAGCCGATGAGGCTCCACCCGCCGAAACCGGATCCACAGGCGGCGCGTCCCGCTCACCGGCCCGTGGCCTCGCCCGGCCACTCGAAGCCGCTGGCACGGAAGCGCTGCCCCGACACGTCCTGCGCCTCGTCGGAGGCCAGGTACACGAACACGCTCGTGACCTCGTACGGGCGCGGAAGCGAGCCCGGATCTTCGTCCGGGTAGGCGGAGGCCCGCATCTCCGTGCGCATTGCGCCGGGGTCCACGGCGTTCGAACGGATTCCGACGTCTCGCAGCTCGCCGGCGAGCATCTGCGACAGCGCCTCGAGGCCGTTCTTGGAGGCACTGTAGGCGCCCCAGTAGGGCCGGCCGTGATCCCCCACGCCCGAGGACACGTGGATCATGGCTCCCCGTGTCGCCTCGAGCGGCTCGATGCACCCCTGCGCCACGATGAACGCTCCGTTCAGGTTGACCTCCACCACGTCCCGCCACTCGGCGGCCGGATAGTCCCGGATTCCCACCCGCGGCCCGAGGATGGACGCGTTGTTCACCAGAATGTCCACCCGGCCGAACTGGGCCAGCGTGGCCTCGACCCATGAAACCACGTCCGCTTCCCTCGTGACGTCGCAGCCGACCAGGAGGCACCGCCCCCCGACAGCTCGGAGCTCCTCGACGAGCGCCGCGCCGTGGTCCGGCGATCGTGCGCACAACGACACGTGCGCCCCCTCTTCCACGAAGCGCCGGGCCAGGTCCGCGCCCAGCCCTCTGGTGCCACCCGAGATCATCGCCACCTTGTCCTGAAGCCTCATGTTCCCCCGTCTTTCGGATCGTGCTCGTCCCGTGTCTGATTGACGGTTCCGGTGCCCGTGACTAGCCTTCGCTCGTCATGAGCGAGCCCACCGACTGGAACCTGCCCCCACGCGTCCGTGTTCCGCCGCCAGGTCCGGCGTCGCGCCGACTCGCCGCCCGCCTCGCCGGTGTGGAATCCCGCAACGTCACATATCTGGCCGACGACTTTCCCATCTTCTGGGAGAAGTCTCGCGGGAGCAACGTGTGGGACGCCGACGGCAACCGCTACGTCGACCTGACGGCCGGGTTCGGTGTGGCTGCCGCCGGACACCGAAACCATAGGGTCATGGCTGCCCTCCGGCGCCAGATCGCCCGCCTTCCGCACGGGATGGGCGACGTGCACCCGCCGGCTTGCAAGGTAGACCTCCTGGAGAGCTTGGCTGCCGTGTCGCCGGTGCTCGATCCCCGCATCGTCCTGGCGTGCTCCGGGGCCGAGGCGGTCGAGATCGCTCTCAAGACGGCCTGTCTGGCCACGGGCAAACCGGGCGTCGTGAGCTTCACCGGTGCATACCATGGGCTGACGTACGGCGCGTTGGCGACGACCGATCGGGACATGTTCCGTCGTCCGTTCGAGGACCAGTTGAACCCCCACGTTCTGCGGGTGCCTTACCCTCACCCGTACCGGCCGCCCGCCGAGCTTGGAGCGTCGGACGTCGGGGCGGCTTCGCTGGCACGCCTCGAGGCACTGCTGGGCTCGGAACAAGGGACGGGCATGGGCGCGGTGATCGTAGAGGCGGTCCAGGCCCGCGGTGGAGACGTGGTGCCGCCGGCCGGATTCCTGCCGGACCTGGCCGACCTCTGCCATCAACGGGGCATCTTGCTGATCGCCGACGAAATCTACACCGGCTTCGGGCGTACGGGTCGCTGGTTCGCCTGCCAGCACGAGAACGTGATTCCCGATCTGGTGTGCGTGGGCAAGGCCCTGTCCGGTACGCTACCGATCGCCGCGTGCATCGGCTCGCCGGAGGTGATGGAAGCCTGGCCACCGTCAGCGGGAGAGGCCATCCATACGTCCACCTTCCTCGGGAACCCGCTGGCGTGCACAGCCGCCGTGGCGTCGCTCCGTGAGATCCGCCGGCACGGACTCGTGGACAGATCGGCGGCGGAGGGCGGGAGGTGGATTGGCGAGCTGCGGAATGCGCTCGACTCGCACCCCGGTGTGGGTGAGGTACGGGGCCTCGGGCTGATGATCGGCATCGATCTGGTATCCGACCGGGAGAGCCGCGAGCCGGACGGCGCGCTCGCCGGACGGGTGCTCGCGGGGGCCCTCGGCCGCGGGTGGATCCTGCTTGCCGGAGGTCCCGCCGGGAACGTGATCTCGCTGTCGCCCCCGCTCACCCTGAGCCGGGATCTGATGGGCGCCGCCACGCGCATGCTGGACGAGGTCATCGAGGCTGCCGCCTGAGTTCCGCGTCGGCGCTCGGCCGCGCACATGACGCGCCCCCGTCGAGCACGCTACATTCCCGCCTCCGCATTCCCATGGGTGAACGAGGAGTTGTCCGGATGTCTGGATCCGACATTTCAGTCGAAGGCACGCCGAATCCGAACGCGGCGAAGTTCGTCGTGCCGGGAGCGTCCCTCGGCACGGCGAGCCGCTCGTATTTCGCGTCGGCCGAGGCCGAGGGAGACGAGCTGGCGGCTCGCCTCTTCGAGGTGACCGGGGTCCGGGCTCTGCTCATCGTGGACAACTTCATCACCGTCACCAAGGCGGACGATGCGGACTGGGGAGACATGGTGGAGATGATTACGTGGACCATACGGGAGGTATTGGGCTCGTGACTGGGATCGCGGCGTATCGAATTCGGACGCTCCGGTGGATGACGGCAGTCGCCGTGCTGGCGGCTTGCGGCGGACAGGCGGACGCGGGTGACGAGGATGAGACGGCTCCCGAAACCGATGTCCGGGAACGTTCGGAGGCCGATGGTGGCCCGAAATATCCCGCGACGCAAGCGGACTTCCGCACCGGCAGCGAGCCAGCCGATCACCTGCTTCACGAAGACGAGCGTCATTTCGCATCGCTGCGCCAGCTCACGTTCGGCGGGCAGAACGCAGAGGCGTACTGGTCCACTGACGATCAGTGGATCATGTTCCAGGCCACCCCGCGGGGCGCCGGGTGCGACCAGCAGTACACCATGCGGCAGGACGGCTCGGACCTCCGCCTCGTCAGCAGCGGCACCGGCCGGACCACCTGCGGCTACTTCGTTCCCGGCAGCGAGAGGATTCTGTACGGCTCGACCCACCTCGGCGGCGACGCCTGTCCGCCGGAGGCCGACATGTCACAAGGCTACGTGTGGGCCCTGTACGAGGACTACGACATCTTCGTGGCCGATGCCGACGGATCGAAGCTGGAGCGACTCACGGCGACACCGGGCTATGACGCCGAGGCCACCCTGTCGCGCGACGGGGAGTGGATCGTGTTCACGTCCGCCCGGGACGGCGATCTCGAGATCTACACGATGCATGTGGACGGGAGCGACCTCACCCGCCTGACACACGAACCCGGGTATGACGGGGGGGCCTTCTTCTCGTACGACGGGACGAAGATCGTGTATCGGGCGAGCCACCCCGAAGGTGACGAGCTGGCCGATTACCAGCGCCTGCTGGCGCAGGGCCTGATCCGACCTTCGCAGCTCGACATCTTCGTGATGAACGCCGACGGGACGGACAAACGGCGCCTCACCGACAACGACGCTGCCAACTTCGGACCCTACTTCTATCCCGACGACAGCCGGATCATCTTTTCGTCGAACCTGGGTGATCCGGGAGGCCGCGAGTTCGACCTGTGGTCGATCGAGGTCGATGGGACGGGCCTCGAGCAGGTCACGTTCACGGGCGACTTCGACGGCTTCCCGATGTTCAACTCGGACGGGACGAGGCTGATCTTCGCCTCGAACAGGGGGAACGAGCTTCCGCGAGAGACGAACCTGTTCATCGCGGACTGGGTGGATTGACGCGGGCCGGCCCCGGTAGCATCGAGGGAGACATGACGCTCTCGTCACCTCCCGGGGCCGAGATTGAGCGAGGCGCAGATCGCGTACGTTCCGACATGGCCCGCGTCGACCTGGCCAGAGAACCGCAGGAGGTGCCCTCATGCCCGCTGATCACAAGCCCGTCGGCTGGTTCGAGATCCCCGTTGCCGATCTCGGCCGCGCCAAGCAGTTCTACGAGAGCGTGTTCGGCTTCGACGAGCTCGAAGTCCACGCCGTAGGCCTGCATTCCCGCACGTGACGATTCCCGCCCGCACCGGCTCCGAGGCCTGGATCTGTGTGACGTGCGGCACGCAATACCCGGAGAGCGAATTCCCGCCCGACTCGTGTCCGGTGTGCGAGGACGAGCGCCAGTACGTCGGGTGGGACGGGCAGGAATGGGTCACATTCAGCGAGCTGCGCGAGACCCACGTCGGAATCGTTCGACAAAAGGAACCCGATCTGTTCGCTCTCGGCAGCGAGCCGGGATTCGGGATCGGGCAGCGGGCTCTTCTCGTTCGGACGCCCGGCGGGAACCTGCTGTGGGACTGCCTCGCATATCTCGGGGACGACCTGATCGATCACATCAACGATCTGGGCGGCCTTCGGGCTATCGCGATCAGCCATCCGCACTACTACACGACGATGCTCGAGTGGGCGCGCACCTTCGACGCTCCAGTCCTGCTGCACGCGGCCGATCGGGACTGGGTGCGTCGCGGCGGTCCCGAGGTCGAGCATTGGGAAGGCGAGACGCGCGAGCTCTGGGACGATCTCACGCTGATCCGGCTCGGGGGCCACTTTCCGGGCGGCACCGTTCTGCTCTGGCCTGCCGGGGCCGAGGGTCGCGGCGCCCTGCTGAGCGGCGACATCCTGCAGGTCGTGTTCGACCGCCGGTGGGTGAGCTTCATGTACAGCTACCCGAACCTCATCCCGCTCCCGACCACGGAAGTACGCCGGATGGCGGCCTCCGTGGGGGCCTATGCCTTCGACCGCATCTACGGAGCCTGGTGGGACAGGAACATCGGCACCGGCGCGAAGGAGGCGGTACGCCGCTCCGCCGACCGGTACACGCGAGCGATCGAGGGCGCCTGACTCCGCCATGATGCTCCGGTCCGTCCTTGCCACCCGCAGTTCACCGGCTATATTCGTAACCATATGGTTACCATTAGTCGGCAGCTCGACTCGGTCTTCGGAGCCCTCTCCGATGCAACCCGGCGGGCCATTCTCGAGGAGCTGGCCCACGGCGAGCGCACGGTAGGGGATCTGGCGCGGCCGTTCGAGATCTCTCGCCCCGCGATCTCGAAGCATCTGCGGGTTCTGGAGCGAGCGGGCCTCGTGCAGCGGACACCGGAGGGTCGTATCAGCCGGTGCGCGCTCGACGCCGCACCTCTGCGGGAGGCTGCCGATTGGGTAGACCGCTATCGAGACTTCTGGGAGAGACAGCTCGACGCGCTCGCCCGGTACCTGGAGGCACCGAAACCCGTGGACGAGGAGGAATCGGAATGACGACTCAGATCGCAGGCACCCTGCAGATCACGCGAGTGATCGCTACCGACGTTGAGAGCGTGTTCGATGCCTGGACCCAACCCGAGCACATCAAGCGGTGGTCTGCCCCGGAGGGAATGGACGTGCCCATCTCGGACGTGGACCTGACCGTGGGAGGCCAGTTCCACCTGCAGATGAGGAACGCGGAGGGTGGCACTCACAGCGCACGCGGCGTCTACCAGGAGATCGACCGGCCGAGCCGGGTCGTCTACTCGTGGGCGTGGGATGAGCACCCGGAACACGGCGAGTCGTTGATCACCGTGGAGTTCAAGGCCGTGGACGGCGGGACGGAAGTCACGATGACGCACTCCGGCCTGCCGACCGAGGAGTCCGTAACGGATCACGAAGGGGGATGGACGAGCTGCCTGAACCGGCTGGAAGGGCTGTACGCCTGATGCCGAGAGACGCCCATCTGCGCGTGGCCCGGCCGACGGCCGACCTTGAGAAGGTCACGGAGATGTACCGGAACGGCCTCGGTCTCGAGGACCTGGGGTCCTTCCGGAGCACGAGGGGTTCGCCCGGCGTGATGCTGGGCAACCCCGGGACCGGCTATCACCTGGAGTTCACGTGCGAGCGTGACTCTCCTCCGCCGGCCATGCCCGACCGGGAGAGCTGGCCTCTTTGAAAGAGGGGCAGACGCCTGACATGCGCCTGGGTCCGGCGCGGTGGACGTGCGCTCAATCCTCGAGCGGAAGCCCGCTCCGGCGTCGTGCGAGCAGGTAGTATACCGGGACGCCCGCGGCCAGCAGCACCGCACCGTAGATGGTCACCTCCAGGCCCGACCCGACGATCGCGAAGACCGAGAATCCCAACGCGCCCACGGCGATTCCGATCGACTTCCAGCGCGCGCGTCGGCCGGTGACGGCGTCCCGTCTCAGCAGCACCAGGTCGGCGAGAGCCGATGCGGCGAAGGGAAGCAGCGTATTCAGCGTGGCGAGAAGGATCAGCAGCTCGAATGCGGCGACCAGCCCCCGCGTGAAATTGAGTGCGATGAGAAGCGATGCCAGACTCCCCGACACGACGAGCCCGAACACGGGTGCCCCCCTTGTGTTGAGCCGGACAAAGGCCCGCGGAAAGAGCCCGTCGATGGCAACGGCGCGAGGCATCATCCCGCTTACGAGCACGTTGACGTTCATGGCTCCGAGAATGGAAATGATGGCACCCAGAGCCACGAGGACGGTGCCCCAGCCGCCGACGAGCCGATTAGCGGCATCGGCGAACGGCGAGGTCGAAGTGGCCAGCGCCTCCGTGGGAATGAGCGCCATCACGCCGGACGTCGCCAGGATGTAGACGACGGTCACCGTGAGGGTTCCGACGATGAGCGCCCGGGGGATCGTCTTCCGGGGCTCGATGACGTCTTCCGCCGGCACCGTCACCATCTCCACGCCGACGTAGGCCCACATGGTGAGCATGATCATGCCGGCGATGAGGAGGGGAATCGGCTCGTTGTCCGGGTTGGTGGCCGGGATCGACACAACATCGCCGAGGATGAGCCCGCCGCCGGCGATGAACAGGAGCGGCAGGAGTTTCAGCAACGTCGAGACGAGCTGCACGACGCCGGCGGTCTTGACTCCCGCCGCGTTGATCCCCGTCACCAGCCAGATGATGATCAGGGCGGTGACGGCACCGACCATCGGCCCGTTACCGACCGCGGGAACCAGGGCGCCGAGATAGCCCACGAACGCCACCGCGAAGGCGGCGGTGGAAGACCACAGCGAGATCCAGTATCCCCACGCGATGAGAAAGCCGGGGAGATCGCCAAAGGCCTCGCGGGTGTAGGCGTAGGGTCCGCCGATCCGGGGGATCCGTCTGGCCAGGGACCCGAGCACGAGGGCCACGAACACGGTTCCGCCACCGGTGAAGATCCAGCCGAGAAGGCTCAGGCTTCCGTAGGGCGCGAGGACCGCGGGAAGCATGAACACCCCGGACCCGATCATTCCACCGACCACCATCGCCCAGCAGCGCCAGAATCCCAGACTCTTTCCCATGACCTCTATCTGGACGAGGTGATCCCGACGCACGAATCAGAGGCGGAGCGGGTATGGCGACGCTCGGACGCGCCTCGCGGCGAGTGGATCACCCAAGCTACAGGTCGCGGCCGGGTTGGCAACGAGGCTTCCCGCCGTCTCGACCGCTGCTCGCCTCCGTTGGGGACGCGTCCCATCTTGAAACATCCAGAGCCGCGAGCACCCAGTACCCCACGGTGAGTGAGGAACCTCCGTTGCTGCACATTTACGTGGATGCCGACTCATGCCCCGTCAAACAGGAAGTATACCGCGTGGCACGCCGCTATCGGCTTAGCGTGACCCTGGTGGCCAACTCCTGGATGCGGACCCCGGACGAACATGATCTCACGCTCGAAGTCGTGGAGGACGGATTCGACGCGGCCGACGACTGGATCGTCGATCACGTGGAGCGTGACGACATCGTGGTCACCGGCGACATCCCGCTTGCGAGTCGTTGCATGCAGAAGGGTGCACGTGCGGTCGGCCCGACGGGACGGCCATTCACGGAGGACAACATCGGCGAGGCCGTCGCGACCAGGGATCTGCTGGCCGTCCTGCGCGGCGGGGGAGAGATAACGGGCGGGCCTCCACCGCTGACCAAGCGAGACCGATCGCGTTTTCTGCAAGCGCTCGACGAGGTGATCCAGTCCATTCGTCGCAAGCATCCGTGAGGGGTGGCGCAAGTTGTCCAAACGACTTATACTAATAGACTAGAACTTAGTCGGGTACCGCCCGACACCGGCGAACAACAGGTCCTCTGGTTCATCTCTCCGAGGTCGCGCCTCCAAACACCATTCTGCCCTTCACTGTTGTGTGGGTCCAAAACTACGGCCGTGCCGTACAGGCTCAACCTGCACGCGTACGTCCAGGAAGAAGCATCTGAATGACAGTATCAGTATCCAACGGCTCGACCGGATTCGACCGGTTCGGGCTGAGGGAGTCCCTCATGCGCGGAATCGACGCCGCTGGCTTCGAGAGCCCTCGACAGATTCAGCTTGAGACCATCCCCGCAGGCCTTGCCGGACGGGACGTGCTCGGACTGGCTCAGACCGGCACGGGCAAAACGGCGGCCTATGCGCTGCCCCTGCTCCACCGTCTCCTCGAGGTGCGTCGCAAGGGTCCTCGGGCCCTCGTGCTCGCGCCCACGCGGGAGCTCGCCACCCAGATCGCGGCCGAGTTTCGCACGCTCTCGAGATTCACGGGCGTGAAATCGGTCACGATCTACGGCGGCGTCTCGATCCAAGGCCAGGTCAACTCACTGCTGCGGCGGCCGGAGATCGTGGTGGGCTGTCCCGGCCGCGTGCTCGACCTGCTCCACAGGGGTTCGCTGCATCTCGGCCAGGTCGAGACCCTCGTGCTGGACGAGGCGGACCACATGTTCGACATGGGCTTCCTGCCGGACATTCGAAAGATCCTCGCGGCGTTGCCGGTACGGCGGCAGAACCTGCTGTTTTCGGCCACGATGCCGAAGGACATTCGTCGACTGGCCGACGATCTGCTGACCGACCCGCATGTGGTCGAGCTGGCCAACGCCGCGCCGGCCGCGACCATCGATCACGGGCTGTACCTGGTCGCGGAGCGGCGCAAGCGAGCCCTTCTCGAGCACGTGCTTTCCGCCGCCGACTGTGATTCGGCGATCGTCTTCACCCGTACGAAGCGCCGCGCCAGTCGTCTGGCCGATCAGCTCAGCAAGGCGGGACATCGCGCGGTGGGCCTCCAGGGCAACATGTCCCAGAGCCAGCGGGATCGGGCCATGCGGGGTTTTCGCTCTCGCTCGTACGACATCCTGGTGGCAACGGATATCGCGGCACGCGGCATCGACGTGACAGGCGTATCCCACGTGATCAACTTCGATGTGCCGAACACACCGGAAGCGTACACCCATCGCATCGGGCGCACCGGCCGTGCGGAGCTTGGGGGCGTGGCCTGCACGTTCGTCACCAGCAGTGATCGCGCCTGGGTACAGTCGACCGAACGCATGATCGGAGCACCGATCCCGCGCCGGAAGGTCGAGGGCTTCGGGCCAGAGAACGACGAGAAACCGGAGCGCCGCCGCCCCCAGGGGCAATCGCGGCCCAACGAACAGCTGCGGAACGGCGGAAAGCCGCGCAGTCGCGGACGGTCTCGAGCCCACGGGCGGCACCGCAGCGAGGAACAGCCACGGAGCCGTCCGCGCAACGCAGGATTCCGCCCTGGCAGCCGAAGGCGCACCGGGTAGGCACATTGGCCCGGCGCGCGCATTGCCTGACCGGCGATTGCCGTTGACGTGGGCTCTCGCGGCTCGCGCGTGCCGCCCCCGGTCAGCAGATTGTCCGCACAGACCAGGTGCCGATCGCCAGAATGACGCTCGACCCTTCCGAAGGCTCCCAAATGACAGGACTGGGCAAGAGCTTACAGGAGAACAGGTCAGCGCAGGTGCTTGAGATCGGGCTCGTGTTCCTCGTGGCCTTCGTGGTCGTGTCTGTCGGGTGGAACGTCGTGGGCGACGACCCGTTCGCCCGTCAGGCCGTGGTGTGGGTCGCAAACGTCGGGATGCTTGCCACGATATGGCTTGGACTCCGTCTTCGGGGGCAGACCTGGGAGCACATGGGCCTCAGCCTCCGATTCGGCGGTAGACGCGCGCTCGTCCGCTCCGTGTTGCAGTCCGCGGTCGTTCTGGTCGTTGCCCTGTCGGCTTTTGTCGCCGGGTCAGTCCTGACCATGAACCTCGCGACCGCTCCCGAAAGCGCCGACATGAGTGGCTACGAGTATCTGCGCGGCAATCTTCCGATGCTGATCGGGGCTCTCGCCGCGGTGTACGTGGTTTCGTCGTTTGGTGAGGAGGTGATCTATCGGGGATTCCTCATGAATCGTCTTGCCGAGCTCGGCAAGGGAACCAGGCTGGCATGGGGCATGGCGCTCACGATCAGTGCTGTCGTTTTCGGTCTCGCCCACTTTGACTGGGGTGTGGTCGGAATCGTCCAGACGACGTTCATGGGGCTCGCACTCGCGGCATCATATCTCCTCGTCAAACGCAATCTGTGGGTTCTCGTTCTAGCTCACGCGTATATCGATACGGTGCTGCTCGTGCAGATGTACCTTGGCCCGCCTTCCGCCGGTGCCGGGTTCGGTGCAACATAGTGGCGTGGCCACGGAACAACCGATTGCTGCTGTCGTGCCAGAGCGGAAGACCCATATCGCTCGCTGTGCAGGCCGAGCCACGCCGGATCGGAGGGCAATGATACGACGCTTTCGCGGTACCGTACGGAACCGGCTCCCCGGACCCCGCAGTCTAACGAGCCGGTGCTGGTGAAGGCGCCGGGTTCATTGCTGACGGACTCGACGACGATATTCTCATCTGAGGTGATCGGTACATCCGCGATCAAGACGAGGGATTCATCTTGATCGGTGTATTCCTGGTCACCCCGGGTGTCCTGATCGTGCTGAAGGGCAGCAGGGCGCATCTGAGAAACTAGTCCAGAAACGCGGCATGAGGCTTAGCCCGACGCAATGGGAGCCGAGCGGAAAAGCATGACCACCAGGACCGCCGAATTCGTCCATCTGACGGCCGCGAACGTCGAACGAGAGCACATCTGTTGTGCGATCGCGGGCAAGGAACACCAGGAAGGGGTCGATCGCAAGAAATCCTTCCTTCTCAGCGCCTTCGGACGGGATCTGGTGTTTCGCAAGTTCGATGTGCGCGGCAAGGTCTTCGTCGAGTACGCGCCAGCAGAGGCTGCCTGGCGGCCGGTCCTTGCACCTGGCTACCTCGTCATCCATTGCCTGTGGGTGTCCGGTCGATACAAGGGACGACAGTTGGGCCGCGAGTTGTTGCAGCATTGCATCGACCAGGCCGGAGAGTACCGTGGAGTCGTGGCCGTCAGTGGGAGTTCCCCCTACCTGACCGACACCCGCTTCTACCTGCATCATGGATTCGAGGCGGTCGAGCGGACGGAGACCGGGTTCGACCTGGTGTGCTTCAAGGCGACCGAGGATGCTCCGTTGCCCCGCTTCGCCGAAAACGCCAGGCGAGGCATTGTGCCCGAAGACGACGGTGTGCACTTCGAGTACGCCTTCCAATGTCCTTTCGTCCCTGATTGTCTCCGCAAAATGTCCGCGGCAGCGCGCGAGTTCGATCTCCCGGTGAGCACACGAGAGCTTACCTCGGTCGAATGCGTCCGGAGCGCTGCTTCCCCATTCGGAACGTTTGGAGTGTTCCTCCACGGCAGGTTCATCACGCACGAATTGATGAGCGCCAACAAGTTCCGGAAGCTGCTGCAACGAGAGTTGGAGACGGACTGAGCAGCCTGGTCGGCAGATTCCCGGTCGATCGCTGACCCTTGACCCTGGCCGAGGCTCGGAGTGGAAAGATGATGAGAACAGCGAATCTGATCGTATTGGTGGCGGTATCCGTACTGGCACCGAGGACCGCCGACAGCCAGACATCAGAGGAGCTCGCAGCGGAAGTGCGCGCGTCCGAGATCGCCTTCGCGCAAACGATGGCTGACCGCGATCTCGAGGCCTTCACTTCCCATGTCGCGGACGAGGCAGTCTTCTACGGAAGTCGTGACATCCTGCGGGGAGCCGAGGCGGTGGCTGAAGGTTGGAGCCGTTTCTTCGAAGGCGACACGCCGCCGTTCTCCTGGGAGCCGGAGCAGGTTGACGTGCTCGATTCGGGCACGCTCGCGCTCAGCAGCGGGGCCGTCTTCGATCCCGAGGGACGACGGATCGGCACGTTTAACTCCGTCTGGCGACAGGACGCTGACGGTCGCTGGAGAGTCGTGTTCGACAAGGGTTGTCCACCGTGCGATTGCGCCCAGCACCCGTGAGGTGCAGGTCGAATCCTTTGCGGCACACGCCGGCAAACCCGACATTCAGGTCGCTCGAGCAGAGAGAATTCCACTAACTGACAAGGACGTGACTATGTCGAATGTTGTTTCCTTGAACCTGCAACTCTCGATCCGCGATGGTCGACTCGGAGATTTCCGCACCCTGATGCATGAGATGGTGGAGTCCACCCGGGCCGAGCCGGGAACCCTCAGCTATGAGTGGTTCCTCAGCGAGGATGACACCGCATGCCATGTGTATGAGCGCTACACTGACTCAGACGCGGTGATGGCTCACCTCGGCACCTTCGGCTCCCGGTTCGCGGCGCGGTTCCTTGAGTGTGTGGAACCGACAGCGCTCTGCGTCTACGGTGAGCCTGCCGACGAAGCGAGGGAGGCTCTCGACGGCTTCGGCGCAGTGTACCTCGGCAGCTTCGGCGGTTTCAGCCGGTAGCCGGTCGCGCGCGACAGGTCGTCAGGGGCCTGGGTATCGATCCAGGTTCGGGTGGAACGAAATGCGCCGAGGAGGGGGCCGATGGCCGACATCCACCACGATTTTCCGATCATGGCATCGCCGGAGGACGTATTTCGAGCCATCTCCACGCCTGATGGCATCGACAACGGGTGGAGCAGAAACTCCAGCGGGGCACCCGAAGCGGGAGAGATCTACGAGCTATCCTTCGGGCCGGGGTATGACTGGCGGGCTGCGGTCACGAGGTGTGTGCCGGACTCCGAGTTCGAGCTCCAGTTCATCGAGGCGGACGACGAATGGACCAGAACGAAGGTAGGCTTCAATCTCGACGCCCGGGACGGAACGACACAGGTTCGGTTTCGGCACGTCGGCTGGCCGGCGATCAACGAGCACTATCGAGTGTCCTCGTTCTGCTGGGCCATGTACCTCCGGATTCTCAAGCGATATGTCGAGCTGGGCGAGAAGGTGCCGTGGGGGGAGCGATTGAACGCGTGAGCACCACGCATGTCCCCAAGCTGCATTTCGTCCCGATCACTCCGTAAGCGCAAACGAGCCGTGGAATGCTGAACTGGGCTGACGTGCTCAAAATGGCGGATCACGGGAATCCGGACCCGTCTCGGCGGGTCGAGCGCGAGGACGACGAATGGCGCACGCGGCTGACGCCCGATCAGTACCGTGTCACGCGACGAAAGGGCACCGAAAGGCCCTTCAGCTCCGAGATGTGCAGTCTGTTCGAGCCGGGACTCTACGCCTGCGTGTGCTGCGACACGCTGCTGTTCGATTCCGAGGAGAAGTTCGAGTCGGACACGGGCTGGCCGTCCTTCACACAGCCTATCGAGCCGCGTGCCGTGGCCTATCATGGCGACGATTCGCACGGCATGCGCCGGGTGGAGACGACCTGCAACGTGTGCGATGCCCACCTCGGGCACGTGTTCCCTGATGGGCCCCCGCCGAGCGGACTCCGCTACTGTATCAATGCGGTGTCCCTCAAGAAGGTCGAACGAGGTTCTTCCTTCGCCGGGTGATTCCAGCCGTTCGGCCTCCTTGCGCTGAGCGACCCACACGGGGAATGGTGATGAGACAAGAACAGGTGACGGAGGAAGGGCCGAGACGGGACCCGCGTCGCACAGGGCGCCGTGAAGCGACGGCTGTCGTCACGACTTCTGAAGCCGAGGACTGGAGGGGACCATGAAGGCGGCAGTGATCGAGCAGTTCGGTGAGCCCTTGAAGATCCACCACGATTGGAGCGATCCCCAGTGCAGGCCGACGGACGCCATCATCAAGGTGGAGGCGAGCGGCATCTGCAGGTCCGACTACACGCTATGGACCGGCGGCATGGAGTGGATGGGCCTGATCCCACCGCTTCCAACGGTGTTCGGTCACGAATACTGCGGCGTTGTCGAGGAAGTCGGTAGTGAGGTCAAGGGTTTCCGGAAGGGAGACCGAGTGGTCAGCCCGTTCTGCCAGGGATGTGGAACCTGTGAGTATTGTTCGGCCGGACATCAGAACGTGTGCGCCAACATCGAGATTCCGGGCATGCACTTCAGTGGGGGATACGCCACGCACACCAAGGTGGCGAGTGCTGATGTGAATCTGGTGATCCTGCCGGACTCCGTCGCGTTCCCGGAAGCGGCTGGCATGGGCTGCCGCTTCGTGACCGCGTATCACGGTGTGGTCGATCAGGCCGCGGTGCAGCCGGGCGAGTGGGTCGCCGTGTTCGCGTGCGGCGGAGTGGGCCTTGCCGCCGTCAACATCGCCGCGGCGCTTGGCGCCAACGTCATCGCGGTCTCGCGTAGCGCTGAGAAGCTCGGCCTGGCCGCCCAGCTCGGTGCCGCACACACCGTCACTGCAGGGCCGAACGCTGCGGAAGAGATTGTGGAACTCACGGGCGGGGGAGCGCACGTGTCTGTGGACGCGCTCGGTTCGGCCGACACAGCGATCCCCGGAATCCTGAGCCTGCGGACCCGGGGCCGTCACCTGCGCCTCGGGGGGTCGAACAAGAAAGAGCAAGGCCAGATCAACATTCCGGTCGATGTCGTCCTGTTTCGTGAGTTGAGCTTCGTCGGCTCGTTCGGCATGCAGGCCGCGCGCTACCCGGAGATGCTGGGGATGGTCGAATCCGGGAAGCTGAACCCGGGCAAGATGGTCGGCGACACGGTCGCCCTGGAGAGTACCGGTGACATCATCGCTTCCATGGCGGACTACGACACCGTGGCCATGTCCGTGATCACGGAATTCTGACACACGGGACTGGAAGATTCAGGACATGCCGTCGGCGGACTTTGCCGGAACGCCCGAGCCGCCGTACTACGCCGTCGTCTTTTCCTCACAACGTGCCGACGGAGACCGCGGATACGACGCCATGGCCGAGCGCATGCTGGAGCTGGCAGCCGGTCAACCCGGTTTCCTCGGCATCGAAAGCAGCCGCGGTGCCGATGGGTTCGGAATCACCGTCTCCTTCTGGACGAATGAGGAGACGATCGCGGCCTGGAAACGCCACGCGGAACACCAGCTTGCCCGGGAGCGCGGTCGCCGCGAATGGTACACTCGCTACGAGATCCGGATCGCGCGGGTCGAGCGTGCGTACGGAGGGTGAAGCTCAGCGGCTTACCGGCGTAACCTCACCTGTGTCAGCGGAGGCCGCGGACGATATCGCCTCGAATCTCCAGAACCTCGGGCCGCCCACCGTAATGGGCTGACATGCCCACGTCGATGCACCATACCCTGCTCCCGCAGTAGGACGTGATGCCGGCGGCCTGAACGGTGTGGCCGACCACCATCCGTTCCACCTCCAGGCGTTCCAGCACAGAAGCCAAGGTGTCGCAAGCCCCGAGGCCGGGCTCGTCGGAGTACAGGCGGTTCCAGACCGGGCTGCGATCGCCCCGGATCCACTCCGGCTGCGGGACCTCGTCTCGGAGCCACGCCCGGATCTCTTCGTTCATGGGCTCCAGGCCGCGATCCACGTGTTCGGGCAGGACGCCGCCGTGCACGAACAGAGTGCTCCCAAGAATCAGGAACGTGTTGCGCTCCGCCAGGAGCAGAGCGAACTCACCTCCCGGGCGGAGGGCTTGTGCCCGGGCCCGCTGGCCGGGCTCCAGCGACGCGAGAAGCGAGTCGACCGTCTCGACGACCGTGACGTCTTCGAAGTCGGCCCAGCCGCCCTCCGTGACGTAGCGGAAGTCGTGGTACGCGTTCATCAGCTCGTGATTGCCGTTGAGTACGTAGACCGCACCGCCCGAGGAATCGGCCTCCGCGCTCAGCTTCTCGAGCAGCCGGAAGATATCTTCCTCGTTCTGACCCCGGTCGAGAATGTCCCCGGTTTGAACGATGACGAGGTCGCCTCCGATCCACCGGTCGAGTGCGTCGATCGCACCCGCGAGCCTAAGAGCGGTTCGTGTGGCAGCGAGGTCCCCATGCAGGTCGCCGATCGCGACGATCCGCTCAACCGCATCGAGCCGCGTCGGATAGCTGGCCTGCGGGGAAGGTGGCTCGGGCGGCTTCGATTCGCCGGCGCACGAGCAGAGCGCCAGGACGACGACCAGGCCACCGGTGCAGCGGGTTCTCACCGCCTCATCACCGGGATGCGGATGTGCGAAGGATACTCGGTGGAGTGGTGGATGCGGTTGTTCGCCACGACGCCTTCCGTTTCGTCGTAGTTGGTGCCGCCCGTGTTCAGGTTCCGGGTGAAGCGGGGGAAGTTGGAGCTCGACACTTCGACCCGCAGGCTGTGCCCCGGGGCGAAGTAGTTCGATGTGGACATGGGGCTGACCTCCACCCTGTATATCCCCCCGGGCTCCATGAACACCTGCCGGTCGTAACCTTCCCTGTAGCGGACTCGCTGGATGGTCTCGTCCAGGTTGTAGGCCCGTCCGTCCGGATACACGTCGAGCAGCTTCACGGTGATGTCCGTGTCGCGCGCATCCGATGACACGTAGAGCGTGATGCCGATCGTCCCACTGACCTCGAGGCCTTCGTCGAAGGGCTCGGTGGTGTAGACGAGGATGTCCTGGCGAGCCGCCTCGATCTCCTGCTGGTCGAACGAACCGGCCTGTATCGCTCCGCCCGTGCAGCACACGTTCCCGCCGTGCGACAGCACCGGGTCCATCGGGTCATACGTAAACGTGTCCCGGCCGGCTCCCGTCGCCGCCTCCGTCGTCAGAACGCCGTCGCCGCTCACAGTGTTGGCGCTGCCTCCAGAGCTCAGGTAATAGGTCACCAGCTCTGAGTCCTCGGGTGGCCAGGTCTCCGAGATGCTCCACTCGTTCGCGCCCATCGTGTAATACCGCACACGGGGCAGGGTGTCTGTGATGCCGTTCCGCTCTCCCTTCAGCCAGTAGTCGAACCAGGCATAGACCAGCTCGTCGTATTTCCAGCGCGCGTCGCCCACGCTTCGCTCGCCCACTACCGTGTTCGCCTCGGCCCGCGTGTACGAGCAATGCGTGACCGGGGCGACCATGGCGAACTGGTTTTCGCGGGTCTCGGCATCGATTCCGTTCTCCCGCACGTGATTGAATATGGCCAGGTTCGGGCCGATCGAGACGTCGTACCACGACATGAACCAGAAGCTGGGGACGCCGAACGGCTCGTCGTCGTGGTACAGACCGCCCCTGTACCAGGCCGGGTCGTTCGGAGCACGCTGGATCATGCGGCCACCCGTCGCCACCGGTGCCGGATCGGCATACACGCCCTCGGGCCCGCCGACGCTCCGCATCAGATCTTCCAGCGGGAGGTGCCAGAAGGCCTCGGTCCAGTTCACGCGAGGCATTTCGGGCGAGAGATCGAAGTAGCGAGCGACCCTCGCCCGGTCGTCCGGGTCCAATTCGCGATCGAACTGCGGTCGCTGCGTGTTCTGCACCCCGTACAGCCAGGAGAAGAACAGCATCTGTTCGGCGCCGCCCCGGTACCAGTTGCCCTGCTCGTACCAGTCCCCGATACGTCCGACGCCGGCCCCGAACCCCTGCGGCACCATGGCCGCGTGCGCCGGATGGTCGAGCGCCGCCAGGCCCATCTGCCACTCGGCCGTGGATGAGCAACCCAGGGTCCCCACTTTGCCGTTCGACCAGTACTGGGCGGCGATCCAGGTCAACGCGTCGTACCCGTCGGTCTTCGGCGGTCCCAGGATGTCCCACTCTCCCTCGGAGAAGAACTTGCCGCGCTCGTTCTGGTTGACGTAGGCGTAGCCACGTCGCACCACTTCGAGCGGACGCCGGAGACGGTTCATGTTCATCTCACCGTCTCCCCACAGATTCATGTTGTAGGGGGTCTTCACGAAAACCGTCGGCACCGGGCTCACATCGGACGTCTTCGGCCGGTAGATGTGCGTGGCCAGCCGGGTCCCGTCGCGCATGGGCATCATCACCATCTGCTCGATGATGGCGATCTCGTCCAGGGCTTGCCACAGGTCTTCCTGCCGGGTCTCGTCACCGGCCTGAGGCGCAGTCGCCTCCGCGGGAGTCTCGTCCGACGGACCGGGAGAGCATGCCGAGAATGCCGCGAAGACGCCGCCGGCCACGAAGACGAAACGAAGAGCAGGGTTCATCGGCCTGACTCCGTTGAACGGGAACACGCGGATCGAGTACGATAAGGGCAACGCACCAGCGCGGCGATCCCCTTTTCCCATGCTCCGGAATGAGCGAACGTAGGCGGAGGCGAAGCGTGGGCTCGACATACCGTGAACGAGGAGCTCGAGAATGACGTCAGCCGCCGACCGCCAGGCGTCCCTGGAGGCAGTGCTCAAGGACGAGATCGTCCGGATGTATCAGGAGGTCGCGGACCATCCCGACGGGGAGTTTCACTTCTTTCACGGTCGGGAGGCGGCCGAGCTGTTCGGGTACCGCGCGGAATGGCTGGATCAGGCTCCGGAGGGGGCCGTCGCTTCGTTTGCCGGAGTCGGCAACCCTCACGAGCGTGCGGATCTGCAGGCTGGCGAATCGGTGCTGGATCTCGGCAGCGGGGCCGGGCTCGACGCGATCATCGCCTCCCGGCACGTCGGCCCGACCGGCAAGGTCATCGGCGTCGACCTGAATCCGGCGATGTGCCTCAAGGCACAGGCTCACGCGGCGGCAACCGGGACATCCATGGAATGTCACGAAGGTCGGATGGAAGAGATTCCCCTCCCGGACGAATCGGTCGACGTCGTGATCTCGAACGGTGTGATCAATCTCTCGTTCCGCAAGCGCAAGGTCGTCGAGGAGATCTACCGCGTGCTGACGCCGGGCGGACGGATCTCCATCACGGACATCGTGAGCGCGAAGCAGTTGTCTCAAACGATCGTGAACGATCCCAAGCTGTGGGCCAGCTGAATCGGGGGAGCTCTCCTGGAAGGAGAGATGTTCGGCCTGCTCGAGGACGCCGGGTTTGCCCGCGTACGTTCGGCGATCGTTCCTCAGTTCCGGTTCCGCCAGGAGTCGACGCGCACATCCGCCGAAGCCTACGGCGTCAAGGCCGTGATGATGACGGCGGCGAAGCCGGTCGCGGTCTGAGGGCCGGCGAGCGAGGACGTCTCGACGCGGGAGCGGTCCGCCCGGTCACGGAATGGCGAGCCGCTGCCGTCCAGCGCGTTCCGCTATCGGTCCACTCTCGCCAGCTGTAAGGTGAGTCCATGTTCACGCCCGTGATCGTGTCCACGGTTCTCATCACCCTCGCCCTGGCCTTCTATTCCCTCGGTGTGTGGGCCGAGCGGCTCGCCCGGTACCTGAGACCCTGGCACGTGGCAGCCTTCTGGACTGGCCTGGCGTTCGACCTGTCCGGCACGTGGACCATGCACCGGCTGTCCGATGGACCGTTCGACCTGCTGGAGTCACACACGCTCACGGGGCAGATCGCCCTGTGGCTCATGCTGGCCCATGCCGTCTGGGCCACTCGGGTAGCCCGGTCGGGCAGCGAGGAGGCTCGCACCGGCTTCCACCGCTACAGCCTGTTCGTGTGGCTCGTCTGGCTGGTACCCTACATCGGCGGAATGTACCTTGGGATGAGCGGCTAGTCGTCCACTTCACGGGAAGGGCGGGCGAGCGCCGCGTTACCGTCCCCGGATGAAGGTCCCGTCCCGCAGCTCGGCGTAGGCCTGTCGTAGCTGCTCCTCTGTGTTCATCACGATGGGACCCTGCCACGCCACCGGTTCCTCGATGGGCTCCCCCGAGATCAGGAGGAAACGTATGCCTTCCTCACCGGCCTGAACCGTGACCTCGTCGCCCCGGTCGAACAGCACCAGGGATCGATTCCCGGTATGCGCCGGGGTCGGAAACGCATCCGACCCGGCCTGCTCGGTGAGAACGGCGCGCGGCTCCGAGGCATCACGAAACGTACCGGATCCCTCGAAGATGTACGCGAACGCACGCCGGGAGACCTCGACGGCGAGCGTCCTCCGCTGACCCGGGGGGACCCACACGTCCAGGTACCTGGGATCGGCCGCGATCCCGTCCACCGGGCCGGTCTGGCCCCAGTAGTCCCCGCACACGACGCGCACCCGCGTTCCGTCGTCGTCCGTTACGTCTGGGATGTCGTCGGACGTCACGTCCTGGTAGCGCGGCGCGGTCATCTTGAGCGAGGACGGCAGATTCGCCCACAGCTGGAAGCCGTGCATCCTCCCCCGGGGGTCGCCGTGCGGCATCTCCTGGTGCAGGATTCCGCTCCCGGCGGTCATCCACTGCACGTCGCCGGCCCCCAGCGTGCCGCTGTTCCCCAGGCTGTCGCCGTGATCGACCGTTCCCGCGAGCACGTATGTAATGGTCTCGATGCCACGGTGCGGGTGCCACGGAAAGCCGGCCAGGTAGTCGTTCGGGTCCTCATTGCGGAAGTCATCGAACAGAAGAAACGGATCGAAGTCGCCCGTCCTTCCGAACCCGAACGCGCGCCTCAGCTTCACGCCGGCGCCTTCGATGGCGGGTTGCGCCTCTGTGATCCGCTTGATGGGTCGTATGGACACGGCCACGTCTCCTCTACCATCATACAGCATCGCTGCGCGCACCGCGGTGTGGCAAGGTCGGAGAGACGAAAGCATGAGCTTTCCATCGCGACCGCGGCGTGTTAGCTCGGATGCGAAGGCTTCGAGCACAGACTCCCGACAGGAGAGCGAGCATGGGCGGCATCAACGTGAAGCGCTGGATCATGGGCGGACTGGCGGCAGGGGTGGTGATCTGGATGATCGAGGGTCTGGCCAGCCAGCTTTACATGGCGGACATGGAAGCCGCCATGCAGGCACATGATCTCGCGGTGGATATGTCAGGCGCTACCACGGCGATGACCCTCATCGTCAGCATGATCGCGGGACTCGTTCTCGTGTTCTTCTACGCCGCGTCCCGGCCCCGTTTCGGCCCCGGACCGAGGACCGCGGTCATCGTGGCGGTCGTGTTGTGGTTCGGAAGCTATCTGCTCTCGTTGCTCGGCTACGACATGCTGGGGTTGTTTCCCAGCGGCCTGCTCGCCACGTGGGGCGGGATCGGACTCGTCGAGATGATCATCGCTGGCCTCACCGGCGCGTGGTTGTATCGGGAAGAGGAAACGGGAATCGCCGCCTGAGGCCAGGCGACGTGCTCGAACAGCCGGACCGCGCCTAGCTCGCGGTCCGGCGCGAGTGCCCCGTGCGCGATCGAGACCGAGGATCCACCTCGACACACGAGGAGGAAGGATGAGACCGAACCTCCGGTGGACACCGTTCCTGGCGGCAGCGCTCCTGTGCGCTGCCGCTTCCGACTCGCTGGCGCAAGCCACGCAAGCGACGGACGAACAGAATCGGCCGGTCCGGGAAACCGTGATCCCGGAAACGGAGCCCGTGGCGCCCCACAGCGGACGCCCGGCCGAATCCCTCCGACCCTCGCAGCTTACGGCAGCGCTCGCACTGGGACTCCGCGATCCCGGACACGCGACCGGGGATGCCGGTCCGTGGAATGACGACGTGGTGAGCCCGGTCGCTCAGGCGCGAAATACGGAAGGTCTCGCGTTCATGATCGCGGGTGGCGCCGCCTTCGTGGCGGGCCTGATCATCGGCGACGACGTAGGCACCATCATCGCGGTGGGGGGCGTAGGACTGGGCGTGTACGGCATCATCATCTATTTCTGAGGCCGGTCGCCTCAGTCAGGGAGCTTCAGAGGCTCCTCGCCCGCCGTCTCTTCAGCTCCGTCCGTCCCGGCTTCGCCAGCCGACTCGGGGTCCCACAGGGCTTCTCCGGGTGGTGCGAGCGCGTAGACCACACCGACGGCCGGTCCCTCCGTCTCGACGAGCTTGAGGGCTCTCTCAGGGTATAGTCGCACGAACGCTTCGAGCGTACGCGCGGCCTTGTTCTCCCCGAGGATGAGCGCCACGTGGCGGGCCCCAAAGCGGATGATCGCCGAGTCGAGTCCGGCCGCGAGCACCTCGGGCGAGCGGTCGTAGCGACCATAGTCGTCGGCCAGGAACCGCCACGATGGGACGGCGAGCCGGCCCGTTTCCCAGTGCACATACGGATCGAGGGCGGATGCGATCACCGCGTCGGGCTGCGTGTTCTCCCGTATCCAATGGTTGAGCGGCGCATATGCCCGAGCCGGAATTGTCTGGGGTGTGGTCCACGATCGAAGCGCGTGGCCTCGGCCGTGGTACGTGAGTGCGTTCGCCGTGAATACGAGACCGGTGATGGCGGCGATCGGCACCCCCCATCGTGGAAGGTCCGCCCGGATCTTCGCCGCGGTCGCCCACAGACCTTCGAACACCAGCAGCGTGAGCAGAGGGACGATCGCGTAGTAGAACCGGTACGGCTCGTACGGCCATACGAAGACGAGAGCGAGGTAGGCGAACGGAAACAGCGCGAGCGCCGGGTTGCGGCGCCACACCCCCCGGAGACCGAAGACGGTCGCCCCGCCGAGGGCCAGCAGGATCAGCCCCAGAGCCCATCCGCGGGCGCCCGGCACCCACACGAGCTGCAACGTCTCCACGAACGGGCTCCAATTCGCGACGACGATCTCGCGAAGTCGTGTGAAGACTCCGTCGTCGAGGCTGCGCCCGAACCAGTCCCCGTACGATCCGTACTGACCGGCGACCGACTCCGGCACGCCGCCCCGGTGGGCACGGGTCCAGACGAGCCACGCGATCGACGGAACGCCGGCCGACACCGCCGCGATGCCGGCGTTGCGCCACCGCCGCTGGAGGAGCAGCGGTAACAGCAAGGCGACCATGAGAGACAGACCGACGGATCGAGTCAGGAACGCCATAGCGCCCAGCAGACCCAGCCCGACGGCCCGCCCGATCTCTCCTCCCGGGGACGTGTCCGCCGGTTCCGCTCCCCACTGGCGGGCCGCCGCGCCGGCGAGCAGCAGGGACGCCACGCAGATCGACAGAAAAAGTGGCTCGGCCATCAGCACGGTGGCGATCGACATCGAAGGCACGGTGAGGAAGGCGAACAGGGTCACCGCGCCAGCGGCGAGTACTCGTCGTCGGCGCCTCCCGGCGAACAGAAGGAAGCTGCCTCCGGCCGCAACGGCCCAGAACAGGGCGTTCAGGAGCTTGAGGACGGCCAGATTCTCGGGGTACAGACCGAACACCCTCCATCCGGCGGAGAGGACTACGGGATAGACGGGTGGGTACTTCACCCCCGGCACCGACCCCGGGAGATTCGAGTAGACGTACCCCCCTCCGTTCGCCAGAGACCGTCCGAGGGCGAGGTAGGCTCCGTCGTCGTAGTAGATGCCGGCGCCGATGGGCTCCCGTGCCACAGCCGTGACAATCAGGACCGTCGCTGCAACGACTGCGGCTACCACGGAGACCGGGACCACCACCCGGGCCCTGCCTGCGGGAAGAGTCTCAGGAGCCGAATCGGCGGATCGATTCATCCGGGGAAATTGCTCGGAGTCCCACCGGGGGGAAAGGTCCGCGTCACGCGTCCGGCTCCGACGCCGCGCCCAGGACCCCGATGAAGTCCTCCAGGATGGCGAAGGTCAGTCCCCAGATCACGTGCTCTCCGTGTCGAATCGCCGGGAACTCACGGCGCGTCGGCGAATCGGGCACGAATATGAACCGATGCGCCGGGTCTGAGAGCACATCCAGAGGGATCCACACGTGGTCCACGAGCTCGTGATTCAGCTGCACTTCCTGCTCTTCCGCGAGCCACGCTACGAAGGGCGTGACACAGATCGCGGGCAGGTGCGGGCTGCGAGGATGGATTTCGCCGAGTCGTCCCAGGTGGTCCGTCCGGGCAAGCCGCAGGCCTGTTTCCTCCCGTGTTTCACGAAGAGCCGTCTCGAGTAGATCGGCGTCGTCCTCCTCCGACCGCCCGCCTGGAAGCGCCACGTGACCAGACCATGGATCGCCTTTCACTCGTGCTCGGCGGACGAACAGCGCCTCCGGCTCGCGGTCGGGGGCCGACGGAGGCCGAAGCACGAGCGTCACGGCGGCGCGGGTCGCACACTCGGTCTCGCGAATCCGTTCAGCCGGTCGGCGACCGAGAACACGGCGCAGGCGATGGACGATCGCCGCTCTCCCGGGAACCGCGCTCACGCTCCCGGCTTCCCCGCGACCTCGGCCGCCGCGAGAAGCTCCAGATAGCTCTCGTGTCGGCCTCCGTCGACACGACCCATCTCGACCGCCTCGCGCACGGCACACCCGGGCTCAGAGCGATGCCTGCAGTCTCCGAAGCGACAGACCTCGACAAGCGGGCGGAACTCGGGGAAGGCGTCCGCGAGATCGGCCGGATCCACGGACGTGGGCTCGAAGTACTGAATCCCGGGCGTATCCGCCAGGTAGCCCCCGTCGGGCAACGGGATGAGAAGGCCGGCCGACGTGGTGTGCCTTCCCCTCCCGGAGCGCTCGCCCACCTCTCCGACGCGCAGATCCAGCTCCGGGAGGATCGCGTTGACGATACTCGTCTTGCCCACACCCGACGGACCGGTGAACACCGTGATGCGGCCTACGAGTCGCTCCTGCAGCCCCCGGAGACCCTCGTTGGTCTTGGCGCACGTGGGAAGCAACGGATATCCGAGGGCGCCGTAATGTTCCAGCGCCTCGGGCAATGCACCGTCCTCCGAGAGGTCCATCTTGTTGATGACGATGAGGGACGGCAGGCCGTGAAGCTCAGCCACGACGAGCACACGATCGAGCATGCAAACGTCTGGTTCCGGTCGGCCGACCGCAAGGACGATGGCCACCTGGTCCACGTTGGCCGCCAGCACCTGATCGCGTCTCTTGGCAAGCGAATGGCGCGCGAGGCGGCTCTCGCGCCGCAGGATGCGCACGATGCGGCAACTGCCGTCAGCAAGCCTCTCGACCTCAACCCGGTCCCCGATGGCCAGGCGCTCCGCTGCAGCGCGCTTGGCCGTCCCGCGCAGCGAGCACTCGAGCGTTCCGTCTCCCGTGTGCACGCGGTACACGCCTGCCGCGAACTGAAGAACGCGTCCGATGACGAGGTCAGTCACCGCGATGGACGGGTAGGGGTGGGCCAACGGGATCGCAGGTCGTTTCGGGGACAGGCTTCCTGCGGGCGCCATGCTTCGGAGCTCCGTCTGTCGTCACGCCCGTGGCGCCTCCGACCCGACGATCTCCGCGAGGCAATTCCAGGCCAGAAGGGCACATTTGACCCGCACGGGAAACCGGGAGACTCCGACGAGGGCTCGCAGGTCGCCGAGCTCGGTGTCGGCGGCCGCCTCCTGGTCGCCGTGCAGCATCCGGGTGAACGTCTCCACGATGCGCAGGGCATCATCCACCGTCCGGCCCTCCAGGACGCCGCTCATCATGGACGCGGAAGCCTGACTGATCGAGCATCCCCTGCCCTCGAAACCCACTGCGGAAATGCGGTCTCCCTCTAGACGGACCATGACGTCGATCACGTCTCCGCACAGGGGATTGTTGAGCGTGAGCGAATGCGTGGCCTCATCCAGCGGCCCCTTGTTCCGGGGCCGTCGGTAGTGATCCAGGATGACCTGCTGATACAGGTCCTGCAGCGAGCTGAGCTGAAGTCCCTCGCCGGCGTTCTCCGACGTCGACATTCGTCTATGCCACTCCGAACAGTTGTGCCGCGAGGCCGAGAGCGTCCACCAGCGTATCGATCTCGGCGCGCGTATTGTAAAGGTAGATGCTCGCCCGGGCCGTCGCATCTACCCCCAGATGCTCCATCAGGGGCTGGTTGCAGTGGTGACCGGCGCGGATCGCCACTCCTCTCTGGTCCAGGATCGTCGCGAGGTCGTGTGCGTGGATGTCGGCGTATCGGAAGGAGATCACCCCGATCCGGCCCTCCCGCGGCCCGAAGATCTCGAGTTCCGCCACGTCGTCCAGACGCGCCAGGGCGTACGCGGTGAGATCGGCTTCCCATTCGTGAATCGCGTCCAGGCCGATCCCACACAGGTACCGGATCGCCTCGGCCAGTCCGATCGCCCCCGCTATATGCGGCGTGCCCGCCTCGAACTTGTGCGGTATGGCCGCCGCCTCGAAGGAATCCAGGCGGACTTCGGAGATCATCTCTCCGCCGCCCTGCCACGGCGGCATGGCCTCCAGGAGCCCGCGTCGTCCCCACAGAACGCCGATGCCCGTCGGAGCGAGCATCTTGTGCCCGCTGAAGGCGTAGAAATCACACCCCAGGGCCTGCACGTCGAGCGCCAGGTGCGGGGCCGCCTGCGCCCCGTCCACCAGGCAGACCGCTCCAGCCGCATGAGCCTTCGCGCAGATCTCTGCGACCGGATTCACGACGCCCAACGTGTTGGACACATGGGTCACGCCGACCAGGCGGGTCCGCCTCGAGAGCAGGCGGTCGTAGTCCTCCAGCGCAAGAGAGCCGTCCGGCTGCACGTCGACGTGGCGAATGATCGCGCCCACCCGCTGCGCCAGAATCTGCCACGGCACCAGGTTCGAGTGGTGTTCCATCTTGGTGAGGAGAATCTCGTCTCCCGGGCCCACGTTGGCGGTACCCCACGTGCCGGCCACGAGGTTGATGGCCTCCGTAGTGCCCCGGACGAACACGATCTCGGCATCCGCCGCGGCGCCGATGTGGCCGGCCACCACACCTCGTGCCTCCTCGTAGGCCTCGGTCGCCAGGATGCTCAGCTCGTGCGCACCCCGGTGGACGTTGGCGTGCGTCTCGCGGTAGTACGAGTCGACCGCCTCGATCACGGCTGTCGGTTTCTGCGAGCTCGCGGCGTTGTCGAGGTAGACGAGTGGAGCGCCGTGCACGCGGCGGGAGAGGATAGGGAACTCCCTCCGGATGCGCTCGACGTCGTAAGCGGGCGGATGCCCGGCGAGCGGCACGGAGTCAGGTCTGTCCATGCGTGCGCCTCTGGCCCTGATGTCGGCCGTGCGTTCGGCCGTCAGTCGACCCGGACCTGGATGTTGTCCCCTTCCACCCGGGTCTGGTAGGTGCGCACGGGCTTGACGGCAGGCAGAGCCCGGGGTGCGCCCGTCTCCAGGTCGAATCGCGCCCCATGCAGTACGCACGTCACCTGCAGGTCCGTGATCTCCCCGGAGGACAGAGGATACTCCTCGTGTGAGCACCGATCGTGCAAGGCGAAGAGGCGACCGCCCGCGTTGGCGAGCACGATGTTCTCCCCTTCGAGCTGGACCTGTTTCATCGTGCCGTCGGGCACGTCCGCCAACCGCGCCACCGTTCGGAAGCCACTCATCGCAGCCTGATCTTCTCCTCGATGGACGCCCTGATGCGCGCGCGGACGCCCTCGCCAGGCACCCTCTCGAGCACCTCGTCGAAGAACCCGAACACGAGCAGACGCTCCGCCTGCTGCCGGTCCAATCCCCGGCTCATCAAGTAGAACAGCATCGCTTCGTCCACCTGGCCGACCGTGGCTCCGTGTGAACAGCGCACATCGTCAGCCCTGATCTCGAGATTCGGCAGGGTCACGGCGCTCGCGTCTTCGCTCAGGAGCAGATTGCGGTTGGTCTGGTACGCGTCCGTGAGCTGAGCGCCCTCGTCCACGCGAATGAGTCCGCGGAACACGCTGTTCGATCGGGCCGTCAGCGCCCCTTTGTACAGCAGGTCGCTGTGTGCGCTCGGCGCCTCGTGATGCTGCAGCGTGTGGTGGTCGAAGTGCTGGTCACGGTCGCCGAACCACAGGGCCAGCATCTCGCTCTTCGCTCCGGGGCCCTCCAGGTGGCTCGTGACGTCGGCTCGAGCCACATCACCGCCCAGGGTGACGTTGAATCCGCTCAACGCACAGTCCCGGCCGGTGTTGGCGTGCTGCATGCTGAAGTGCTTCACGCCCCTCCCGTACTGCTGCAGCGCCAGGTAGCTCACCGAAGCACCCTCGGCCCCGAAGATCTCGACCCCGTTGAGACTGAGTGACGGACGTTCGAAGTCCGGTGACACGTACTCGTCGATGCAGGTCACGCGGGCGCCCGCCTCGGCCACGATCAGGGAGTGGGTCGACAGGACACCGCCCTCCTCGTCGAGGTAGCGGAAAGAGTGTACGGGGTGCTCCACCTCGACTCCCGCCGGCACGTACAGGAAGTACCCTCCGGAGAGCAGCGCGGCGTGGAGGCTCCACAGCTTGCGCTCCATCGCAGCCACTTCGCTACGGAACAGGAACCGTTCCAGAAGCTCGGGCCGCTCCTCGGCGACCTCCTCGAGCGGCAGGAAGATGACGTCCCTCGCCTCCAGCTCCGGGTCGCTTCGAAGATGCTCGAGACAGCCGTTGTGCCTCACGATCACAGCGGCGCGTTCGCGGTCGCTCTCCATCGCGGCTTGCACGGGAGCCGGAAGCTCCTCGATGGACTGCACCCGATCTCCCTCGCAGCTCACGGGGGTGTATGCCTCCGGATCGAGATCGGACAGGTCCGTGTACCGCCACTCCTCGCTCTTGCGGGTCGGCATCGGGGTCTCGACATACGCCTTCCACCCCTCCCGGCGCAGGCCCGTCAGCAGCGGGGGCTCGTGTACGGCCCGGACATAGCTCGAAAGCCCGCGGGCGATCGTCCCACCGGCTACGCTCCCCACCGTGTCCCTCGATTCGCTGGTCATCGTTCCTTCGGCCAACCTGTATCTCCCGTAGTACGGGAATCCGCCGCGTGATGCAGCCCGATCCCCGGATCCATCCGATGCGCAGGCGTCGGCTCAGCCGACGCTGCCCTCCATCTCCAGCTCGATGAGGCGGTTGAGCTCGATCGCGTATTCGAGCGGCAGCTCCCTGGCGATCGGCTCGATGAAGCCGCGCACGACCATGGTCATGGCTTCCTCGGTCGAGAGTCCGCGACTCCTCAAGTAGAACAGCTGCTCCTCGCCCACCTTCGAGACCGATGCCTCGTGCCCGATGCTCGACATGTTCTCGTCGATCTCGATGTACGGGTACGTGTCCGTGCGGGACGTCTCGTCGAGGAGGAGCGCGTCGCACTCCACGTTCGACTTCGCCCCGACGGCACCCTCGTACACCTTGCACAGTCCCCGGTACGAGGACCGGCCGGTGCCCTTCGAAATCGACTTCGAGACGATCTGGGACGTCGTGCGCGGCGCCGCGTGAACGACTTTGCCCCCCGTATCCTGGTGCTGACCATCGCTGGCATAGGCGATCGACAGAATCTCTCCGTGAGCGCCCTCGCCGACCAGGTAGCAGGATGGGTACTTCATCGTGAGCTTCGATCCGAGGTTGCCGTCCACCCACTCCATGTTCGCGTTCTCGTTCACCAGCGCCCGCTGAGTCACGAGATTGTACATGTTGTGCGACCAGTTCTGGATCGTCGTGTAACGGAAGCGCGCCCCCGGCTTGACGATGATCTCGATCACGCCCGAGTGGAACGAATCGGTGGAGTAGCTCGGCGCCGTGCAGCCCTCGATGTAGTGGGCCTGAGCGTCCTCCTCGCAGATGATCAGCGTGCGCTCGAACTGGCCCATCTGCTCGGCGTTTACCCGGAAGTAGGCCTGCAGCGGGATGTCGACGTTCACGCCCTTCGGGATGTACACGAACGATCCGCCCGACCACACGGCCGAGTTGAGCGCGGCGAACTTGTTGTCGTGCGGTGGGACAACGGTCGCGAAGTACTCACGAAAGATCTCGGGATAGAGCTTCAGGCCGTCCTCGATCGACTCGAAGATGATGCCCTGCTCGGTCCACTCCTCCTTGAGCGAGTGGTAGACCATCTCGGATTCGAACTGCGCTCCGACCCCCGCCAGGATCTTCCGCTCGGCCTCCGGAATGCCCAACCGCTCGAACGTCTCCTTGATCTCCTCGGGGACGTCGTCCCAGGACCGCTCCATGTGGTCCTGCGGCTTCAGGTAGTAGTAGATCTCGTCCAGGTCGAGGCTCGCGACGTCTCCACCCCAATCAGGCATGGGCTTGGAGTAGAAGATCTCCAGCGCCTTGAGGCGGAACTCCAGCATCCACTCGGGCTCTTCCTTATGCGCGGAGATCTGACGCACGATCTCTTCGCTGAGGCCCTTCCGAGCCTTGAACACAGGCTTCTCTTCGGTGACGAAGTGATACTTGTATTCGTCGAGCCCGAGACCGGCGACATCTTCATTCTGCGGCATGTTCGCTTCCCTGACCTGGCTCCATCCAGCGACCGCCGCCCGAAAGGGACCGCCGGACCCAGCCTGCTTTCGGTATCAGCCGACCGTCGCCGGCTCGTGCTCGGGCTCGTGCAGCCAGTCGTAGCCCATCTCCTCGAGCCGATCCGCCAGCTCCGGCCCTCCGGTATGGGCGATCCGGCCCTGCAGCATCACGTGCACGTGATCCGCGTGCAGGTAGTTCAGTATGCGCTTGTAGTGCGTGATCAGCAGCACGCCCATGTCGCTGTCGGCCTCGCGGATCGTGTTCACGCCCTCCGAGACGACGCGCAACGCGTCGATGTCCAGGCCGCTGTCCGTCTCGTCCATCACCGCCATCCGAGGCTCGAGCATGGCCAGCTGGAGGATCTCGTTGCGCTTCTTCTCACCACCGCTGAACCCGTCGTTGACGTAGCGGGCGGCGAAAGCCGGATCGACCCTGAGCATCGCGAGCTTGTCGGTCAGCTTCTTCTGAAAAGCGAACACGTCCATCTCCTCGTCGTCGTCGAGGCGAGCGTTCAGGGCCGTGCGAAGGAAATTCGCGATCGAGACTCCCGGGATCTCCACCGGATACTGGAACGCGAGGAAGAGACCGTCGCGGGCCCTCTCGTCGGGTTCCCTCTCGAGAACGCTCTCCCCCTCCAGCAGGACATCGCCGCGCGTCACCTCGTAGCCGGGATGACCCGCGATGACCTTGGCAAGCGTGCTCTTCCCCGACCCGTTCGGACCCATCAACGCGTGCATCTCACCGTGGCGGATCGCCAGATCGACGCCGCGCAGGATGTCCGTGTCCTCGCCTTCCACCCTGGCGTGCAGGTCTCGGATCTCCAGCAGGTATTCGGTCATGCGCCATCCACTCCGCGTCTGTCGTACGCTCTGAATCGACGGGCCGGTGGAACGCATGCCGCGCTCACCGGCCCGCTTCCGCCATCGAAACCGATCATTGATACGCTGCAAAGGTATACTAGTTGAGAACCAGTTTCAAGTGGAGTATACCGCCCCGGATGACCCTTGTTCCGTACACTTCGCGGAGAATCGGAAACGTTGCTCGAGTCCCACTGGCCGGGGTCCCGTGTCCCGACCCCGCCCAGCAGCGTAGTTTCGCCGCGGCGGCCTCGGCCGCCCGACATGAGAATACCGGAAACGTGGGTTCGGAGGAGCGTGCGGATGCGAGCTGCTTTCTTTCGCCAGCACGGTGGCCCGGAGGTGATGGAGACGGGAGAGGCGCCCGAGCCCGTACCGGCTGCCGGGAGCGTGATCGTCTCGGTTCGGGCGGTCGCGCTCAACCATCTCGACCTGTGGGTCCGCCGCGGCCTGCCAGGGCTCAGCCTGGACCTGCCTCACATAGGAGGCTCTGACGTCGCCGGTGTGATCGAAACGCCGGGACGGGGCGTCGAGCAGTGGAGACCCGGTGATCGGGTCGTGATCAACCCGAGCCTGTGGTGCGGGGAGTGCGAGTGGTGCAGGCGGGAGGAGCACCCGTTGTGCGAGCGCTTCATGATTCTCGGCGAGCACGTTCCGGGCGGAACGGCCGAGCGCGTGCGAGTGGTAGCCCGGAATCTGCTCGAGATCCCTGCGGACCTGGATTATCGAACGGCTGCCGCGGCCCCCCTGGCCTACCAGACTGCCTGGCGGGCGCTGACCACGCGGGCAAGGCTGCGGGAGGGCGAGACGCTCCTGGTCACGGGGGCCTCCGGCGGAGTCTCCACGGCCGCGATCGACATCGCGCGCTGGGTCGGGGCCACGATCATCGCCGTGACGAGCGGACCCGAGAATTGTCGGCGCGTGCGGGAACTGGGCGCCCAGCACGTGCTGGATCGCCTCGACGGCCCGTTCGGGTCCGTGGTGCGCGAGCTGACCGACGGCCGAGGCGCGGACGTCGTCCTCGACAGTGTGGGCCAGGCCACATGGGAGGACTGCATGCGCAGCCTGGGCCGCTTGGGCCGATTGGTGACGTACGGGGCCACGACAGGGGCTCGTGGGGACGTCGAGATCCGGCACATGTTCTGGAAGCAGCAGAGCGTCATGGGGTCGACTATGGGAACGCAGCGGGAGTTCGAGCACGTCATGTCCCTCGTGGCGAACGGCTCTCTGAGCCCTGTCGTGGACGACGTGCTGCCGCTTGAGGCGATCCGCGACGCGCATCAGCGTCTCGAGGCAGGAGACGTGTTCGGGAAGCTGGTGCTCGAGCCATGAGACGACGCTCAGCGCCCAGGCTCCATGGGGCGATCTTCCTCCTGGCTGGATGCAGCATTGCCTGGGCTGCATGCAGCACGGAGAATCAACAGTTTGTTGCCTCAGCATCACTCGATTCTGTTGCTCACACAACGAATAGCACGACTCCAGCAGCGGCAGAGGATTCCTCCATTGAGGATCTGCTCCGTGATGATCCGTTCGGTGCGTTTCTCGTCGACAGCACGCCGATTGCGCCGGCAACGAAACTCAGAAGAATTCCCCTGTGGCTCGGGAACACGTTCCCGTCCGAGGTCGTCGTGCAGGCCGAGGCAGGAATCGGTCGGGTCGTCGTGGACACGGTAGCGTCAGGCGATTCCGTCCGCGTGGATCTCGAGACGCGGGCCGATTCCGTGCGGCTCACGGCGGTGACGCTGGCCGGACGACGGGTGGGCGAGCGGGTGGTGCGCCCCGGGAAGGGGCTCCAGCGCCTCGTGTTTCCCTGAGGTGTGGCGTAACGCCCACACCTGGGGCGGCTCAGCCGGTGGCACCGGAAGGTGTAAGCTCATGCCGAATGGACGCGTACGTGGAGCCGACGGCGCCAGCATCTTTCTTGCGTCGTTGCGAGTGGACTGGCCGCGCGGGACGGTTCCACGCAAGAAGGAAGCATTGGATGAAGTTTGGAAGCACCCTCCTCCTGATGGCACTGACGGTGGGCCTGGCGGCGCTCAGCGTAGTGGGCACTCGGCCGGACGACGGCCAGGCCTCCGGCAAGGCGCTCTACGAGGACGCGGACAGCTGGTTCGTCTGATTCCGAGACCCCGGCAGGGCGGTAATGATAGATCCCGGCGCCCGTAACGCGGTCGTCGAGGCTATCCGGGCTGACGTGCGGCATCGTGTCGAGGGCATCCTGGATCGCTTCGAGCAGGGGACGGGAGAACTGGACCAACGGGAGCGGGACGAAGCTTTCCGGGAGGCGCTGGTCGGCGTGTCCGTTGTGCTTACGGAGGGCCTTCTGGCGCAGCTCCGCGAGACCGGAGTCGGCGGACCTCTCAGCGACTCTGCCTAGCTCTGCAGAACACCCCCGGGCGACGGCCTCGAGCGCCGAGTCATACTACACGATTGCCCCGGTGGATCCCTTCTGGCCCCAGCCATGACCTCACGGCTTGTTCCCATGCGATTCATACTGTAGAGTGACGCTGGATACATTGAGTCCATCGGGAGCTCAGCTGGGAGGCCAGTCGCCATGCGCATGAAGGAGCTGGTTGAACGTACGGGTGTGCCGCGGACGACGATCCACCACTACCAGCGCGAGGGCCTGCTGCCTCCGGCCCGCAAAACGGCCGCGAATACGGCGGTGTATGGGCCCGAGCACGAGGAACGCGTGCGCCTCGTTACGGCCCTGCGGGGAGAGGAGCTGGGCCCGTTCGCCATAGACGCGATCCGTTCCATACTCGCGATGATCGATCGCGGCATCGAGCCGGACGTCGCGGCCTCGCTGCACTCGATTCCCGGAACTCCGGGGTTGGCGGCGCGGGACACCCCTGTGGATGCGGAGATCCGGCTGGAGGATCTGGCGCGCGAAACGAGCCTCGGCGAGGCAACGATCCGGGAGCTGACCCGAGTGGGCCTGCTGGCGGGCCACCCGGAAGCCGGCGGAGCGAGCATGTCGTTCGACCCCGCCGACGCGGCGATCAGCCGCCTCATCGCAGAGGTACTCGCCGACGATGCCCTGCGCCCCACGGACCTCGAGCCGGTCGTCGAGCTGGTGCGTGAGCTCGTCCGATACGAGCATGCCCTGCTCGGCTTCGCCACGACTGGCCTGGAGGGCCGGGAAGCCGTGGCGCGCCGAAACCGCCTGTATCGAGCCCTGCACGCACTGCACACGCACCTGTATGCCCGGATGATCGTCCACGACGAACCGGCGTGACGGCAGGCGGCCCTCGCCGCCGCGGCTCGACCTCAGAACGATGCGCCCAGATTCACGTACACGACGCGTCCCGGCTCCGCGATCCGCTCTCCCGTGAACGGATTCTTCGTGTTGAGGTGGTTGACGTAGAACCGGTCGCCCACGTTCTGCACCCCGAACCGGAAGAGCAGCTGGTTCGTCACCTTCCACCCGAAGCGCAGGTCACCGGTCACATAGCCCTCGGTCGGGGACTCGCCACGCGACACGGCAACCCGTGTCTGGTCACCCGCAACCTTGAGAATGGCCTCGCCGTGAAAACGCCGGCTCCGCAGCTCGTATCGTAAGCCGGCCGATGCTCGCCAGGGCATGATTCCGAGCGCTGGCTCATCGATCTCCCGGTCTTCGCCCCACAGGTAGTCGGTGCGAAGGTGGAGGGTCCAGTCGCGAGCCACGAGGACGCTTCCTGCCGCTTCCAATCCCCAGAAGAAAGCGTTGCCGTTGACGTACCGGTACACTTCATCCGGCGATATGGGGAGCTTCGGGTCGAACGCGGTGAGCTCGAGCGTGATGTAGTCGGCCACGCTGCGGACGAACGCGTTTCCCCGCAGCGTGACGATGGAATAGGAGCCCTCGAAACCGAGATCGAGCTGAGTGCTCCGCTCCGGCTGAAGCTCGGGATTGCCGACGAATTCGGCCGCGAACTGCGCCTTGGACGCCGGAAACCGATCCGAATAGAGCTCGTTGGCATCCGGCGCTCGCACGGCTGATCCGGCTCCAGCGGACATCATCCAGTTCGGACTCGCATGGACCCCCAGCGTGACCGCGCCACTGAGATCCGTGCTCGACGTGGACAGGTCGTCCGACACGGTGGACACGAACCAGTCGCTGGCCGTATCCGCCGTGGATCCTGCCACGTCCAGCCGCACGGTGCCGCTCAGGTCGAGCACCCCGGAGAACGCACGATCCGCGCGTGCGAAGACACCGCCCGCCGTCGTGGTGGCGTCCGGCCAGATCAGGTCCTCCAGCATCAGCATATCGGTCTCCGCCATGCGGATCTGTCGGACCGCGTTGCGGTTGGCCGAGTAGACGTCGCCGCCGACCTCGAGCTCCCAGCCGTCCGTTACGAACGAAGCCGCGGCGCGTCCGCCCACCACGCGTGTCGACGCCTCGATGCGGACTTCGTTGACGCTGGCAGAGGGCTTGTCCTCATTGGTCATCCCGTGGTCCGAGTCGTTGTAGTACGCGTTGGCCTCGAAGGCCCGAAGGGAGCCTGATTTGTCCTCCAGCCGGTATTCCGCCGACGCGTTCCACGTATCGAAGAAGTCCGCGTCGAGGATGCGACCCGGATAATCGACCGGACCCTGCTCCTGGTATCCACCGCCCACGATCATTCGGGATCCCGATCCGAGCTCCATTCCGACCTTGCCGCGCGCCTCCCAGCTCCTGTAGTCGCCCTGAACGAGGTCTCCATTCCCGTCCTCGTAGTCCTCACCCTGGCGGAAGGCCCCGAACCCCCAGTACGACACGGCCCCTTCCCTGCCGATCAGGCCGGCCGAGGTCTCGACTCCGTGGACGTTCGAATCGTAGCCCGCCGTCATGTTGCCGTGCAGGGCTCCGGTTCGCTCCGGGGGCAGAGTTTCGGTGACGACACGGATCGAGCTGAGGCTTCCAGCTCCCCACGTTAGCGCGTATGGGCCCTTCACCACGCTGATGCTGCGGTACGCCAGCGCGTCGACGTGCGTGAGAGGCGAGTCCATGCGAGCCGGACCGGCCGGAAAGCGTCGCTCTCCGTCGACGAACGTGGCGACTTCGGTCTCCACCAGTCCCTGCACGTTCGGGTCGAGGCCGAGCGCCCCCCGCCGGGCGGCGTCCACCCCCGACACCTCGCGCAGGAGCTCGCCCGGATCGCGCGGGTTGGCCTCTCGCACCGCCTGCTGCTCCATCTGGCTCTGGCGCCTCAGATCGGGGCGCAGGACGGAGACTTCGATCCCGGTCATCTGAACGGGCTCGATGACCAGGCCGAGGGTGACGAACGCCGTCTCTCCCCCCGACAGCGAGATCGAAGTGTCGGCGGCGACGAAGCCGACTGCCGAAACGCGCAGCGAGATCATGCCGGGGGCCAGCCTGGCGAGATGAAAGCGGCCGCCGGCATCGGCGGAGACGCGCGTGCCGGTCTCCACGACCTCCACAAGGGCCGATCCAACGCCGTCGGTCGTGCCAGCAACGACTGCGCGACCCACCACTTCGGCGGTCTGCTGCGCCCCCGCTGGCGCCGGGAGCGCAGCGTACGCGGCCGGCGCGATGACCACCACGCGTGCGATGCATCTCAGGGTACGAGTCACCTCGTTCATCGATCGCGTCTCCTCGGTACGGATACGAACCACCAGCTCGCCGGAAGACCCGCGCGCCGCTACCGCGGCCATCAGGTCGACCGCAGGAACTTGCTGTCGTACCGCTACTGGAGAGGAGGCGCGTTGGGGTAGGGAAGGCGGTGCTGGACGACCAGGGGATGGACCGGTTCCGTGCCCATTGCGACGGTCGAGCCACGTGCCCGAAGGGGATCGGTCACGGCGTGTGGAGGCGAGAAACCGGCTGGGCTCGATCCGGCACAGCAATCGGTGAGGCAATGACACGCGTCGTGCGAGTCTGTGTCGGAAGACGCCCCGGCCTCGTGCGCCGGAAGTGACTCCGCAGCGCACGGAGACGGCGAAATGGGAGCCTCAGCGCCCTCGTGCGTCCGCTCCGAAGCGTGCCCGGCGTGCTCGCCGGGGTTCGCATCCGCCACCGCGGCGTGAACGCACGCACCCATCGCCCCTGCACCGGCGCCTGTCGAGGCCAGGTACGAGACGGCCAGCCACGCGGCGAGCACGCGAACACGGTTCCTTGCACGGCTCTGTCGAAGCATGTCCGAAGGTCTACGAATGGGGCCACAAGGTCAACCTGGTCGCACGCTGGATTGCCAAGCGACGCTCCGCGGGGCGAACATCGTCATCCCGAGTCCGCGGGTTGTGGGCAGCGGCCGTCTGCCCCGCCGCCACTGAACAACCGGAGGTGACATGCCTCGCTTGACCGCGCCCCTGTTCGCTTTCGCCGTGCTGCTCGTCGGGACATTCCCTGCGCGGGCGCAGGATGCCCCGGGGGTGCGGACGGCCGACAACGTGATACAGGTCGCAGGCGTGCCCGAGGGCCTTCCGTTCTCACCCGCGATCCGGGCCGGTGGGATGATCTACCTCTCCGGCCAGATCGGAAATGTCCCCGGCACGCTCGATCTGGTCGATGGCATAGCCGCCCAGACCAGGCAGACGATGGAGAATATCGCGACCGTCCTCGCAGCGGCCGGTGCGACGCTTTACGATGTCGTAAAGTGTACCGTATTCCTGGATGATATGGGTGACTACTGGACCATGAACGAGGTATACGCCTCGTTCTGGGACGGTCCGCCTCCAGCTCGGTCGACGCTCGGAGCAGACGGCCTGGCCATCGGAGCGGCACTCGAGATCGAGTGCATCGCGAGGGATCCCGGCGCGTTGTAGGCAGGCCGGCCGGAGCGTGATGGGATCTCTGAGCGACGGGCCAATGGGCGGACGGGTCAGTCGCCGAATCCCGCCAGCAGGTCCGACAGCGTCGGATGGCCGATCTCCTGCAGCTCGTAATGCACTCGCACGGACGGTTTCTCGAAGTCGATGAGGCGTCTGAGGTCGATCGGCGTCGCGATGACTACAAGGTCGGCGGGCGCAGCGTCGATCGTCTGCCGGAGTTCCGTAGTCTGGACGGCGCCGTATCCCATTGCCGGAAGCACGTCGCCGGTGGCGGGATACCTGGCAAACGTCTCGGCGATCGAGCCGACGGCCCACGGGCGCGGGTCCAGTATCTCAGCCGCCCCGTACCGGCGGGCTGCCACCCAACCGGCGCCGAAGGACATCTCACCGTGCGTGAGCGTGGGCCCGTCTTCCACGACGAGCACTCGCTTGCCACGAATGGCGCTCGCATCGTCGACGAACAGGGGACTGGCGGCCTCGACGATCGCCGCGCCTGGGTTCAGGTCCCGCACGATGGCGCGAACGCTCTCCACCTGCTCGAGGCCTGCCGTGCCGACCTTGTTGATCACGATCACATCGGCCAGGCGTACGTTGGCCTCTCCCGGATGGTATCGGGCGGTGTGATCCGCGCGGTGCGGATCCACGACCGTGATGTAGAGATCCGCCCGGTAGAACGACAGGTCGTTGTTCCCGCCGTCCCAGATCACGACGTCGGCTTCCTGCTCGGCCTGCAGCAGGATCGCCTCATAGTCCACGCCGGCATACACGACCCGCCCGGCTGCGATGTGCGGCTCGTATTCCTCGCGCTCCTCGATCGTGACCTCGTGCTTGTCGAGATCCTCGTACGTCTCGAAGCGCTGCACGGCCTGGGCGGCCAGATCTCCGTAAGGCATGGGGTGGCGAACGACCACCACCTGCTTGCCCTGTTCCGTCAGGATTTCGGCCACACGGCGGCTCGTCTGGCTCTTGCCCGACCCGGTGCGCGCTGCACACACGGCCACCAGCGGCTTCGAAGACTCGATCATCGTGTGACGCGCCCCGAGCAGCAGGTAATCGGCGCCCGCTGCGATGGCCCGCGAACCGAGGTGCATGACGTGCTCGTGCGACACGTCACTGTAGCTGAACACGACGACATCGACGGACAGATCCCGGATCAGATCCTCGAAGTCGTGTTCCGGCTCGATCGGGATTCCGCTGGGATACCGCGGTCCAGCGAGCTCGGCGGGGTACGTACGGCCATCGATGTCGGGAATCTGAGTCGCAGTGAAGGCGACGACCTCGTAGTCGGGGTTGTCTCGGAAGAAGGTGCTGAAATTATGAAAATCCCGGCCCGCCGCGCCGAGAATGAGAGCGCGCTGCGCCATGCGATCCTCCTGCGATGATCATTCGTCCAGGATGCCCAGATCGGCCCGGCGCAACTTCTCGCCCAGGCCGCGGGCGAGGTTCCGATACAGTACGACGCCGATTCCGGGCCGCAAGCGGACGATGCTCTGCAGGTCGTTCTTGGTGAGGACTCCCGCCTCGACTGGAGTGAGGGCGCGCGCGGTTGCGGAGTGTTCGCCGCCCGTCAGAACGGCGATCTCCCCGAGGCACTCTCCAGCTTGAACGGTGCCGATCGAGTGCTCGCTGTCATCGATGTGGATGGCTACCTCACCCTCCAGGATGAGATACATTTCGTCGCACGGCTCGTCCTGGGCGAATACGCACTCACCCGCGGCGAACGTCACGTGGCCGCATGCACCCGCCAGTCGCTGCAGCTGCTCCTCCTCCAGCCCCCGGAACAGCCCGATCCGGTCGACGACCTCTCCGAGGCGTGGCAGCACCTCGCGGCGTCGGAAAGCCGTGAGCACCAGTTCGGCCAGGTCGCTTACGGGTGGGATCAGGGTCACCGGACCGGAGTCCAGCGAGATGAGGAGCCTGGAGAACTTGACGAGATCGAGGCGCTCCACCTCCTCGAAGGCCAGAGCCGGCACGTACGCCGTCGGCACGTAGCCCAGCTGCAGCGCCGTACGTTGCATCCGGGGTGCGTGAGCGCTCACGTCCAGCTCCATGTACGCGATGTCCCACTCGTCGCGGCACCGCTTCTCCAGCTCCATGAACAGGAAGCGAATCACATCGTCCCGCAGTGAGATGAGCTCGAACACACGGACGATCTGATCGAGACGCTCCAGCGTGAATCCGACGGCCCCGACGATGTGCCCTCCCTCGCGGGCCACCAGGTACTTCGAGTGATGCGAGATGAGCTTGAAGTACCCGTACTGCAGGCGCAGCGGGCCGAAGATCTCCCGGTTGCGCACCCTTCCCCGCTCGATGCGCAGGAGGCGCGAATACCCCTCGGTGGTGAGCTCGCTGACCGTGAAGCCCTGACCGAAGGGGTATGGAGACGAGTCCTCGTCCACGATGACATCCACCGCCATGCGGCAGTTCTCGAGCGCGGTGCCGGCCAGTTGATAGATCTCGGACGCGATGCGCGGGTTGTTGCGACGCAGCTCCCGACCTCGACCGAACAGCTGGACGAGGATGCCCATGTTCTCCCGATGCTGCCCGAACAGATACTTGAGCGGCAGAAAACCCACCGGCGCGAAACCCTGCTTGAGGGCGATCGCCTGCGTGTACGGGTGCGTCACACGTGCTTCGATGACACCCACGTGCAGGCGGTTGCGCACCGACAGCAGGCGCTGTTCGAGGAGTCGGGTGCCGATTCCCTGATTCCGGTAATCCGGGTGCACGGCGAGGCGGCCGAACTCGCCCACGAGGTCCGTGTACGCGCCGACCTCCAGGATCACCGAGGCTGTTCCGACGATGCGCTGCGCCGGCACGTCCTCCGCGACGAGCATCAGCGTCTCATCGGAAAAGATGAGCTTCTGGATCTCGTACTCTTCGTAGTACTGCGGATAGGCGTAGTCCTGGCCGTACGTGGCCAGATAGATGTCGATGATGCCTTCGACGTCCGAGTCCCGGGCCTCTCGAATAACGATCATCCGGCGTTCAGCCCGGCCACGGCGCGACCGGCGCGGAGGGCTACCTCCGCCATCCACGCCGCACCCGTCGCCATCACCCGCTCATCGATCACGAACCGGCTGGAGTGGGCCGGGTGGCCTGCGCCGGCTCCGTCCCGTGCTCCGAAGCGGACGTAACAGCCGGGGACTCGCTGGAGGTACCACGAGAAGTCCTCGCCTCCCATGTTCGCGGCACGGATGGCCCGCCGGACGCCGCGTGGCCCGAGCACGGCCTTAGCCGCGTCCCGCGCCACCTCGACCATCGGCCCGGCGTTCACCAGCGGGGGCGTTCCCTCGCAGATTTCCAGCTCGATTCGGGACTCATGAAGCAGAGCGACGGAGTCGCAGATGCGCTTTACGGACCGGCGAAGGTGCTCGCGCACGTCCGCATCCTGCGCCCGTATGGTACCCTCCAGCACGGCCATGCCCGCGATCACGTTGGCAGCGGTGCCCGCATCGAAACGACCGACGGTCAGCACCGAGGGATGGGACGGATCGATCTCGCGCGACACGATCGTCTGCAGGGCCATCACGATCAGGCTACCTACCACGACGGCGTCAACCGCCTCGTGCGGCCGGGCGGCATGGCCGTCCGCTCCGCGGATCGAGATACGAAACGAATCGGTGGAAGCATTCACCGTGCCCACTGCGGCCACGATGGTGCCCGTGGGAAAGTGTCGGTCCACGTGTCCGCCGAAGATGGCTCCAACGCCCTCCAGTGCTCCGGCCTCGATCATCGCCCTCGCTCCCGCGCCTACTTCCTCGGCCGGTTGGAAGATCAGGCGTACCGCGGCCGGAAGGAGCTCCGATCTTTCGACCAGGATCTCCGCTGCGCCCAGCAGCATGGCCGCGTGCACGTCGTGACCGCACGCGTGCATGACGCCGGTCTCCTGCGACGCGAACGGGAGTCCCGTTTCCTCCTGGATGGGAAGTCCATCGATGTCTGCCCTCAGGGCCACCGTGGGAACTCCGGGAGGGCCCTGAATGTCGGCCACAATTCCCGTTTCGCGGACCTCACGATACGGGAGCCCGAGACGGTCGAGCTCGGTGGCGAGCCGGGCTGAGGTCCACTTCTCTTCCCAGCTCAGCTCCGGATGACGATGGAGTTCACGCCGGAGGGCCACCATCCGCTCGAACAGGGGTGGCTGGACGGAATCGACCATGGAGATCCTCCCGGCTGACAGCGGCGGGCCGACGGGGGCAGGCTTCGGCGTCGCAGGAAAAGAATAGCACGGATGGAGCCTCTCCGCTCGGATCGCGTGAGAGGCTGGGAACGCTGAAAAGAGTCAGCCGGCGCTGAATCGATCCAGGAAGGCGCGCTCCCGGTCGCTGAGACCTGCGATGCCCTGGGTCCGAAGCTTCTCCATGATCTCGTCGAACGCTTCCCGATTGACCGGGTGGAGCGATTCCCGGTCGATGGAGGCCCAGCGACGGGAGGCGTCCCGGTCCTGCATCCACCCGCGCCGTTCCGTACCCTCTGCCTTGCGCTTGAACTTCGCGGCGGCGGAGTTTCGCTCCCGCCACTTCATGAACACCCAGGCCCCCAGGAATCCCCCAAGGTGCGCGTGGTGCGCGATGCGCTGAGGCACGCCGGCTATCTCGAATGCGATCCCTCCCACGGCGAGCAGCGTCGCCAGCACGACCATCGTTCGGATCCGGATCGGTATGGGAATGGGGATGATGAGAATGCGCTCATCCGGCCAGTAGTGTGCGAACGCGAGGAGGACACCGTACAGAGCCCCGGAGGCGCCGACCACGGCGGTCATGACCGAGAACGTGGGAAGCAGGATCGGAGTGAGGACGGACACCAGCCCCGCGACCACGCCGCTGAAGAAATACAGCTGCAGGAAGACGCGGCTCCCGAGGCGGCTCTCGAGGCGAGGTCCGAAGAAGTAGAGAACCAGCATGTTGAACGCCAGGTGCCACAGTCCGCCGTGCAGGAACATGTAGGTGACAAGGGTCCACGGCCGGGTGACGACCCAGGCCGGCACGAGGACCATCGACGCATACAGAGCGCGTGAAGCTCCTGTAAGGAAGAACAGCGCCACGTTGGCGAACAGGAGACGCGTAACCCAGGGTGTCATGACTCAGCCGGACGCTTGCGCCTCTATAGTCTGGCGCAGCGCGGACACCCTGTCGGGAACCTCGCTGAACAGTGCGATCTCGTGGACGCCGTCGCCCGCCATGTCGAGCAGCTTCTCGTACGCACCGACGGCGCTGGACTGGTTGCCCAGCGCTTCGTGGGCCCGACCCTTGATGTAGAGCGCGGCGTGCCAGTCGCCCGGATCCAGTCGGTTTCCCGCGCCGCTCGCCCGTTCCATGTGCTCTGCCAGAGCCAGGGCGTCGCCCGCGCGCCCCACCTCGAGCAGCGCCAGCGCTTCATGCGTGGTCGCGGCCAGCGGGTGCGGTCTCGGGATCGCTACGGCATCCCGCGCGGCGTCGAACATCTGGATAGCCGCCTCCGCGTCCTCTTGATAGAAGGCTATGAGAGCATCGGCCACGAGCAACAGGAACCCCGTCCTGTCCGCCAGGAGCGCCGGAGTCTCTGCGAATCGAATCACGGCGGAATCCCGCACCTCCAGCATTCCATCGAGACGCCCGCGTTCACCCTCCAGGACCAGCATGTTGAGGAAGACCCCGCCGCTCATCCGATCGATCGCGTCTGCTTGGCGAAGCGCCGCTTCCGCTTCGCCGTGGGAGCCGGTGAACGTGGCGGTTCCAGCCCACTCGAGCAGCGGCTGCATGCGCAGGTCGTCCCGGTTCAGCTCTGCGGCCCGCTCGGCGGCGTCGCGGTACGCTGCCAGGCCGTCGCGGTACCGTCCTTCGGCCACGTACGTGTCCCCCTCCAGTCGCCGACTCAGCACCGAGGCGTCGGAATCCTCCGTGTCCATGTACGGTCTCAGCTCCGTCCTGGCGCCCACGGCATCGCCCTCCCGCAGGTACGAGCGCACGAGGTGCTCATACGAGGCCAGGAAGCCCGGCTCGATTCGCAGGGCCTCCCGGAACTCGTCACGCGCGTCTTCGTTCCGGCCGATCATCTCGAGGATCTCTCCCCGCGAGTCGTGTGGATTCGCCTGATCGGGCTCCAGCTCGAGATACCTCATGCTGAGGGTGTCCGCCCCGATGGAATCGCCGACGCGTCCCGCCATGTATGCCAGGTGATTGACGCCGGGTGCGTAGTACGGATCGAGCGTGACCGCTTCCTCGATCACCCTCCGTCCCTCTTCGGCCCGGCCGGAGCCATCGTAGAACACACCGAGCTGATACCGGGCCTCCTTCTCCTCCGGAAAGCGGTCGATCAGCTCACGGAGGAGAGAGTCGGCAGCCTCGAAGTCCCGCGAGAGGTTGGCGGCGAACATCGCCTCGATCAGGAGCCTGTCGCGCTCGGACGCCTTGTCCTTGTGCACGTCGGCGTTCTGGAACGCGAGAATCGCGTCCTGTCCCGCCACGTTGTCCAGCATTCCGAGCTGCAGCCACGCGAGCGCGAAGGTCGGGTCGAGATCCACGGCCCGCCTGTAGTGTCCTTCCGCTTGCTCGAGAAGGAACCGCCGCTCGGAAAGGAGTCCTTCCTGGTATTCCCGGTACGCCTCGAGGCTTCCCGTGGCCAGCCGCGTGACGGGAGTGAGCTCAGTCGGCGTGAAGGCCGCTCCGAGGAGGCGGCTCGACAGCTTGGCCGACACGTCATCCACCAGGGCGAACACATCCGATCCACTCGACCGCTCGGCGGCTGTGATCGTCCCGTCCCGCAGGTCGATGAGCTGAACGTCGAGCCGCACTTCGTCACCGGCCGTCATGAACGCTCCCCGCACGAGCGATCGAGCGCCCGATTGGGACGCGATCTGAAGCGCCAGATCTTCCGGGATCTCCTCCGTCTCTTCACGGCCCGCCTGGCGCATGAGATCGAGCAGCCGCTGAGCGCTCACCACGCGCAAGTCTCCGAACTGGGCCAGGTTGGTGGTCAGCATGTCGGCCAGGCCGGGGCCCAGCCAATTCAGACTGTCCGCACCGGTGCGGTTGGTGAGCGGAAGCACCGCGAGAGATCCCTCGCCGAGGTCCGCCGGCAGCATGCCCGCCGGCGCCAGGGCCGGTGCACGCGGCTCCGGGCGCTCCCGGGAGACGATCCACGTCGATCCCAGAACGCCGACCAGAAGGAGCGTGCCCACCAGCACGCTCTCGACCCGAGTGATCGGTTGGCGACCCTCGGCGCCGTGAAACCACGAGACGATCAGGGCAACGGGGAAGCCGATCGCGATCAGGAGAAGGCTGCAATCGAGAAGCGCCCGGTCCAGTGCGTAGTTGTCGACCACGAAGCCGATGAACTCGAGCGCCACCCATCCGGCGCCCAGGTACAGCACGGCCGTGCGCGGAACGTGTCGCTCTTGAAGCTGTCCCAGAAGTCCCTTCGGTCTATCCATTGCCATCTCTGTAAGACGTTCGTCCGTTCGGCCGGAACCGCCCTCCGGCAGCTCCCCCCGTCCCTCCGGTCGTTCGCACCGGGCGCTGCAAGCTAGGATACGGCTTCGGGCGCTGCCAGTTTCACCGGTGGATGTGCGCGGGCCGCCACCCCGGGTCTGTGTACCCGAGGCGGCGGCCTCTATTCGATCCCGCCCCGCTCGGACCGGGGCGTGGTCAGCTCTCGATCACCGCCCGTTCAGCACCAGCGCACGCGAACGCGGTAGGTAATCGTCCGCTCGCCTCGCGGCGGAATCGTCACCGTGAACTTGAACGTGTGGGCGTCCAGCTTCTCCGCCCGGTGGGAGGATGAGAGGATCTCCCAGTCCGCTCCGATCGGCTCGAACACCTCGACCTCGGCCTCCTCATCCTTGTGGTTTCGGAGCTTGATCTCCCACTCGCTCTCCGTGACGCAATCCGCGATTACGTCGAAGTCCATCTGCCGACGGTCGCCCACGACGTCGAACGCCTCGCCCATCTTGATCCGCACGTCCTCGTCACGGGGCGTGTGATCGATCCGGTCTTCGCCGATGAACTGCTGGGCGCCCGAATCGTCGCTCTTGTACACGCGGACGATGCCCGCCGGAAGCGGCATTCCGAGACCGTTATCCTCGCTGTTCTCGAAGTCCAGGAAGACGCCCACCTTCTGGTTCGACTCCACCTGTCCGTACGAGCCGCGATAATAGTAGGCGGCCCCGTAGTAGATCAGTCGCTTGCGGATCCCGAAATCGGAAGCCTCGAGCAGGGTCACCTGCTTCTGCTCGTTGTGCCGCACCGTGGCCGGCCGGTTGAGCGTGTACAGGTGGTACTCGAAGAACGCCTCTTCCGCGAAAGCCTGGTCCATGGCGGCCTCCGCCATCACCATGCCCTTCCTGGCCCGCTGGTACGCCTCGGGGGCCGATACCCGCTGCACATCGCCCGCCACCAGCTTGAGGCGGGCGTTCTCGAAGCTTGCCCCGCTCTGGTTGGTCAGGGTCACCCAGCCCGTGACGTCGCTACGCGAGTCGTCCTCGTTCACCACCATCACGTAGTCGGCCTTCCAGTTCAGGTTGTGAGTCAGGTAGGACGTCTCGACGCGCTGCCGGTTCGCCCCGCTGTCGAGGAGCCACACCAGGGTAGGGCGCGCGATGAGGTTGTCGGGAACCTCCGGGAAGGCGATCCGCCCCGGATAGTTGAACGTGATCTCGTCACCGATTCGCAGGATCGTGCCCTGGTTGACGGACAGGACTTCCGCCTCCACGACCTCGTCCCGACCCAGCACCTCGTTCCACCGGTACACTTTGACCGTGCGTCCGACGTATTTTTCGAGCAGTTTCTGCGGGCTCAGCAGATCGTACTGGTAGTTCTGCTCGAGAACCGTGAGCCGCTCGCCGCCGAGGGACCGCAGGTGAACCGTCTCCGGCTGAATGCTGGAGGCCACATCTCCGAACTCGAGCGACAGCGCTCCACGAGCGAGCGCCAGGTCGCGGACCTCCCGTACGAGGCCGAAATTCTGGTTGTACACGGTGATCATGACCGACTCACGGTCGTCGGCCGTCGAGCGGAGACGCGGAGCCTCCTGAGCTGGAGCCGGGCGGGGGGACTGAATCGCCGCCGCCCCCACGTAGAACGCGGCCACCAGCAGCGCCGCCGTCATTTTCCTGAACATGTTTCGCTCCTCCGAGAGGGTCCAGTTCGCTTTACCGTCCCGGATGACGATCCTGTCCCCGGATCTTGCACAGTGTGCGCTCGGCGTCCTCCTCAGGCCTCCGCGTCTCGATCCAGCACGTAGACGTTGCGCTGCGCCGTGGGAAGGAGCACGAGGTCGTGCACGTTCACGTGCGCCGGCCGCGTGATGATGAAGTGCACACAGTCGGCCACGTCGTCCGCCGTCAGCGACTCGAAGCCCCGGTAGACGGACTCGGCCCGCTCGTCGTCGCCGTGAAACCGCACGCGCGAGAACTCGGTGTGCACGAATCCGGGATCGACGCTCGACACGCGGATCCTCGTGCCTGCCACGTCCAGGTTCATGCCCTCGGTGAGCGCTCGCACGGCGAACTTGGAGGCGTTGTAGACGTTGCCGCGCGGGTAGACCTGATGGCCGGCCGTACTGCCGATGTTGACCACGTGTCCGGTTCCTCGCTCGACCATGTGCGGCAGAAGGGCCCGCGTGACGTTTAGGAGTCCCTTCACGTTGGTGTCGATCATGCGATCCCAGTCCTCGTGATCACCCTCGTGAAGGAGGTCGAGGCCGCTCGCCAGCCCTGCGTTGTTCAGGAGCACGTCGGGAATCCGCCCCGCGTCCACCAGCGCGGTCGCCTCGGCGATCACCAGCTTACGGTCCCGAACGTCCACCTCGCGGGTCTCGGCCTCGGCTCCGAACCGGTCCGCCAGCTCCGAGGCGAGCGCGGCGAGGCGGTCCGCGCGGCGAGCCCACAGGATGAGGTCAGCGCCGCTCTCGGCGAACCGGCGGGCGCACGCCTCGCCGATGCCGGCGCTGGCGCCCGTTATCAGGATCAGTCGTCCGTCCAGGTGTCGCATGACCTTCGGCGGGTCAGTAGGCGCAACTGCGCCAGAAGGCGAACGCGGCGAGCAGGAAAAGGAGCGCGGTGGCGATCACGAGCGGTCGGTTCTCCATCGGGGCGAACCTCCTGATTCGGGTGGTGCCGCCGCAGCGTCGTCCCCTGAAGGTGTCGTGCCGGGGAGTCGATGGAAAGTCGCTCCACGGCCGTGGGACGGTTTGTCGCACAACGGGCTTGCGCGGTCGCCCGGCTGGCCGGTTCCCGCGGAAGAGCCTTCCGCGCGGCTCTTCGATGCGGTCCGATCCTTGCCCTGCATGAGGAATCGACCCCGGCGACCCGGGGTAGGATGCAGCGGTTTCACGTGACTCCCGGTCGGGCGCCACCCGGCCGCGATGCATGGAACCGGAATCAAACAGACGAGGGGGATCCCATGCCGACGCGTCGGAGATCCTGGGCCGAGCCGTGGAAGGTCAAGATGGTGGAGCCCATCAAGATGACGACCCGCGAAACTCGCGAACGTGCCATAGCGGAGGCGGGCTACAACACCTTCCTCCTGCGGTCCGAGGACGTCTACATCGACCTGCTGACAGACTCCGGGACCAGCGCGATGAGCGACCGGCAGTGGGCCGGGATGATGCTGGGCGACGAATCTTACGCGGGGAGCCGCAACTTCTACAAGCTAGAGGAGACGGTGCGGGACGTGTACGGATACGAGCACCTGATCCCGACTCACCAGGGGCGGGCCGCGGAGCACATGATCAGCCAGATCCTGATCAAGGAAGGGGACGCGGTTCCCGGCAACATGTACTTCACCACGACCCGTCTCCACCAGGAGCTGGCAGGCGGCCGCTTCATCGATGTGATCATCGACGAGGCGCACGATCCGGAAGTCATCCACCCGTTCAAGGGCAACGTGGACCTGGACAAGTTCCGGGCGGTGATCGACGAGTACGGTGCCGACCGCGTTCCCTACATCTGTATCGCGACGTCCGTGAATATGTGCGGCGGCCAGCCGATCTCGCTCGGCAACCTGCGCGAGGTCTCGGAACTGGCCCACAGCCACGGGATCCTGGTCGTTCACGACATGACGCGGGTGGCCGAGAACGCTCTCCTGATCAAGGAGCGCGAAGAGGGCTATGCGGACGTCGGCATGGACCACATCGTGCGGCAGATCTGCGACCTGACCGACATTGCCACGATGAGCTCCAAGAAGGACCACCTGGTCAACATCGGCGGCTTCCTGGCCGTGAACGATCCCGAGATCGCCGAGAAGGCCCGCAGCATGGTGGTGATCTACGAGGGGCTGCACACGTACGGCGGCATGTCCGGCCGCGACATGGAAGCCCTGGCGATCGGGATCCGCGAGAGCATCGAGCACGACCACATCCACGCGCGCGTGGGGCAGGTCCACTACCTCGGCCACAAGATCGCGGACGAGGGAATCCCGATCGTGATGCCGATCGGAACGCACGGCGTCTTCCTCGACGTCAAGCGATTCCTGCCGCACATCGACCAGGACCTGTTCCCGGCGCAGGCGCTGGCCGCCGAGATCTATATCGACTCGGGTGTGCGATCGATGGAGCGAGGCAACGTTTCGGCCGGCCGGGACCGGACGACGGGCCAGAACCGGCGGCCGCACCTGGAGCTGGTGCGGCTCACGATTCCCCGCCGCGTGTACACGCAGGCACACATGGACGTCGTGGCGGAATCCGTCATGGAGGTGTGGGACAACCGCCAGCACATCAAGGGGCTCGAGTTCACGTACGAGCCGAAGTACCTGCGTTTCTTCCAGGCGCGGTTCGAGCGGGTCGGGTAGGCGCGGCGCAGTTCCGCGGGCGAATGGAGGGGCCGGCCGCGCGCCAGCCTCTTCGCGAATTCGGGGGGCTCCAGGCTTGCAGCTTGCCGGAGTCGGCAGGAGTGCCGCGAAGAGCAGAATCTGTATCTTCATCCCCACGCCGGGCTGAAACGTCAGATCGGCCCGCCGGAAGCGGCCGGTCCGGTGTAATGGCCCCGCCCTATACAGCCACGAGCGTCCCCTCCGGGCATTGAGTGACGGCCCACAGGGAATCGACAGGAGCGCGACCGCCATGGAATATCGGCTGGCCATCATCGGGTTCGGAAACGTGGGACAGGGTTTCGCGGAGATCCTCCGCGACCATGGGTCTCGATTCCTCGAGCAGTTCGGGGTGCGCTTCAACATCGTCGGGGTGAGCGACACCCTGAAGGGGAGCGTGCACGATCCGGCGGGGCTGGATCCGGCCGACCTGCTGGATGCGGTCCGCCTGTCCGGAAACTTCGGTCGCATCGCCGCACCGGACCGCGGGTGGGACGGGGTCGAAATGGCGAGAGAATCGGCCGCCGACGTCGTCGTCGAGCTCAGCTTCACGGACCTGGAGACGGGCGAGCCCGCGACGGGCCACATCCGTGCGGCGCTGGAGGCCGGCAAGCACGTGGTCACTACCAACAAGGGGCCGGTGGCCCTCCACTACGCGGAACTGTCGCGGATGGCTCGTGAACGGGGCCTCGAGATCGGGGTCGAGGGAACCGTGATGAGCGGCACCCCGACCGTTCTGGCAGGGATGAACCTTCTCCGCGCGGCCGGAATCCGGCGTGTGCAGGGAATCCTCAACGGGACGTGCAACTACATCCTCACGCGGATGGAGGAGGGATCCACCTACGAAGAGGCGCTCACGGAGGCCCAGGAAAAGGGATACGCGGAGGCGGATCCGGCTGGCGACGTGGAAGGATTCGACGCCGCCGGAAAAGTCGTGATCCTGGCCAATCTCCTGATGAGTGCGCCGATCGGCATGGACGACGTGGACCGGAAGGGGATCTCGTCACTCACGCCGGCCGACATCGCGGAGGCTGGCGGGGCCGGAGAACGCTGGAAGTTGATCGGGACGCTCGAGCCCGTTGAAGGCGGAGTGAGCGCCTCGGTGCGCCCGGAGCGTGTCCCGGCCGCGCACCCGCTGGCGTCGGTCGGTGGCGCCGTCAACGCCGTAACATTCTCGACCGAGCTCCTCGGAGACGTGACGCTCGTCGGACCGGGAGCCGGCCGCGTGGAGACGGGCTACTCCGTGCTGGTGGACCTGCTCGAGATACACAGGACGGCACCGCGCCGCGGCGCGTAGTGATACAGGGAGGCAAGACATGCGGATGTTCCTGGACGGAGAGTGGGTCGAGCGGGATGCGACCCGCGACGTCGTCGATCCGGCTGACGGGAGCCTGATCGACACGGTTCCCGAGGCCACGGCGGCAGACATGACGACGGCGATCGACGCAGCAAGGACTGCGTTCGCGGTCAATCATCCGCTCCCGGCGCACCGGCGCATCGAGATCCTCCGGGAGGCGGCGGAGCACATTGCCGGCCGGCACGAGGAGTTCTCGCAGACCATCGCCAGGGAGGGGATCAAGACGATCCGCGAGGCGCGGAAGGAAGTCACGCGCTGCGTCGAGACACTCAGGGTCAGCTCGGAGGAGGCCCGCCGCATCACCGGTGAGACGGTTCCGTTCGACCAGAGCCCGGGAGCGGAGAACCGGTTCGGGTTCTATACGAGGGTTCCCGTCGGCATCGTGGGTGCCATCACCCCGTTCAACGACCCGCTGAACCTGGTCGCTCACAAGGTGGGCCCGGCGATCGCGGCCGGAAACGCCGTGATCGTAAAGCCCCACGAGGAGACGCCGCTGAGCGCGCTGCGGCTCGCGGAGGCGTTCGAGGCCGCTCGGCTCCCGAAGGGACTCCTCCAGGTGATCACGGGCGCCGGCGCCGTCGTCGGCGACGCCCTGGTCATAGACCCGCGCGTTCGGACGCTGTCCTTCTCGGGCGGCAGGGAAACGGGGGAGAAGATCCTCGCCCGGGCCGGCATGAAGAAGATCGGCATGGAGCTCGGCAGCATCGCGCCCGTGATCGTGATGGCCGACGCCGACCTGGACCAGGCCGTGGCGTCCAACGTGAGCGGTGCCTACTGGGCGGCCGGACAGAACTGTCTCCACGTGCAGCGGCTCCTGGTTCACCAGGACATATACGTCGACTTCGTCGAGCGGTTCGTCGCAGCGGCCGAAGCGTACACGGTAGGCGACAAGCTGGACGAGGCCACCGACATGGGGCCGCTGATCACGGAAGATGTGGCCCGCCGAGTCGAGGCCTGGGTGCAGGAGGCGGTGGAATCCGGCGCCCGCCTTCTCACCGGCGGTACGCGGAACGGAAGTTTTTTCTCGCCGACGCTGCTCGACAGGGTACCCGACGACTGTTCGGTAGCCGCGCGCGAGGTGTTCGGACCGGTGACCGTGGTGTGGCCGTTCGGCGAGCTGGATGAAGCGCTCGAGAAGGCCAACGAGGTGGACTTCGGCCTGCAGGGTGCCATCTTCACGACGGACCTCGGCACCGCTTTCCGCGCGGTCGACGGGCTCCGCTGCGGAGGAGTCATGGTCAACGACAGCACGGATTATCGGATCGACGCCATGCCATTCGGTGGGATGAAGGGTTCGGGGCTGGGGCGCGAGGGAGTGAAGTTCGCGCTCGAGAAGATGACCGAGATCAAGCTCGCCTGCTTCAACCTGTAGAGACGGGCGGAGGAAACGAGATGGACGCCACGACGATGACGGAGAACCAGCGGCACATGGAGCCGGGAATGGAGGACCACGAGTTCGCGGCGGCCCGTCTGTTGTCGCCCCGGCGGCGTACGAGCGATGCTGCCACCCTCGAGGAATTGGCGGTCGAGCAGCTGGAGCACTTCGGGATCGACGCCCGTTCCGAGTACGGTCGCGCCCTGCACGACGCGGCGCTGAACCTGTACCGGGCACATACCGACGTCACGAAGCTGTGGGAGATCACGCTGCGGACGATCGACGATCTGGAGCGCAAGGATCGGATCGCCTACTTCAATGCCAAGAAGTTTCTGTGCTTCCAGTTGGCGAAGGTGCTGGACACGTTTCAGAACCCGTTTCGCAAGTCCTTCCAGAGCCTGGGGTTCTCCGACGCGTCGCTGTACGCGAAGGGCCCGTATCCGGTATTCGACAACGTCACCGCCGTGTTCGCGGCGAATCCCGTGATCGTCCGATCGGCGACGTACATCTACGCGTGCACGGAGTGGGTGAACGATGCCTTCGAGGGGAAGGAGCTACTGCTCGAGATCTACTCCCGGCTTCTCAATCCGACCTCGATCTCGCTCGCCAACTACATCGTCGACATCGAATGCGGGCCGTACGCGGCCGAGTACATGGCCTGGAACTTCAACAGCGGGATGGCCGCGATCGACGCCCTTCTCAGCCACCGCATCAAGCGGGACGAGGTGGTGATCGCCTCGCGCAACGTGTACGGCGGCACGTACCAGCTGCTGCACGACTGGTTCGCCCGCGAGGACAAGCTGAACATTCATCTCGAGTGGTTCGATGGGCACACCGGCGAGGAATTCGAGGCGTTCCTGGCGGACGTGGAGCGGCGCCACGCGGACGTCCTCGCCCGGCAGTCGGAGATCTTCGTGTTTCTGGAGTCGCCGTGTAACCCGCACGGGTACGTGATCGATTATCCGGCCATCTGTCGCCTCGCCCACGAGAAAGGTCACGTGGTGGCGCTCGACTCCACGGTGGCGACGCCGTTCCTTCAGAAGCCGCTGCAGCACATCGACCGGGCGGAGAGACCGGACTACGTGATACACTCGTACACGAAGGACCTGACGGGGAACGGCAACGCCACGGCGGGCGTGGTGATCGGGGAGAACCGCCGGATGTTCATCCCCAAGAACGAGACGTACGACGGCGTGAGCTGGAACGAGACGCTCTTCTGGGGCGTGTATTACATCAAGGGAGCCTTCCTCGACGCCGACACTGCCTTCGAAGTGATCAGCGGGATGAAGACGATGGAAGTGCGGATGCTACAGAAGTGCATCAATACGCTGATCCTCGCTCGCTTCCTGGCTTCACATCCCAGCATCCGGGTCAACTGTAACGCCATCCAGGGCGATCCCAACCAACCCATCCGGAACAGGGTCCTGCGGTTCGGACTGTCCGCTCCGCTGTTCACCATCGATTTCGAGGGAGCGGACCTGTCGGACCGGACCTTCATCCGGTTCTTCGACGCGCTCGCGCCGGCTTTTCACCATCAGGTGAGTCTCGGACAGTCCAACACGGTCATCCTGTGTCCGGCGATGACGTCGCATTCCGAGCTCGATGAGGCCGCCCTCGACGAAGCGGGTATCGCCCGCACGACCATCCGGGTGGCCGTCGGAGATGAGAGCCCGAAGGATCTAATCTCGCATTTCATCAACGCCGCGCGCCTGGCTCTCGACCCGGAGACGCCCGGGTTCAGCGACGCGTTCCTGGGTCCGGCCGATACGGACGAGCTCGTCCGGCAGACATACCTGAAGGTTCACGAGGCCTATGTCGACAGCGTGCCCTCGATGGAAGAGATCCTGAGCTAGAAGCGGGTACGGCGGCGTTTCGCGGTGCGTCGAGCTCATCGACTGCCGAGCGCCGCCTCCTCGGTCGCCTTCTCGAGCGCCTGCTCGAGGTCCTTCTCGAGGTCGTCGTAGTCCTCACACCCAACGGCGATGCGGACCAGGTCGTCGGTGATTCCCGCCTCGAGACGCTTCCCGACCGGAACGCCGGCGTGCGTCATCGAGGCCGGATGTTCGATCAGGGTCTCGATCCCCCCGAGGCTGACCGCCAGGGTCGCCACCCGCACGCTGTCGATCAGCTTTCGTCCGGCTTCGAGGCCGCCCCGCACGCCGAAGCACACCAGCGCGCCCGGACCTCGCATCTGCTGCTTCATCAGGTGATGCTGCGCATGGTCCTCCAGGCCCGGGTAGTCCACCCAGGTGACCGCGTCGTGCCGCTGGAGAAAGTAGGCGAGAGCGCGCGCGTTGGCCTGTGCCCTCTCCATCCGCATTCCGAGCGTCTTGATGCCCCGCAGGACGAGCCACGCCTGGTGCGGATCCATCGTGCCGCCGAGGTTCACGTGCACGGCACGCAGGCGCTCCAGCACCGTCGGCTCCCGCGCCACGATCATCCCCGCGACCACATCGGTGTGTCCGTTGATGAACTTCGTCATGCTGTGGACGACGACGTCCGCTCCCAGCTGCAGCGGGTTCTGCAGGTAGGGCGAGGCGAACGTATTGTCCACCGCGAGCACGGCTCCCGCCTCGCGGGCGATGTCCGCACAGCGCGCGATGTCGGTCAGCTTCAGTGTTGGATTCGCCGGCGTCTCGACGAAGATCAGCGCCGTGTTCGGCCGCACGGCGCGGGCCACATTGTCCGGATGGGACGAATCGACAAAGGTCGCCTGCACGCCGAACCTGGCGTACTCGGTCTCCAGGACCGTCCGAGATGGGCCATACACGCAGTCCGTCTCCACGACGTGGCTTCCCGCTCCGAGGAGGGTCATGTAGACCGTGTTGATCGCCGCCATCCCGGACGAAGCCCCCAGGGCTCCGCAGCCGTGCTCCAGCAGCGCCACGTTGCGCTCGAGTGCAGCAACGGTCGGATTGCCGAGTCGCGTGTATTTGTAGCCCGGCGCCCCGCCGAACCGGGCAGCTCCCTCCTCGGCATCCGTGAAGGCGAAGGTGGAAGACTGGTATATCGGCGTGCTGACGGCACCGGTCTCCCGGTCCGCCTGCTGTCCGCCGTGAATGATGCGCGTGTGGAGTCCCGCTCGGGTGACGTCGTCCATGGCACTGGCCTCGAGAGTACGTTGCGGCTGTCTACCTCCTCCGCACTGCAAGACCTTTGCCGGAATCGCGGTCACACGCCGCAGTCCCGACCGAGCGGACCGTCCGGTCGCGTCCACTCCCGGACGGACGTAGAATACCCGCTCGCACCGTCAGGCGCGCGACTGCGGGGAGGCAATTCGGACATCACGGGCCGGCGTGACCCGGACGGAGCGCGCCGGAGCCCTCTTACCTGATCCGGGAGGCGGAGTTGGACGACCTTACCGCTCCGACCAGACTCACCGGCCGCACGGGCACCTACCCAGAATTCACGTGGGCGGGCATCCTGGTGGGCTACGGCATCGGCGTCCTCATCGCCGTGAGCATCGGCTACCTGAGCCTGAAGCTGGGATTCTCGATCGAGGGCTCCGAGCTGGCGGCGATCCTCGGCTTCGGAATCCTTCGCGGCCTCATGCGTCGCAACAGCATTATCGAGAACAACATCCAGCAGACCCTGGCCAGCGCCGTGAACGGTGCCTCCGCGGGGATGATGTTCTCGGTTCCGGCGCTGTTCATCCTCGGGATCACCGGCTTCAGCTACCCGCTGCTCGTGCTGGGATGCATCGCGGGCGGAATCCTCGGGATCGCGTTCATCATTCCGCTGCGCAAGCAGATGATCGACTACAACCGACTGGCGTTCCCGGGCGGGATCGCGACGGCGGCGGTGCTCAAGTCGCCGGGAGCCGGGATCCACAAGGCCTGGTTGCTGGTGGGCGGTGCACTTCTCGCGGGCATCGCGCACTTCATCAGCCTGCGCACGGGCGTGGAGAACTACGACCTCGGAGTCGTTCTCGGGCTGCCCGAGTACATGAACGGGATCTGGTACCTGTCCCTGCTCACGGTGGGGGTCGCGTTCCTGGCCGGGAAGGGCGGCTTTTTCTTCATCGTCGGCGGCTACGTGTGCTACTGGTTCCTCGCTCCCATCATGAGCGTCACCGGAATCCTGCCGGACGCGGCCACACTCGAGGCCTCCGGCTCTGGAATCGCCGACTACCTGCGCCTCAACCTGTTCCGTCCCACCGGAATCGGAATGCTGATCGGTGGGGCCTTGATGGGCATCGTGCTGGCGCTGCCCCTCGTGGTGAGCGCCATCCGCAGCATGCGCGACGCGGCGAAGTCGCGGTCTGAGATCTCGCAGGACGAGCTCCCCATCCAGATGCTCTACATGGGCGTGGCCGCGGCATTCGTGGTCCTCGCCATCATCTCGTGGACCGCGGTGGCGGAGGTCGGCCTGGCGCGCGGGCTCACGATGGCGCTCCTCGGCACGCTGTGGATCTGGGTCGCCGGCGTGGTTCTCTCCGAGTGCATCGGACGCACCAACTGGTCGCCTCTCTCCGGCATGACGTTGATCGGCGTGACGATCCTGATCTTCGTGACCAGCGGGATCGGGGACCGGGCCTCGATCATCGCTTCGGTGACCGTAGGAGCCGCCATGTGCGTCGCCATGGCCCAGGCCACCGACCTGATGCTGGATCTGAAGACGGGGTACCTCGTCGGAGCGATCCCCAAGCAGCAGCAAAAGGCGCAGTTCCTGGGGACGTGGATCGGGCCGATCGTGATCATGGCCCTGATCGTGGTCCTGCATCAGGCGTATACGCTGGGGAGCGATCAGCTGCCGGCCCCGCAGGGCCAGGCGCTCGCCAGCGTGATCGAGGGGATCCTCGGCGGCGACGTGCCACGGGACAAGTATCTGACGGGGGCGGGCCTCGGGGCTCTGCTCAGCGCCAGCGGGATCGGAGGTTTGGGGGTCCTCGTCGGCCTCGGCTTCTACCTCCCATTCAACATCGTCCTCACGTACACCATCGGAACCCTGCTGCGCGTGGGCGCCGACTGGAAGCTCGGCAAGCTGTGGAGCGAGGACGTGGGGGTGCCGATCGCCGCCGGCCTGATCGTCGGCGAGGCGCTGATCGGAGTCGTCTACTCGCTGTTCATCGTGTTCGGGTGAGGAGGGCGACATGAAGATACGGCATTTCGGCTACCTGCTCATCACGATCGGCTTTCTCGGTGGCTCGTTCGAGGTCGTCAAACAGGTAGAGGGCGTGAACGCGGCGTCGTTCCTCCTCTGGCTGGCGGTCGGGATCATGGGCGTCATCGTCGCGCAGCGGGGGCGCAAGGCGGAGGCAACGGACGTCGAGGTGATCTCGACCAACGTCCGAGTGATCGAAGAGAGCCTGCAGCACCTGTCGGTCGAAGCCCAGAAGCTGAACGCCGAAAAATCGAGGATCGGCGTCTTCGATTTGCGTCACCGAATCGATGAGGTGTTCATGGCCGACCTCGCCAGGTTCGTGGAGGCGCGCGAGAGCATCGCTCACAGCTACGGCCTGAAGGCCTATGCGGAGGTGATGAATCGGTTCGCGGCCGGGGAGCGATCGCTGAACCGGGTGTGGTCGGCTTCGACGGACGGCTACGTGGACGAGACGTCCGTCTACATCGAGAAAGCCGCCACCCACTTCGAGGATGCGCTGGAGACGTTTCAGGGCATCAAGGCGGGCCGGCCGATCGCCTCCGGGGCCTGAGCCGCGGCGGGTCTTCGACGAGCAGCGGCTACGAGCCCAGGTTCTCCGGATTCAGTCCGGCCAGCTCGGGCAACACGAAGATCCCGTCCTTCCGGATCAGCGCGTCGTCGAACCAGATTTCGCCTCCGCCGTACTCCGGGCGCTGGATCAGGACCAGGTCCCAGTGAATCTGGCTCCGGTTGCCGTTGAACGCCGTCTCGTATGCGTTCCCCGGGGTGAGGTGCATGCTGCCGGCGATCTTCTCGTCGAACAGGATGTCCTTCATCGGCTCCAGGATGAACGGGTTGAAGCCCAGCGAGAACTCGCCTATGTACCGCGCGCCCTCATCGGCATCGAGCACCTCGTTCAGGTGGTCGCGGTTGCTGCTGCTCGCTTCTACGATCTTTCCGTCCTCGAACCGGAAGAACACGTTCTCGTGTGATACGCCCTGATAGATGGTCGGCGTGTTGTACTGAATCGTTCCCTGGACGCTGTCCCGCACCGGCGCGGTGAAGACCTCTCCGTCCGGGATGTTCCGTTTGCCGTCGCACGGCATGGCGGGGATGCCCGCGATGCTGAACCGCAGGTCGGTGCCCGGTCCCTTGACGTGCACCCGGTCGGTGGCCTCCATGAGCTCCTTCAAGGGCTGCAGGGCCGCCGAAAGGCGCTCGTAGTCCATCGTGCACACCCGGAAATAGAAGTCCCGGAAGTCCTGGGTGGAGCGCTGCGCGAGCTGCGCCATCGCCGGGTTGGGCCACCGGAGAACCACCCACCGCGTGGTGTTGCAGCGGATCTCCATGTGGACCCGCTTCCAGATGTGCCTCTCGTACAGCTTCTGCCGGTCCTGCGGCACGTCCGAGAGCTCGGAGACGTTGGGCGCGCCGCGCACCCCGATGTACGCGTCGACTCCCTTCATGTAGGTCTCTTCGGAAGCGGCCATGAGATCGAGCTGGGCATCGGTCGCGTCCAGCAGCAGGCGCCTGAGCACCTCGTTGCTCTTGAGGAGGACGTTGGGTACGACCCCGGCCTCGTGCGCCACCCCAACCAGCTCCGTCGTGAACTCGTTCGGAGTGTCGATCGCCTCGATGAGGACCTTTTCTCCCGCCTTCAGCTCGCAGGAGTAGTGAATCAGGGTCTCGGCCAGCTTCGTGTATCGGGGATCGCTCATGGTCTCTCACTCAGTCGGATGCGGTTGCCACGGTCGCCGGCGGGGGAACGCGACGTTCCGGAGTCGGAAAGTCTGTGGCTGCGGGGTCCCCCGGGCAATGGTCATCGATGCAGCGGGGGTCGGCCTGACCATGTCGACGTCTCCGAAGCGCCGTGCCCTCGCTCGCGGCGCAGGCCCGTCCGGCGTATCCTATGGCGACGGGGGCTGCCGGATTGCGCCTCCGGCCGTCGGGTCGGGAAGAGTCTGAACGGAGGACATATATGCGCTGGGTGTTGCGCTCGAAGATACACAAGGCCACGGTCACGGAGGCCGACGTCGACTACGT
>JBDGXC010000005.1:0-110323 GCA_039584815.1 Gemmatimonadota bacterium
GAGCGCCTTGCTCAGGGCGATCTCCCCTCCCTTGGACGCACTGTAGTTGGTCTGTCCGAACTTGCCGCGCAGCCCGTTCACCGAAGCGATCGTGACGACCCTGCCGCTCTCCTGCTGCCTGAACACCGGCGCTACTGCACGACAGTAGTTGAAGCAACCTTTGAGGTTAACATTGATCACCTCATCCCATTTCTCTTCCGACATCTTCCAGATCACGCCGTCCCGGTTGATCCCGGCGTTGCATACCAGGATATCCAGGCGCCGGAACGCCTCGAGGATCCCATCGACCGCGACTTCGGCATCGGCGAACGAGCTGACGTCGGCCTCGATCGCCAGGCCCGAGCGCCCCGCGGCCTCGATCTCCTCCACCACCCGCCGCGCGCGCTCGTCCACCAGGCGATCGACGATCGCTACGTCGCACCCCTCGACCGCAAGGCGGAGCGCGATCGCCGCCCCGATCCCTGTGCGTCCGCCCGTGACGATGGCTGCCTTCCCGTTCAGGCCCAGGTCCACGTCAGGCTCCCCGTTTCACCCGGCGTCGCCGTACTGTGGCGACACCGCCCGCAACAGATCGTCGTTCCACGGATGGCCCTCAGCGAGCAGCTGGCGCAGTCGGATGAAGTCGACCTCGCGGTTCCCCTTCGGCCCTTCGTTGAAAGCGCGGAAGCCGGCTTTCCCCTCCGTCATCATGTTGAGCGCGAGCCACTCGCGGTTCGTGACGCTCGTGTTGTCCCAGTGCCACTGCTTGTGCTTGCGTAGGCTGTTGACGGTCTTCGAAGTGCAGTCCGGCATGAGCATGAGCAGGCGGGTGCACAGATCTTCCACCGCCTCGTCCAGGCGGGCGAGATCCGTCACGGCGCGGGCGAGCAGCGCCCGGGCCTCCTCCTTCTCCACGCCGGTCTTGAAATCGCCGAACACGAGGTTGCCGAACGGATCGGCGAAGCGGTCCGTCACGATCAGCGGGTTGGGGATCCACTCCCCGTCGAGCCTGAGGGCCGGCACCACCTGGTTGATCAGGCCATAGAACAGCGCCTTGTGGGCGCTCCATGTCTCGCACAGCGTACCGCTTTCCATGGCGCGCGCGAAGCCCACGTAGAGAGGAAGGAAGTCGGTCGAGCCTCCGTCGGGGGCCGATCCGTGGCGCGGGCCGGCCTGCCCGAACACGGCCGTATCCACGGAGACGCTGAAATCGCACGCCATGCCGATCTCCTGTCCCCCGGCCACGCGCATCCCGTTCACTCGATTGATGACCGGCTTGTCGCACCGCAGGATCGCGTCGATCATGTCGTTGAACAGACGCATGTACTGCTTGTATTCCTGCGGATTGCCGGCATAGTACTCCGCGTACTCCTTCGTATTCCCGCCCGTGCAGAAGGCCTTGTCTCCCACCGCCGTGAAGACGCAGCACACCACTCTCCGGTCCATGCTGGCCTGCCGGAAAGCGAGGATCACTTCCTTCACGGCCTCCGTCGTGTAGCTGTTGTATTGGCTCGGGTTGTCGAGGATGATCCAGGCGTTGAACAGGCCCTCTGCCGGATCGCCCGAAGGGTCCACGGCCGGGCGCAACTCGTACCGGATGGCCTGGAATTCGACCTCGGGCACGAGTGTGTGGCTCTTCAGCATGTGCTTCACCTCCATGATGACTGTCTCGCGCGGTCCACGCCTACGACTCCCAATCCGGGACGAGAATCACCCGTTCCGGGATCTCGTGGTCAGCCACTTGCTGCAGCACGTCCGCTCCGCGGCTCATCGGGAACCTGCGCACGAACGGCCTGAGCTCGATGCGGCCCTCGGTCACCAGACGCAGCGCCTCCGGATACAGCTCGGGCCGGCAGCCCCACGTGCCGTGGGCCGTGGCGTCGAGCGCCATCAGGTTGCTGAGGCGGAGCTCCGTCTTGTCCAGCGTGAATCCGACGACCATCAGGGTCGAAGCGTGGTTGAGGAGCCCGAAGGCGGTTCCCTGTCCACCCGGGTGCCCCGAGCACTCGAAGATCTTCCGCCCGTATGGCGGGCATCCCCACTCGGCCTCGCGCGCCTTGATCTCCTGGCGGATGGACCGGAAGTCCAGCTCACTCGAGTCCAATACGAGGTGCGGACCGTGATCGGCGATCGCTTGCAGGCGAGCGGCGTCGACGTCGATCGCGATCACCCGGGCTCCGAACGCGGCTGCGATCTGGGCACAGTAGCCGCCCACTCCGCCCACGCCGACCACGATCGCCAGGTCACCCGCCGCCAGGCCGCTGCGCATGATCGCCTGGTACGGAGTCGTCACGGCGTCGGCCACGACCGAGACCTCCGCCAGGTCGCAGTCTCCGGTCTCGTCTGCCTGGCACAGGCCCCTGCCCGGCACCGCGAGGTACTCGGCGAACCCTCCGTCCATGTCGTTGCCCGGCATAAGCTGTCTGCGGCACGCATTGCCCCGACCCGAGCGGCACAGACCGCACTCGCCACAGGGGATCACCGCCGGGACGATCACGGGCCGGCCGACCAGCCCGGCGTGGGCGGCACCGGCCTCCGCTACGGTGCCGCTGATCTCGTGCCCGAGAGTCAGCGGCAGCTCTCCTCTGGTCGGTACTCCGTCGATCCAGAAGCCGATGTCGGTGTGGCACACCCCGCACCCCGCCACCCTGATCAGCACTTCGTCCTCCGCGGGCTCCGGAACGGGAACGTCCCGGATCTCCAGCGGGGCTCCGACCTCGACAAGTCGAATCGCTTTCATGCCCTCAACATCCTCGTTCGGCGGTCCGTCCCGCCTCGTTCACCTGCAGTGCAGTCCCCCCACCAGGTGGTCGGCGAACCCGGCACCGATCTCCTCCGCGTGCAGCGATCCCTCCGGCCGATACCAGCGCGCGATCCAGTTGATCGCTCCCAGAATGGCGAACACGGCCACCTTGGAGCTCAACGGGCGGAACTCCCCGTCACGCGCGCCCTCCTCGATCGTGCGGCGCAGCTCACGCTCGTACCGGTCCCGCGCGGCGATGACTTCCCGCTGACGATCGTCCGACAGCGCGGTGACCTCGAAAGCGAGTGGCGATCCATCCAGAGTGTCCGTCATCACCCGCACGTGCTCCCGGATCAGAAAGGAGAGGCGGTCCGTCGCCGAATCGAGCTGCCTGGCCTCCCGCATCAGTCGGTCGAGCTCGGCGAGCGACCGTCGGTGGCACTCGTACAGGATGGATTCCTTGTCGGGGAAGTAGTGGTAAAGGGCCGTCTTTCGCACGCCCAGGTGGTGCGCGATGTCCTCGAGGGTCGTCGTGTGATATCCGTTCTGGCGGAACGCCCGCAGTGCGGCATGCAGGATCTCGTCCCGGCGCCTCTCCCGCTTCTCCCGTACGTGCGAGGATGTGGTGGTCGCTCCGTCACCGGAGGACATCGAACGATCTCCCGCGCAACTGGCAAATTGAACTATTGTTAAAAATTCTAATATGGAGTCGAATCCGGAGCAAGCGCTCAGGGTACCCTGCCTGCTGTCAGGTGGCGTGCGTCAGGCGGGCTCGGCGAGCAGCGATCCGAGCGCAATGGCATTGAGGCGGGCTCGGGCGCTCTCGGCGCGCGACGGGATGAGGACGGGAGCGCTGGCCCCGACGACGACGTGTCCGGGATCCTGGGCGGTCCAGTACTGGATCGCCTTGGCCGTGATGTTGGCCGCTTCGAGCGTCGGGAACAGGAGGATGTCCGCGCGTCCGGCGACAGGTGAGTCGATTCCCTTCATGGACGCGGCCTCGGTGGAGAGCGCGAGGTCCATGGCCAGAGGTCCGTCCACCACGCATCCTTCGATCGCGTCCTCTTCGAGCAGATCGGCGAGTCGGGCCGCATCGAGGCTGCCCCGAAGCCTGGGCGTGGGCTTCTCGGTAGCCGACAGCACGGCGACCCGGGGCTCCCGCACGCCGAGCGCGTGAAACACTCCGACCGCGTTGGACAGAATCGACTTCTTCTCCCGTGGATCGGGCGCCGGATTGACTCCGCCGTCGGTGAGCCCGATCAAGCGGTCCGCGGCGCCGACACGGAAACCGATGACGAACACGTCACTCAGCAGTCCACCGGTGCGCAGGCCTGTCTCCCGGTCCAGGACTGCGTGCAGCAGGACCGGCGTGGAGACGGCTCCCTTGAGCAGAATGTCCGCCCGTCCCCTCCGGACAAGCCCCACCGCCTCGGTCGCCGCTTCCCTCTCTCCAGGACGGTGCACGATCTCGAGGCCATCGGGCTTCATTTCGAGGTCCTCGAGGCGGGCACGGATCCGCGCCCGATCTCCCACCAGGATCGCCTCGGCCCAACCGCGCCGCCTCGCCTCTGCCACCGCCGCCAGCGTGGGATCCGCTGCGGCCGCGGCCACGGCAATCGTCTTGGGAGACAGTCGAGACGCGTGCTCGCGCAGCTCGCCCAGGGATCGGAGCATCAGCCGCCCCTTACGTCGTGGCCGTGTAGCACTGGCCCGCCCTGAACGCGTTCAGATTCAGCTCCCGGTGCTCCGGACGGAAAGCGGCCTCGATCGTGTGCACCCAGGCTTCGACCGGAATCTCCCTGGCGAACGTCGAGAAGGCGCCTGCCATAACGACGTTGGCGACCTTCTCGTTGCCCAGATCCCGTGCCACCCGGAGGGCAGGGATGAACACGGCGTTCTCGACCCGAGCCTCGCACAGCTCGCGTACGTTCTCCGGGTAGGGGAGCTTGTTCGGGCCCAGGGGGGCCGGTGAGATGTGCTGCTCGTTGACGAGCAGCAGCCCGTCGCGGCGGAGACATGGGAGAGCTCGCAGCGCCTCCAGAAGCTCGAGTGAGATCAGCGCGTCGGCCGTGCCGGCGGGAATCAGCGTCGAACGCACGCGGTTTCCGTACCGGACCTGGCTCACCACGGTGCCGCCGCGCTGGGACATCCCGTGGACTTCGCTCTTGCGCACGTCGAATCCCGCCACGAGAGCCGCGTCGGCGAGGATGCCGCTAAGCTTGAGGACCCCGTGTCCTCCGACGCCCGTGAGGAATACGCTCTTCATGCCGGTAGCGGGTCGCGCGAGATCGTGTCCACCTTCAGGGCGCAGAACGGGCAGATCTGTGCGCACAGGCCGCAGCCCGTGCACACGGCGGGATCGATCACCGACCGCCCGTCGAACTCGTCGATGGCGGGACAGCCAAGCTCCAGGCACGCGCCACAGCCCGGACAGTCGATCTCCAGCTCCGCCGGACGGCCGAGCGGGAGCCGCTCGACAAGACGGCAGGGGGCCCGACAGATGATCACCGACGGCTCCGGCGCGGCGAGCTCCTCGGTAAGGATGGCCTCCAACCGGTCCATGTCGTACGGATCCGTCTCCCGCACGCGTCTGATTCCGATGGCCCGGCACAGGGCCGCGAAGTCCAGGCTCGAAGTTCGCACGCCCGAGGCGGTGACGCCGGTTCCGGGGTGGTCCTGGTGACCGGTCATGGCCGTCGTGCCGTTGTCGAGGATGAGGACCGTGCTCGACCCGCCGTTGTAGACCGTGTTGATCAGGCCCGTGATGCCGGAATGGATGAACGTGGAGTCGCCGATCACCGCCACGACGCGTCTGTGGTCCGACCCAGCGCGCAGGGCGATCTCCATGCCCTGGGCCATCCCGACGCTGGCGCCCATGCACATGCAGGAGTCCATGGCCAGCAACGGGGGTAGGGTGCCCAGCGTGTAGCATCCGATGTCCCCGGTCACCACGAGGCCCATCCTGGCCAGCGTGTAGAACGCAGCCCGATGTCCGCAACCGGCACACAGCACCGGAGGGCGCGCCGGGAGCGGCTCGTCCACGGGCGCGAGGCCATTGCCTCCGAGCTCGATCCCGAACGCAGCCGCCACCCTGTCCGGATCCAGCTCTCCGGTGGCCGGGAGCACTTCCTTTCCCACCGGCCGGAGCCCGAGGGCCCGAATCTCGTTCTCGAGGAACGGATCCAGCTCCTCTACGACGTACAGCTCGTCGACGCCGGCTGCGAACTCCCGCACGAGATCCGCCGGGATCGGATACGTAAGCCCGAGCTTCAGGATCGATGCATCGGGCAGAACCTCGCGGACGTACTGGTAGGCCACGCCACTCGTGACGATGCCGACGGTTCGATCCCCCCAGTGCAGTCGGTTGATCTCACGCGCCGACTCCCCGAGCACAGCGAGTCGCGCGAGTCGTTCCTCGACGATTTCGTGCCGGCGTCTGGCGTGGACGGGCAGGAGCACGTTCTTCGCCATGTGCCGCCGATAGGGGCGGACCGGTCGCGGCTCGAACGCCGCGTCCGCGTCGAACACGACCGGCGACATGGAGTGGCAGATCCGCGTGGTCACGCGCAGCATGACGGGGGTGTCCAGCTGTTCCGAGATCTCGAACGCCAGGCACACGAAGTCCTTCGCTTCCTGGCTGTCGGACGGCTCGAGCATGGGGATCTTCGCCGCCCGCGCCAGGTGGCGGTTGTCCTGCTCGTTCTGCGAGGAGTGCATGGCCGGATCGTCCGCCGACACCAGGACGAGCCCGCCGTTCACCCCGGAGTAGGAGGAGCTGAACAGCGGATCAGCCGCAACGTTCACCCCCACGTGCTTCATGGCGACGAGCGCTCGACCGCCGCCCAGCGCGACCCCGACCGCAACCTCGTACGCCACCTTTTCGTTGGGGGCCCACTGGACCTGGATGTCGCCCTGCCGGGCGATCGTCTCGAGAATCTCCGTCGAGGGCGTTCCGGGATAGGCGGACGCGAACAGCGCTCCCGCCTCCCGCGCGCCCTGTGCTATCGCCTCGTTCCCCGACAGCAGCTTGCGCATGTTCTATCCCGCACCGGCCCCGCGAGCGGGACCGTTCCATTCAGTAGGGGAGCGCCCGCGCTTCTCCGCGGAGAACCCGCAGCACTCCTGCCGCGAGAGCCGACATTTCTTGCGTTTCCATCACGCTCACCGGAGCGATGAACGCCACCCGCCGCTCGATCCAATCGACCAGAAGCCTGGAACGGGCCAGGCCTCCCGTGAGCACGATCGCGTCGATCCGTCCGGCGAGAACGGTGGCCATGGCCCCGATCTCCTTGGCCACCTGATACGCCATAGCTTCATACACCGTACGGGCCCCAACGTCGCCTGCCTCAATACGAGCTTCCACTTCACGCGCGTCGCCCGTGCCGAGATAGCTCAGAAGACCGCCCCGTCGAATCGTCATCTGTTCCAGCTCATGGCGCGACAGCCCGCTGTCGACGGCGAGGGCCAGCAGTTCCTGCACCGGAAGTCCGCCGCTCCGCTGGGGCGAGAACGGTCCCTCGCTGACCGCGTTGTTGGCGTCTACGATCTGTCCGCCGCGCACCGGGCACACCGAGATGCCGCCTCCGAGGTGGGCCACCACGACGTTCACGTTCGCGACCGACCGTCCCAATCGTTCCGCCGCCCGGCGAGCGCAGGCGTGCACGCTCAGCGCGTGCGACAGAGGATGCCTACGGATTTCCGCCAGGCCCGAGTACGACGCTAGCTCTTCGGTTTCATCCACGGACACGGGGTCCACGACATAGGCCCTTGTCCCCGCGTTCCGGGCCACCTCGTGGGCCAGTACGCACCCCAGATTTGATGGGTGAACACCCCGGGCTCCGGCCCGGGCGTCCGCCAGCATGACGTCGTTGACCTCGTAGGTTCCTCCGGCCAGGGGCCGCAGCAAGCCCCCACGTCCCACCACGGCGCCGAGTTCCTCCAGCACGACTTCCCGATTGCGCACGAATGAAGACACCGCCCGGAGCCGGGTCGGGAGCTGATCCCACAGATCCGGTGAACTCTCCAGCTCCTCGGGGGAATGAGCGACTTCGGCCTCGGCCAGCAAGTCCTCATCCAGGAAGACGGCCAGGCGTGTGGTCGTGGATCCCGGATTGATGGCCAGAATCCGGTGCGACCCGTCCATCAGTGCTTCCACGCGGGCTCCGTCGGCGCGACAGGGTCGCCGACCAGGTGACGGTGCATCGCCTCGGCCGCCGCTCGGCCCTGGACCACCGCGTGAACGACGAGCGCCGGACCGAGGACCGAATCGCCGCCCGCGAACACCCCGTCTCTCGAAGTGGCTCCGGTCTCCGAATCGATCGAGATACGACCCTTCTCGTCGACGACCAGGTGCGGAACGGCCCCGACAGCGGCCCGATCCGGCTCGTAGCCGAGCGCGAGGATCGCTGTGTCCACTTCCACCGTGAACCCCGAGCTGGCCACCGGTACGGGCCGGGGGCGATCCGACGTGTCGGGCTCGCCGAGCTCCATCTCCAGGCAGTCCATGGCCTGCAGCCGCCCGTCCGGACCGGACGTGAAGCGCTCGGGCTGGCTCAGCCAACGGAATCGGGTCCCTTCCTCCCGAGCCAGGCTCCGGTCCCGAACGTTGCCAGGCATCTGCTCCTCGGTGCGCCGATACCAGCACGTCACCTCTTGCGCACCAAGCCGGAGTGCCGTCCGGGCACAATCCATCGCTGTGTCTCCGCCACCGATCACGGCGACCCGACGTCCGATGTCCGGTGGTTCCGCCAGACCGGCCGGCCTCAGCGCGGCCTCCACATTCGCCCGCACGAGAAACGGAGTCGCGCGCAGGACTCCCTGAAGTTCCGAGCCGGGGAAGGACGGGGCTCGCTCCACGCCGGCTCCCGTGCCCAGGAACACGGTCTCGAAACCGGAGTCGAAGAGGTCATCGACCGTGACATCGCGGCCCACGAACGTGCCCGGGACGAAGCTCACTCCCAGGCGGTCGAGCCGCTCGGTCCTCTCCCGAACCAACCCGTGTGTCATCTTGAACGTCGGGATTCCGTATCGGAGGACGCCGCCCGCGGCCGGCCAGGCGTCGAATACCGTCACCTCGTGGCCTCGGGAGGACAGCACCTCGGCCACGGTCAGGCCGGCCGGTCCGGCGCCCACGATGGCCGCTCGATGTCCGGTCGGCGCGGCACGTTCGGCAGCGGACACGGGCGTCCGATCGGCGACGAACGCCTCGAGACGACCGATCGGCACGGGAGGAAACCGCTGCTTGGCGTAGGGGCACACACCTTCGCACAGAGCGGACTGTGGGCACACGCGGCCACAGATCTCGGGCATGATGTTCGTGTCCCGAAAGACCGAGGCCGCGCCCGCGACATCGCCGTGCTCGAGCAGCCACAGCGCGTACGGGATATCGCTGCCGGCCGGGCACGCCTTCACGCACGGGGCGGATGGGCACTGGATACAGCGTTCCGCCTCGGCCATCGCGGTCGCGAGATCCCAGTTCGCGTACGCCTCCTCGAAGTCCCGCAGGCGCTCGCCCGGTTCCCGGATCGGGAGGTCCGCGGCGGGCAGGGCGAGGCGGCGCTTGCGGTCGACAGCTTTCGGGTTGGGGCGCGGGATCATCGAGGCACCTGCCACACCGTGTCGATCACCGACCCGTCGACCCACTTGACCACGGCGACCGGACGCTCCAGGAGGTTGGGACGGGCCGGTGGGCCGCCCACGAGGCGCTCGACCTCTGCCTTGATCTCTTCCAGCGGCCGAACGGGAAGGTCCGAACCGTGCACCGCCGCCATGAGGTCCTCGCGCAGCGGGTTGATGGCGATGCCGCGCTCGGTGACTATCACGTCGATCAGCTCGCCGGGACCGGTCAGCGTCGCGACTTCGTCGACGATTACCGGGATCCGGTCCCGGAACGACGGAAGGGCCACGATCGTGCAACCCGCGAACAGGCAGTTCTGCCACCCGCCGACGCCGTGCAGGAGCATGCCGTCGGAGTGGGTCACGACGTTTGCGTTGAAGTCCACGTCCACTTCCGTGGCGCCAAGGACCACGGCGTCGACCATCGAGGCGAAGTTGCCCTTGCCGTGGTAGTTGTACGAAGTGAAGGGAGACGTCGCGACGTGACGGGGGTCCGATCCGATCGATGTCACGCCGGCGAGGTCGAAGGTCTGGCCGTCCAGGATGTAGTCCGCTAGACCTTCCTTCAGGAGATCCACCAGATGGCTGGTCGAACCGCCACGCACGAAGCGGGCCCTTACGCCCGCGTCGATCATCATCTGCCGGATGTGCGAGACGAACGCGAGGGCGATGCCGCCGGCTCCCGCCTGGAACGAGAAGCCGTCGTGCATGATCCCCGCGTCGCGCAGGAAGCGGGCCACGTACTCGGCGATGAGCAGCCGATCGGGACTCTTCGTGATGAGCGTGGTCCCCGAGACGATCTTCGCGGGGTCACCGATCGAGTCGACTTCCACGACGAAATCGACGTTGTTTCCCTGAATCTGCCACGGGACGCAGGGGAAGGGAACCAGGTTGTCGGTCACCACGATCACGTGGTCCGCGTAGATCGAATCCGCCAGCGCGAAGCCCAGGGACCCGCAGGCCGACGGCCCGTGTGACCCGTCGGCGTTCCCGAACGGGTCCGCACTCGGGGCCGCGATGACGGCGACGTCGATATGGACCTCACCGTCCTGGATCGCCTGCCATCGACCGCCGTGCGAGCGCAGCACTCCGAGTCCGCGCATCCGTCCGTGGGAGCAGTAGGCGCCGAGAGGTCCGTTCATGGAACCTTCGATGTGGTGCACGACGCCGCTCTCCATGAGGTCGATCACCGGTTCGTGGCACGGGAACGAGGCGCTCGGGAGCCACATGAGGTCCTTCGCGCCCAGCTCGGCGGCTGCCTGCAGGGCAGCCACAGCGACGCGGTCGCCGTTGCGCAGATGGTGGTGCGTGGAAATCGTCATGCCGTCCCGCAGCCCGCACCTCTGAAGCGCCGTTCCGAGGTCAGGCAGCCGCTTGTCCCCGCTGGGCGGGAATGCGGCGGCGGATCGTATCGGCGGCCCATGCTTGGTTCCCTCGGGCGGCTGAGCTCGCACACCGCCGTACGGCCTCGCCACACGTCCGTTGACGGCGGTGGGCACCCTGCGTCCGGCAGCGTTCAGCTCGAAGACAATCGTCGGGTCGCTCACGCTTCCGGCTCCTCGATGAGGCCCGCACGGCGGGCCTGGGCCACCACGCGCTGGGCTCGGAGCACGACCGGCGGATCCACCATCCGCGTTCCGAGGCTGACCACGGCGAGACCTTGCGCCCGGGCTTCTTCGAACGCCGCCACGATGCGGAGTGCCCGCTCGATCTCCTCGGGAGAGGGAGCGAAGACCTCGTGTATGGGCCGGATCTGGCGTGGGTGTATGCAGCCCATTCCCTCGAATCCGAGGCCGCGCGAGCGGGTCGCCCAGGAACGAAGGCCTTCCATGTCGCCGACGTCGCCGAACACGGAATCGATCGCCTGCACACCCGCGGCTCGCGCCGCGTTCACCAGCCGTCCGCGGGCGTAGCGCGACTCCTCTCCCTCGACGGTCTTGCGGACTCCGAGGTCTGCCGTGTAATCCTCCAGGCCGATCGTGAGAGCCACCACGGCGGGCGAAGACGAGGCGATGGCGTGGGCGTTCTCGATCCCCAGTGCCGACTCCAGGATCGGCATGAGCCAGACCGGCGACTCGTCGGTCGGAGACGTCGCGAGGACGTCCCGGATCCGGGCCTCCACTTCCCGCACCTGGTCGGCCGTCTCCGTCTTCGGAAGCAGGACGAGATCGGGTTGCTCGGGTACCACCGCGTCCAGGTCGGCAAGGCCCAGGGGCAGCTGGTTGATGCGAACCATCCGTTCCGCGGGCCCGAAATCCACACACCGGAGAGCGTTCCGCACGACCAGCCGGGCGGCGTCCTTCTCGTCCGGGTGGACGCTGTCTTCGAGGTCGAGGATGACTCCGTCCGGACGGTGCAGGCCGGCGTTCAGGTGCATCTTGGGCTGATCTCCCGGCAGATACAGGCGGGAGCGACGGTTTCGGTCACGGGCCGAATGAGACGGGCGCTCGATCGTGCGCCCGGGCCTCGCGTCACGTCCCGACGGCGCCCCGGCCCGGAGCGCCGCGGCCTCAACTCGCGCGGCGATCACGAACGGCACGGCGCCCTTATCATCGATCCGGATGCGGGCGTGCTCGACACCCAGCGCCGTGAGGACTGCGGCCGCGGTCCGCTCGATCGAGTTTCCGTACAACGTCGCGACCCGGGACTTCACGTCGATCTCGAGGCCTCCTGTGTCCGTAAGCTCCACGGACGCGTGGAGATCGGATCGGACTTCGTCTCCCGGCCGGCCCGCCTGGCCTATCGCCCCTGCCGACACCGTGACCTCCTCAGCCCAGCTTCTCGATGATGGCGTCCGTGATCCGTGTGGTGGACGCAGCGCCCCGGTCGAGCACGTCCGGCCCGCCGGGCAGACGCAGCATGTCGTACGCGCGGACGTCCCCGTCTCGCACGACGTCCGCGACCGCGTCGCGCACCGCGACGGCACGTTCCGGGTCGCCGACATGATCCAGCAGCATGGCCGCCGCCAGGATCATGGCAATCGGATTGACGATGGAGGGCGACAGTCCGGCGTACTTGGGGGCCGAACCGTGCGTCGGCTCGAACACAGCGACATCATCTCCGATGTTGGCAGAGCATGCGAAGCCGAGACCTCCCACGAGTCCTGCGAAAGCATCGGACACGATGTCGCCGAACATGTTGCCGGCCACGAGCACCGAGGTTGCCTCGGGGTTCTTCGTCAACCACATCATCTGCGCGTCGATGTTGGTCGACCACAGCCGAATGTGGGGGAAGTCGGCGTGCGCTCTGCGTGCCTCTTCCTCCATCATGCCCGAGGTCTCCCGGAGCACGTTGGGCTTCTCGCACACGGTCACCGACGGGTACCCGTGCCTGTCCGCGTATTCGAACGCCGCTCTGGTGATGCGCGCGCAGGCTCGCCGCGTGAAGATGCGGCTCGAGATCGCGAGGTCAGGCCCCGGTGTATCCGCGAAGCGCGCGAACTTCGGGTGGGTTTCGAACGCAGCACGCGCCCGGACCGGCGGGTTCGTCCACTCGACTCCCCCGTACAGGCCCTCCGTGTTCTGCCGGAAGATGACCGCGTCAACTACCGGCTCCTCCCAATCTCCGGCGGCGCTTCGGCGGATGAAGTTGAGCGGGTTGCCGGGAAAGGAACGACACGGGCGGATAGAAACATCCAGGTCGAAGCGCTGGCGCAGGCCGACAATCGGACTGTAATACACGAGGTCGCGGTCGCGGAGCTCGGGGCTCAGCTCGGAGGCGGCCTCGCCCTTCGGCTTCGATGTGATGGCGCCAAACAGGCCGAGACCGTGCTCGGCCAGCAGGCTCACCGTGCGCTCCGGCAGCGGATTGCCTTCCGAGATCCAGAATTCCCAGCCAATGTCGGCGTGGACGTAGTCGACCTCGAATCCCACCGCATCGAGGACCCGGATCGCTTCCGGGAGGACGATCTGCCCGATGCCATCCCCCGGCATGGCGACCACCGTTCGTCGCGACATGATGTTGTCTCTCCTGGCTCTCAGGCCACGATTCCGAGTCTGGCCCGGATCTGGCTCTCGATACCGCCTGCGATGATCAGCGACTGGGGCACCGTGCCCAGCGGTGTGAACGAGAACACTTCCCCTTCCAGCGTTACGATGCCGCATGCGAAGTCGATGTCCATGAGATCCCCCGGGATCAGCGTAGCGGACTCGTCGTCGGCAAAGCGTTGCCTGAGTCGATCGACGAGCGCCGGACTCTCGATGCACACGAAGCCGTTGTTGAAGGCGTTACGCAGGTAGGTCTGTGAGAAACTGCCCGCGATCACGAGCGCAATGCCTGCCGCCTGCAGCGCCGTAGCGGCCTGCTCCCGACTGGAGCCGGTACCGAAGTTGTATCCTCCGACGAGCACGTCACCGGGCTCGATGGCGGACGCGAAGTCCGGATCGTAGTTCCGTAGCACGACCGCGGCCATCTCCTCCGGCGTCATCCCCTCGCGGTACGTGAAGTCCTTCCCGTAGATGCCATCCGTGTTGAGGTTGTCCTGGGGGACGTACACGAGGCGACCGTGGTGATTCGCCGGAAAGCCTGGCTCGATCAGGACTTCCACGGCCTCGGCTTCCTCCGTGTCGTTCAGCCGGAACAGGTACGATGGGGCCCCGTCGACGGTCGCCTGCGGAGCGCGGATGAAGCCGGCCACAGCCGATGCCGCCACGACCGCCGGACTGGCCAGGTAGGCCTGCGCGTCCCGGCTGCCCATCCGTCCCTTGAAGTTCCGGTTCGTAGCCGAGATTCCGATCTCACCGGGCTCCAGCAGCCCCGTGCCGAGTCCGATGCACGGACCGCAGCCGGGCGGGAGCGGGTGGGCACCGGCGGTGACCAGCGTGTCCCAGGCTCCGGATGCCTCGGCTGCTTCCTGCACTTCGCGGCTCGCCGCCGCCACGTACATCTCGACCCCGGCAGCCACCCGCTGACCCTTGAGCACGGCCGCGGCTGCTTCGAGGTCTTCGAGCCGGCTGTTGACGCAGGACACCAGGTATGCCTTCTGGATCGCGATCTTCTCGGCTTCGATGTCTGCGAGCGACCGCATCACCTGCACCGAGTCCGGTCCGGACACGTGAGGCGTGACACGTCCGAGATCGAGCTCGATGACGCCTGGATACCGGGCCGCGGATCCAGGACGGGGAGGATCGGTCGCCCACTCCGCGAGCTCCGCTTCGCTGAACCGGTCGAAAGCGCCCGACTGCCCCAGTTGCTCACGACGTGCTCGCAGGTACGCGACGGTCACGTCGTCCACCGGGAACCAGCCCACGAGCGCGCCCCACTCGGTCGTCATGTTCGAGATGCTGAACCGCTCGTCCATCGACAAGCTGGCCACACCCGCTCCGTGAAACTCGACCGCCGCGTTCAGGACTTCGCCCCTGTTGTACAGGCCGCACAGCGTGATGATGACGTCCTTGCCCGTGGCTCCTTCGCGCAGCTCTCCTTCGAGCCTCACTTTCACGGTGCGTGGAATCTGCCACCAGAACTCGCCCGTGGCCCAGATGGCGGCCGCGTCCGTGCGCACGACAGGTGTCCCCAGTGCGCCAAGAGCTCCGTACATGTTGGAATGCGAGTCCGAGCCCACGACCAGCGAGCCGGGGACGACAAATCCGTGGGACACCATGATCTGGTGTCCGATGCCCGTCCCCGCCGGGTAGAACCGGATGCCGTGCTCGGCCGCGAACTCCTCGATGCGCCGATACTTGTCCAGGTTGGCCCCGGACGTGTTCTGGATGTCGTGATCCAGCACGAACACGGGCTGGGCGCTGTCGGCGATCTGGACGGCGCCGATCGCCCGGAACTTCTTCATCACAGCCGCCGTGTTGTCGTGCGTGAGCACGTGGCGAGGGCGAAGCGACACCACATCACCCGGCCGGAGAGGACGGGCGGGTCCCTCCATCAGGTGGCTCTGGGCGATCTTCTCGACGATCGTCTGTGGCATCGATCACCTCCGCTCCCCGGGCTTGCGCCGATCGCCCGACCGCTACGCCGGGAGCTGCGTTACAGGTCTGAGCGACAGAGCTCCATGAGCTCCGTCACGGAGTTGACTTCCTCCAGCCGCCACACCGCTTCCTTCAGACGGCCTGCCTTCTCCCGCGACAGCACCCCCGCGGCGAGCGCGTCGAACTTCTCCTCGATCTCCTCGTCGGTCAGAGGATTCCGCGGGTCGCCCTTCGGGTAGTCGAGCTCCATGCCGACCCGGCCGCCGTCCGTCATCTCGATCGTGACTCCGACCCGCTGCAGGGCCGGAAAGACCTTCTCGATCTCCGGGTCCGCGACGACCTCCACCTTGCGCAGCTGCTCTCGAATCCGCGGATCCATGATCTTGTCGGGCTCGAACTGCGCGGGCGTGACCTTGCGATCCACGAGGGCGGCGGCGATCACGTAGGGGAGGCTGTGATCCGCCGTCTCCTTGCTGCGCGGGTCGTACTTGGTCGGATCGGCCAGGATGTCCGCCGCACGGGCGAGCGACCGGATCCGTATCTTCGCCACGTTCTCGGGCACGAGATCGTTCTCCTGAACCAGTTGCAGGACTGCCGAGATCGGCGCGTGGGTCAGGGCTTCTGTCGGGAAGTACTTCATCCCGCACCGCTCGATGCGCCACGAGTCACCCAGGCCATCCGTCAGGATCTCGAGCTTCCACTCCGGACCCATGCAATGCACGAGGCCTTCCTTGCCGTCGATCACATGCTCGGGCCCCGTGTATCCTTTTTCCGCCAACAGGGCCGCCATGACGCCCGCCTCTGTGGCCATGGGATCCACGGTGTTCTTCATCATCGTGAGCTTCCCGGCCGTGACGGCGCCGAGCGTGCCGGAGTGGGAGGCCGAGATCCCGATGGCGTGCTGGATCTTCTCCCATGAGAGGTCGAGCATGCGCCCGGCCACGATCGGCGACACGAACGCCGTGAGGGTACCGTGGTGCCAGCCTCTCTCCCGGATGCCGGGGAATGCCGCCTCGCACAACCGCATCTCGAACTCGTGTCCGAGAACGATGCCCACGATGAGCTCGCGACCGCCCTTGCCCTGCCGTTCGGCGCAGGCCAGCGCGGCGGGGATGATGTCGGACGGGTGCGAGGGATCCTGCTGCCAGTAGATGTCGTTGTAGTCCATCACGCGCACCATCAACGCGTTGGCCAGAGCGGCCGAGACGACATCCATGCGGGCTCCCGATCCGACGACGGTCGCGGGGCCCTCTCCTCCCACGTCGCTCAGGACGTCGAGCGCGATCTCCACATCCTCCTGCCGGTAGCCGCCCAGGGCGCAGCCGATGGAGTCGAGCAGGTAGCGGCGCGCTTCGTGAACGGCCTGCTCACCGATGTGCTCGAAGCGCAGGTCTGCGGCCCAGCGGGACATGGTAGCCGTGATGGTCTCCGCCATCATACCCTCCTTCTCGGCGTGGCCGGGTAGCGCCTCAGCCCGCGAGGTTCTTGAACGGCAGGTAGCTCATGAAATCGGCGTGATGGACGATGGTCGCCTCCGTGGATCTCTTCACGAGATCCCCCTCGGCGGCATGCGCTGCGATGACGTGACACACCGCGTCCGGGACGCCACACTCGAGGGCGACGGCCACTCCGGTGAAGGGATGACGCAGCGCCCTGCCCCGGGCGCTCTGACGAGCCTCGCCGTCCACCCTCTCGTACTCCAGCACCTTTCCCACATCCGCCAGGATGGCTCCGGCGATCACCGTGTCGAGATCTATCGGAAGCGACCGTCCCAGGAACTCACGCATCGCCTCGGCGGACCGTCGAGCGACGTGGACCACGCAGCGCTTGTGCTCCATGAACGTGGCCGGGCAGTCCGGAATGAGTAGAGTGAACGGGATCTGTCCGAGGTCCGCCGGATCCAGCGGGCTCCGTTCCAGGGCGCGCACCCATGTCTCGGTGACGCTCTCCCGCAGCCGCGCATCCTCGATCCACTCGAGCTCGGGCCACAACTTCTCTACGGCCTCTCGCATGTCCGACTCCGGATTCGGGGGGAACGGCGCGACGATCGCCGCTACGGCTACCGTCGACGGGTGCAGGAAGCGTACCGCGCCGCACGCACGTCGCACGGGACGCTGTACCGCGTAAATGTATATTCCATAGTCGTCTACAATATCGCGAACCCGTCGTGCGGAAACCGGGACCCGGCCACATCGTACCGGCTGCGACCACGAAAGAGACAAAGAGTCTCACACCGGGACGGAGTGCCAGGCCGGCCGCCCGGGTGGCCGCTGTCGTACCGACCGACTCGTGGCATGGGCGTTGCTGGACCGTGCACCGTCCGCCTCGAATCCGAACCGGAGTGATCCGATGCTGCTCGATCTGCCCGCTCCGCGCCTCACGGGCGCGCGCTCGCTGGAAGACGTCGTCCGGCGCCGTCGGTCCGTCCGCGAGTTCCGTCCCGACCCCCTGACTCCCGAAGAGATCTCTCAGCTCCTGTGGGCCACGCAGGGGATCACCGGTGAGCAGGGGTACCGGGCGGCTCCGTCGGCAGGTGCCCTGTACCCGCTCGAGCTCTACGTGGCGACGGCCCACGGCCTGTTTCACCACGAGGTATCCTCGCACGCCCTCCGGCGGGTGATCGACGCCGATCCCCGGGTGGCCATGAGACGCGCGTCCGTGGATCAGTCGTGCGTGACGTCCGCACCGGCGGTGTTCGTGTTCACGGCGGTGTACGCTCGTACGTGCGACGAGTACGGTGGCCGAGGCCGGATGTATGTTCACATGGACGTCGGCCACGCGGCCCAGAATCTCCTGTTGCAGGCGGATGCGCTGGATCTGGCGGGTGTTCCCCTGGGTGCCTTCGAGCCGCCGGAGCTGAAGACAGTCCTCGGTCTCCCGGCCGACGAGGAGCCCGTGTACCTGGTACCGATCGGACATCCCGCCTGATACGTTCTCTCGGGGTGCCGCCCCCGGGACACTGGCAGAGACCTTCGTTACGCGTACCACAAGGGGAGGCATCCGGGGACCACGGGCACGTGCGGGCCCGGCCTTCGACGGACGGTTGACTGGATGACAGTGTCGCTTCTCAGCACTTCGGCCGACGTCGCGTCCGACCCGAGAGGCGACTGGCTTCTCCTCCGTCGGTGCCGGCTCGTCTTCCTGCTCGGGCTGGCCGCCAGCGTGTTGCTTCTCGGGGTGAGCGGTGTCGTGCGGTCCCGGGCCGGCGGCCCCGTGTCGATCGCCGGTCCCACGATGCATGCCGCGTACGTTCTGCTGTTTGTGGTGGGCTTCCTGAGCCTCCTCCGCGGCCGTCCTGGCCGCCTGCGGGTCGAGTCGACCGCCCTCGCGATCCTCGGAGCGATCCTTCTTACGCTGGCCGTCGACGCCGCATCGCAGGGGACGCTCTTTCCGCCGACGCTCCTGGTGACGCTGGTTCTCATCGCTGCTTCAGCCTTGCTTCCGTGGCGCGTCGGCTTTCAGGTCGCGCTCGTGGCGATTGCGCTCGCGGCGTACCCCGTATCGCGCCTGGTCTTCGCGCGGGACACGATGGCACCCGGAGTGTGGTTCTGGCCGGTGGACCACCCCGACCCGCGGGCGTCGTCCGTGCTCGGCGCGACGGCGATCGCCTTGATCGGACTGGTGTCGGTCATCGTGACGTGGAGCCTGTACCGGTTGCGGCGGCGGGCGCTCCGTGCCGAAGAAGTGGGCGGGTACAGGTTGGTCGATCGGCTGGGAGAGGGCGGAATGGGCACGGTGTACCGTGCCGAGCACGACCGTATGTGCCGATCCAGTGCCGTGAAGGTTGTGACGGTCGGGCCGGAGATGGGTCCGCTGATCATCGAGAGATTCCAGCGGGAGATCCAGCTGGCGTCCCGACTCGACCACCCGCACACGATCGAGATCAGGGACTTCGGACGATGCGACGATTCCACGTTCTTCTACGCGATGGAGTACCTGGTGGGGCTGGATCTCCGACAGCTGGTTCGCCGCTTCGGTCCGCTGCCCGCGGAACGGACGATTCACGTCCTGATCCAGGTGTGCGATTCCCTGTCCGAAGCGCACGGGCTGGGCATCGTGCACCGCGACCTGAAGCCCGCCAACGTCTTCTTGACCCGCCGCGGAGGCATCTCCGACTTCGTCAAGGTGCTCGACTTCGGGTTGGCCAAGGAAGTCGGGGGGGCCGAGCTCACCCGCACGGGCGTCGTCCTCGGAACACCCCACTTCATGCCACCGGAGGCAGTGTACGGCGCCGACAACTACGAACCCCGCAGCGACCTGTACAGTCTGGGGTGCACGGCCTATTGGATGCTTGCCGGGCGTCCGCCCTTCGGAGGAGAGTCCTCTCCCGAGGTGATGGCGGCGCACGTGCGGGAACCGCCTCCCCCGGTGGATCGGCACTCGGAGCTTCCCGTTCCGGCGGAACTCACCGAGGCCGTGTCACGCTGCCTGGCCAAACGGGTGGAGGAGCGCTTCGAGACGGCGACCCACCTGAGGGATCGCCTGGCCGCGATCGACGTGGCGCATCCGTGGACCGCGGAGCGGGCCCATGAGTGGTGGGAACTGCACATGACGGCGGAACCGGGTGTTGGAGAAACGTCGTCCGAACAGGTCCGGGAATGACCCCCGGTTAGTCCTCTCGCCGTTCCTTCTGCCCCGGGAGAGCCCAGCCGAGGAAGGCTCCCAGCCATCCCGTCGCCGCCGAGGCCACCGTTCCGAGCGGGAGCAATGCCCACGGGTTGCCGCTCAAGGGGATTGCGATCAGCAACGCGGCTGCCGCGCTGACCGCTCCGATCCACAACCCGCCCGCCGAGGATTCCTTCAGGCTCAGGTTCTGCCGCACAGCGTACAACCACGCCACGACCAGCGGGATTCCCATGCCGAACAGGCCGGAGACCTCCCACACGGGGCTGATGAGAAGACCGATGGCGACCGTCAGCAGCTGAAGCGAGACAGCGATCATGATGTACTTGCGCAGGCGCGGCATTCGTGTCTCCTGACGTAGGAACGGGATTCCCTCGACAAAGCTATCCGGGCGTCGAGCGATCGGGCAACGGACGCTCCACCGCGTTGACAGGGATCGTCCCGTGTGCCGAGGTTCGGGCGGCGGACACGGGACCTGCGGCGACGCGCGCGGCGGGAATGCACTGATCCGGGACGAGGAGGCCAGGTTGAGCGGCACGCACGGACACGTCACGCCGGAGCTCTTCGGGTTCTTCGAGGAGCTGGCGGCCAACAACGACCGCGCCTGGTTCGAGGCGAACAGGGAACGCTACGAGACCGTCGTGCGAGAGCCGCTTCGCGGCTTCGTCCGGTCCTTCGTAGGTCCGTTGGAACGAATCAGTCCTTACATGGTGGCGGACGATCGGAAGACGGGCGGCTCGCTGTTCCGCATCCACCGGGACACCCGTTTCTCGCGCGACAAGAGTCCCTACAAGACGTGGGCGGCTCTGCAGTTCCGCCACGAGGCGGGAAAGGATGCCCACGCGCCCGGATTCTATCTCCACCTGCAGCCGGGCACGGTGCTGGCCGGAGCCGGGTGCTGGCACCCGGCGCGTGACGCACTCGAGCGGATCCGTGACGCCATCGCCGAGGATCCGGGCGACTGGCTCCGCGTGCGGAAGGACTTGGAAGCGGCCGGGTTCGCCTTCGAGGGCGAGTCCCTCAAACGGGCGCCACGCGGGTATCCCGCCGATCACCCGGCGGCCGACGAGCTGAGGCGCAAGGACTTCATCGCGGTGCGCCACCTGTCCGAGGAGGTCGCCGGCGAGCCGGACTTCGTTGAACGATATGCCGAGCTGTGCGAACGAGCCGCGCCCCTGATGACGTTCCTGACGTCCGCACTCGGGGTCCGCTGGTGAACCTCGGGCCAGCCGTCGACGTCGCTCGTCCCGATCCTCTCGATCGACGCGCCTGTCTGCACCGGTCGACTGAGATCCCGCCCTCCGCACGGGCTGGACAGCTGTGCCCGCTCAAACCATGTTGACGCTGCCCGATGGGCATACCGGCCCGGTCCCCCGAGGCGTCCGGGGCCGGCGACGAGACCACACCAGCAAGAGGTTGATCATGCACCGGAGAGCCGGATGGGCTTTTGGCGCAGCCCTCGCGTTCACCACCGGGCTCACCGCGGCGGCGTGCGGGCAGGGTGACGCGCGCGAGTCGGCCGCGACCGTGGCGGAGGAGGTCTCGCAGACGACGCAGGCGACGCAGCCCGTGGTGACTGTGTATAAGTCGCCCACCTGAGGGTGCTGCGAAACGTGGGTGGGTCACCTGCGTGCCAACGGTTTCGAAGTACAGACGGAAGACGTCGCCGACATGGCGCAGATCAAGGCGGAGTACGGCGTGGAGCCTCGGCACCAGGGCTGTCACACGGCCGTGGTGGAGGGATACGTGATCGAAGGTCACGTCCCAGCGTCCGACATCGCCCGACTCCTGGAAGAACGGCCCGACGTGAAAGGACTCACCGTTCCCGGCATGCCCATGGGATCGCCCGGCATGGAAGGATCGGTGAGCGAGTCCTACGACGTGCTGGCCTTCGACGAGGCGGGCGAGGATACGGTCTTCGCAAGCTACTGATTCTCACCCTACACAGCCGGCCGAGGGGCGCGCTCCCGACCGGGGATGCGCCTCCGGCTCTTTCGGCTCCCTCAGTCGATCCGCGTGAAGGAAAGCAGGATCCGCTGCTGGACCGGGTCGAGATCTCCCTCGGATCGGAACTCGATAGCGAGCCAGCAGCCGTCGCGCTGCGCCACGAAGGACTCGATGCGCGAACAAAACGGACCGTCGCAGTGCACGTAGCCGTACATCTTCGCGGGCAGACCAGCCAGGACCGTGTCGGCGATCGGTTCGTGTCCCGGCCACAGCCCCCATCCCCTAGCGGTCTCGAGGTCCGTCACGTACACTTTAGCGGGCACGGTCCGTCCCCAGCGGAAATAAACGGCGTTTCCACCCTCCTCCACGTCTGCGGCGTAGGCATCCGGCACCTCCAGGGCGTACCCCGCCACCGCGTTCGACCACCTGATCCAGGTGAAGTCCGGGGGGAGCTCGGGAGGCGCGGAGCAGCGGGTGCCGAGCAGCCAGGCCACGGCGAGAATCAGAAGCACCCTCACGATCACCTCCCGGGTGCGTCGGCAACGGCGGTGTCGGACGGCGCGCCGGAGCAGGAATGAGTCGTCACCCGGCCATCGGGCACAGGCCGGGAGGCAGCCTCCGGCTCGGTCCGGAACTGGGACAATCCCCCATGTCGCCGATCGCGCGAGTGAAACTCTCTCACCGCGCTCCCGAGGTCCTCCACCGTGAACGCCGGCCACGGAACGTCGGTGAACACCAGCTCTGCGTAGGCGCTCTCCCACACCATGAAGTCGCTCAGGCGGCTCTCACCGCCCGGACGCACAAGGAGATCCAGGTCCGGTACGGGCGTGCGCGCATGGATCGCGCGATCCATGCGCCACAGGAACTCTCGACGGTTGGACGGGCCCGCCAGGGCCGCAGCGACGATGGCCTCACGCCCCGAGTAGTCGATCGCGAGACGAAGCAGGAGTCGATCACCCCGGGCCGTGAGCCCTTCCGCGGCCGTCATCTCGCGGACGACGATGGGGGGCAGACGGTCCCTTCGCCCGATCACTTCGATTCGAATTCCACGCGCCACGCAGATCTTGGTCTGGGACCTCAGGTACGAGCGTAGCAGTCGCATCAGACAACGCACCTCAGCCGGCGGCCGCTTCCAGTTATCCGCTGAGAAGGCGTACAGGGTGAGTACTCCGATTCCGAGGGACGGAGAGGCTTCGACGACGGCGCGGGCCACTCGGGCTCCGACGACGTGTCCGCGCGAGCGGGATCGACCCTTCGACTCCGCCCACCGACCGTTTCCGTCCATGATGACGCCCACGTGCAGACCGTCGGGGGCGCGTCTGTGCAGAGTACTCTGAATCACAAAGTCTCCCGGCCTGAGGAAGGGCGGCTCTCGCGCCGCCCGATCGTTGATCCGCCTCACCGGGTGAGGTGGACGGACGCTAGCGTTTGCGGGTCATCCGGATCAGCGCTTCCATATGCTCGAGATACTCCGTCAGTCGCTCTCTTCCGAGAGCCGTCAGTGCGTAGTCCGTGCGCGGCACGCGCCCCGCGAACGACTTGCGACACTCGACGTAGCCGGCGTCCTCAAGCTTACGGGCGTGGGCACTGAGATTTCCGTCCGTGGTGTCGAGCACCTGGCGCAGCTCCGTGAACGCGAGACGGTCGTTCACGGCGAGGGCGCTCACGATGCCGAGCCGTACCCGCTCGTGAATGAGGCCGTCCAGGGCCAGGGGTCCGCCCGGCATGGCCAGGCGCCGCGCCGAGTGTGGGGCCCGGGAAACGGCCTCGGAGTGCCCGTCCGCCGGTTGCCGCGGATCCAGCTTGCGAGCCGCGGCCTTTCTCTCGTCAGCCACCGTACCTCCGGGCGATGATGGCGCCGAACACGACGTGCAACCCTCCGAAGCCCGCGGCCATCAGACCGGTCCCCCAGGTCGGAACCACAAGCCCCAGGATTCCAAGTGCCATGAACGCAAGGCCCATGGCGGGCACGACGCGTACCGAAAACGCGCCGCCGGTCACGACGCCGGTTCCATACAGGAGAAGCCACGTGCCCGGTAGCAGCTCGGTAAGCCCGGCCGTCAGAAAGGTCGCCGTGAGAGCGCCGCCGGCCACGATGGCGGGCATGAAGTTGAGCACGAACTTGCGCCCGGGTCCGGAGAGCGCCGACTGCTTCCTGTGGCGCGCCTTGCGGGAGATCGCGTACCCGGAGACGGCTGCCGACACGATCGCGGCTCCCGCCCAGACTCTCAGCCGCGCCTCGGGAGATGGGACGCGACTCGCGTACGCCGCGGCTCCCAGCGCCAGGACGCCCATCGCAGTCACGCCCGCTCCAGAAACGGCCGTGAATGTGCTCGACGCCTCCATCGTGCGCCGGATGAAGCCCAGATTCTCGATCGCGCGATCGCTCAGCGCCGTCGGCGATGCCGGAGTGTCGTCCAGCCGCAGTCGCTTCTCCATGACCGGAAGAATACACCTTCGGCATAGCGCGGTCAAGTACTTTATGATACAAAGTAGAGAACGTGTCGACGTGCTTCGGCTCAGGGTGGGGACGAAAGGGGCTGATTCTCGGCTTTCGACGGCGTCGCCGACGATGGACTCTCCCGGTTCCAGCTGATCCGGCCGTCGGGAGCGAACTCCAGGCCTGCCTCCGGGACGTCCTTCCGCGAGAGCTCCGCAATCAACCGTGCGGCCCGCCCGCCGGGGTCGAGACGCGGCGAGCCGCGTCCCGTCTGGCGTGCGCTGACGATGCGAGCTGTCACGGCACGGCCGTCGAGATCGACTTCGAGGTCGAGCACGGGGGCCAATCCGTTCGGCCCTCGCAGGTTGAACCGACCCCACGTCCAAAAATTGCCCAGGCTGTACGCTATGAAACGATTCCCATAGATCTCGACCGCTCGGGGAACGTGCGGACCGTGGCCTATCACCACATCCGCTCCGGCATCCACTGCGGCATGCGCGAACTCGTACACGTTGCCACGCTGCTCGCCGTAGAACTCCTCGGCCTCGCGCGTGACGTGCGTCCGGTCGGCGCCTTCCGCGCCTCCATGGAAGGAGACGATCACGAGGTCATGCGTCCGGTCCAGGTCGGCTACGAGCCGTCGCAGTCCGCCAAGGTCATGGATGCTGACGGTGCCCTTGTTGGGCGAAAAGCCGGCCAGGCCCACGCGCGTTCCGTCCGCGAGCTCCAGTGTCCCCGTGATGGCCCCGGCCTCCGCCAGGCCTCCGTACACGATTCCGTGACTGTCCAGGACCGCCTTCGTCGCGGCGCGCCCCGCGTCCAGGAAGTCGCCGCTGTGGTTATTCGCCAGAGACATGAGGTTGAAGCCCATGTCGGCGAGCAGTCCAGCATACCACTCGGGGCTCCGGAACGCGTAACACGCCTCCATGTTTCGACATCGCTTGGACTCGCCGCCTTCGTCGAACAGGGCACCTTCCTGGTTTCCGAAAACGACGTCGCCGCTTCCCAGGATCCTCACAAGGTCAGGCCCGATCAGGTCAGCCGGATCGACGCCAGGGACCAGTCTCGGGTCGAGGTACGTCGAGTCGGGGAAGTCTGTGCCCATCATGATGTCGCCGACCGCCACAACGCGGATGATGGAGCGCGGTCCCGCGGTACCGGCTAGCCCGGCGGGCCAAGTGTCGCGGTGGAAGTCAGGGCACACCTGGGCCGCGGCACCGGATGGCAGGCCCAGGCAGAGCAGAAGGCCGGCCGCCATCCGCGCTGTCCTCGTCTGATGCGTCCGGTGTCGGGCAGGTGTCAAAGCACGGGGCTCCTCTCGACTTGCGAAGCGAGTATGGTGTGCCGCCCGCCGGTGGTGCAAGGCGCCTCCATCGCTGAACGTCGCTACAGGAGCCGCGCTGCCGTGGCGACGGCGAACGTGACCGCGAACGCGATGCCGAGCGGCATAAGTGCGCCCAGCGTCGTCCATTTCCGGCTCCGCGTCTCCTTCCACATCGTCAGGATCGTGGTGGCGCACGGATTGTGAAGGAGAGAGAACAGCATCAGGCATATCGCCGTCACCAGCGTCCAGCCGTGCTCGTCCACGAGCAGCGTTCGCAGCGCGTCGTACGAGGCCGGCTCGGTCATCATCCCGAGACCCGCGTAGACCATGAGCATCGTGGGAACCACGATCTCGTTCGCCGGGATGGCGATCACGTAAGCCAGGAGGATCACGCCGTCGAGGCCAATGGCTTGCCCCAGCGGGTCGAGCACTCCAGCCGACTGCTGCGCCAGGCTCATTTCCCCGACGCTGACGTTGCCGAGGATCCAGATCAGTCCTCCAGCTGGCGCCGCCACGACGATGGCGCGCCACAGCACGAACATCGTCCGGTCGATCAGGGACGTGTACAGGACCCGCATCACGCCCGGCCTGCGGTATGGCGGCAGCTCGAGCGTGAAGGCCGTCGGCTGCCCCTTGAGGAACGTGCGAGACAGGGCCCACGACACCGCCAGGGTGAAGAAGACGCCCACCAGCACGACGCCGACCACCGTCCCGGCGGCGGCGATGGATGCCACGGCCGGAGGCACGGACGCCGCCACGAACACCGTGGCCAGCATGATCAGGGTGGGGAACCGGCCGTTGCACGGGACGAAGTTGTTGGTGAGGATCGCGATCAATCGCTCTCGCGGAGAGTCGATGATGCGGGTGGAGATCACGCCGGCCGCGTTGCACCCGAAGCCCATGGCCATGGTGAGCGCCTGCTTGCCGTGCGCGCCGGACTTCCGGAACAGCCAGTCAAGGTTGAACGCCACGCGCGGCAGGTAGCCCAGGTCTTCGAGGAGCGTGAACAGGGGGAAGAAGATCGCCATCGGGGGAAGCATCACGCTGACGACCCACGCCAGTCCCCGGTACACACCGTGCCACACGAATCCGGTGAGCCAGGCGGGCGCCCCCAGGCTCGCGAACAGCTGGCTTCCCCACGCCTCCAGCGTGAACAGCCAGGCGGCCAGCATCTGCGACGGCACGTTGGCTCCCACCACCGTGATCCAGAAGACGAGCGCGAGCAGACCCAGCATGATGGGGAGCCCGAGCACGGGCGAGGTCACGATGCGATCGATCCATCGCTCGAGGTCGCGCCCGTCATCCGGACGCTCCCGGCGCACGGTGGCGGCGGCCACGACCTCGGCCCTGCGGTACAGGGCCTGGACGGTGGCGTCCCTGAAGCCCTCGCCCAGGGTGGGCCGCAGGGCATCCGCGCGGTCGATAAGAAGAGCCGACTCGACCGTGCCGAGCTCCCCGGTGGCGAGGGCGCGGCGCACCCGGTGGTCACCGTCCAGCAACCGGTACGCGATCCAGCGCGGATTCTCGACTTCGGGAGCCGCCGCGGCGGCCAGAGGAACCAGCTCGGCGAGAGCGCGATCGATCTGACGCGAGGGGTCCGCCCGACGTGGCTCGGTCCGCAGGGAGCCCTCGGCTACGGCGTGGATCGTTTCGGCGAGCTCACTCAGCCCGCGTCCCGTTCTGGCCGACGTGAGAACCACGGGCACCCCGAGCTCCCCGCTCAGAGCCTTCGCGTCGATCCGAATGCCCTTGCGCTCCGCTTCGTCGATCAGGTTCACGCACACCACCGAGCGACTCGTGACCTCCAGGACCTGCAGGACCAGGTTGAGGTTGCGCTCCAGCGCCGTGGCGTCCGTCACCACGACCGTGCAGTCAGGCCTCGCGAACAGCAGGAAGTCGCGCGCCACCTCTTCATCCTGCGACGCCGCCATCAGCGAGTAGGTGCCCGGAAGATCGACCAGCTTGAAACGGACATCCCGGAACTGGAACCCGCCTTCGGCGCGGGCCACGGTCTTGCCGGGCCAGTTTCCCGTGTGCTGCCGGAGGCCGGTGAGCGCGTTGAACAGGGTCGACTTGCCCGTGTTCGGATTGCCGGCCAGCGCGACGACACGGTCGTAACGGCCCATGGAAATGCCCATCCGGGTGAGCTGCTCGTACGCCGGGCAACGCTCGCAGGCGCTCACGAGGGCTCTGCTTCCGTCTTCGTGTCCCGGTCGCCGTCCTTCGGCCGCCGCCGCGTTTCCACCGGCCGCACGCGGATCCCCTCCGCCTGCTCGTCACGCAGGGCCACCAGCGTATCCCGGATCCGGAACGCGCGCGGTCTCCCGAACAGGGGCTTCAGTTCCGGCCGGATGCGGACACCCGGCGTCAATCCCAGGTCGAGCAAGCGCCGGCGGGTCAGCCCCCGGATCTCGTCGTCGATGGCGACGACCTCCGCCACCCGTCCCCGGTCGAGGCGGGCCAGCGGAATCACGTCCGGTGGAGGTCGCGGGGCCGCCCGAACCGGCCCCACGTGGACGTTGGCCGCGGCCACCGACGGCAGAGCGATCTCCCTTCCGTTCACTCGCAGGTGGACGAGGCCGGGCCCACGATGCGTGACCTTCATCCGGGCCCCGGGGGAGAGTCCCTGTCGGACGATCGTCTCGAAGATGCCTGGCGGCTCGTCTTCCAGGTGCGTCACCTCGACCTCTACATGCATCGCGCAATCGGTGAGAGGCACTCCCGGAAACGGCCCGATCTGTCCGCCGGCCGTGGGGATCGGGTCGCCGTGTGGGTCGGTGGGAGGGTGCCCCAGCTGGGCGTCGAGGGCGTCCGCCTCGTCGGCGCTCAGGTGGTGCTCGGCTCGATCCGCCGCTTCGTGGATGGCGACGATGGGAATGTCGGTCTCGTCGTCGAGGTAGCGTTCCCACAGCCGGTGGGCACGCACGACCTGGAGGGCGTACTCCTGTCCGGCGGCCGTGAGCGAGTGAGCCCCGGCCCGACTCTCGACCAGACCCTCGCGCTCCATTCCCTCGACGAGCGCCGCGGCGCCGGCCAGCCGCAGGCCGACGGCTCCGGCCACCGACTCGCCCGTTGCGCGGCTTCCCCGCCGCTCGGCGGCGAGCATGTGCTTGAGCGCGTCCTCCACGCGGATCCTGTGACGCACGGACCGCCACCGCGCCACGCGATCACGCAGGCCCCGCCGCGGCAGAAGCCACAGCACCAGGACAACGGCCACGACGAGCACTACCCCGATCGGAGCGCCGGACATGCGCAGCTCCCGCTGAGACCCTCGCCGGTGGGGACCACCGACGATTTAGGGATCTCTAAATTTGGGTCGCCGGAGCGGGGAACGCAAACGGGCTCCGGCGCACCGACGGGCGGGACGTCTACCCGTCCTCGAGTCCCACGCCCCGCACCTCCCGCCCTACGGCCCGGGCCACTCGCTCGATCCCTGACATCATGGATCGAAATCCCTCCGGGGTAAGACTCTGCCGGCCGTCACTCACCGCCCTCTCCGGATCCGGATGCACTTCAACGATCAGTCCGTCAGCGCCCACCGCGACGCCGGCACGGGCGAGGGCCGGAACCCATTCCCGCCGGCCGGCGGCATGGCTCGGGTCCACAACCACCGGCAGGTGCGTGCGCTCTTTCAGGATCGGCACGGCGCACAGGTCGAGGGTGTTGCGCGAGGATGTCTCGAAGGTGCGGATTCCACGCTCGCACAGGACGACGCGCGGGTTGCCGCCCGCGACAATATACTCGGCCGCGAGGAGCATTTCCTCGACGGTGGACATCATGCCGCGCTTCAGGAGAACCGGCCGGGGCTGCCCTCCCACGGCCGACAGGAGCCGGTAATTGTGCATGTTGCGCGCGCCGATCTGCAGCATGTCGGCGTGCTCGCTCACGAGATCGACGTCTTCGGGCGCCACCACCTCAGTGACGACCTTGAGACCGGTCCGGGCCCTCGCCTCAGCCAGAAGCTCCAGTCCCTCGGTGCCGAGTCCCTGAAAGCTGTACGGTGAGGACCGCGGCTTGAACGCTCCGCCGCGCAGGACGCTGGCACCGGCGGCGGCTACGGCCTCGGCGGCCGCGAAGATCTGATCGCGGCTCTCGACCGAGCAGGGCCCCGCCATCACCACGAGCTCCCGCCCTCCGATGACTACGTCGTCCACCTTGACCCGGGTGGGCTCGGGCTTGTGGGCCCTGCTGACCAGGGGATACGCCGGCGCGTCCGGCCTGAGCTCTGCCACTCCGGGCATGGCCCGCAGCCGATCCGCCACGGCGGCGGCTCCTTCTCCGACGACGCTCACGAAGGATCCATCCGCGGTTTCGCTCACCTGGACGCGGAACCCTTCCTGTTCCAGGAACCGGACGATCTCGGCCTTCGTCCGCAGCGAGGCCTTCTTCTCGAGTACCGCGATCACGGCGTCGCCTCCTTCGGCGGTCGCCCGGCGCCGCGCAGCTCGCGCACGAGGGCAGCCGGATCCTGACCGACCTCCTGTGCCTCGACGATCGCGCTCCCGACGATCACCCCGTCGGCGAAGGGAGCCAGGGTGACCACGTCTTGCGCTGTGCGCACGCCGAACCCCGCGAGCACCGGAAGCGGAGACGCCTCGCGCACCCGGTCCAGGTACTCCGCGGTCGATCCCACGTCCACTCGCGCGCCGGTCGTTCCCTTCATCGTCACCGCATAGACGAACCCCCGACTCGCCTCGCACACACGCCGAAGGCGCTCAGTGGGAGTGGCCGGAGTGACGAGCTGGACGAGGGCAACGCCGGCCGCGTCGAGGACCGCCCGCAGCTCTCCGGATTCCTCCAGCGGGAGATCCGGCACGATGCACCCGGCGACGCCACCAGCGGCCGCTTCCGCGGCGAGATGGTCGAAGCCGTGCGCCATCAACGGATTGAGGTAGCTCATGAGAAGCACGGGTGTATCCATAGGTTCGAGCTCGTGGTGGGAGGTGCCCGGATGAGCGGCCCTGGCGAGAGTACCGAGGAGCCACGGCAGCGTGACGCCCTGCTCCAGAGCGGCTCGGCTTGAACGCTGGATCGTGAGCCCGTCGGCCATGGGGTCGCTGAACGGAACGCCGAGCTCCAGCAGGTCCGCCTCGGCGGCCACGCGGCGCGCCGTTTGCTCGAAACCGTCCCGCGCAGGGAACCCCGCGGTCAGGAACGCGGCGATGGCCGGACGCCCCTCGGCGTTCGCGCGGCTGATGGCTGCGGTGATCCGTTCCGGCCCATCAGCTGCGCCTGGCATCCGGAGACCGGCGTCGTGAGACATCACCCCGACTCTTCTTCGTTCGCGGCGCGCAGGCCGTCCAGGATGCCGAGGTCCTTGTCACCGCGTCCGGACAGGCCGATGAGAATACGGGAGCCCGGACCCCGTCGCGCCACCTGCCGTCCGCCCTCCAGCGCGTGCGCCGATTCGAGCGCCGGGATGATCCCCTCGAGAGCGGCGCACTCCTCGAGCGCCGCGACCGCTGCTTCATCCCCGGCGCTCTCGTAGCTCACACGGCCGATGGCCGCGAGGAACGAGTGCTCGGGGCCGACCCCCGGGTAGTCGAGCCCGGCCGACACCGAACGCGTGTCGCGCACCTGCCCGTAGGTGTCCTGCAACAGCAGGGACCGGCTCCCGTGCAGCACGCCAGGCGTGCCGCGGCTGACGGTGGCGGCGTGCTGTCCAAGCCCGTCGCCCGATCCTCCGGCCTCGACGCCGACCAACTCGACGTCCGCGTCTCCCAGAAACGCGTGGAACAGTCCGATCGCGTTGGAGCCACCTCCCACGCAGGCGACGACCGTGTCGGGAAGGGCGCCGGCCCGCACAAGGAGCTCCTCGCGGGCTTCGCGCCCTATCACGGCCTGCAGCTGCCGCACGAGCCACGGGTAGGGGTGCGGTCCTACGGCTGAGCCGAGCAGGTAGTACGTGCCCTCGGGGTCCGATACCCAGTCACGCAGAGCCTCGTCGATCGCAGCCCGAAGCGTGCGGTCACCGCCCGCTACCTCCACCACTTGGGCCCCGAGCAGCTTCATGCGCTGGACGTTGGGACGCTGCCTGACCGCGTCCACCTCGCCCATATACACGGTGCAGGGCAGGCCGAGTCGCGCGCACGCTGCGGCCGAGGCCACCCCGTGCTGACCGGCGCCCGTCTCCGCGATGACGCGCCGGGCTCCCATGCGGCGGGCCAGCAGAGCCTGCCCGATCGCGTTGTTGATCTTGTGCGCTCCCGTATGAGACAGGTCTTCGCGCTTGAGCCACACCTCGGCTCCCCACGCTTCTCCGAGCCGGCCGGCCCGCGTGAGGGGCGTCGGCCGACCGACCCAGTCCCGCAGCTCCGCCTCGAAGGCTTCCCGGAACGTCGGATCGGCCAGCGCACCGCGTGCTCCCGCCTCCAGCAACCCGAGGGACGGCATCAGGGTCTCGGGGACGAAGCGTCCTCCGAACTCTCCGAACCGTCCCCTCTCGTCGGGCAGGCGGCCGGCCAGCAGATCGTCCAGCGTGGCACCGGCGAGCCCGCTCGACCCGCTGGCGCCGCTCATGCGAGCGCCTCCTCACGCGCCGCGCCCGAGCCACGCTCTCGCCGCACGGCGGCCGCTGCGGCTGACCGCGCTGCTTCCACGAACGCCGCGATGCGTACGGGATCCTTGATACCACGCCGCAGCTCGACGCCGCTCGAGACGTCCACGCCGAACGGGCGCACCGCCGCGATCGCGTCGGCCACGTTGTTCGGGGCCAGGCCACCGGCGAGCACCAGCCGGTACCGCCGGGCCAGCTCCGCCGCATGCCCCCAATCCGGACGGATGCCGCTTCCGCCTCTTCCGGCCGCCTCCAGAACGGCCTGCGGACCGGGGCCGCCCTGGATCGTTCCGACGACAGCGGCCTGACGGGCGAGATTCGGACCGTCGTGCAACACGGGGAGGAAGGCGGAGCCACCCGCGGCCGCTGCCCGGATCGCCTCCTCGGTGGGCTCGCACTGCACCAGGTCGGCCGGGAAGATCGACAGGACGCCCGCGATCTGTTCTCTCGAGGCGTGTCGGAACACGGCCACTCGCTGCACGCCAGGCGGCAGAAGGGTCGCCAGCGCGACCGCTTCCTGCGCCGAGACGCGGCGCGGCGAGTCGGCGAACACGAAACCTGCGGCGTCCGCGCCGCACTCCCTCGCGGCGCGCACGCCCGCGGCCGTGTGGAGGCCGCAGATCTTCACCCAGATCGACTCGCCGGCCACCACCGAGGAGCGGCCGGCGATCAGCATCGCGGCCGCCATGACGTCCGGTTCGGCTGAGCCCATCAGCGCGCTCCCGACCAGGACCGCGTCATAGCCCAGCGCCGCCACGTACCGCGCATCGGCGGGCCCACGGAGGCCGCTCTCAGCTACCCGGGCCACCCCGGGCGGGAAGCGGTCGACCAGGGTCGCGAAGCGGCCGAAGTCCACCTCCAGAGTAGCGAGGTCCCGGCTGTTGAGTCCTACGAGAACATCCACGCCGAGGCGTCGTCCAGCCTCGGCGGCTGGACCGGCACGCTGCAGGTCTGCTTCGTCGAACGCCTCGAGAAGCACGAACAGTCCGCACTCGCCGGCGGCCTGCACACACCGTGAGAGGGTCTCCGTGTCGAGAATGCGGAGGATCAGAAGGATCCCTCCGGCGCCCGCCGCTCGGGCCTCGAACACCTGATACGGGTCCGTGACGAAGTCCTTGCGCATGGTGGGCACTGACGGCGCCGCCGACGCCGCGACCCTCAGATCGTCCAGGTCGCCTCCGAACTCCGCGTGCTCGGTGAGGACAGAGATCGCCACCGCGCCGGCCTGCTCGTAGCCGGTCGCGAGAGCCGCGACTTCGTCCGTCGTCAAGTCCCGCAGCGCGCCCGCCGACGGCGCCTTGCGCTTCACCTCGGCGACCAGATCGAATGCGCCAGGCGACGCGGCCATGCGGAGCCTGGGAGGAGCCGGCGTCCGGAGAGCCCGGCGCCGCAAATCCTCGAGCGGTTCCCTCACCCCGGCCGCGTGCACCCGCTCGGTCGATGCGGCCGCCATGCGCGACAGGAAATCCGACATCGGCGCCCCTCCGACGCTCGCTCGCGCCCCAAAGCGGGCGAGACGCTCGAGCAGCTCGGCGGCGTCGCCGGTCGCGATGGCGGTGCGCGCGGCCTCGACCCCCTCGGCGAGGCTCCGGACCCGCCCGCTCACCTCCAGGGCGAGACCGGCACCCAGCGCCAGGGCGTCCTGGTGTGGTCCGGCCCGGCCTCCGAGTGCCTCCCGCAGCCCGCCGGCGTTGTCGGCGGCGTCCCCGCCCGCCAGGTCCTGGGGGGCGCAGCGCTCGATCCCGACGGCGGCAGGGTCTCGTTCCTCACGGTGCACGCTTCCCGGCCGCACGTCGTACAGCAGGAACGGGCCGCACGGCGTCGCCTCGTCCCACCCCGGCTCTCCGTGCACCACGAAGGCCCGCTCGACTGGAAGGCCGGCGAGGGCCTCGGCCATGAGTCCGGCGACGTCCGGGCTGAACGCGCCCACGACCATGTACGGGGGCTCGGCGGGATTCGTCAGCGGGCCGAGAATGTTGAACACCGTGCGCACGCCGAGCGCCTTCCGTACCGGCACAAGGGCCTTCATGGCCGGGTGATAGTGCGGAGCGAACAGGAACGTGAAGCTCGTCTCGGCGAGGCACGCGCCGGCCTCCTTCTCATCCAGGGGCAGACCGAGGCCGAGCGCCTCGAGCACGTCCGCGCTCCCGCAACGGCTGGACACGGAACGGTTTCCGTGCTTCACCACGGGCACGCCGCACGCAGCGGCGAGGAGAGCCGATCCTGTAGATATGTTGAACGACCCGGAGCCATCCCCGCCGGTGCCGACGATGTCCACGGGATGCGGACCGTCCGGCAGATGCGGACGGCGCGCCAGGCTCCGCATCGCGCGCGCGAACCCGCGGATCTCGTCCGGCGTCTCTCGCTTCATGCGCAGCCCGGCCAGGAAGGCTCCGGCCACCGCGCCGGGCAGCTTGTCCTCGGCCAGGGCCGTCATGAGACCGGCGGCCTCATCCTCCGTCAGGTGGTCGCCGTCGAGCAACCGGTTCAGCAGATCCTTCACGCGCTCCCCCGTGCGAGATCGAGGTCCAGAAAATTGCGCAGCAACCGGCCCCCTTCGGGAGTCAGAATGCTCTCGGGGTGGAACTGGACTCCTTCGGCGCGCAGGCTTCGGTGCCGGATGCCCATGATCTCGCCGTCGGACGTGTAGGCCGACACGGCGAGCTCCTCCGGCAGCGATTCCTCGGTGACCGCCAGGGAGTGATACCGGCCGGCCCGCATCGGATTGGGAAGGCCCTCGTACAACGTGCGGCTGTCGTGGTACACGGTGGATGCCTTGCCGTGCATCAGAGACCGCGCCGGTTCCACGGCGGCGCCGCACACGGTGGCCAGGGCCTGATGTCCGAGGCATACGCCGAGCACCGGAACGTCCGCGATCATCGCGTCGATGAGGGACATCGACACCCCCGCGCTCTCCGGCCGCCCGGGACCGGGGGAGATCACGAGGTGGGTGGGCTCCATGTCACGCGCCTCGCTCACCTCCACTGCATCGTGCCGCCGGACGGTGACGTCGGCTCCCAGCACTGCCAGGGCCTGGACCAGGTTGTAGGTAAACGAGTCGTAGTTGTCGATCAGCAGGACATGCCTCACAGCCCCTCCTCGGCCAGCGCGAGCGCTTCCTCCAGCGCGGCGCTCTTGGCCAGGATCTCGTCGTGCTCCCGCTCGGGGACGCTGTCGGCGACGATGCCGGCGCCCGCCTGGTATGCGTACTCTCCGTTCCGGAACACCAGGGTGCGGATGGCGATCGCCTGATCCATCGATCCGCCCGTCCCGAAGTAGCCGGCCGTGCCCGCGTAGATGCCGCGGCGAACGGGCTCGATCTCGCGGATGATCTCCATGGCGCGGATCTTGGGTGCCCCGACGACGGTGCCGGCCGGAAAGGCCGCGGCGAACAGGTCGAACGCGTCATGCTCGGGCGCGAGGACGCCCCGTGTTCCACTGACGATGTGCATGACGTGGCTGTAGCGCTCGATCGTCCGGAACGGCTCCACCCGGACGCTCCCGGGCACCGCGACGCGGCCCAGGTCGTTGCGCGCCAGGTCCACCAGCATCACGTGTTCCGCGTTCTCCTTCGGGTCCGCGAGCAGGTCTCTCTCCAGCTCTTCGTCCTCCGCCGCGCTGCGACCTCGCGGCCGGGTTCCGGCGATCGGCCGCAGGTGCGCCTCCCGCCCCTCGAGACGAACCAGGGCCTCGGGCGACGATCCGACCACCGAGACGTCGCCCAGGTCGAGGAAATACATGTACGGTGATGGATTGAGGAGGCGGAGCGCACGGTACACTTCGAACGGCGGGATCTGGCACCGCCCGGCGAAACGAATCGACAGGACGAGCTGGTAGACGTCGCCGGCCGCGATGTGACGCCGCGTCCTCTCGACTCCCGACAGGAACTCGGATCGCTCGAGGCTCGGCTCTGGGGCGGAGTGCCCCCCGATGGCGGGCCGCGGTGGAAGAGGGCCACGCAGGAGGTCGGTCACCTCGCCCGCCAGCCCTCGTCGTTCCTCTTCGGTGCCCGCGTGGAGCAGCGCCACACGCCGGGACACGTGGTCGAACACGAGGAGCGAGCCGGGGGCTACGTACAGCGCCTCGACTTCCCCGTTCGGCACGATCGGCGGCCGTAGTCTCTCGAACCGTCCCGCCATCTCGAATCCGGTGACGCCTACGAGGCCGCCGGAGAACGGGAGACCGGCAACCTCGGGAAGCGTCCGTCGCACCGATCGCAGAGCGTTGCGCAGGGCGTCGAGCAACGCGTCCCGGTCCTCCGGCACCGGGCGGACCTCGCGACCGACTCTCAACTCTCCGTCCGCGAGGCGCACTTCGAGCGCGTCGCCGAACCCGATGAACGAATACCGACCCAGGCGCTCGCCCCCTTCGACGCTCTCCAGGAGAAAGCGCGGACGCAACGGCGCCAGCTTCAGATAGGCCGACACCGGAGTGTCCAGATCGGCCGCGATGTCGAATGGGTGCTGCATGCGTCCCCTTTCATGGCCACCGGGAACGCACGGGGATGGGATGCGAAAAACCCACCTCCGCGCGTCTGGAGGTGGGCTGAAGATCCTTACCTGCGGTTGCCAGTGCTCAGGCGGATGCCACCTCCGGACGCGGGTCGCGCCACCACCACCAGCTGGAGGTGCTCTCGTGCATCGACGGGGCCATCGAAAGTCGCTTCATAACGTCTTAGTCTAAAAAAAGTTGGCGGATGTGTCAAGTTGGACCCCGGCTCCGGCACGACGCCCCTCAGACCTATTCGGGCGACCGGACCACGACGCCATCCTTCATGACGAACACGACGTCGCGGACCGCGCGGATGTCGGTCGTGGGGTCGCCTCGCACCGCCACCAGGTCCGCGAATGCTCCCTGCCAGATCTCGCCCACCTTGCCCTCCAGGCCCAGGGCCCGGGCGTTCACGATCGTGGCGGCTTGCAGGGCCTCGGGCGGCGTCATCCCGGCGCGGACCAGCCACGCCAGCTCGCGCCAGCTTTCCCCGTGAGCGAATACCCCGACGTCGCTCCCGAGACCGACGACGACACCGGCTGCGCGCGCCGCACGCACCGCCTGCAGGGACCGGGCGATGCCCGGTGATAGTTCCTCGTCCGGCGCGTCCAGCTCCCATCCACCGGACAGGCCGCTGAAGTACTCGTCGTACGCGGCCGCGGCAGCGAGGGTGGGGTAGAACACGACCCCGTGTTCCGCCATGAGCCGGTAGGTCTCATGCGTTCCATCTGCGCCGTGCTCGATCGTGCGGGCACCGGCGAGGACGGCCCGGCGCATCCCCTCCGCCGAGCCCGCGTGCGCCGCCACCGGGAGTCCGGCCGTCGTCGCCTCTTCGACCAGCACCTCGAGCTCGACCAGGGTAAAGGTCGGCGCCGTGCCGGCCGAACGGCGGAAGTCCGCATACACCTTGATGAGGTCAGCGCCGTGCCCAGCCTGTTCCCGCACGGCGCGACGGATCTCCGTCTCACCCGTCACCATTCGGGCGCCCTGCGGCAGGAGGAGCTCGGGATCCCAGCCTCGCGGTCCGGGCGCGTAGCTCGCGGTCGCAGCGATCGCCAGGGTGGCGGCCAGGACCCGGGGACCGGGGATCAAACCGTCCGCGATGGCGTCCCGGACGGCGAGGTCGGCCCAGCCCGCACCCTCCGAGCCGAGATCGCGGAGGAGCGTGAATCCCGACATCAGCGTGCGCTCCGCGTGCACCGCGGCCCGCAGAGTGCGGTAAGCGCGCGCTTCCCTGAGAACCTGATCGTCCCACAGGGTCTCGTCGTACGGGTGGAGAAACAGGTGGGAGTGGGCGTCGATCAGGCCGGGAAGCAGTGTGGCGCCGTCCAGGCGGATCACGTGGGAATCCGGCGGATGGACCACCTGGTCAGCAGGGCCCACGGACGAGATGCGGTTTCCGTCGATCACTACTACCCATTCATCCCATGTCACACCGGCCACGGCGTCGAACACGCGAGCCGGTTGGATGACGATCGGACCGTTCTCCGGAACCTGGGCCGGAGCGCTGCCAGTGGCGCCGCTCAGTCCGAGCAACGCGAGCGCCGCCACCCGAGCTGGCCCGCCGCGAAACATCTCGTTCATGGGGCTCACTCACTGTGCACGGTGGACGTGATGTGTTCGAAGTTGACACCTTGGATCGCCCGGCGCACGTTCCATTCAGGAGCCGGCTCCGAGCCCCCCGGATTTCGCCGGTCCGTACGAGCTGGAGGATCTCATGTTCCGCTTGGCATTCATCGCTCCCGTCGTGGTGTGCGCCGCGTTCGTGGCCGACCGGTCGACCACCGACGCAGGACCGGATCCCGATCTGTTCGCCGCCAATGGCTGTGTCCGGTGCCACGGTGCCACCGGCGCGGGCGCGTTCGGGCCCGCCCTTGCGGCAACCGATCTCACGTTAGAGGCGTTCCTGACTCAGCTCCGCTCGCCTCGCGGCCGGATGCCGGCGTTCGCCGTCGATCAGGTTTCCGACGGCGAGGCCCGCCTCCTTTTCGACTATGTCCAGACGCTGGAAGTGCCGACAGTCGGAGAGGGAACGGGAGCCGATTGTGCGTGCGGGCGCTGCGCTTCCGGTCACCACGCGGGAGGCCATCACGCAGGCGGCTGCCGCAGTGACCGGTGTCGCCGCGGGGCCTGCGGGAACGGGGTCGACGGCTGAGCGCGGCTCCGTCGGGACTCAGCGGCCGGGGAGGACGCCCGTGCCCATCATGTCCCGGAACACGCCGAAGCGCAGTGCCTGAGGTCCATCGCTCAGGGCGCGTTCCGGTTCCGGGTGGACCTCTACCATGATACCCTGAGCTCCGGCGGCCAGCGCCGCGCGCGCCAGGTCCGGCACCCAGCGCCACGTGCCACATGCGTGGGAAGGGTCCACGATGAGCGGAAGGTGGCTTCGCTCTCGCACGACCGGGACGGCGGTCAGGTCCAGCGTGGCCCGGGTCGCGGTCTCGAACGTCCGGATGCCCCGCTCACACAGGATCACCTGCTGGTTGCCGTGCGACAGGACGTACTCGGCGGCCGACAGCCATTCGTCGATCGACGACATCATCCCCCGCTTCAGGATCACCGGCCGGTGGCTGCGCCCGACCTCCTTCAGGAGGGCGAAATTCTGCATGTTGCGGGCACCGATCTGCAGGACGTCGGCCTGTTCCCCCACCGGGCCGACATCCGACGGGTGGAGCACCTCGGTGACGACCGGCAATTCGTGCTGGTGGCCGGCCGCGACGAGCAGCGCCAGTCCTTCGTACCCGAGCCCCTGGAAGGAATAGGGTGAGGTCCGAGGCTTGAAGCAGCCGCCGCGCAGCATGTCGCCCCCCGCCTCGCTCACGACGCGTGCGCAGTCCATGACCTGAGATTCCGATTCCACGGAGCACGGCCCCGCGATCACCACCGGCCGGTCACCACCCACGGTCACTCCGCCGATGCAAATCTGCGTGTCCGCCTCCCGGGTGAGCCGGGACGCCAGGCGGTACGGCTTCTTTTTCAGAATCGGCGCGACCTCCGGGTCCACCGCCGGTCCGCCACCGGCCTCAGGAAGGGCGCGTGATCGCTCCGGCCGAAGGTCCTCCGGCTCTCCCGGTGCCCCTTCAACACCGGCCGCAGGTCGCTTCGGCAGAGCCACGCTCCGATCCTCCCGCGACCACGCCGGATACGATCCGAGCAGCTTGAGGTAGGTCGTATGCGGGGCCAGGTCCCCGAACACGCCGGCCACGCTGTCATCCGCCACGTTTCCTTCGAAGTCCAGGTAGAACAGATACTGCCAGGGCGAGTTGGGGCGCGGGCGTGACTCGATCTTGGTCAGGTTGAGCCCGCGACGCGCGAACACGTCGAGGCAGGCGGCGAGAGCGCCTCCCTCGTGGCGCACGGAGAAGATCACCGATGTCTTGTAACCGATTCCGCCGTCTCCCGGGAGCGGCTCCTTCGCGATGGTGACGAAGCGAGTGAAGTTCTCACGTTGGTTGGCGATCCCGCGCCGGAGGATGGAGAGTCCGTACAGGCGCGACGCCTCTTCGCTCGCGATCGCCGCGTGTGTCAGGTCCCCATCGTCGCGCACTTTGCGCGCGGCCATCGCCGTATCCGGGAACGATTCGGCCTGCGCATGCGCCTGTCGTGCCAGGAAACGGCTGCATTGGAGCAGTGCCTGCGGGTGCGAAAAGATGCGCCGGATGCCGGCGGTGGTCGCTCCGTCTGGCGCCACGAGGCAGTGGTCCACCGTCTGGACCTCCTCTCCCACGATCGACAGATCGTACGCGGCCAGAAGGTCGTACACGTCGTTGATCGATCCGGCGGTCGTGTTCTCGACCGGGAGCATCCCGCAATCGAGGTCGCCCTCCTGAACCGCCGCGGCGATGTCCTCGAACGTGTCGTAGCCGCGATACACGATGTCTCTCCCCCTGGGGCCGAAATGGCGCGTCGCGGCAACGTGGCTGAAGGCGCCCTCCGTCCCCTGGTAGCCTACGACCAGGATCTCGTGTCCCGCGGCCTCTCTGTCGTCGTCGAGGAGCGAGCGCTGGCGGCGCAGGGAGTGGTCCATGATCTCCCGGTACAAGCGTACCAGAAACGCCTCATCCACCTCCATCTCACGAGCGCTCGCCGCCAGCCGACCCAGCACTTCTTCTTCGCGCTGCCGGTCGCGCAGGTGCTCCGCCTCGGGTCCCTTCGCGTCGGCTACCTGACCTACCAGGCGCAGCCTCTCGGCCAGGGCCTCGACGATGCGTCGATCCACGCGGTCCAGGCGCTTCCTGAGCCTTCCCAGCTCCTCCGTCATCGCTCTCTCCGCCATGCTCGAAACAAAAGAAAGCCCGCTCGGATTGCCGAGCGGGCCGTGCGCCAACCGATTCGACGATGCGGTCTACGCGCGCGATCTCCCGCCCGGGTCGAGCCGGGTAAAGGCAGCAAAGCCGCCGAGCCGGGAGCACGCGCCGTACGCCAACATATGAACCATGAGTAGCACGTGGTCGGGTAGCAGGGAAGGGTGGGGGGCCGACGGCGCTGTTCCGGCGTCGCTTTCCCCGATCGGGCGATCGCTATAGCGTCGCTCGAGTCCAAGTCCGTCACACACTGACCGGAGACCCGGAATGAACATCCGCTCCACCCTGCTCGCCGGCACGCTCGTGATCTCCGCGGGGGCGTGCGCGGACCGGGCGAGCGTGGGCGTCCCGGCAGTCGATCGGTTCGCCGGCAGGCTCGAAGCGTGTTCCTGGCCCGGCTATGAGGGAGACGTGTTGTGCGGCACGCTCCACGTGCCCGAGGACCGCTCTGCGACAGGCGGTCGGACGGTCGGCCTCCGGGTCCTGGTTCTTCCGGCCACCGGCGAGCAGAAGGCGATCGCCGACGCGGTCACGTTCCTGGCCGGCGGCGGCGTGGCCCCGGCCACCCGGTATCTTCCGTTCTTCGCGAGGACCCTCGGCCGCCTGCGCCGCTCGCGCGACATCGTCCTGGTGGACCAGCGAGGGACAGGCGCCTCCAACCCTCTGCGGTGCGAGCTTCCGGAGCCGCACCAGGTGGAAGGTGGCGAGTCGCGCGGCGATGTCTTTCGGGTCGCGTATCTGGAAGCTCTCGGCCGGTGCCGGGAGGAGATCGAGGGCGTGGCCGATCCTACGCTCTACACGACGTCCCACGCGGCGGATGACCTGGACGCGGTGCGCGAGTGGCTCGGATACGAGCGCCTGAGTCTGTGGGGCGCATCGTATGGAACCAAGGCGGCGCGCGTGTACATGCGGCGTCATCCCACCCGGGTGCGGGCCGCCGTCCTGCACGGGGTCGTTCCGATCACGTTCTCCATGTGGCCGGACCTGTTCCCGGCTGCCGATTCGGCGCTCGGCGCGTTGTTCGCGTTGTGCGAGGCCGATGTCGTCTGCGCAGAAACGTATCCGGATCTCGACGCACTGTTCGTCGACCTGATGGCACGCCTCGAGTCAGATCCCGTCCGGCTCCGCGTTCCCCTGGCGGATTCCGAGCCGGATTCGGTCTTCGTGCGGTTCGACCATCGCTCCCTCGTCGGCCTCGTCGTCGCGACGCTGCGGTCCAGTCGAGCCGCCCGCGGCCTGCCGCTCCTGATCGACCGCCTCTCCCATGGCGACTTTACGTATGTGGCCGGCATGCTCAGGCCCGGGGGCCCGCAGCCCATACCGCGCGGCGTGTACCTGTCGATCACCTGCGCGGAGGAGCTGCCGCGCCTCACCGCGGAAGACCGTGCGCGTGCGCACGGGTCGGCCCGACTGGGAGCAGGGGAGTGGCTCGACGACGAGGATCGCGAATGCGCCGTGTGGGGAGCCGGGGCCGTGCCGATCGGTTTCTGGGACCCGGTCGGATCCGACGCGCCGGTCCTCCTCGTGACGGGGTCGGAGGACTACATCACTCCTCCCGCCTATGCCGAGAGCGTGGCGGCCAGCCTGTCCGCGGCGACCCTCCGCGTGGTCCCGCAGCGAGGTCACGACGACATCGACCCGTGCGTCTCGGCCCTCATCGAAGAGTTCCTGATCCAGGGCCACGATACCGATCCCGACCTGGCGTGTCCGGAGGACCGGGATCCTCTGCCCTTCGAGCTGCCGCCGTCGTCTCCGCCCCGGACGGGGGAATAGGCCGAGCTGCTACGGCTGCTCGTTGGAATCGTAGCCGAGCAGGAAGACGAGGAAGCGCGACACGGCGATCATGTCCGCGCCGCGATACCGGATCGTGCGCGAATCGACCCGCTCGACGATCTCGAGGTACTCGAGCGCCTCCACCGGCCGGTAGTGCTTGAAGCTGACCTCGAGCTCCACCGGCCCCCCCAGGTCCCACGGTCGGAAATCGCGAATCCGGCCCACGGCACGGGCAGCGGCCTCCTCGATCAGTCGGTAGGCCGCGGCCGGCATCATGGTCTCGGCCGAGTGGAATCCGTACGCCTCCTTTACGATGGCCGTTTCCACCTCTCCGAGCAGAACCGTCGCTTCCTCGGCGATCGCATCGTCGCCCGAGATCATGATCACGGGAACGTCGAACACCCCGGCCACCGCCGCGTTGAGTCCGGCTTCCGGCACGGGCACCCCGTTCAGCCTCACGGACGTGAGCCGGGCGCTCGACATCGTGTGGGCGCGCACTCCGAGCGAGTTGTCGGTGCTGGCGTGATACCCGATGAAGATCGCCCCGTCGAACGTCCCGTCGATTCCCGCCATCATGCCGAGCGGGCGGGGCCACGAACGAATCACACGGACGTCCTCGGGGAGCTCATCGAGGAGTAGATTCTGGCCGTTCCCGTGCGAGTCGCTGACCAGGATCTCCGTCGCCCCACTCGCCCGTGCACCCCTGATGGCCGCCTTCACCTCCTCCGTCATCCAGCGCCGCGCTCGCTCGTATTCGAAACCCGAGGGACCGAGCTGTTCGCCCGTAACGGTTCCGACGACACCTTCCATGTCGGCCGAGATGTAGATCTTGAGCCCCTCCTGTCCGGCCACAGAACGTGGCGCGAGACACACCGCCGCGATCGACACGACGATGGCGAGGATTCCGCGTCGCGCGGAGCGGGCGTGGGCCATCACGGGATCACCTCCGGCTGAGATCGACGGTCCGGGAGCGGAGCCTCCCGATCGGCACAAGCCTAGCCCCGTCATAGATTCCCCGCCATTGTGCCGCGGGCCCGCGGGCGGGCTCCGCGAGGAACGCACGTGAGCTTACCCGGCAGACGCGCGCCGTGGGTCGCGGCGAGTCAGGAGGAGACATGAGCGACGGCGGGACGACCGTTCTCGAGGTGGCCGGACTGCTCGAGTATCAGGAGGGCTCGATCGTGAGCCGGCAGGTCATGAAGGGGCCGGGCGGGTCGGTGACGGCGTTCGCGTTCGCCGCGGGCGAGGGGCTCAGCGAGCACACGACGCCCCACGAGGCCTTGATCCAGGTGGTCGACGGTTCGGCCGTGATCGAGGTCGGAGGAGAGGCGCACGACGTGGACGCCGGCGAGCTGATTCGGCTGCCGGCGGGCGTTCCGCACGCGGTTCAGGCGCGCCGGCGCTTCAAGATGATCCTCACCATGATCCGAACGATCGGACCGCAGGCCGCGCAGACCTGAGTTTCGCGCCGCGTCGCTGGAGCCCACATTGTGGCCCGACTCGACGGGCGAGAGCCCTGGTGACCGTCCCGAACGACAGGAAGACGAACCATGCGCCACCTTCTCATGACGGGGCTTCTGGCGGCCATGACGCTGGTGGCCTGCGACGCGGGGGACGGCTTCGAGCAAGCTTCCATCTCGATCTCAGCCGATCGCCTGGCCGAGGGAGTGCGAGACCTGGCTGCCGACTCGATGGAAGGGCGGGGACCGTCTTCCTGGGGTGAGGAGCGCACTGTGCGCTACCTGCAGGGTCGGTTCGAGGCACTGGGACTGGACCCCGGGAACGGCGACAGCTGGGTACAGGAAGTGCCCCTCGTGTCGTTGACGGCCGACCCCGACATGGGAGCCGTGATCCGGGGTCGCGGGACGGTGAACCGACTGCAGTTCGGGACGGACTACGTCGCGGTCACCGAGCACGTCGTGGAGGCCGTCACCCTGGACGACTCACCGCTCGTGTTCGTCGGGTTCGGGATCGTGGCCCCGGAGTACGGGTGGAACGATTACGCCGGGGTTGATGTCACGGGGAAGACGGCCGTCGTCCTGGTCAACGACCCGGGGTACGCCACCGGCGACCCGGACTTGTTCAACGGGCGCGCGATGACCTACTACGGTCGCTGGACCTACAAGTACGAGGAGGCGGCGCGGCAGGGCGCGGCCGGCGTTCTCGTGGTCCACCAGACCGGTCCGGCCGGTTACCCGTGGGGGGTGGTCGAGACGGGGTGGTCGGGCCCGCAGTTCCTGCTCGCCGAACGGGGCGACGATCCCCTCACGAGGGTCGAAGGCTGGATCTCAGAGGAGACGGCCCGCACCGTGTTCGCCCAGGCCCGCCTCGACTTCGACGTTCGGGCCGAGCAGGCGACCGCGCCCGGCTTCGCGCCGTACGAGATGGGACTGACCCTCTCTCTGGAGCTGCGCAACGCTATCGACCGCTCGACGTCGCGCAACGTTCTCGCCCGGCTTACGGGATCCGAGCGACCCGACGAAGTCATCGTGTACACCGCGCACTGGGATCATCTGGGAGTGGACCCGCAGGCCGTGGGGGACGGGATCTACAACGGCGCGCTCGACAACGCCACAGGAACGGCTGGCCTCCTGGAGATGGCTGGCGCGTTCGCCTCGCTGACACGTCCGCCGGCGCGCTCGATCGTGTTCATGGCGGTGACGGCCGAGGAGCAGGGGCTCCTGGGCACGGCACACTACGCTGCTCACCCGGTGTATCCTCTGGAGCGGACCGTGGGGGCGATCAACATGGACGGTCTCAACATCTGGGGGCCGACGTCGGACATCACCGTCGTCGGCTTCGGGATGTCAGAGATGGATGATGTCCTGCGGATCCCTGCCGAAGCCGCCGGGCGCACGCTGGCCCCCGACCCGGAGCCCGAGAAGGGGTCCTACTATCGATCCGACCACTTCGAGCTCGCGAAGCGCGGAGTGCCGGCGCTGTACGCCGACGCGGGTGTCCAGGACATCGAGCACGGCGAGGAATGGGCGCGGCAGCGGCGCGAGGAATACACGAGCGAGAACTACCACGAGCCGTCGGACGAGTACGATCCGTCCTGGAATCTGCAAGGGGCCGTGGAGGATCTACGGCTCCTGTTTGCGGTCGGCCACGCGCTGGCGACGGGGGAGGCGTGGCCGAACTGGCGCCCGGGAACGGAATTCCGGGCGGCGCGTGATGCGATGATGGGCCGCCCCGGCGACACCGCGGCGGAGGAGTGAGCGAGACCCGGGCCGGGTGCCGCGTGTCAGGGATCCAGCCATAGCTTGAGTGCGAAGACGAGGATCATCACCAGCACCACCCGCTTCACCCAGGCGTGTCCCTTGAGCACCGTGAGGTGCGTTCCGAGCAGGCCACCGAGGAGGTTGCCGGCGGCGAGTGCCGTTCCCATTCCCCAGTCCACCATGCCAGTCGCGGCGAACAGGGCCAGGGCCACCGGCGTGAACACGAGCACGACGAGGACCTTCAGAGCGTTTCCGCGCACGAGGTCGAGGCCGGCGAGCGTCGCGATCGAGAGGATGAAGAATCCCACCCCCGCCTGCACGAAGCCGCCGTACACCCCGACGCCCACGAAAGCGAGAGAGAAGGCCGTTCCGGACATACCGGGTCCGCCGTCCCGCGACGCGCTCCCGCCGACCGTCGCGCCCGCCCGCAGACGATAGCGAATCGGGTCCAGCAGGATGACGATCGCGAACACCACCATCAGGGTGGCCAGGATGCGCTGAAACGACGCGTCGTCGATGCGAATGGCGGCCCACGAGCCGAGCCCGACGCCCACCAGGGCGGGGAGGGCGGCGCGGCGCACCCAGGTCCGATCCACTTTTCCGTGCCTTCGAAAGCTCCACACGGCCCCCATGTTCTGCGCCAGTATGGCCACGCGGTTGGTGCCGTTGGCGACGGTGGATGGCAGACCCAGGAAGATGAGCAGCGGCAGGGTGAGGAAGGATCCGCCGCCTGCGAGCACGTTGGCCGTCCCGGCAACGGCCCCGGCTCCGAACAGCAGCAGGTACGGAACGGCTCCACTCACCGGCCGCGCGACTGCCTAAGCTCGCGCTCCTCGAGCATCAGGCTGAACGTCACGTAGTATTTCATGACGTTGCTCACGTAGCGCACCGTCTCGCTGCCCAGCTCGCGGGCCGCCAGCACCTCCACATTGTCGAACCACACGTCGGGATCGAGCCCCGCCTCGCCGGCCCGCCGCCGGAGGTTGCGGACGCGGATCGGGCCGGCGTTGTATCCGGCGATGGCGAACGTCTGCCGGTGCATGAGGTCCAGGTCCGGGTCGGCGAAGTAGTGGTCGATCAGATGCCTCAGGTAGGCGGCGCCGGCGTGTATGTTGCCCTCCGTAGTGGAGATGTCGGCCACTCCCACCTCGTCGGCCGCGATCTGCTTGATCTGCATGATCCCGACGGCGCCGCGGTCGCTGACCGCGTCCGTCTCGAACCGGGATTCCTGGAACGCCTGCGCGGCGACCAGCACCCAGTCCAGGTCGTATCGTGCGGCGTACGTCTTGAACAGCTCGCTCAGGTTGGTCAGCGCGCGTTCGTTCTCGAAGTGGTAGGCCCGCCGGACTCGGGTCGTGTCCTCGGTATACCGCCGGATCAGGATATTGCCGGTCAGCGTGCCCTTTCGCCTCTGACGCACGAAGTCGTTCAGAGCGTCCCGCAGCACCGGGCTTCCCTTGCGGAACGCCCAGCCGATGGCTCCGTCGGTGCGCACCGCGAGGTGAGGGTGGAGCGTGAGAGCCGGGTAGACCTGCGACCAGAACTCGGCCTGGTATCCGTCCACGACCGTGGCCGGGAGGTTGCCCGCGTTGACCATCTCCAGCAGGTCCGAGTCGCTCAGAACCTCGTCGGCGACGATCAGGTCGAGGGGAAGGCGATTCTCGGCGCGCAGGCGCGAGTCCAGCGTCTGGAGGCTCTCCCAGTAGCTGCTCGACGTGCGCACGTGAAGCTCCAGCTCGCCCAGGTATTCCAGGCGACCCGGTACTGCGTCCACGCCGAATCCCGTCACCACGATCTCCGACACGCCGGTCGCCAGGGGATCCGTAAAATCCACGTGCTCCAGGCGCTCGGGAGTGATCGTGAGACCTGCCGCGGCGATGTCGCCCCGTCCCTCTTCCAGGAACGGGATGAGGAGGTCCCGTGTCACAGGCAGAATCACGACGTTCAGCTTCAACCGGTGCCGGTCGAGCCTCTCGTTGAGAAACGTCTCGAGCTCAGCTGCCGCTTCCGCGATCAGCCCGACCTGCCGCCGGCCATCGAACCCCAGATACTGCGGTTCGTAGACCGTGAGAAATCGGAGCACCCTCCGCTGTGCCATCGCTGGCAGGTCTCCCGTCCACGGGTCCATCGTGGCACGGATGGTCTGTGGCAGGCTGTCGATCGCGGTCAGGAGAGTGGGCAGGGAGGAAGCGGACGCGCCGGACGAGACGGAATCCGCTGCTGCTCCGCTCGGCTGTCCCGTCTCGACGGGCGGGCGCCTCGTCGCCTCGCCGGCCGTGTCGCCGCACCCGACGCACAGGACACCGAGGACGAGAGCCGCGCTCCCGCCGGCCGGTCGCGCGGCTTCCATCCTGGTCGTTGTTGACATCGCACCTCGCCGGGCTTGCGTACGCTCCCGTCCTCCCGGGATCTTGCAGCCGCGTGAGCTGGTAAGATGCAGCGATGGTCGTTCCGGGGCCAAGCGCCGGATGCGCCGGCGCGGTCCCGAATCCAAACCGGAGCTGGTTTGACTCCTTCCTCCCGGACCTCCGTGGGCACGGAGCTGCTTCGCCGGCGCGTGCCGCACATCGCGGGCGCCTACCTGGCGGCCGGGTGGATTCTGCTCGAGTTCACCGACTGGGTTGTGAACCGCTGGGTGCTTTCCGGTCACATCACGGACTTCGTCGTCTTCCTGTGGCTCTTTATGGTGCCGGCCGTGCTCCTTCTGGCCTGGACCCACGGGGCTCCGGGCCGCGACCGGTGGACGCGTGTGGATTTCATCGGAGTGTCGCTCAACCTTCTGGCAGCAGCCGGATTCATGATCGTGATGTTCGGCGGCCGGGATCTGGGTGCGGCCACCAGCTCCGTGACGGTCGAGACCGAGGATGGAAGCACCGTCCAGCGAACCGTTCCGAAGAGCGAGTATGTGCGCCGGGTGGGTCTGTTCGCGTTCCGGAACGATTCGGACGACCCGGAGCTCGACTGGTTGCAGTTCGGTCTCCCGTGGTCGATGCACGTCGACCTGGAGCAGGACAGCTGGGTGCTGCCGGTCATCGGATTCGCCGAGGAGCTCGGCGGGGAAGGCCTCGATCGACCGGTACACCTGCCGCTGGCGCGTCAGCGGGACATCGCACGAGACCGCTTCCTCGGACACCTGGTCGTCGGGACGCTGGAGCGACGCGACGACGAGCTGGTGGTGACGACGCGCCTGCACGACGTCGAGAGCGGACGCGTGATGGAGGAGCGCGTGCTCAGCGGTGTCGACCCACTGGACCTGGCCGACCGGCTGGCCGCCCAACTCCGGCAGGACCTCGGACTGCCCTCCGGCCACATCGCGCGCTCGCCGGATCTCCCCGTGAGCGAGCTTCTCTCCGATTCCCTGGTGGCGGTGCGGGCGTTCTTCCAGGCGCAGCATGCACAGGACCGCGACGCTCGGGCGAACCTCCGCCTGTTGGGCGCCGCAACCGGGACGGATTCCACGTTCGCCATGGCCCAGGCGCTGCTGGGAGAGGCTTACATCGCGGCCAACCGGCCGGAGGATGCGTACGCCGCGTACGGAGCGGCGCTGCGCCACGAGTACCGGCTGAGCGAGCGCCTGCGGTACGAGGTCAAGGGCCGGTACTACCAGCTTACCCGGCAGCCCGAGAAGGCCCTGCGCGTGGCCCGCCTGCGCACTGAGCTGTATCCGGAGGACCCGACGGCGTGGGACATCCTGGGCGTCGTCCTGGCCGCCCGGGGAGACAACGAGGGGGCGATCGAGGCCTTCGAGGAAGGCCTGGCGCTGGATCCGTCGGCCTACGGGCGGGTGCAGGCCCTGGGACAGTTTTACGCGAACAACGGGCAGATCGAGAATGCCCGGCGCACCTTCCAGGGCTACGCGGACCGCTATCCGGATCGACTGCTCCCGATGCGCTCGCTGGGCAACCTGTATCTGCAGATGGGCGAATTCGACACGGCGGCCGACTACTTCGAGCGGGCGCTGCTCCTCGATCCACGAGATTTCGCCTCGCTGGTGGCCCTGGCCGATATCGCCGAACGATCCGCCGACTTCGCCGCGGCGCGGGATTACTACGACCAGGCCATCAGCGCATCGGGCAACGACGAGCGCATGTGGCACGTGGGGGGTCGGCTGGTCGGCTACTTCGACCTGCAGGGCATGACCGACAGCGCGATCGCGCGGCTCGAGGCGGTGGCCGGGTACCTGGGATCCACGAGCGGCCGCCTGATGGAGCTCCAGCAGCGGGTCAACGCGATCGCCCTGTATCCCCGCGCAGGAGAGAGACGACGAGCCCTCGCGTTCCTCGACTCGCTTCGCGCGGAGCTCGAGCCGCCCCTGACCTTCTTCGTTCCGGTGGCGGAGGCGCTCCTGTATCGGGAGATCGGGGACGGACGGGCCGTGGAAGCCGCCGTGCCGCAGGCGCGGCAGGCGTACCGCGAGTTCGGGCTCACGGCCCTGGACTGGATCATGATCCACCTGTCCGGTGAGGCGAAGCGCCTGCAGGGTGACTGTTCCGCGGCCGTTCCCCTGTACGAGGAGGCCGCCGGGGCCATGCAGGCGGGATCGCACGGCGCGATCGACGTCCTGCTGGGCGGAAATCCGTGGCTCGGACTCGGGATGTGCTACCGGCGTCTGGGACAGTACGGGGACGCCGAGGCGGCTCTCCGGCGAGTGCTCGGCCTGTTGCCGGCGGACGCCCGCTCGCGGTATGAGCTGGCACTGGTTTACCGGGACGCCGGCCGGGGAGACGAAGCCCTGCGCCACCTGCGGGGAGCGGTGCACGTGTGGCGAAACGCCGATCCCGACCGGGCGGAGGCGGCCGCGGCGAACGCGTTGCTCGCCGAGTGGGAAGGGGGCGGCTGAGGCCCCGGTTCGTTCCTATTCCCTGCACAGCCCCATGGAGAGCCGTCATGAGCTACGTTCCGATCGTGACACGGCCCGACCACCATGCCTCGTCCCGCGCCCGGGAACTGGCCCGCCAGATCGAGCAGGTCGTCGCCGAGTTTCAGGCGGTCTCGTTGAAACCCCGGTGAGACCGTTCCCGCTGTATTGCCCATGACGAGCGCCAAGCCCATCCCCGTCATTCAGACCTTCGATCTACGCAAGCGGTATCGAAAGACCGCGGCTGTCGACGGCATCTCGTTCCAGGTCGAGCGGGGACAGGTGTTCGGCTTCCTCGGACCGAACGGCGCCGGCAAGACGACCACCATCGGACTGCTGCTGGGGATCATCACGCCTACCGGAGGTGGATTCCGGTTGTTCGGAGGCGGTTCGGCGGGCGAGCTGCACGCCGCCCGGCGGCGCATCGGGGCCACGCTCGAGTACCCGAACTTCTACCCCTACCTGTCCGGGCGGGACAACCTGCGCATCGCTGCGGAAGTCAAGGGCGCCACCCGGGCGGATGTGGAGCGCGTCCTCGACATCGTCGGCCTGAGTCGCCGCGCGAGGCAGAAGTTCAAGGCCTACTCGCTGGGCATGAAGCAGCGTCTCGCCCTGGCAGCCACCATGCTCAACGATCCGGAGCTCATCGTCCTGGACGAGCCCGCGAACGGACTCGATCCCGAAGGGATGCGGGAGATTCGCGGCATCATCCGCGGACTGGGCGAGCGAGGCAAGACGATCTTCCTGTCCAGCCACCTGCTGTCAGAGGTCGAGCGGACGTGCACCCACGTGGCGATCATCCAGCGAGGTCGGATCGTGCAGCAGGCGAGCGTGGCGGAGGTGACGTCGCATGGAGTGGCCGGCCTGCGGGCCGCCGATCTCGAGGGTCTCGAGGCAGCGTTGAACGGCTATCCCGGCGCCCGCTGGGTCCGCCGCCGCGGCGACCGGGTGCTGGCGGATCTGGAGGACGGCGACCTGGCGGCCGTCAACTGCTGGCTGGCGGGTCGCGGCATCCACGTCTCGCACCTCGCGCTGGAGTCCCGCTCCCTGGAGGACGTGTTCATGGAAGTCACGGGCGCTGGAGCAGGGCCGGGAGACGATTCCGGTGCGGCCGGCGCCGGACACGGTCTCCAGGAGGTGCCGTGATTCGTGCGGCGTTCCGCAACGAGATGCGGAAGATGTGGAAGCGCGTGGCGACCTGGGTCACGCTTGGACTCTTCGCCCTGATCAATCTCGTCGACTTCGGCGAGAAGTATCTGGAAGCCCGCAAGGACCCGGAGCAGCCGTTCGCCCTGCCCGAGGCATGGGAGCAGATCTTCGGCCAGGAGATGATGATCGGGTTCATCTTCGCGGCCGTTCTGCTGATCCTCCTGGTGGCCGCAGAGTTCAACTGGCGGACGGCGCGGCAGAATGTCATCGACGGCCTCTCGAGGACCGAGTGGTTCGCCGGAAAGGTCCTCCTCCTGCCGGTCATCGTCGCCATCTTCGCCCTGCTGCGCGTCGCGCTGGGCGGCCTGCTGGCCGGACTCGGCACCGCCAGCGCGAGCGAAGCCGCGTTGCCGGGATTCCCGCAGGTCGCGGCGCTCGGCGGTTCGCTCCTCGCCGGCCTCGGCTATGGGAGCCTGGCGCTGTTCCTGGCGCTCGCCATTCGATCGTCAGGACCGGCCATGGCGGTCTGGTTCGCCTGGTTCGCGTTCGCGGAGAACCTGGTGCGCGGGGCGCTGGGCAACGTGTTCGAGGGTCTTCGGCCGGTCCTCGGGTGGCTTCCCATCCGCACGTTCGGTCGACTGATCCCGTACCAGCTGTACGATCCCGCTGCCTACGAACGCGCCGCCCGGATTGCGGTCGAGCACGAGGGGACGCCACCGGGACTCTATGCGGTGGGACCGGTCGCTGTGGGCACCGCCCTGTGGGTCTTCGGCCTGATCCTTCTCGCGGGGGGCTGGTTCCGGAGGCGGGACCTGTAGACGGGTCGGCGACGGGCACGACGCCCTCCAGCGCCCCGTCGTTCCGATCCGCTCGCCTGTGGTCGTGGCACAACGTCCATCCCGGTGCGCTGCCGTAAGTCCTTGTCGTGCATGACATGGATTCGGGGCACACCGTCTGCGTGGGGGTAGAAATGTACCCACAACCCCCGAGACCGATGGACGATAGATCCTTCTGGGTTTCCAATCCGGATGCCCTGCTGACCAGCGCGGCCCGTGCCGTCGAAGCCAAGCACGGGATCGGCCGCTTCCTCGGCCGATCCTGGGACTACGTGGACGAGCATCTGCCCGAGGTGTTGCTCATCACGCTCGAACGCCTTCCGGAGACCGGCAGACTCCGACGCGAGTCGGATCGGATGATTCTCCGGTGGGTGGGGCGCCTCATCGAGGAAGTTCCTCGGGACGACCCGTTCCGACCCAAGATCCTTGCCCTGTTTCGGGCCAAGCTCCCTTCCGACTGAGGCCTTCCACAGCATTCCGGCCGTCCCTCCAGGCGGGGAATTCCCCTCCGCGACGGTGTTGGTGGGCTCCCTCGTCCCCGATATTCCTCCCGGTGCATGCCGTCTTGATCCCGGCAGGAGGCGAGCGTATGAAGGCCGTGGCGGAGGTTCAGGTCATTCCGATCGGGTCGGGCGTTTCGGTGCGGCGCGAGGTGCAGCGTGCGCACCGGGTGCTCGAGCAGGCGGGCCTCAATCCCACCCTGCACGCGTACGGCACGAATGTGGAGGGGGACCTGGAGAAGATCCTGCGGGCCGTGACGCAGATCCACGAGATCCTGCACGCGGAAGGCACGATCCGGCTCTCGACGTTTCTCAAGATCGGGACGAGAACCGATAAGGAGCCGACCCTGAGCGGGAAACTGTTCTAGCGCCCGCCGGGAGGTTTCTCGGCCGGCCGGCAACCCGTATCATGCGGGCCTCGCCGGCGCTCCAGTGCGCGGCGACCGATCACGGGGGTCCCTTCCAGTAGATCCTCGAACCACGGAGAAGCTGAATGCTGACAATGAGAAGAACTCTGCCGTTCGTCGCCCCACTGCTTGTCGCAGGGCTGGCGGGCCCGGCCGCGTGCGCGAACGAGGCGACCGAGCAGGACGCCGCCTCGGTGTCCGAAGGGCAATCGCGCGTCGAGGGCGAAGCGGCGGGCGAAGCCACCGGCGGACAAGGCTCGATGGAGGCCCCGCACGGAAAGGTGTCGGTGCTCGCGTACGAGTGCGCCGACGAGCAGTCGTTCATGTTCACTATCGCCGAAGGTGTCGAGAAGGCGGCCCTCCGGATGTCCGACGGGCAGATCTTCCAGCTCGACCAGCAGCCGACGGGATCCGGGATGGACTACTCCGACGGGACGTACACCTTCCGGGGCAAGGGACCTGAGGCGTCCGTCGAGAAGGACGGAGAGCCCCTATTCACAGACTGCCGGGCCACCGGCCACCCACAATAGCGGTACGAGGGGTCCTTCTCCGAAGGAACGGGCGGGAGCCGGCGGCCCCCGCCCACCCCGACTTCCTCATCGGCGAGCAACCGGGTCACCAGCATCTCCGTCGAGCCGAGGTAGATCTTGTCCAGCACTCGGCTCAGGGCCCTGCGGGACACACCTTGCCCGTTCGCCGCCCCACCCCCGATCTTCCCGCCCATGCTGCTCTGGACATTGGCCGCCGCTGTGGGCGGCGCGTTCCTGATCGACCGGGCTGCCCTGCTGACGCTGCGGCCCCGCCGCCGGCCTGCCCAGCGGACGGCGGGCGATCTGCATCATCCGGTCACGCCACTCGAGCTGGACTCGAACGGAGTCACGGTGCGCGGCGACCTCATCGAGCCGCGGGCGACACCGCCGGACACGCCCATCTCAGTCCTCGTGCACGGCTGGACCGGAGACTCGTCCACCATGCTCTTCCTGGCGGCCCCGTTGCTGGATGCGGGCCTGCCCGTCCTGGTGTTCGACGTCCGCTCGCACGGTCGCAGCGACGGGGCGCCTGCCGTCACCGTCCGCCATTTTCGGGATGACCTCATGGCGACGCTCGAGACCCTGAGGGAGATCCGTCCGGGCTGCCGGATCGTCGTGATCGGGCACTCCCTGGGCGGCGCGGCCGCGATCCTGGCCCGTTCCCGCGGGGCCGAGTTCGATGGGCTGGCGCTGATCGCCGCACCGGCCGACCTGTTCGCCGTGACGGCGGGCTTCTTTTCCGATCGGGGACTGCCCGGCCAGTTCCTGGTGCGCCTGTTCCATCCCTCGTGGCGCTTGCGGGCCGGGGAATCGTTCCGGGATCTGGACCCCGAGGCCCGAGCCGGTGAGCTGGCCTCAGACTCGATCCCCGTGACGATCGTGCAGGGAGGACGCGACACCCGGGTTCCGCCAGACCACGCGGATCGCCTGGGCCACGCCGCGGGTGTTCCGGTCTTAACGGTCGCCGAAGCAGCGCATCGCGATGTCCTCACCCACCCCGACACGCACGCCGAACTGATCCGGTTCCTGCGAACCGTGGTCCGCTGATCCGAGTCACCCGGAACGGCACGCGGCCGGCGCGCGCGAGCTGCGGGACGACCAGCTCAGGCGATCCCGGTCGACCCGAATCCCCCCTCCCCGCGCGGGGTCTCGAGCGAGACCCCGTCGACGATGCGGATCGGTGGTCGCTGGAAGCGTGCGAACACGAGCTGCGCGATGCGCTCCCCGGGCTCGATGCGGATCGTGTGATCCGCCCGGGCCGATGCGAGACGCTTCCTGAAGGTCTCGTAGTCCGCGCATTCCGCGCATTCCGCGAGCTCTCCGGACGTCAGGATGGGCGCCGTGTTGAGCAGGATCACCTGCACCGGCCCGCGGTAGCCAGGGTCGATCGTGCCGGGCGCGTTCGCGACCGTCAGACCGCTGCGCAACGCCTGTCCGGACCGGGGCCGCACCTGTCCTTCGAGGCCCGGCGGGAGCGCGATGCGGATCCCGGCACTCACCAGCTTCCTGTCGCCCGGCTCCAGGACCGCCGCCTCGCATGCGATGAGATCGATTCCCGCGTCTCCCGGATGGGAGGGCTCCAGATACTGTGGCCCGACCTCCGGGTCGCCGAAGGCCGGGTGCTCCGGAAGAAGCTCCACTCGCACCGTCTCATCCCGGTCGTCCATGCCGCAGGATAGGGAGCTCCGACAGGGGTTGCCAGAGCAGGGGCCATAGAAAGCCCCCTTCCTTTTCGCGTATAGCGGAGCGATGATCCGCGATCTGCGCGAAGGTCGCGCAGGGGAGGATGCCACGGGGAGGAGCCCGGGCTCCTAGTCACCCCGCAGCACGGACGCCGGATCGGTGCGGGCAGCCCGGCGCGCCGGGATCCAGCTCGCTACGAGCGCCGTTCCGAACAGCAAGGCCGTCATGAGGCTCAGGGTGAACGGATCCGTGGGGCTCACTCCGTACAGCAGGCTCCTGAGCAGGCGGGTGAGAGCTACCGCGCCCGCAAGCCCGGCCACCAGGCCGATACCCGCGACGGCGGCTCCCTGCCGCAACACCATGGCTCCGATCGCTTCCCGTCCGGCCCCGAGCGCCACCCGAATCCCGATCTCCCGGGTGCGCAGAGACACGGCGTAGGAGAGCACGCCGTACACGCCGACCACCGACAGAGCGAGAGCAACCGCGGCGAACGCCACGAAAGCCACGAGGGCAAATCGGTTACGGGCCACGGAATCCGACAGGTAGCCCTCCATCGTCCGCACGCTGTACACCGGCAGGTCGGGGTCCATCGAGCGAACCTCCCTGCGGATTCCCGGGAGGATCGCCGTCGGGTCGCTCGACGTGCGGGCCACCAGCGTCATGAAGCTGAACTCCTGGAACTGCCTGTGATCCCAGTACAGCTTCGATCGGACATCCGTGCCCGGACCCTCGTGGCGGACGTCTCCCACGACGCCGATCACTTCGGCGACCAGCGTATCTCCCCACGGCATGGCGATCCGGCGGCCGATCGGGTCCACGCCGGGAAACACCTCCGCCGCCGTGGCCGCACTGATGACGACTGTCGTCGGGGCATCGCCGCCGTCCCGGTCGTCGAACGTGCGGCCCGCGATGAGCGGAATTCCCATCGTGCGGTGATACTCGCGGTGCACGGGCCTGATGTCCGCCACCGGCAGACCGCCCGCCTCGGGAAGCGGCCGGTCGGGATCGAAGAAGCTGGTCCCGATTCCCATGCCGCTGAGGGGGAGGGCAGTGATCACCGCAGCGGAAGAGACGCCGGGAAGGGCCGCCACACGGTCTACCAGCTCCTCGAAGAACGGGGCGCGATCCGAGTCCGCGTAGACGTTCCCGCTCAGCTGCACGTTCGCGGTCAGGAGGCGTTCGGTGTCCAGACCGACGCCCTCGCCCAGCAGCGTCTGAAAGCTGCGAAGCAGGAGTCCGGCCCCGGCCAGGAGGGACAGCGACATGGCGAGCTCGGCCACCACGAGAGCGTGACGCGCCCGCACCACGCCGCGGCGGCTTCCGCCTCTCGCACCGCCTTCCTTCAGGGCCTCGCCGAGGTCCGGACGCGCCGCCCGGAGCGCCGGAAGCGTGCCGAACAGGAGGGCCGTACACACGGACACACCGAACGCGAAGGTCAGGACGGTTCCGTCCACGCCCACCTCTCCGAGCCGTGGGATGTCGGGGCCGAGCGCGATCAGGAGGCGGACGGCCCCGAGCGCCATCGCCACGCCGAGGGCTCCCCCTGCCAGGCCGAGCAGCAGGCTCTCGATGAGCAACAGACGGATCACGCGGGCGCCGGGCGCGCCGATCGCCACGCGCACGGCGAGCTCACGCTCGCGGCGGGTCGCCCGCGCGAGCAGCAGGTTCGCCACGTTGGCGGCCGCGATGAGGAGCACGATCGCCACCGCCCCGAACAGGACCAGGATCAGAGCCCGGGCTTCCCCCACGACCTGCTCGTACAACGTCACCACGTTCACCCGGTAGCCGGCGTTCCAGTCCGCCGCCTCCTCCTCGTACCGGCCCGCGATCACGTCCAGCTCGGCGTCCGCCTGTTCCCGCCCGACACCGGGAGCGAGTCGTCCTACGACCTGCAGATACCGGCCCCGGATCGTCGGATCCGTCACCAACGGCAGCCACACGTCCTCCGTGCCCGTGGAGTTGAAGGCTTGTGGGGGCTCGAAGTCGAAGGCGGCGGGCAATACGCCCACCACTTCGTAGAGATCCCCGTTCAGATTGACAGAGCGACCCAGCACGTCCGGATCGCCTCCGAACCGTCGCTGCCAGAAGCCGTGGTCGAGCACCGCAACCCGGGCGTCCGTACCGTCGTCGCCCGGCGCGAGGAGCCGGCCGACGTGCCCGCGGACCCCAAGGATCGAGAACAGCGCCGGCGCCGCCCGCACCACACCTACTCTCTCGGGCTCTCCGTCTCCCGTGAGCGTCGCGCTGTACGGAACGAACGCCGCCAGCTCGCTGAAGCTCTCCGCCTCGAGCCACGCGTGGTAGTTGGCTGGAGACGCTACGTTGGTCCGGTTGTCGCGCGGCAGGTTGTGCTCCCACACCATCACGATCCCGTCGGGCTGCTCGTAGGGGAGGGGTGTGAGGACGACTCCGCTCACTACGCTGAAGATCACCGTGATCGCGCCGACGGCGAGAGCCAGCGTGCCCACCACGACAGTTGTGAATCCGAGCTGCCGGAGAGACCCGCGAGCCGCGAACCGGACATCCTGCACGATCGACTCGAGCCGCGACATCATCCTCCCCCTCCGCATTCTCTTGCGCTCTGTATCCCGGCATTCTCCCCGATACCGCGCCGGGTCGCCGAACCGTCGAAGTGCCTCGGCTCTCGCCTGGTCAGGCGGCAGTCCGGCATCACGTGCCAGCTGCGCCGCCCGCATCTCGACGTGAGACCGGAGCTCCTCGTCGATGGCCTGGTCCACATCCCGGCGGAACAGGACGTCCCGCAGGCGAAGCTGCGTCCGGGGGGCCCACCGTGCGCTCACGCTTGAACGTCCTGCAGCACGAGCGAGATGACCCGCACCATGCGTCCCCAGTAATTCACCTGTTCGCGGAGGGCGCGCTCGCCCGCGCTCGAGAGCCGGTAGTAGCGGGCCCGCCGGTTGTTCTCCGACAGGCCCCACTCGGCCTCGAGCCAACCCCTGCGGTGCATCCGGTGCAGGGCAGGGTACAGAGCGCCCTCTTCCACGTGCAGCTCCTCGCTCGTGACCTGTTCGATGTGCCGCAGGATACCGAAGCCGTGCTTCGGACCCCAGGCCAGGGTCTTGAGAATCAGCATGTCCAGCGTTCCCTGGAGCACCGGGACCTTCTCCAGTTGAGCAGGCATCGCACCCTTCCTCGGGGTTGAGTGGCTGGACGTCATCGTCCCTTCACCTAATGTGTTTAGGTAAAGATGCGGGCGTTTCCCTAAACTGTCAAGGGGAAAGCCTCTTGACGACGCCGCGAAACCGCTTGACCACGACTTGAGCGAGACCGGGGACCTTCTGGGCGAGACCGGAAGGAGGTCCCATGGCAACACAGACGAGAACCGGATCAGGCGCCGTACCCCGACGGGACTTCGTCAGACTCCTCGCCGTGGCGGGCCTGGCCACCGCGTGCACGCCCGTCCGCATCGGCCTCAAGCTGTACCCGAGGGATTTTCACGATCATCCGGAGCTGGTCGACGAGACACTCCAGGCGTTCGTGCTGACCGTGATCCCGGGCATGCCCGAGAACGATCCGGACCTGACACGCCATTTCTACGACGAGTTTCTGGAGATCGGCGCCCACCGCGAGTACCTGGCCTACGACCTGTGCGTCCGCGCCGGACGGCTGACCGGCGAGCGCCATTTCGCCGCGCTCGACTACCAGCAGCGGGAGCGGGTCGTCGCCGACGGGCTGGCACAGGGCGGTGTGACGACTCTGCTGTACTCGGCCTCCGTCCACGTAACCCAGATTGCATGCTATGCCGGGATCTACGATGATGAGAAGGGGTGTCCGGTGACGGACTTCGAGGGACGGTTCCAGATTGAGCGCATGGCCGGTGTCTTCGACCCGAATCTCGGTTCCTTCCGCGAGATCACTGCTGCCGGATCCGGCAATCCGGTCTGAGGAGCGTACATCGTGAACAGCTCCCATTTCGACGCGATCATCGTCGGCTCAGGATTCGGAGCCGGCCCTCCCGCTCTCCGGCTGGCCACGGCCGGCCTGAAGGTGCTGGTGCTGGAGAAGGGTCCGGAGATCGTCCCGCGCCGTGATTTCCGCCAGACCCAGGATCCCCGATACCTCCTGCAGTGGCTGCACGGAGTCGACGGGCCGCACTTCGGGATGATGTACGCCGAGGGTCTGGGGGGAGGATCCGGTTTCTTCGAGATGGTCGCCTTGCGGGCCCCGAGCCGTGCCTTCGAGCAGGTCATCGACGGCCGGAAGCTGTGGCCGGTCGGATTGGACCGCCCGGCGATGGATCCCTGGTACGACGGGGCCGAGCGAATGATGCACGTCCGGCAGATCCGGCCCGAGGCCGTGCCGGCGAGCGGGCGGGTGTTCGCGCGCATGCTCGACGAGCTGGGCTACACCTGCGAGCGGGCGAGGTATGCCGAAAGCGGGTGCGTGAACAGCGGATTCTGCGTCACCGGCTGCATATACAACGCGAAGAAGGGCCCCTTGAACACATACATCCCCGCTGCCCGAGAGGCCGGGGCGGAGTATCGGTGCGACGCGGACGTGACAGGCATCGCCCGCCTCTCCGGAGGGGGCTACCGGATCGACGTTCGCTACGGGGCCGCCGCGGAAAGCGAGCGACTGCGCACGCCGCTCCTGATCCTCGGCGCTGGCACGGTCGGAACGGCGCGCCTGCTCATGCGGTCGCGCCGCGATCTTCGTCTGGCGAGCGAGCACGTGGGCCGCAACATCGCCTGGAACGGAGGCACGAAGGCCGCCTGCCTGCTCGCGGATGACCTTCCGGACGGGGACATGTTCGTGGGTCGGACGCACGCCGGCGTGATCTGCTACGACTTCCTTGAGAGTCACGGCGTCACCATCTCCGCCGTCAAGGCGATGCCCCTGATGGCCATGGCATCCCTGAGACTGCGCCAGAGCCCGTCCGATCTGTTCTGGGGGCAGACGCACGTCGACCTCATGCGACAGATGCGGCGCCGAATGCTGGCCCTGTACGCGATGGGACTCGCTCCGCCGGTCGCGAGGCTACGCATGCATCGCGGCGGAAGGATTTCCACGGAGCTGACCGTCACTCCGGATCTGATGGAGTACTTCGGGCGGAACAAGAAGCTGATGAATGGGCTGTTCGAGCGCCGGGGCTGCCGGCCGCTCCACCTCGAGGGCGTCACCCGCGAGGGGATGCCGCACGACGACTTCCACTGCGGGACGGCCCACCAGGTCGGCTCCTGCCGAATGGCCGACCTCCCGGAAGATGGCGTGTGCGATCCGGCGGGCCAGGTGTGGGGTCTTCCGGGCCTCTACATTGCCGACGGATCCGCTGTCCCCAGCTCGTTGGCCGTAAACCCCTGCCTCACGATCACCGCGAACTCCGAGAGAATCACCCACGGGATCCTCGAGCACCTGGGTGTCGGCACCGACCGGACGACGGCCCGTCCGGCTGCCTCCGGTCCGGTTCGCGCGAAGCCGACGGCCTGAGCTCCGGGGCGCTCAGCGAAGCGGCGAGTCTATCCCCCGGCCCGCCTCGACCCTGGCCAGTAGACGGCCGATCAGATAGTCCCACACCGGAGCCGGAACGAGTCTTTGCATCCGCCACTTGAAGCGTGAGGCAACCACGGGGATTCTCGCCGGCGGGCGGCGAGCCGTCACCGCCCGGTGCACGGCCCGCGCCACGCATTCCGCCGGCAGACCCGTGCGACCTCCCCGCACGGCGGATTCCTTAACCATGGGCATGAGCCTCTCGTACGGCGTGTCGAGGTACCGATCGAGATCGATCGCCTCCACCCGGTCCCAGATCGGCGTGTCGATCGAACCGGGCTCCACGAGGACGACATCCACTCCGGCGGACCGGAGCTCTCGTCGAAGCGCATCGGACACCGCCTCCAGCGCGTGCTTCGAAGCGGAGTACATCCCCACGAAAGGAAACGTGAACCGTCCGGCCACCGAGCTCATGTTCACGACCCGTCCTCCAGATGCCCGCAGGAGGGGAAGGAAAGCCTGGGTGACGGCGATCACGCCGAACAGGTTCACCTCGAAGATGGACCGCGCCTCGTCCAGGTCCGCCAGCTCGATCGGGCCGGCAGCTGGCACCCCGGCGTTGTTGACGAGGGCCATGAGGGGGCCGCCGTCGAGAGCATGCTCCACTTCGGCGGCCGCGCGGGCGATCGAGGCCTGATCCGTGACGTCCATCAGGATCGGTTCGATGCCGGCCGACCGGAGTCGGTCGGCATCCTCCGCGCGGCGTACCGTGCCGAGACTCCGGAGTCCACGCTCGGCCAGGTGAAGCGCCGCCTGGAAGCCGATGCCCCTGGACGCGCCAGTCGTTATGATTGCCCGTGACATGGTTCACTTGCCAGCGGTTGAAGTCGCGCGAGATCCAGTATGAACGTTGCCGCCGTGCGGCGGCAAGCGGAAACCTCCGGCTCGCGTGCCCGTATGGAGAGTCGGCGCCGCTCCGGTCGGAACGGTGGCCGTGCCCGTCGCGCTAAAGGAGGCGCCAATGAGGTACATGAGGGGCATTCTCATCGCCGGGTTCGCGTGGCTCGCGACCGGCTGCATGCAATTCGAGTACGGGATCACGCTGGAGGATGATCTCTCCGGCACAGCGGACATGGACATCGAGATCGATCTGGAACGGGTCGCCTACATGTCGGCCTTCCTTCAGAACGCGTTCACGGGAGAGGGCGGGGAGCCATCGGCGGAGCAGATCGAGGCCGCCCGGCAGGAGCTCCTCGAGGAGATGGACGAGGATGACTTCAGCGAAGAGTCCCTCCGGGAGGAGATCGCGCCGGATCTTCCCGATGGCGTGGAGCTGGTCTCCGCGAAGGCCGACCGCGAAGAGCTGGTGACCTCCATCAACGTCCGGCTGGCCTTCGACCACGTCGATAGGCTGAAGGACGTGCGGCTCGAAGATGACGACGATGGCGACGACGGCGGACCGGTCGACGCGCAGCCGTTCGACGAACTGGAGATCGTCGATCAGGGGGACGAAGTCATCATCCGGATGCCTCCGATCGATCCCTCCGAGGAGATGGAGGACATCCCGTGGGTGTCCCCCGAGATGCTGGAGAAGCTGATGGCAGGCTTCGGGGTGACGTTCAGCGTTACGACTCCGTTCGACGCGGTGGAGCACAACGCGACGTCCGAGGATGGCAAAACCCTCGTGTGGAAGTTCAACTTCGAGACCCTGATGTCGGGTGAGGCCAAGGGTGTTTACGCCCGCCTGAAGCGCTGACGCGGTAGGGGCGACGCTGGCCCGGTCCGGCGGTCCCGGGCGGCGACCGATTGCGACGCAACCGGGGCGGTCGATCTCGCCGGCATGGTTGAGCCTGGAGAAGAGTCGCCCCGCCCACCCCGCTGGCAGGCGCTCGCCGCGGGTTTACCCTCCCTTCGACGTGCCCCCCTTGACGTAGTCTCGTCGTCGTGTATATTCGTACCTACCGGTCGGTATGTCACACCGAGCCGACCTGCCGGACTCACTCCGAGCGAAGGAGCCAAGATGACGGCCCGCGACAGGGCACCCGAAGAGACGCGCGATGCCATTCTCACATCGGCATTCGACGAGATGTACGAGCACGGGTTCCAGGCCGCGTCGCTGTCGCGCATTCTCGACCGAGCAGGTGTCACCAAGGGAGCTCTGTATCATCACTTCGGCAGTAAGATGGACCTCGGGTACGCGGTGGTGGACGAGGTGATCGGGGGATGGATGACCGAGCGCTGGATCTCGGACTGCGGGTACGAGGATCCGTTGACCGCGATCGGTCGCAGCCTGATCGCTTCGCTCGAGAAGGCCGGCCCGAAGGCCCTTCAGTGCGGCTGTCCCCTGAACAACCTAGCCCAGGAGATGTCGCCGATCGATGAGGGGTTCCGGACCCGTATTGCACGCCTGTTCGGCAGGTGGCGCCGGGGCCTGGCCGATTCGCTGGGGAACGGTCAGACGCTGGGCACGGTCCGCACGGACATCGATTCGGAGAAGGTGGCCGCGTTCATCATCGGAGCGATCGAAGGGGCCATCGGACTCGGTAAGAGCGAACAGAGCGAGGAGCTGCTCCGGGGCAACATCGAAGTGTTGCTCGACTACCTGGAGACCCTTCGTCCGCTGGGAGCCCCGATCCCGGCCTGACCGGAAGGGAACTCACCCTGCGCATACATGGATGGATACGGCGTTGCTGATTGCGACACAGAACATACCGACCGGTATGTATGAATCAGGACGGGCACAGGCATGGAGAGGCGAACGATGAGAGGAATCCTGGAGCGAACGCGGCGACGAATCGTCGGAGCGAGAGCGCCGGAGGGGCGCAGGGCAGGGAACGCGACACGGACGCCGGCCGTCCGTCCGGAGCCGGGGGCCCGCTGGGCCGCCTGGGTCCTGCGATGGCGCTGGCCCGTGCTGGCCGCGTCGCTCGCGGCGACGATCGGGATGGGCTACGGGGCCGGGAGCCTGCGCTTCGGCAACAATTACCGCCTGTTCTTCGGAGACGACAACCCACAGGTCGCGGCGTTCGACGCGCTCGAACGGATCTACACCAAGAACGACAACGTCCTGTTCGTGGTCGAGGCGCCGTCTGGAGACGCGTTCAGCGAGCTTGCTCTCGGCGCGGCGCTCGACCTGGAGGATCGCGCCTGGCAACTGCCATTCGCCGCCCGCGTCGAGGGAATCACCAACTTCCAGCACACCGAGGCCTACGGGGACGACCTTCTGGTCGAGGATCTCCTGCCGGCCGGTGCCTCAGCGGATCCCGCGGCCCGTGAAAAAGCTCGCGGAGTGGCCCTCGACGATCCCCTGGTCGTCCATCGTCTGGCCGGGGCCGAGGGCCGGGCCACCGGCGTCAACGTCACGGTGTTCCTGCCGGACGACTCCGATGATCCCGAGGCGCGTCCCGCCCTGGTCGACGCGGCGCGCGCGCTGGCCGCGGACATCGAGGCCCGGCATCCCGGCATCGACGTGCGGCTCACGGGGATGGTGATGCTGAACAACGCCTTCTTCGAGGCGAGCCAGAACGACATGCAGACACTGGTACCATTGATGTACCTCGGGATCATCGTCCTCCTGTATCTCCTGCTCCGGTCGGTGGTCGGTGTGATCGGCACCCTGTCCGTCATCGGCCTGGCCACGATCAGCGCCATGGGGCTGGCGGGCTGGGCCGGGATCGTCCTGACTCCACCGTCTGCCACGGCTCCGACCCTGATCTTGACGCTCGCCGTCGCGGACTGTGTTCACATCCTCGTCACGCTGCTTCAGCGGATGCGAGCGGGCGACGAGAAGTCGGCCGCGATCGTCGAGAGCCTTCGGGTGAACCTGGGACCGGTGTTTCTCACCAGCCTTACCACGGCGATCGGCTTCCTGAGCATGAACTTCAGCGATTCGCCCCCGTTCCGGGACCTCGGAAACATGACTGCCCTGGGAGTGGGGCTGGCCTTCCTGTTCGCCGTTGTCTTCCTTCCGGCTCTGGTCGGCGTGCTCCCGTTGCGCGTGAGGGCCCGCTCCGAGGCCCGCACGAGTCGGTTCGCGAGGCTTCGCTGGGAAGAGCCTCTTGCCGAGTTCGTGCTCCGGAACCGCCGGCCCTTGCTCGGCGGGACGGCCGCTCTGGCACTGGGCCTCGCCGCCATCGTCCCGATGAACGATCTGAACGATCAGTTCGTCCGCTACTTCGATCACTCGGTCCAGTTCCGAGCGGACTCGGACTACGCGATGGACAACCTCACAGGACTGTATACGGTCGAGTTTTCCGTAGAGTCGGGGCAGACCGGTGGGATCAGCGAGCCCGCCTATCTGGCAACCCTCGACTCGTTTGCGGAGTGGTACCGGGGTCAGCCCGGCGTGCTGCATGTCCTGTCCTTCGCGGACATCATGAAGCGCCTCAACCGGAACATGCACGGCGACGACCCGGCCACGTATCACCTGCCGGAGACGCGCGACCTCGCTGCGCAATACCTGCTGCTGTACGAGATGTCGCTGCCGTTCGGGCAGGACCTGAACAACCAGATCAACGTCGACAAGTCGTCCACGCGGTTCATCGTGACACTCGACGACCTGTCATCGCACGAGATCCGGGAGACCGCCGCGGCAGGCGAGCGCTGGCTGGCCGCGCACGGAGCGTCGGGAATGGTTGCCACCGCGTCGGGACCAAGCCTCATGTTCGCGCACATCTCCGGACGCAACATTCGCGGCATGCTGATGGGCACGGCCCTCGCGCTGGTCCTGGTGTCGGCCTGCCTGGTGATCGCGTTCCGCAGCGTCGGGTACGGCGCCCTGAGCCTCATTCCGAACCTGGCACCGGCCCTGCTCGCATTCGGTGCCTGGGGGATCCTCGTCGGCCAGATCAACATCGCTCTGTCCACCGTGGCCGCGATGACCATCGGAATCGTGGTCGACGACACGATCCACTTCCTGAGCAAGTACCTGCGCGCGCGCCGGGAGCACGGACACGGGGCCGAGGACGCGCTGCGTTACGCGTTCCGCAACGTGGGGCCGGCCATGGTCTTCACCTCGCTCGTGCTCGCGGGTGGCTTCCTGATCCTGTCGCTCTCGGCGTTCGACCTGAACGCCGGGATGGGCAAGCTGACGGCCATCACGATCGGCTTCGCCCTGTTTACCGATTTTCTGATGCTGGGGCCGCTCCTGGTTCTCGTCGCAGAGGCCCGAGCGAAGCGGCTCGCGCCGCGGCCACGCCTCGCGCTGAGCCGGAAATGAGCGACCAGCTGGCGGGCACCGCGAACGAGACCCGAGACGACCGAATCGCACCGATAAAGAAGAGGAGTCGACGATGATCGAGCACCGAAGGAACGACCCGTGGATACCCTTGCTGACCGTCCTGTGGATCCTCGGCGGCCCGGCCCCGGCCATTGCCCAGGCCCTGGCCGAGGACGCAGCGGGCGACGCCCCGACCGCCGGGTCTCCGAGCCCGGATCAGCGGGGCCTGGAGATTGCCCGCGAATGGGAGCGCCGGGACGCCGGGTTCGGCGACTGGACGGCCGAGCTCACGATGACTCTGCGGAACCGTCACGGCCAGGAGAGCTCCCGCGAGATGCGCACCCGCACGCTCGAGGTGGAGGAAGACGGCGACAAGTCGCTCGTGATCTTCGATCGGCCACGGGACGTCCAGGGTACGGCCTTCCTCACGTTCAGCCACGCAACGGGGAGTGACGACCAATGGCTCTACCTGCCGGCGCTGAAGCGGGTCAAGCGGATCGCGACCAACAACAAGTCGGGTCCGTTCATGGGGAGCGAGTTCTCCTACGAGGACATCTCCTCGCAGGAAGTGGAGGAGTACGCGTATCGCTACCTCGGCGACGAGGCCCTGGAGGGCGTGCAGACGCACGTTGTCGAGCAGGTGCCCGTGGACCGGAACTCCGGCTACTCGAAGCTCCTGACGTGGCGCGACACAGAGCACCTGCGGACGCTGAAGGTCTACTTCTACGACCGTAAGGGCGAGCTCTTGAAGACCCTCACGTACGAAGACTACCGCCGGTACCTCGACCGCTTCTGGCGAGCAGACGTGATGAGGATGGTCAACCACCAGACCGGCAAGAGCACCGACCTGGAGTGGCGCGGCTACGAGTTTCAGTCCGGCCTCACGGATCGGGACTTCGACAGGAACAGCCTTAAGAGGGTGCGGTGATTCCGATGCAGGGATTCCGCCTGAGGACGTCCACGCGACGCCGACTCCGGCGCTCGGGGATCGCGGTGACGGCTTCGTGGATGGTTGTCGCCATCGGGACGGGCGCCGCCGTCGCGCAGCCGGTACCGGGCGACCTGTCGGCCCGATTCGAGCTCGAGGGCCGGTTCTTCCCCCAGGTTCCCGTCGATCCGCGACAGACGGCGAACAACGGCTCGTTCGCGATCGGTCCGCGGTGGGAGCTCGACTGGAACCGCGGCCGCCAGGGCCTGAGCTTCGAGGGGTTCCTGCGCGTCGATTCCTCGGATCCGGCGCGGACACACGCCGACATCCGCTCCCTGAGCTGGGAGTATGCCGCGGACGCATGGGAGCTACGGGCCGGCATCCGGCGTGTGTTCTGGGGCGTGACGGAGTCCCGACACGTGGTGGACATCATCAACCAGACGGATCTCGTCGAGAGCCCGGACGGCGAGGACAAGCTCGGCCAGCCGATGATCAACCTGGCCTGGATCCGGGACTGGGGCACCGTGGACGCGTTCGTGATGCCCTTCCTCCGTGAGCGAACGTTCCCGGGCGCGGACGGAAGGCTGCGCTCCGCCCCCGTCGTGAACACGGACCAGCCGGTCTATCCGGACGGGGACGAGCGGATCGATCTCGCCGTGCGCTGGGCGCACACGCTGGGCGACTTCGACGTGGGCCTGTCCCACTACTACGGTCTGAGCCGTGACCCCCGATTCCTGCTGGCCGTGCCAGCGGGCCCGGGCTCGGCCGGGGAGCCTGACATCCCGGTCTTGCTGCCCGTGTACGACGTGATCAACCAGACGGGGCTCGACGCGCAGATGACGCGCGGCGGTTGGCTGTGGAAGTTCGAGGGAATGGTCCGCTCGGGTCAGGGACCAGCGTTCGGCGCGGCTACCGGTGGCTTCGAGTACACGTTCGGCGGGTTCGCGGGTGGCGCCGCGGACCTCGGCGTGCTCCTCGAGTATACGTACGATTCACGCGGCCAGCAGGCGACTTCCCTGCTACAGAGCGACCTGTTCGTCGGCGGACGACTCGCCCTGAACGACGTGCACAGCTCCAGCGTTCTCGCCGGCGGTGCCCTCGATCTGCAAACGGGATCGGTGTTCTTCAGCCTCGAAGCGGATCGGCGCCTGTCTGACGGGTGGGTGATCGAGATCGAGGCACGGGCGTTCGGCAACGCGAGTCTGCGGGAGCCCCTGTGGTCTCTGAGGCGCGACGACTATGTGCGACTTGCCGTGGTGCGGTACCTGTAAACCGGTCGAGGAGGGAACCCCGGAACGACTGCGCCAGGGCCGTGTAGTGCCATCTGCCGGCCAGAGGTGCCTGGTGCCCGGGCCACGGGCGCCGGCAGGGACGGCAGGAGGTGGAACATGCGTACGTTACGGACGGACCGTTGGATCGAGGTCGGCCTGACCGGCCTTCTCACCCTCCTGCTCACGCCCGCCATCTGTAGGTCGCAGGAAGCTCCCCCGTCCAGCTCGGAATCCAGCTACGGCTATGTGAGCACGTCGGAAGGCGGCGTGACGCTCGTCGAGTCCGATACGGGCGAGTCCGTACCTGTCGAGGGTACCGAGGCCGTGCTCGCCGGAGATGAACTGCGACTCTCGGGAGGTGCCCACGCAGAGGTTCAGCTCGCCGATCGCAACCTGTTGCGGCTGGCCGAACGGGCCGAGCTGGCGTTCATGACCCTGGCCGGCTCGCCGGACCGCAGCGACGCCGTCACGGCACTGCGCCTCGGACGTGGCGCCCTGCAGATCGTGGTGGCCGATGACTATCTGGGGGAGACGCCTCCCGCGGTAGAGACCTCAAACGCGTACGTCGAGCTACGAGGACCCGGGTCGTACGTCGTCGACTCTCAGGGCGCCGAGCGGACGCTGGTGGTGGTGCGTCGCGGTGGCGCGCGGGTCCGGGCGGGCACGGCGATCACGACCCTGCGCGCCGGCGAAGAAGCGGTGGTCGAGGGGCATGACGGCACGCGCGTGCGCCTGGCGGCCGCCCGAGGACCGGTGGCGGTCGAGCGCTGGGGTGACGCGCTGACCGCGACCTACGCCGGCGCCACCGAGGTATATGTCGACGAGTCGATCCGCTATGCGGCAGCGCCCCTGCGCGCGCACGGGGATTGGGTGTACGTGCGAGGATCGCGCGCCTGGCGCCCACACGTGAAGCACGACTGGCGACCGTATTCGCGCGGACGATGGCGTCACACTCCGACCGGCCTTCTCTGGGTGTCGTACGAGCCCTGGGGCTGGGTACCGCACCACTACGGGAACTGGGACCTGGTACCCGGTTTCGGCTGGGTGTGGTTCCCCGGGCGGCGTTTCGCCTCGGCCTGGGTGTTCTGGTACTGGGGTCCGAAGTACGTAGGCTGGGTGCCGTGGGGCTACTACTCGAACCACTACCGGAGTCGCTTCAGACTCTCGTTCGCCGTATACGGGCGGGCGGGCGGCCTGGCCATCCACTTCGGCGACTGGTGCTTCACGCCCGTGAACAGGTTCGGCCGCCGGCACCAGCACAGGTACATCAGGTCCGGGCGGGACCTGGGCCGCGAGCGTGAGCGCATCGCGCAGGGCGTCATCACGTCCGATACGCGCAGGCTCACACCGGGTCACTGGACCTCGCCGGATCGAGTCAACCGTCTGCTGACGCATGACGGAAAAGGCAACAGGGCCGAGCTCGAAGACGTGAGCCCGTTCATCTACCGGGAGCGGGCCATCAAGATCGAAGACGACTGGCAACCGCCCATGAACGCGGCTGAAAGCAACCGGACGCGACCCTCGATCGATCCGGTGCGCACGACGCGGACGGTCGCGCTGGCGCCGGAGAGGCGAGACCCCGCGACGCGGGAGAAGGCGCGGCAGGAGGTGAAGCGCCGGCCCTCGATCGACCCGGTCCGCACGACGCGGACGGTCGCGCTGGCGCCGGAGAGGCGAGACCCCGCGACGCGGGAGAAGGCGCGACAGGAGGTGAGGCGCCGGCCTTCGATCGACCCGGTGCGCACGACGCGGACAGTGGCTCCGAAGAGCAAACCCGAGACCCGTGAAAGGGTGCGCGTCGAGGCGCGGACACCGACGCCGCGCTCAACCGCGAAGACACCGGAACGATCGAAGCAGAGCCGGCCGAGCGTCGGAGAACGAACGAAGACACCGACACGAGCGACCCGGCCGGAATCGGTCAGACGCACGAAACCGGCGGTCTCCTCGGCGCCGAAGCGGACGAGCGCCGCGAAGTCAGCGGCGTCCCGTGCGTCTCCCGCGCGCAACACGTCACGCGGTGCCTCCCGGCCGAAGCCGACCAAGTCGAGGCCAAACTGAGCTCGGATCGCCTCCGTGCCGGCGGCGTCGGGCGAAAGCCACCCGGCGCTTGTCGGTGTCGGAGGGGGCCGCGAAGTTGCTTGCATGGTTTTCGAGATCCGCCCCCAGCCCGAATTCTCGTGGTCGCAGAGCCGGCGCTCCACGTTTCGGGAATGCCCCCGCAAGTACTACTGGCACTACTACGGCTCCCATAACGGCTGGCTCGACGAATCTCCCGCCGAGGCGAAGCGAGCCTGGCGGCTGAAGAAGATCACCAACCTGCACATGACTCTCGGCAACATCGTCCACGAACTGGCCGCCGAGGCCCTGGTGCAGGTGCGAGGGGGAGGCGCGGCTCCCGTGGCGGCGGATCTGATTCAGACAGGCCGTGATCGCCTGAACAAGGCCTGGGTGATGTCGCAGAGGCGAGCGGAATGGGAACGGCGCCCCGGTTCCGTCACCATGCTGATGGAGTTCCATCGCGGCTCGGGCCCGTCGCGCGACCAGATCGAGTCCGTCCGCGATAAACTGCACGCCTGCCTGCGGCATCTGCTCACGTCCGAGAGTTTCCGGGAGGCCGCGCAGGCTCCGATGGTCGAATTGAAGGAGGTCGACCGGCTGGACTTCGTCGAGATCGACGATATCAAGGTATACGCGCAGCCGGACCTCCTGTACCGGCTTGGTGACGCCTGGCGCATCGTGGACTGGAAGACGGGAGGACGCCACGCCTCGCACGCCCCGCAGCTTCGCACCTACGCCGTCTACCTGCAGGCACGGAGCGATCTTCCCCCGGGCCCCGTCATCGGGCGCCTCGAGTACCTGGCCGCCGGCGAGGCGACGAGTGTTCCGATCTCCGATCGCGACTGCACGGAGGAGCGGCAACGCGTCCGGGACAGCGTGATCGCCATGCGCGCGTACCTGGTCGATCCCGTTCGGAACGAGGCCATGCCGCGGGATCGCTTCCCGTTGGTCGAGGACACGCGGCACTGTCCGCGCTGTCCGTTCTTCGAGCTGTGCGAGGACGAGCTGGAGGATCGGGGGGTCGCCGGTCCGTTCTAGCGATGGCCCCCGCACGCCGGCCCCGAGCCGGAGGTGCATCCAGTGCAGGATTCGGGTATTGTAGAGTACATTCCAGCCCCCCCCGGCTCTGGCTCAGCCGCCGTTCCGCTGATCTGAAATGGAGGTCCGCATGAAGCGATGGATGATGGTTCCTCTCGCCGTTCTGATGCTGTGTCCGGCAGTCGCCCGGGCCCAGGAAACCGACGACTCTCCCACCTGGTGGGCCGTGTTCTCCGAGCAGGTCGAGCCCGCCATGGTCGAGGCATTCGAGGCGGCCAGCGCCGAGATGATGGAAGTCATCCGGGCCAACGCGCCGGAGGGCATGACGTATTTCACGCTATCCGGACCGGAAGTCGGCTACATGTACGCGGTTCCGCTGGAGAGCTACGAGCAGCTCATGGAAGTCGGTGCGGAGTGGGAGGGGATGGTCGAGCAGGTCGGCCGAGACAAGTGGATGGAGATGGACGCCAAGGGCTCCAAGGCCGTCACGCACCGCAAGATGGCCCTGTACATCGAGCGCATGGATCTCTCGTTCGTGCCGGAATCGCCTCGCCTCACGGCGGAGGAGGCCCCGATGCGGCACTACGACTACGCGTATCCGGTGCCCGGCAAGGAGCAGGAGCTGGAGGCCGTGATGCACGAGTGGGTAGACCTGTACACCTCGCACGGCGCCGACTCGGGTTGGATGGTGTACCAGGCGTTCACTGGCGAGGACCTTCCGTTATACGTGATCGCCACCCTGGCGATGGACCGCGGCGACTACGAGTCCGACGGTGATCGCCTGGACGAGATGATGGGCGAAGCGGACAACGCCCTGTGGGATAAGACGCGCAGCCTGTTGCGAAAATTCGATCACAACGACGCGTGGATGCGTCCGGAGCTGTCGCTGATGCCCGAAGGGATGTAACGACCGAGTGTCGGCTCCGGTTCTCGGCGGATCCGAAGGAAGCCCGCGGTCGCAGAGCCAGTCGGCCGCGGGCTTCGTGCGTCGGTAGCGATCGCGCCGTGCGGACCGCTCTTCAAGGCCGCCCCTCAGGTCGTGAGCACGACCTTGCCCAGGTTCCGGCGCTCGTGAATGTACCGGTGGGCCTCCACGGCGCCGTCCCGGGTCAGCGGGAAGGTTCGGTCCAGAACGGGGCGAAGCTCCCCGGACTCGATACCCCCGTAGATGTCCCGCGTCGCAGGCAGCAGCAGGTCCTCCCGCTCCTGCAGGTGAAGCAGGTGCACGCCGAACACGCCAATGCAGGGCTGCACGAGGTCGAGGGGGTGTACGCGCGGGGTTCGCAGCCACGCCAGGGCGGCCCGAGGCCAGTTGCGCTTCCGTGACGGCAGGGCGGCGCTCATCCCGTAGAACACGTGCCGCCCGAGGGGCGCCAGCAGCCGGCGGCACGCAGCCGTCGCCGCGCCGCCCGTGGCGTCGAGAGCGACGTCGAGCCCGCGCGATCCGAGCAGCCGCTCCACATCGGGCTCCCAGTCGCCGCGCGAGTCGAAGCAGGCATCCGCGCCCAGCTCCTGGACCACGAATGCGCGCTTCGGCTCCGTGCCGGCCGTTCCGATCGCGCGGAGTCCGGCCCGAACGGCGAGCTGTACCGCGGCGGTACCGACGCCGCCGCCGGCGCCCAGCACGAGAACTACTTCTCCGGATCGCGCGCGCGCGCACTCGAACAGGCACACCCAGGCAGTGAGGAACACGACCGGGACAGCCGCCGCCTCCGCAGGACTCAACGACTCCGGGTACCGGAACAGACTGCGGGCCGGGACGACCACGTCCCGCGCGTAGCCCCCGTGCCGGACGAGAGCCACGGCGCGGTCGCCGGGAGACCAGCCGTCGACGTCCCCGCCGACCTCCACCACCTCGCCCGCCACCTCGAAGCCCGGACTGTACGGACGCGGCGGCACCGTATCGTACATGCCGGCGCGCATGATCAGGTCGGCGAAGTTGACCCCGGCGGCCTTCACCCGCAGGTGCACTTCGGACGGTCCCGGCGCGGCCAGGGGAATGTCGCGCTCCGCTAAGACGTCGGGCGGGCCGTGCCGCTCGATTCGAATGGCTCGGGTCGTGGACTGGCTCATCGGCATCGCTCCGCGTCGAGGTCGAGGCCGAACGGTACGCCGCCCGAAGTCGACAGGCCATAGTCTTCGGCCTGCTCCGAGAGGCCACGGAACCCCGGTTCCACCAGGAAGTCGGCTCGCGGATTTCGAGTGGCGGCCCTGCGAGTCTTGAATTCGGGCACCGCTCGGGTGTATTGACGTGTGGAGGTCAGAGTCACACACGGAGAACCACAATGAATGACAGGCCCGAGCTCAGGCTCCACGAGGAGGCGCTCCTCCTCGCGCTGAAGGACGACAAGGGTACACCGCAGTCGGCGCAGTACAGCTTCGCCCTGGGCGGCGCCCTGCTCGCCGAGCTCCTTCTGACGGAGCGACTCATCCTGGAGGAGAAGCCGAGAAGGAAGCCCTTGAAGCAGGGAAAGAAGCCCGATTACCTGGTTGCCGTGCAGAACCCGAAGCCGCTGGCCGATCCGATCCTCGACGAGTGCCTGCTCCGGGTGAAGGACTCGAGGAAGCCGCGCTCTCCGCAGGAGTGGGTCGGCCGGTTCTACCAGCTCAAGGATCTCAAGCGCCGAATCGCCGTTGGCCTGTGCCGGCGCGGGATCCTGCGTGAGAGAGAGGACCGGATCCTCGTGCTGTTCCGGCGCACCGCGTATCCGGTGCTGGATGGGGCCCCCGAACGCCGCGTGGTCGAGCGCGTCCGTGGCGCCGTGACGAGCGACTCGGACGACCTGGAACCGCGCACGGCCGTTCTGGTTGCCCTCGCCAGCGGCACCGGCCTTCTGAAGCCCGTCCTGGGCAAGGAGCTGGTGAAGCAGCGCAAGGATCGCATCAGGGCGATCGCCGATGGCGACATCGTGGGCGAGGCCACGAAGGCGGCGGTGGAGGCCGCGCAGGCGGCAGTCATTGCCGCGGCAAGCGCCGGGTCCGTGGCGGCGACGGCGGCTGCCGGCAGCTGACGGGAAAGCGAGCGCCGGGAGAGGGTCCCCGACGCCACGTCGCGTCCGGCAGAACCGAAACCGCCTATTCCGCCCGCAGCGCGATCGTCGGATCTAGCGACGCAGCCCTGCGCGCAGGCACCCAGCTGGCGAACACCGCGACCGCGAACAGCAGAGCCACCACGATCCCGAACGTCGGCGGATCGGTCGGTGACACCTCGAACAGAAGAGCCTCCATCAGTCGGGTCAGGCCAAGGGCCGCCCCGAAGCCGACGCCGAGACCGATGCCGGCGACGATCGCGCCCTGCTTCACCACCATGCCGCGTACCCGGGAGGCCGGCGCCCCGAGCGCCATCCGCACACCGATCTCCTGTCGGCGCTGCGTGACGCCATAGCTGATCACCCCGTACAGGCCGACCGCGCCCAGGAGCAGGGCGACGCCCGCCGCGATTCCGAGCATCAACATCGTGAATCCGGCGCGCGAGGTAGCGTCGCGCAGCACTCCCTCCATCGTCTCCACTCCGGTGATCGGAACCGTGGGATCGATCTCCCATACCGCGTCGCGAATCTCCGGAGCCAGCGATGTCGGCGCCGCCGTCGTGCGGGCGACGATGCTCATCGTGGAGCGGTAGTTGTCCCCCGGCCCGACCATCGCGTAGTAGATGATGGGACGGATGTCCATCTCGAGGGCCAGATTCCGAACGTCATCCACCACTCCGACCACCTGCCACCAGCCGAAGTTCTCTTCTTCCTGTTCCTGTGCGATGCCCGGCCACACCTGTTTGCCTACCGCACTCTCGCCAGGCCAGAAGTGCTCGGCGAATGCCCTGTTCACCACGACGGCCCCGACCTGACCCGTAATGTCCGATCGCTCGATCAGTCGACCCTCGAGCAACCGGATTCCCATCGTCTCGAAATAGCCCGGCGCCGTCATGATCTCCAGCGAAATGTGGGGGAGGGAACCGGGCTCGACCGGCTTGTCCTCGATGAGCACACCGCTGTGGCTCTCGCCGCCCGGCCGGAGCGGAAGCTTGTTCGTCGCGCCGGCCCGCTCCACGCCGGGAAGCGCCTCCACCCGATCCACGAGCCGCTGATAGAAGGCGGCGACCGTCTGCTGGTCGTTGTACGTCACGTCGGGAAGCGAGAGCCGCAAGGTGAGCACGTTCTCCGCCTCGAAGCCGGGATCGACGCTCTTCAGGTGCCAGAAGCTCTTCACCAGAAGGCCGGAGCCCACCATCAGCAGGAATGCGAGGGCGACCTGCCCCAGCACGAGCACGGTGCGCGCTCGGACCCCCGTCTTCCCCGACGTGGTACCGCGGAAGCCTTCCTTGAGCGAGTTGGCTATGTCCGGCCGTGCGTGCCGGAACAGCGGCGCGAGGCCGAACAGCAGCCCGGCCGCCACCGACACGCCGACCGTGAACAGCAGCACGGAGGCGTCGATCCGGATCTCGGCGAGACGAGGGATGCTCTCGGGGGCCAGCGCCACGAGCAACCGGATTCCGCCGAACGCGAGCAGGAGGCCCAGCGCGCCGCCGACCATCGCCAGGACCGTGCTCTCACGCAGGAACCCACGCGCAAGGATCCCTCTCTCCGCTCCAAGGGCGCTGCGGATGGCGATCTCCTTGTGCCGGCCCTCCGCCCGCACGAGGAATAGATTCGCGACGTTGGCGCACGCGATCAGGAGCACCACGGCTACCGTACCGAGGAGGATCCACAGCGCCTGCCGTACGTCGCGCGTGACGCGCTCGACCAGAGGTGTGACCATCGCGTCCCAACCGGTCTGCTCCATCATCTCGTGCGTGAGGAAGTCCCCGTAGCGGTCGGGGACCTGGAGAGTGAGACGCCGAATGTCCTCGTACACCGCCTCCGGGCTCACACCATCCTTCATCCGCCCGATCGCGTTGAAGCTGAAGTTGCCTGTCGTCAGGCTCTCCGGGTCCAGCTCGAACGGCTGCCAGATCTCGATGCCGGGCTCGTCCGGCAGATCGAAGCCGGCCGGCATCACACCGACGATCCGGCGGCTCGTGCCGTTCACGATCAGCGTGCGATCGAGGACGGCGGGATCTCCTCCGAACCGCCGTAGCCACAGGCCGTGGCTCAGGATCGCGACCGGCTCCGCGTCCGGAAGCGTCTCCTCCTCCAGGAACGGACGCCCGAGAGCGGGCTGGGTCCGCAGGACGTCGAACATCGTGGTCGTCAGCCCGGCTGCCATCAGGCGCTCGGGCTCGTCCTCTCCGCTCAGATTGACGGAGCCGTCCCAGTACATGCCCAGGTTCTCGAGCGTGGTGCTCTCGTCCCTGTATAGGACGTAGGTGCCCGTGGACTGCGGCACTTCCGGAAAGCCGGCGAGCGGTGCCGTGTGTCCGACGAGCACGAGCCGGCTCGACTCGGGATACGGCAGCGGCCGGAGCAGCACTCCGCTCACCACGCTGAAGATGGCCGAGTTGGCGCCGATCGCCACTGCGAGAGTCAACACCGTGATGGCTGTGAACAGTCGACTCCGCCACAGGGAGCGAATCGTATGTCTCAGGTCTCGGGCCAGGCGGGGCATGTCACCACTCCTCATCCACGTCCTCACGCTTCAGCCGGTCACGAGATCCGTACGGTGTGGTTCGGGGAGGGGTTTCGGGAGCTCGCCTGCCGCCGGAGTCGGGCCCAGTGCTCGTTGGCCAGTTCATGCTTCTCCGACAGATCACCGGGAAGCAAGTCCCGCGCGAGCCCGGTCCGGGTGTTGTCCGATATCGCCCCACACTGGATGATCTCGCGCCCGGCCCGGCGCACCGTTTCGAAGTACGCTTCGAACAGACCCTGCAGCGCACGCAGCCGGAGCGGCTCGGCGAACGGCCGGAGGATCTCCCCCACGACGTGCATTCCGTGCATGCGGGCGATATGACGGAACGTGTGCACCAGAGCGTCGAAGTTGTGGAAACCGGGAAAGCCGCACGGCGATACGAGAACCAGTCGGCCGGGTTCGGGTCCGCGGGCCGGATGTCCTGACCACCCTTCGACGTGAGGGTTGGGCACGAGCCACGGTTCGTACCGTGGAAGCAGCCGATCGAGGAACGTCTTCATCAAGCCCGTCATGCAGCCGTGATAAACGGGTGTTCCGAACACGACGATGTCGGCCGCGGCCCACGCCCCGAGGGCTCTCTCCATGCCGTCCGAGTAAACGCAGCGACCCGGCGCGTGGACCCAGCACGAGAAGCAGCCGTTGCACGGCTCGAGGTTCAGCCGGCGAACGTGGATCAGCTCGGTCGTGGCTCCTGCCTCTCTCATCCCCTCGAGCAGCGGCGTCAGGAGCCGATGCGTCGCTCCGGCCCCGGCGCGCGGAGAGCCGTTGAGGGCCAGGACGCGGGGGCTCGGCATCAGAGCCTCGCCGCTGCCAGAAAGGGCACTCCGGCGACCGCATTCGCGGTGACGATCGCGCTCAACGCGACCACGATCCCGGCCAGGGCCCCCAGGCGGAGCTTCCTTCGCCACCCATCCGCATCCTCGATTCGGAGACGCGCTGCGCTGCGCGGGAGACGAATCGTGGCCGCGATCGCCGGGACGAGGAGCAGGACGCGGAGAACCCCGAGCACGCCGCCGGCCTCGGGCCAGCGCAGTGAGGCCACGGACAGAGAGCCCATGGCCACGAACACGGCACCCCACAGGAAGGTCAGCACTCGATTCACGTGCAGGAACGTGCTGTTGGCCGCGAGCGCTTCCGCGTGATCCCACCGGGAGTAGTCCGCCGTCAGGGGCCTCGGGGCGTGCAGCAGGGAAGAGAGCCAGATGATTCCGAGGGCGAGGCTGTCGGCGGCGCTCCCCCAGCCGGTGAGCGCCTCCTTTCCGACCGGATGAAGCGTGGCGATCGCTCCCGTGCCAAGGAACAGCGCCGACCCGATCTCGAACCACGTCACTCGGCCGGACACGGCGTGATAGGCGGCGAGAAGCGCCGCCACGGGGAACGCGACACGCAGGCCGGTGGGGACGTCCAGGCCGACCAGAGGCCCGAGCCACAGCACGAGCCACGGAGCGAAGGCCACGGTGAGCCAGCGCGACCCCTTGAGAGAGATCGGTCCGGAACGCCGTCGCGTGACCGGAGGCACGATCGCCTCTTTCGGGGCTCTGCCGAACAGCTCGTCCAGCCGGGCAAGGAGGGAGGCATCGCCGCGCACCTCGTACAGACCATCCAGCAGCGCATCCCGACCCGAGATCTCTCGAGAGCTGACGCGCGCCCATACTTCCGAGGGCGTCGCTATGGTCAGGGTCGGCTCCACGGACTGCCCGGTCCCGAACGTGCAGGTGCCGTCCGAGATCCGGAGGCGATACACGCCGGGCTCGGCGCCCGAGATTTCGAACTGGATGGTTGCCTCGAGATCTCCGGCGGCAGCGGGGTCGAACAACAGCGCCATCCCCTCGATCGTCTGTCTCATCGTCCTCATTCCATTCCCTCCACGGTCTCGATGGCCTTCTCCAGCCAGTCCACGTACATGCGCTCGTTTCGCTCCCCGAGCTCCCGCACGAGCTCCCAGAAGACGGCGGGGCGCTCCAGTTGGGGTTTCAGCGCCACGCCGGCGATCACATCCCTCGTTTCCCGGTACCGGGCGAGCTGTTGCCGATGGAGACCGAGCTGGGCGTGAAGCTGCGCTAGCGCCTCGTCGCGCCGCACAAAGCCCGCGAAGAAGAGCTTCAGAAGGCCCGGATTCCGGCCACGCGGCAGGTCGGCGAGCGGCTCGGCGACCCATTCCAGCAGTTCCTCCCGACCGGTCTCGCTCATCCGGTACACGACTCGATCCGGCCTCGCTTGCTGAGCTTCCACGGCGCTCGTGATCCACCCTTCGTCCTCCAGCTTCTTGAGCGTCGGGTAGATCTGGTTCAGACCCGCGTACCAGAAGTTCTGGGTCGAGCGGTCGAGTTGTTTCTTCAGGTCGTAGCCCGTCATGGGCCCCAGATTGAGAAAGCCGAGCAGCGCATAGCGCAGGGACATGCGGACCTCACGATTATATCAGTATTGTTATATCATTAATGATATAATACAACAATCCGCGATCGAGTCAAGGGTGCGCGAACGCAAGATCGAGCCGTCGCCTCGCAACCCCTTTCACCCTATATTCTTGAAACCCGGCGCTTCCCCTCGCCGACCCTCCTCGAGCCCCGGAGCCATGCCTGAGGTCATCGAGCTTCTCCGGTCCGGCCTGACGGGCCGATACGACATCGAGCGCGAGCTTGGCCGTGGCGGCATGTCCACCGTGTTTCTGGCGCGCGACCTGAAACACGATCGATCGGTCGCGCTCAAGGTGCTGCGCCCCGATCTCGCGTCCGCCGTGGGATCGGATCGGTTCCTGCGCGAAATCAAGCTCACGGCGGCGCTGAATCACCCTCATATCCTTCCGCTCCTCGACTCCGGGGCGATCGACGGCCTCGTGTACTACGTGATGCCGTACGTGACAGGCGGATCACTGCGCGGCCGGCTGGCGCTCGGCGAGCCGCTGTCGCTCGATGAGGCGATGCGCGTGGCCCGTCAGGTCGCCGCGGCGCTCGACTATGCGCACCGGGCCGGCGTCGTGCACCGAGACATCAAGCCCGAGAACATCCTGTTCTCCGAGGGGCTCGCGGTCGTAGCGGACTTCGGAGTGGCACGCGCCGTGAGCACCGTCGACGGTCAGACGCTGACGCGCAGTGGTTTCCCCGTCGGCACGCTGGGCTACATGAGCCCGGAGCAGGCGGCCGGCCGCACGGACCTCGACGAGCGCACGGACGTGTTCAGCCTCGCGTGCGTGGTATACGAGATGCTGGTGGCGGACACCCCCGCCGGCTGGCCGGGTGAGGAGGACGCGCGGCTCGGACGGTTTCTCGAGGCCCCGCCCGACCACCGCGCACTGCTCGACGCGCTTCCCGGCCGCGTTGAACAGGTGCTGACGGGAGCTCTGGCGCTACGGGCAGGCGACCGCTACGAGTCGCCTGGCGAGCTCGTCGGGGCCCTCGCGGCGGCGGCGGAGAGAAGAGAACCGGTGGCCGACGGGACGATGCGGGCCATCCTGGAGCGTGCGGCGGAGCTGGAAGCGGAGTCGGGACCCGGCGGCCGTGCCCTCACCATGGGATCGGTGGAACAGGTGGCGGCCGAAGCCGGGATCCCTCCCGCGCAGGTGCGTGAGGCGGCGGCCGAGGTGCGACGGTCGGCGGTGCGCCAGCTCGCGGCGGACCCGGCGCCTCCGCCGGCGCGGAACACCACGGCCTATCCCTCATCTCCCGACGTCCGGTTCGCCAAGGACCGTCTGTCTGCGGATCGCGTCGTGGCATGCGAGGTGTCCGGGGCGGCGTATCCCGACGTCGTGGACCTGATTCAGGAGAAGCTCCAGATCGTGGGGCACGTGTCTACACTAGGCCGTACCCTGACATGGAGCCCGGCCAGCCAGGGTACCGAGAGCCGAAAGATCGTGATCACGGTGCGGCCGCGATCGGGCCGCACCGACGTCCACATCGAGGAGCAAATCGAGATGTCCGGCTGGCGCATCTTCGCTCCCGGGTGGGGTGCCGCCGCCGGTGCCCTGTTCGGGCTGGCCATCGCGGCCGCGCTGGGTCTCCAGGAGGAGGTGATTCTCGTGACGGCGCTGCCGGCATCGATCTTCGGCGCTCTTGCGACCGTCCGAGGGATGATCAACACGAAAGCCCACAACGCCCGACCCCAGTTGCAGCGGGTCCTGGACGGGCTGACGGAAATCATCGAGAGCCGGGCGGGAGCGCCCGGCGCGATCACGGCTGTGGGGCCGGAGCCGGCAGACTGAGAGTGTCTCCCGGATGCCGGCGCGCGGAGCCCGGGCCGGATGGCGAAAGGGGCGACCCGTTGGGCCGCCCCTTCGTCATGTCGATGGGACGCTGCCAGCCGGTCCGGTCTAGAACGTGATCGGCGGGTCCGATTCGTTCGAACAGCTGGTTTCGGAGCCGGCATCGCACACCTTGTACGTGTAGCTCCCCGGAGCGGGAGTCTTGCCGAAACTGTCGGTGTACGAGCCCGAGTTGCTGATCCCCTGGGCGATGGGCACGCCGTTGCGGAGCACATCCACGGCCGATCCCCCGGCGCCCCACGCTAGCTGTACGCGCCAGTTCCTCCCCTTCTTGACCTTGGTGGCGTCGAGATTCGCAGGCGGATCTGCAGTGCCTCCGCCGTCGACCGGCGCTCCGTACCCGCTGCACGGCGGAGTCGGCGAGTAGGAGGTCCCGTCCACGATGGCTCCGGACAGGCTCGTGACGCAGAACTCGAAGTCCGTGGCGTGCCGGATCCCGCCGGTCGAGAGCTCGACCATGCCATCGGCGTCGGTGACACCGGAGGACGTCACGTAGTCCTCGATTCCGTTCACGTCCCAGGAGCCGGCCACCCCGATCCCGGGCATGGGGCCGCCCCCGCCGTCGATCACCTGCACCATGACCGTCCCGCTGGCGACGTTGCCCCTGTTGGTCTTGACGGTCAGAGGGCTCACCCAGCCGACCAAGGCGGCGGGACATCCTAAGCTGAGGCACGGGTCACCCGAATCTGTGCCCGTATACAGGAGCAGGTTCGGCGAGCCGACCGGATCGGTCACGACGTCGTGGGTGGCGCGGTCCGCCATGGCCGGCCACACGTCCGCCGCTGCCGTCCCGTCCTCCAGATACAGCGCCGCGACGCCCGCCACGTGCGGCGTGGCCATCGAGGTGCCGCTCCACGTGCCGGTGCCGGATCCCATGACCGGAGACGTGATCGCCGAGCCGGGCGCGAAGATGTCCACGCAGGAACCGTAATTGGAGAACGAGCTGCGGGTGTCCGAGCTGGTGGTCGAGGCCACCGTGATCGCCTCGGGCGCGCTGGCCGGAGACCGGCTGCAGGCGTCTGTGGCGTCATTGCCCGCGGCGACGGCGAACACGACGCCGGCCGCGACCGCGTTCTTGATGGCGGTGTTCACCGACGAGCTCGTGCCACCGCTAAGGCTCATGTTGGCCACCGATGGGCCGGACAGGTTCGCGGCCACGTAGTCGATGCCGGCGATCACCCCCGCGTACGTTCCGCTGCCCTGACAGTTGAGTACCCGCACGCTGATGAGGGTGACACCGGTGGCCACGCCGTAGGAATCGCTCCCCACGGTTCCCGCCACGTGCGTTCCGTGCCCGTCGCAGTCGGATCCGTCATCGTCGCCGTCCACGAAGTCCCAGTCACGCGTCTCGTCCAGTCGGTTTCCGAACGCCGCCTGGCGGCCGTAGTCGATTCCGGTGTCCAGGATGTAGGCGTCCACCCCGGTCCCGTTGCGGCCCGGCGTGTACGTCCCGTCCAGCGGTAGATCGCGCTGATCTATGCGGTCGAGCCCCCACGAGCCGACTTCCGTCTTCCGCATCTCGCCATTCCGCTCGACGTAGGCCACGTTCGGGTTCCGCTCGATCGCTTCGATCGCCTGGGGAGGGAGAGTCCCCGCGAAGCCCCGCAGCGCTTGGCTGTACGTGTGGCGGATGGAGCCACCGTGGACCGCCACCAGCCGCCGGGCCAGGCCCGGGGGATCCACCGTGCCGTCACGGAACACGACGATCCAGTCGTCCGTCCCGATCCCCGGCATCTGCGTTTCGGCCGAGATTTCTGCCTCCGTCGCGGGCTCAGAGGGAAGACGATCATTCTCGCATCCGGTGAATGCGAGGGTCGCTACTGGAATCGGCCAGAGCCAGCGCCTCGCCGCGTGTCCAACCCGTGCTCGGGACCCGTGTGACATGCTCGTTTCCTCCTCGATGAGTGCACAGCCCGGGCGACCGGCTTCCCGGGGACGGCCTCGTCACCGCGCACAGACGCATGTGTCGATGGCCGTGGGAATCGTCGGGCCGCGAGAGTCATGCCACATCCCGGCCACATCGGACGCGTATGCAGGATGCCCGCGCACAGCGCGGCGAAACGAGCGATCGTCACCGGGATCGGCCTTCTCCTGTCGCACGGGCGCTCGGCCGAGTGTGGCGGGCGAGCCACACCGGCCGGGTGGTTGCCCGACACGGATCCTGTCCGCGATCTTGCTCTCATGTCCGAGACTCGGGGAATCCAACGCTTGTTGGCCGAGCTGAAGCGCCGAAAGGTGTTCCGCATAGCGGCGCTGTACGGTGCCGGCGCGTTCGCGGTGTTGCAGGCCGTCGACATCATGGCGGAGGGTCTGGCCTTGCCGCCGGCAATCCTGACCGTCGTCACGGTGGCCGTCCTCGCCGGGTTTCCCGTGGCAATCGCCGCGGCGTGGGCGTACGAGCGCCATCCCGACGGTGGATTGCGGCGCACGGATCAGGCCGAGAGCGGCGAGATCGAGGGCATCGTCGCCGAGCCTCGCTCGCGCCGGTGGATTCCCGCGGTGCTGGCCCTCGCCGGAACGGCACTCCTCGTGGTCGGCGTGTGGCTGGTGGCCGATCGCGTGAGACCGGACGACCCCGCACCTGCCCCGGGTGGGGGCACCGGGATTCTCGTGCTCCCGTTCGCCGTGCAGGGAAGCCCGGACATCGCGTACCTCGGCGAAGGCATGGTCAGCCTGCTGGGGACCAAGCTGGATGGTGCGGGGAACCTGCGGACGGTCGATGCGCGCGCCGTGATCCAGGTGGTCGAGCGCGACGGGTTGGGATCCGTGGATCCGGTCGCCGGGGCCCAGGTGGCCCGGGAGTTCGGGGCCGACCTGTACGTGCTCGGGAACATCGTCGAGGCGGGTGGCCGGATACAGCTCACAGCCACTCTGTACGACGACGGCCGGGGCGGCGAACAGATCGGGCATGCCAGCGTCGAGGGCTCGGTGGAGGAGATGTTCGACATGGTCGACGCCCTCACGGCGCGACTGCTGTCGGGTCTGTCCGGAGGCGCAGCGGCTCGCGTGCGTCGGATCGCGGCCGTGACGACCGAGAGCCTGCCGGCCCTCAAGGCATTCCTGGAGGGCGAGGAGGAGTTCCGGCGCGGGCAGTTCGGCCCGTCGGTCGAGAGCTTCCGTCGCGCCATCGCCGCAGACACGACGTTCGCGCTCGCTTACTACCGCCTCAGCCTGGTCGCGGAGTGGAATCTGCAGGACGAGCTGTCGCGCGTGATGGCCGAGCGGGCCGTTCGGTACGCCGACCGCCTGGCGGAGCGCGACCGGCGCCTCCTGGAAGCGTTCCTGATCCGGCGGCGGGGCGACAACATCACCGCGGCGGAGGCGTACCGCTCGATCCTCGGCGCCTATCCCGACGAGATGGAAGCGTGGCTGGACCTGGCCGAGGTGCAGTTCCACGCGTATCCGCTGTACGGTCGGCCGTTCACGGAGGCCCGGCGATCACTCGAACGGGTGCTGGAGCTCGACCCCGATCACTCCACGGCCCTCATCCACCTCGCTCGTCTTCTCGCGTTCGAGGGTGAGACCGAGCTTCTGGATGACGTGGCGGGCCGGTTCGTCGCCTTGCACCCGGATCCGTCCCGCACCCTTGAGGTCGAGGCCCTGCGCGCGTTTGGAACCGGTGACGCGGACCGCATCGGCGAAATCGAGTCGCGTCTTCCTGAGGTGAATGACGCCGGCGTGACCCTGGCCGTGTGGGCCGCCTCCGTGTATTGCCGCGACCCCGAGTCGGGCGAGCGGGCCACGCGCACGCTGGTCGACCCCGGTCGAAGTCCGGAAGCGCAGCGCCTGGGGCACGCTTGGCTCTCCACGTTCGCCATGAGCCGCGGCCAGTGGAACGAAGCGCGGAGCCGGCTCGCCGATCTCGGGCGTCTGAGCCCGGGAACGGCGCTCGAATACGAGGCCATCCTGTCCACCATGCCGTTCTCGCCGGTGACGCGCGACGAGTTGAGAGACCTCGCGGCACGGTTGGAGGACCTGGACCCGGCCACGATCGAGACGAGCGACAACCCGAGCATCGTCTTCACGGCGCACGACGACATCCACCCGGTGATTCGGCTTTACCAACTGGGGCTGATCCGGGCCCGGTTGGGCGAGACGGATGTATCCCTCGTCCACGCGGCGGATCTCGAGTCGCTGTCTCTGGCTCCGACCGCCGGGAGTCTCGCATCGGACCTGGCGCACGGAGTCCGCTCCGCTAGCCTGCGGGCGGAGGGCCGGCTGGCGGAGGCTCTGACGGAGCTCGAGGCAGCTCGTGTCGACGCGTGGTACGGCCAGACGATGTCTTCGCCCCTGTATGCGCGCATTCACGAGCGCTTCGCTCGCGCGGAGCTCCTGTTCGAGCTCGGACGGTACGACGAGGCACGCGGCTGGTACGCCAACATTGGCCAGGTGTCGCCCTTCGAGCTCCCGTACCTGGCCATGTCTCACCTGCGACTCTCCGAGATCGCCGAGCGGCTCGGCGACGCGGCCGCGGCGGTGGAGGCGCGCGCGCGCTTCGAGGAGCTGTGGAGGGACGCGGATCCCGCGATGAAGGCGGCGGCGGAACGCACGGGGCGCGATCGGGAAGCCCCCTGATCCGGGTGGTGGACGGCGGACGGCCGCGCGCCGACTCCCGACGCCACGCACCTTGACAGGCGGCCTTCCCGAGGCGTGACTGGTGCATGTCCGGTCCCATCCACACGAGACGGAGCTGAAGACCATGCGCGCTACCCTGCTTGCACTCGCGGCCATGCTGCTCGCGCTGCCGACGACGGCCACGGCCCAGCACCACGAGGACGGCAAGGCCGAGATCGAGGCCATGGCGGCCAAGTGGCAGGCCGCCTTCAACGCCGGCGATGGCGTGGGGGTGGCCGCCCTGTACTCGGACGACGCGATGCTGATGCCGCCCAACTCGGCCCCGGTGTCGGGTCGCCCGGCGATCGAGGCGTTCTGGACGCAGGCCGCCAGCCAGGGCATGACGGACGAGTTGACGACGAAGGAGGTGTACGCCGTGGGCGACATGGCCGTCGAGATCGGGATGTACTCGGCGACCGCGGCGGATGGCTCGCACGCCGATCACGGCCACTACATGGTGGTGTTCAAGCAGGAGAACGGTCAGTGGAAGATGTACCGGGATACCTGGAACAGCGACATGGCGCCCTAGGGGCGAGCCGAACGCGAGGCGGCGAGCCGCCTCGCCGCCTTTTCGAGCGACGTCGGTCGAAGCGCCCGGTCCAGGCCGGGCGCTTCCTGTTCCGGGTCGCGTTCTAGCGGCTCGTACCCGGCTCCGGGTTCGAGATCCACGCGTCCCGCAGGGCTCGCCGTTCGGCCAGCGGCTCCGGATCGACCGCGAAGCGCTGTGCGCGGCCGTTGGCCCCCCGCTCCAGCTCGATTCCGAGCCATCCGTAGTACTCGTCGTACGGAAGAGGTTCGGCGTTGCGGACGTACCGATCGAAGAACTCGCCGATCTCGGGGTAGGTCATCTCGGTGATCAGGCCGAACAGATCAGCCTCCGGGAACGGCCGCTGCTTCCCGTACCGCTCCATCAGATCCAGCATGAGCTCCTGCAGCCCGTACTCTCCGTCCGACAGTTGCAGGAGCCGAATGTCGAGCAGGCCGGCCACAAGCGCTCCCCGCTGGTAGATGTTGCCGTACTGCCGCTGCCCCTCCGCCGTGTACGACGTAAGCGCGAGCCGGGACAGGCTGTAGTCCGGGTCGAAGAACCCCTCGTCGGAGCGGATCTTCTGAATCTGATCGGCGAGGTACCGGTCCGGGCTCTTGAGTCCCGCCCGGAGCTGCATCGCGTCGGACGCCCATTCGGTGACCCCCTCATACAGCCACAGGTGTTCGGACGGGATCGGCGTCTCGAAGTCGAAGTTCTCGATGATCTCGCTGTGGATATGGAGCGGCGTCACCACGTGGAAGAATTCGTGCGCCGCGATGTCGGAGATCATCCGGGCGTAGCGGTCCGTCAGGTTCGCCTCCGACAGCACGTACTCCGAGCTGTAGGAGTGCTCCCAGGCGCCTGCTCCCCCTCCCGCGCCCTCGAAGTGGAACAGAAACGTGTAGCGGTCCACCGGAAGCTCGCCAAGGAACTCGCCGGCCGCCTGGAGGATCAGATCCATCGCCTCCAGGAGCTGTGAAGACTGAATGCGATCCGTCTCAGAGTAGGTGAAGATCTCCACCGGCACGCCCGTCACGTCCGTGCGGGCAACGCTCAGTCGCCCGAGAAGGATGGGCGAGTCCACGAAGTGGTCGTAGTCGTCCGCCTCCAGCACGTCCGCGGTGTCCGCACCGAGAGCCGTCCCGAGCTCCCAGGCTTCCGGATACATGAGGGTCAGCCGGATCGGCGCGTCCTGCAGTCCGGAAGGGAAAGGAAACACCGCGTGGGGGTTGATCAGCACGTGGTCGTCTTCGATCGACGTTCCCGCCATCGGATAGACCGGATGCTCGTCCACTCGTGTGTCCCACGTCTCGGCGATCGTGTAGCGGATCTCGGCCACCTCGACCGGGTCCTCGAGACGCCACTGGTTCGTGGACACACGCTCGACACCTACCTCGGAACCACTTGAGTCGAACGCATGTAACTCTCTTACATAACGTCCGATATCCATTACTTGGTATGTGCCGGGTGCCGTGGAAGCGAACTGGAGGAGAGCGTTGTCCGGTTCGAGCCCCGCCACGCGCATCGTCACGCGGAACAGATCCCCCGCCCGCTCGTTGAGGTCGACAGTGTACTCCAGCGTCGGCGGGTTCTCCGGCGCCACATGTGTCGCCGTGAGGGACGGTTCCCGCGCGAAGAACGCCACGACACCCACCGCTGCCACCGTCACTCCCACCCGTCGCACGCGTCTCGCCTTCTTCATCGTTCGATCCCCGTTATGAAGTCAAGGTCGGCGCCACCGGCGGGCACCGACACCTGGAACTACTACGCCCAAGAGGCAGGGAACGTTTCCGGCACCCCGATCCGTCGCGCGGAACTTGACGACACCGCGAGGATAGGAGACTCCGATGGCGGCGCCATACCGCTCCGCCCGGCCATCGCCGGGTGCGAGCTGCGCGCCAGCTCGCGTGTCCGGTTCCGAAGACCGTGCGAACAGGAGGGGAGACGTCCATGTCGGAGAAGAAGATCATCGCGGTGCTGGGGGCGACCGGCGCCCAGGGAGGAGGGCTGGTACGCGCGATCGTCGAAGACGGAGACGGCGAGTTCACGGCACGCGCCGTCACCCGCAGCCCTGACTCGGAGAGGAGTCGTGAGCTGGCCGCCATGGGGGTCGAGGTCGTAGGAGCGGACGTCGACGATCCCACCAGCCTGAAGGCCGCGTTCGACGGCGCGTACGGGGCGTACTGCGTGACTTTCTTCTGGGAGCATTTCTCGCCCGAGAAGGAAGTGGAGCACGCCCGCAATATGGCGGACGCGGCGCGCCAAGCGGGCGTCGAGCACGTGATCTGGTCGACGCTCGAGGACACGCGGGACTGGGTGCCGCTCCACGACGACCGCATGCCGACGCTCATGGAGCGCTACAAGGTGCCGCACTTCGACGCCAAGGGCTCGGCGAACCGGGTATTCGAGGACGCCGGAGTCCCGACCACGTTCCTTCTGACGTCGTTCTACTGGGACAACCTGATTCACTTCGGGATGGGTCCGCGGGCGGACGAGCACGGCAACCTCGGGTTCGCTCTCCCAATGGAGGATGCGAAGCTGCCGGGCATCGCCGCGGCGGACATCGGGCGCTGCGCCTTCGCCATCTTCCGGGCCGGAGACGAGTACATCGGCCGCACGGTGGGAATCGCGGGCGGGCACCTTACGGGTGCGGAGATGGCGGCCGCTCTGGGGGACGCGATCGGGCGACCCGTAAGCTACATCGCGGTGCCGTTCGAGGCATACCGTGGGCTCGGTTTCCCGGGGGCCGAGGATCTGGGCAACATGTTCCAGTTCAAGCACGACTTCAACGAGTACTACTGCGGGGCGCGCAGCCTCGAGTTTTCGCGCTCCCTCAACCCAGCGCTGCAGACGTTCGAGCACTGGCTGGCCGAGAACAAGAACCGCATTCCACTCGAGTAGGACGGTGACTGCAGGAGGGTTCTCATGATTCGATCAGTGATTGTCGGTCTCGGTATTCTCGCGGTCACCGCGACGTTCGGGGCGTGCGACGAGGAGCCCACCGAACCTCGACCCGGGGAGTCCTTTACACTGGCGCCGGGGGAGAGCGTGCTCCTCGAGGCCGCCGCACTGCACGTGCGTTTCCGGAGGGTCGCGTCCGACTCGCGCTGCCCGCTTCGGGCCCAGTGCGTGTGGGCGGGGGACGGGACGGTCGTCCTCGAGCTGGAACCGTTGGACGGGAACGCGATCGAGGACACCCTGCACACCAACATCGCGGTCGGTCCGGGCTCCGTCGACCTGGGACGCTTCGAGCTGGCGCTGGTGGCGCTGGACCCTCATCCGGAGGCACCCGGGGTCATCGAACCGGAGGACTACCGCGTGACGCTCGTCCTGAACGATCGGGGAGAGCAGGACTCGCTCTGACGGCTCCCCGATCCCCGCGGCCGGGGTTGCGGGCGCAGCCCGGTCGGGTATCGTATAAGTGTCCGACCGCTGGCAGTCCAAGCGGTCGCCCGAGCGCGGATTTGATCGCAGCTTGAAGGCGCGCCGGGACCGAGGGACACACCTTCTAAAGCGTGGCAGAGGGCCTGCCCCGGACGTTTGGACAGGCCCTCTCGCTTGTGCGGCCCCCTTCCGATTCTGACCCGCACCTCGCCTCATTCGCCGATTCACGCGTACTATTCGGGTCGCGCGGCCGCCGACCTCGATCCCGCGAGGCATCATGTCCCAGAGACAGCGTGCGTGGATGCTGCCCTTTCTGACCCGGGTATGCGGTGCCGCCGTGCGCGTCTACTATCGGTTCACTGCGGAGGGGGTAGCGCCGCGGTCCGGTCCCGTCCTGTTCGTCGCCAACCACCCGAACTCGATCGTGGACGCGGTGGTCGCGACCGCCGCCGCCGGGCGACCGATTCGCTTCCTGGCCAAGGCGCCCCTGTTCGAGGAGCAGCTCATGGGCTGGCTGGTGCGGGCAGCCGGCGCGATTCCCGTGTATCGACGCCAGGACGACCCGGCGCTCATGGAGCGCAACGCCACGGTGTTCGAGGCAGTGCACCAAGCGCTGGCGGCAGGCGACGCGGTGGGCATCTTTCCGGAGGGGCTGAGCCACTCGGAGCCTTCGTTGGCCCGACTGCGCACGGGGGCGGCCCGCATCTCCCTCGGGGCGGCGAATCGCGAGGAAATCCGGTTCCCGATCGTTCCGATCGGGATCATCCACCGACAGAAGGAGCGCTTCCGGTCCGATACCCTGGCGCTCGTGGGCCCGCCGGTCGGGTGGACCGATCTGGCGGGCCGGGGCGAGGACGACGTGGAGGCGGTCCGGGAGCTCACCCGGCGCATCGAGGCGGCGCTGCGCGAGGTGACGGTGAACGTGGAGCGATTGGAGGACCGTCCCATGATCGAGTGCGCGGAGGCGATCTACGCGTCCGAGCTCGGCCTCGAGATGTCCGGAGAACGGCGCGTCTATCGGCTGCGCCAGGCCACCGAGACACTCACCCGGCTCCGACGTGAGGAGCCCGAGAGGGTGGAGCGCTTGTCGGATGACGTCGAGAGCTTCGGGTGGACGCTCGACGTGCTGGGGCTGAAGCCGGGAGACCTCGACCGGGCGGTGCGCCTCCGGGCCGCGGCGGGTTGGAGCCTCAAGGTGTTCGGCCTCCTCGTGCTGTTGGGACCTCTCGCGGCCGCGGGCCACGTGGTGTTCTTCGTTCCCTACCAGGCCACCGGCTGGATCGCCACCCGTCCTCGCGTCAGCGTCGAGCGTCGGTCATCCTGGAAGCTGCTCGCCGGAGCCGCGCTGTATCTCACCTGGATCGCCCTCATCTCGGTCGCGGCGGGCCTCCTGCTCTCCACCGGGTGGGGCGTGGCGGCGCTGATCGGTTTGCCCGGGCTGGCCCTCGTCACGCAGTTCGTGCGCGAACGGTGGCGCGAGGCACGCGCGCAGGCGCACCGGGTCCGACTGCTTCGGCGGACGGGCGACGTACGGGAGCGCCTCCTGGCGAAGCGGCGCAGCCTGGCCCGCGAGCTGGACGGACTGCGCGGCCGACCGTAGCGGTCCGGGCGGCGGCCCGTCTATTATGGAGACACCGCGACAAGAACTCCGAGGATCACGAAAGGGGCGGCTCACCGGCCCAACCGATAGAGCGCCCCGTCCCGGGGGCGGAACATGCGTGCCGCCGCCAGGAGCCCGATGCCGGCGGCGTCGAAAGGAGCTTGCCATGCGTCTGCAGGACATCCTCCGTCGTAAGGGTGCCGAGGTCGTGACCGTCGGGCCCGACGCGACCGTCCTCGATGCCGTACGCCGGATGAACGAGCACAAGATCGGCGCGACGGTCGTAACCGACGCGGATGGCGGCGTGCTCGGGATCATCTCGGAGCGCGATGTCCTGCACATGTGCGGGGAGAGGTGCGGGAGCTCCGCGGAAGCGAAAGCGGCCGGCGATCCGTGGGAGAGTCCGGTGGCGGATCTGATGACCGAGGACGTGATCATCGCTCTGCCCGAGGACACGATCGACTACGCGATGGGCATCATGACCCAGAACCGCGTCCGGCACCTGCCCGTGCTGGAGGAAGGCCTCCTGGCCGGCATCGTGTCGATCGGGGACGTCGTGCGGGAGATCCTCCACGAGGCGGAATACGAGAACCGAGCGCTCAGAAGCTACATCCAGGGCACGGCCACCCACTGACGCCGGCGCCCCCAGGTGCGGATGCGGGATGCCGGGTGACAGATCCCCAACTCGGGAGACAGCACATGAACGTGAAGAAGCTCCTCATCGCAACCGTGATCGTTGGCGTGGTCCTGAACGTGTTCGATTTCGTGGTGCATGGCATGCTGCTCCGGGGCACGTATGAATCGCTGCCCGACCTGTTCGCGCAGAACGATTCGGTCGCCGGTTTCGTGATCGGCGACTTCGTGTTTGCGCTGGTCTTCGTGTGGTTCTACGACCGCGTGCGTTCGAGCTTCGGTGAAGGTACCGCGAACGGCGCGAAGCTCGGGTTCTACGTGGGTGTGCTTCTCGGCTTTCCCGCGCAGCTGTTCGCCCCGATGATGTTCGTGGGATTCCCGTACGCGCTGGGGTGGGAGTGGGTCGCCGTCACGATCCTGGTCGGGGTGCTGGCGGGCGCGACCGCCGGAGCGGTGTACGGGACGGAGGCGAGAGCGGCGGCCGTCTAAGGGTTCTTACGCCAGGAGCTGGCCGCGCGTACGGAAGGCACGCCGCCCGACCCCAGGCTACGGCCTTCCGCACGGAGGTGAGCTTGGCGGCCGTCGCGTTCCACACCCTGTCGAGGCCTCACGGCCTGAGCGCCGACCTCGGGGAGTCGGACATCCACGTGTGGAAAGCGCGGCTGGATGTCCCGCGCGAGCGCCTGGCGCAGCTGGAGCGAACGCTGTCCCCGGGCGAGCGGCAGCGCGCCGCGAGCCGGCGGGTGGAGGCGGACCGGAGACGGGCCACGGCCAGCCGGGGTCTCCTGCGGCACGTTCTCGCCGCGTATTCCGGGGGGGCCGCCGCGGAGCTACGCCTTACGTATGGTCCCGCAGGCAAGCCCCGGATGCCGGCCGCCGCGAGCGATGAGCCGCTCCACTTCAACACGGCTCATTCGGGTGACGTGCTCCTCATCGCGATCGGTCGGATCCCGTCGCTCGGCATCGACGTCGAGCGGATTCGTCCGATCGCCCGCTTCGAGAACGTGGCCCGCCGCGCCTTCTCCGACGAGGAACGCATGCGGATCCAGGCTCTCGCCCCGCACCAGCGGACCGAGGCCTTCATCACTTGCTGGACGCGCAAGGAGGCATGCGTAAAGGCGGTCGGCGAGGGAGTGTGGTCCGCCTTCCGTCGATTCGAGGTCTCGGTCGAGCCCGGCAAGGCGGCCGCCGTGCTGACGGCGGACGGCGACTCCGCAGCGGCGGCGGGCTGGTCTCTGTACCACCTCGAGCCGGCTCCCGGCCACGTGGGAGCGTTGGCGGTCCGGGGCCGTGGATGTCGGGTCTCGGCGGGAACGCTCGATTCACCGAGGGCAGAGCTTTGACCGTTCTCAAGACCGATGTCCGGCCTGGTGGCTATCACGACTCGATCGTCTTGATGCAGTTGCAGGCGGCGCTGGCGGAGCTGCCGGGAGTGCTGGACGCCGGGGCGGTGATGGCCACGACGGACAACCGGGCGCTTCTGGCGGCCAACGACCTTCTCCCCGAGGAAGCGGTCCAAGCCGGGCCGGGAGACCTGCTCGTGGTCGTGAAGGCCGAGACCGAGAATGCCGCCGCCGAGGCCCTGTCGCGGGTCGAGGCATTGCTGGTTCGGGGCGGAGGCGATGCGGGAGACGAATACGTGCCGCGGAGCCTGGAATCTGCGATCCGGATCCTGCCCGCTGCGCGGTGGGCGCTGATCTCAGTACCGGGCCGCTTCGCGGCTCGCGCGGCCGGAGAAGCCCTCGACCGCGGGCTGCACGTCTTCCTGTACAGCGACAACGTGTCGATTGCCGACGAAGTCGCGCTCAAACAGAGAGCGGTAGCGGCGGGTCGGCTGATGATGGGACCGGACTGCGGCACGGCGTGGATCAACGGGATCGGCCTCGGGTTCGCCAACCGCGTGCGCAGGGGCTCGATCGGCCTCGTGGGAGCGTCGGGCACGGGCCTGCAGGCGATCTGCAGCCACGTGCACGCACTCGGTAGCGGCGTGTCCCACGCCATCGGCACAGGGGGGCGGGATCTGGATGCGGAGGTCGGCGCGATGACCTGCCAGCAGGGCCTGGACCTGCTGGCGCGCGATCCCGGAACGGACGTGATCGTGATGGTGTCCAAGCCACCCGTACCCTCCGTGGCCCGGTCCGTTCTCGCCGCCGCGAGGAGCACCGGAAAGCCGGTCGTCGTGCATTTTCTGGGATTTCCTCCCCCGGCGCGGCGGTTGGGCCTCCTCCATTTCGCCACGAGCCTCCCGGAAGCCGCCTGGATGGCCGTCGAGCTGTCGAAACCCGGCGCTACGACCGAGACACCGGGCGAGGTTGTGTGCGCCCCCGGCTACCTGCGCGGCCTGTTTTCCGGCGGCACACTGGCCTCCGAAGCGGTCCTCGCACTTGCGAACTTCCTGGAGCCGCTGCACTCCAACATGAAACGTGAGTCGGTCCGGTCCCTGGAGACCGTATCACGCAGTGAAGCTCACACGATTCTCGATCTCGGGGCGGACGAGTACACGGTGGGACGCCTTCACCCGATGATAGACAGCGACTTGAGGGTCCGCCGGATCGCTCAGGAAACGGCGGACCCGGAGGTGGGACTCATCCTGCTGGACGTCGTGCTGGGTGACGGGGCCCATCCGGATCCGGCCAGCGAGCTGGCTCCGGCGATCGCCGACGCACGCCGTACGCGGGACGTGGAATTCGTCGTCGTCGTGGTCGGAACGGACGAAGATCCGCAGGGCCTGGAATCCCAGGTGGATGCCCTCACGGGCGCCGGCGCACTGGTGTTCGAAGATCTCACGAATGCCCTGAGTCACGTCGTAGATCGTCTGGGTGGACTCGTCGCGTCTGCCGTTCCACGCGTAGCCCTGGAGGTTTTGACGGCACCCGTGGCCGCGGTCAACATCGGGCTCGAGTCGTTCTCCGCCAGTCTGACCGACCAGGGAGCCGAGGTCGTCCATGTGGAGTGGCGCCCGCCTGCCGGCGGCGACGACCGACTGCTCGCGATTCTGGACAAACTGAGGAGGTAGGGTGGCGTTCTCTGAAGCCAACCGGACGGCCGTCGAGCGCATGATGGAGGCCCGTCCGCTGCTCAAGACCGTTGCCGCGGCGCGGGACGTGATCCCCGGGATGAGGGATGGACTCCTTCTGCACGCCGGGCCGCCGATCGAGTGGAACCGAATGTCCGGCCCCCTGCGCGGAGCGGTCATCGGGGCCCTGCTGTTCGAGGGCCTGGCAACAAGCGAGGACGAGGCCTTGGCCCTGGTAGAGAGGGGCGACATCGACTTCGAGCCATGCCACCATCACCAGACCGTGGGGCCGATGGCCGGTGTCACCTCGGCCTCGATGGCCGTCTACGTAGTCGAGAACGTGACGCACGGCAACCGGGCCTTCTCGAACCTCAACGAAGGGTACGGGAAGGTCCTGCGCTACGGCGCCTACGCCGCGGAAGTTATCGAGAAGCTTCACTGGATGAACGACGTGATGGCGCCGGTCCTCGCCGGGGCGCTGGCCACCCGCGACGAGCTCGACGTGCGCGCCCTCCTGGCCGAGGCTCTGCACATGGGGGACGAGGGCCACAACCGGAACAAGGCCGGGTCGCTGCTGTTCCTCAAGCTCCTGTCGCCGGACGTGGCGCGCGTAGCAGGTCGGGAGGTCGCCTCCGAGGTCCTGAAATTCCTCGGGGACAACGCCCTCAGCGTGCTCAACCCGGTGATGGCCGCCTGCAAGGCCATGGCGGACGCCGCGCACGAGGTCGAGGGCAGCACCATCGTGACGGCCATGGCCCGCAACGGGACCGATTTCGGGATCCGGGTGAGCGGACTGGGAGACGACTGGTTCGCGGCTCCCGCACAGGTGCCGGACGGTCTGTACTTCTCGGGGTTCACGGCCGGGGATGCGAACGCGGACATCGGCGACAGCACGATCACCGAAACGATCGGGATCGGCGGCTTCGCCATGGCGGCGGCGCCGGCGATCGTCACGTTCGTGAGCGGTACGCCGAAGGATGCCGTGAACACCACGATGGAGATGTACGAGATCACCGAGACGGACCATCTCCACTTCACGATCCCGGCGCTCGACTTCCGCGGCAGTCCGACCGGCATCGACATCCGCAAGGTGGTGGAGCTCGGGATCACGCCCCGCATCAACACGGGCATCGCGCACCGCGAAGCCGGAGTGGGTCAGGTGGGCGCCGGCCTGGTGCGCCCGCCTATGGAGGTCTTCGAGTCGGCGCTGATCGCGTTCGCGGAGCGCTACGGGGTGTAGGAGCTGTCGTTCGGACCCATCAGCGGTCGAGGGAGCGTCAGACTCCGGGCAGGGGCGGCGGCCCGACGGGGCGCAGCTCCTCCACGCGTCCCGCCAGCGCCAGGACGGATTCCTCACCTTCCGGCGGCCCGGCCACCTGGATCCCCACCGGAAGTCCGCTCGCGTCGAGCCCCGCCGGCACGCACGCCACGGGCAAGCCGGTGAGGGTGAGGACGAACGTGGGGGCGATCCAACCGATGTAGGAAGCCATCCTCCGGCCCCCGATGGTCTCGGGGTAGTCCTGCTCGACCGGGAAGGGAGGAACCGGCACGCACGGCGTGAGCAGGTGATCGTAGCGTTCGAACAGGCCACGCATCGTGCCCCGCAGCTCCTCCCGTGCCGCCTCGGCCTCCTCCACTTCGCCGGGCCGGAGCGCCAGGCCGGCTCTGATGTTGCCGGCCAGGCTCGATCCCAGCTCGTCGAGCCTGTCGAGGCGCGACCGGTGGTGCTCCACCATCCACCGGCCGCGTAGCGTGAGGAACGTGTCGGGGCCGGTGGAAAGATCGAGGTCGATCACCTCCACCTCGACGCCCGATGCGGTCAGTGATTCGGCGGCATCCCGGCACACTCGCTCGAGCGCCGGCTCGGTGCCGAGGCCCGCCGGGTCTGGTACGTAGGCTACCCGGAGCCCGTCCGCCGGACCCCGCTCCACGGCGCCCACGAAGTCCCGCCCTGCCGTCGATCGGGCACCTGGGGTATCCGGTATCGGTCCACATATCGCCCCTAACATCAGGGCCACGTCCGCCACCGTGCGGCCCATCGGCCCGGTGACGCTGAGGTCGTCCCCCGGCCACTCACTCGGCACCGTGGGCACGAGGCCCGGGGAGGGGCGCAGGCCCACCACGCCGCAGAACGAGGCCGGCACGCGGAGCGAACCGCCGAGATCCGTGCCCTCGGCCAGCGCGATCATCCCGGTCGCCAGGGCCGCCGCACCGCCGCCCGTGGAGCCGCCCGCGCTGAGCGCCGGGTTCCACGGATTGCGCGTCTGGCCGAACACCTCGTTGAACGTGTTGCCGCCCGCCGCGAACTCCGGCGTGTTGGTCTTCCCGAGGATCACGGCGCCGGCGGCGCGCAGGCGGCGCACCACCAGGGCGTCCTCTGCCGGCACGTGATCGGCATGGAGTGGCGATCCGTAGGTCGTGCGCACGCCCGCCACCGGCGTCACATCCTTGATTCCGACGGGAAGCCCGCACAGCGGACCGGGATCCTCGCCCGCCGAGAGACGTCGCTCCACGGCGCGAGCCTGCTCGCGGGCCGTACCGTCGAGCGTCACGACCGCGTTGACGACCCCGTTGTGCCTGCGGACGTGGTCCAGGCACGCCTCCAGCACCTCGGTCGGTGTCAGCTCGCCGGTCGCCACCCGGCGGGTCAGCTCCGTCGCCGGGAGGAGCGCGATCGAGGACTCGTCACTCACGCGTCTCGGCTCCCACCGGTCCCGCTCAGTCCTCCACGAACGCGATGGCCCGCGCGAAGGCCGCCTCGCCTCCCTTGAACTTCCACGGGAAGATGCCGATGGTCAGGCGCCGGTTCTGCAGCTCGGGCGCCCCGATGTCGCCGCCCATGTTCTCGACGTGCATGCAGTTGAACGGGAACAGCTTGTTGTGGGTGAGCTGATAGTCCTCGTCCGGGAACAGGCGGTCCACCGCTTCGGGACCCCCGAACTTCTCCTCCGCCAGCTTCCGCACGCGATCGCAGTGTCCGAACGTGCCCTTGCCCAGGAAGCGGCCGATCGGGAGGTCCATCGGGTGGTCGGTCGACACTGCGTCCACACCCCAGATGTGGACCTCCTTGTCGAGCAGCCACGGGACCATGTCCGGGTGCGCGCCGGGGTGCAGGTGGATGTAACGCTCCTCATCCGGCGTGGCCCCGAACTGGGCGAACCGGTGCCAGCCCGTGTGCAGGATGACGATGTCTCCCTTCCTCACCTCGACGCGGCTGTCGATCATGTCCGGCGTGTAGGCGCCGAGGTCATCCATTTCGTCCGTGAGGTCCACGATCACTCCGGGGCCGTACAGCCAGTCGAGCGGAATCTCGTCGATCGTCATCCCGCCCGTGACGAAGTGGCGCGGCGCGTCCAGGTGGGTGCCCATATGGTTGGAGGTCTGGATGTACTGGGCGTTCACGCCGTGCTCGGCCTTCCTCTTAATGTACTTTACCTCAAAGGGTGGATAGTACGGCCAGAAAAAGACATCCTGGTTCAGCGGCTGCGACAACTCGTATAGCTTCATCTGTGCCTCCGTGGTTGACCTATCGAGCGGACGGTCCAGGCCGGGAGCCCGTCTCGCGGTCTGCGCTACACGACCTCCCGCCGGCGCAGCTCGGCTACCTCCACGTCGCTCATGCCGAGCCAGTCGGCCAGCACGTCCTCCGTGTGCTGGCCGAGCACGGGCGGCGGCGAGTCCACCGCTCCCGGCGTCTCCGACAGCTTGATGGGCACGCCGGTCACGCGGATCGGACCGGCTTCCGGGTGCTCCAGCTCCACTACCATGTCGCGGGCGATCACCTGCGGGTGCTCGCACACGTCCCGCACGGAATCGATGCGGCCGGCCGGGACGCCTGCCGATCGCAACGTCTCGATCCACTCCGCGCTGGTCCTCTCGGCCATCGCTGGCGCCAGTACCGCGCGCAGATCGGCAGCGTGCTTCACACGGTCCGCGTTGCTCCGGAAGCGTGAATCCCGAACCAGCTCCTCGACGCCCGCAGCCTGGCAGAAGCGGTGCCACATGGACTCGTTGCCGCACGCCACGTTCAGGAAGCCGTCCCGGCACTCGAACGTCTCGTACGGGACGATCGACGGGTGCCGGTTTCCGATGCGGGTCGGGCTCTCGCCCGTGGCGAAGTAGATGCCGGCCTGGTAGGTGAGGAGCGCCACCTGGCAATCGAGCATGCCGATGTCCACCTTCTGGCCGCGGCCGGTTCGCTCACGCGCGACCAGGGCCAGAAGGATCCCCTGGCAGGCCATCATCCCGGCGACGATGTCAGCCTGGGAGGTACCCACCTTGAACGGCGGACCGTCCGGGTCTCCCGTGAGGCTGGCGATCCCGCCTTCACCCTGGATGATGAGGTCGTAGCCGGGAAGGGCCGCGTCGGGTCCCGTTCCGCCGTATCCCGAGATCGAACAGTACACGAGCCGAGGATTGACCTCGCGAGCCGCCTCGTAGCCGTACCCCATGCTCTCCATCAGGCCGGGACGAAAGTTCTCGACCACGACATCGGCCGTCTCGAGCATGTCATGGAGGATCTCCAATCCCCCCTGGTGCTTGAGATTGAGCGTCATGCCGCGCTTGTTGCGGTTGACGCTCAGGAAGTAGGTGCTCTCGCCACCCAGGAACGGAGGGCCGTACCCGCGCGTGTCGTCGCCGGCTCCCGGCCGTTCCACCTTCACCACGTCGGCGCCCATGTCCGCGAGCAGCATGGTGCAGTACGGGCCGGCAAGGACGCGGGTCAGGTCGAGTACCCTGAGGTCGGCGAGTGGCGCCGATAGGCGCTCAGTTGGCCTCGCGGGACGATCCATCACGTGGTTCTCTCCGGTCTGCCGAGCGTCAGCCGTTTGGGATCGGCGCTGCCCATGCGGAGCCGTCGACCGAGTTCCGTCGGCTCGACCTCCGGCCGGCATACGCTGGGCCGCAATATCGCCGGCAGCCGCCACACAGGCCAGCATCCGAACCGGTCCCCTGTGCCGCCGGATGGAGCTCAGGCGGCCGAGATCGTCGTCCGACCCCGAGAGGCACTCCTCGCGGGGCCGTGCATCAGCAGCCAGTAGACGAGTCCCGCCGCCGCCGTCGCGCTGAACCACGCGCCGTCGAACAGGAAGCGGAGCGACGGCGAGGCCAGTCCGAGGAACGCCACGCCGATTCCCGCGAGCGTCGCCACGAGGGCCGCCGGGTTGAAGCCGGAGCCGTAGGCGTATTCCGACCCCTCCGTGTACAGGGCGTCGACGTCCAGCTGAAAGCGCCGCACGAACACGAAATCGCACAGGATCACCCCGCCCACCGCCCCCAGGAGGCCCGAGTAACTGATGAGCCACGTCTGGTACAGGTCGAGCAGCCTCCAGGGGAAGATCAGGATCCCGATGAGCGCCGCGATCATGCCTCCCATCCGGAAGCCTATGCGTCGCGGGTCGAGGTTCGCGAAGCTGTTGGCCGGACTCACCACGTTGGCCGCGATGTTGGTGCTCAGGGTGGCGATCACGATGGCCACCATGGCCAGCGCTCCGAGCCATACGCTGCCGTTGTGCGCCGCGAGGCGGGACACGAGGTCTACCGGATTCCAGATCGCTTCGCCGAACAGGATCACGGTGGCCGCGGTCACGGCGACGCCGATGAACGAGAACAGCGGCATCGTGATCAGCAGCCCCACCGCCTGACCGCCCATCTGATCGCGCTGGCTGCCTGCGTAGCGCGTGAAATCGGGAATGTTCAGCGACAGGGTGGCCCAGAAGCCGATCATGGCCGTGAGCCATGGGACGAACAGCGTCAGCATGAACCGCGGCGCACCCAGGTCCTGGCGGGCCGTGGCCAGTCTGTCGGACTCGGAGAGGATGACGCCGATGCCACCGGCCGCGCCGGTGGCCCACAACAGCAGGGCCAGCCCCATCGCGATGAGGAACGGGGCGGCCAGCGTCTCCAGCCACTTGATGCTCTCGGTGCCGGCCCACACGAAGTACAGGTTGATGAGCCAGAAGATCAGGAAGCCGGTGTACTCCGGCGCCCCGTGCCCCATGAACGACCAGCCCGCGCCGAGCGAAGACCAGCCGGCCCACAGGATCCCGATCAGGCCGCTGATCGCGAGACCGCCGACCCACGTCTGGATCCCGAACCACCCGCAGGCCACGACCGAGCGAAGCAGGGAGGGGATGTGCGCGCCGGTCAGGCCGTAAGACGCCCGCGCGTACACGGGAAAAGGAATCCCGTACCGGGTGCCCGCGAACCCGTTGATCACCAGAGGGAGCAGCACGATCGCGTTGCCGAGGAAGATGGCGAGCAGGCTCTGCCGCCAGCTCATCCCCGACTCGATCATCACGGCGGCCAGCATGTAGGTGGGGATGCACACGCTCATCCCGACCCACAGCGACACGAAGTGCCACAGCTTCCAGGAGCGCTGCCCGGGCGGGATCGGGGCGAGGTCCTCGTTGATCAGGCGACTGTGCGCGCCGCCGCCGGCCCCTGTGGCCGGCTCCGTCATCGGGCTCCAGCCCGGCGCGACGCCGTCTCCAGCGCCCGGGCCGTGAGGACCCGGGCCAGCTGCCGCCGGTACGCGACGGAGGCGTGGATGTCGGCCGGCGGGTCGATGTCCCGTGTGGCGACAGCCTCGGCGGCGTCCCGCACCGCGTCGCCCGCGGGCTGCCGGCCGAGGAGCGCGGCCTCCGCGGCGCTGGCCCGCACCGGCCCGTCTCCCACGCTGAGCAGGGTGACCGTCGCCCGTGCGCACGTTCCGTCCGGGTCCAGGGTGAGGACCGCGCACACGCCGACGAGAGCGAAATCCCCATGGCGTCGGGAGATTTCCTCGAACCCGCAGCCGGTGCGCTCCGGCAGCGCGGGAATCTCGATGTCGGTGAGCAGCTCGTCCGGAGCCAGCGCGGTGGCGAACAGCCCGATGTAGAACTCACCGGCCCGGATGGAACGCTCGCCACCCGGTCCGCGGACTCGAAACCGTGCGTCCAGGGCCATCATCGCTGCCGGCAGCTCGGCGGCGGGATCCGCATGCGCCAGGCTGCCACCGAACGTGCCCCGATTGCGAATCTGCGCGTGAGCGATCCACGGCATCACGTCGGCCACGAGGGGCGCCCGCTCGCGCACCGCCGGACTGCGCTCGACGTCTGCCTGCCGGGTCATCGCTCCGATGTGGAGTACCCGGTTGTCCCCGTTCCCGGTCTCCCGGATGCCGCGCAGCTCGTGCAGGCGATCCAGGTCCACCAGGACCGCCGGCTGCGCGAGACGGAAGTTCATGGCCGGGATCAGGCTCTGGCCGCCGGCCAGGGGCTTGGCCCCGGTGCCCTCTGCGGCGAGAATCGCGAGGGCTTCCTCCAGCGAGGAGGGTCGGACGTAGCGGAACGGAGCCGGCTTCACAACGCGAGCACCAGCAGCAGCGCCGCGATGACGGCGAGCACGAGGAGCAGGAGATTGCGGTCGCGCCCGGTAGTGGGCAGCGAAGCCGAAGAGGCGAGGCTCGTGCTCGTCTCGGCCGCATGCCCGGCAGGGGCCTCCGCCGGCGCGAGGCGCGCGTTCAGCGACTGGTTCACGGCCTCGAGGCCCTGGCGGCTCATCGCCCTGCCGACCGAGTCGAGCAGGCGCTGCCCGACGCCGGCGATCCGGCCGCCCACCTGCAGGTCGGCCCGATACTTCATGAGCGTGCCTTCGTTCCGCTCCTCCAACGCGATCCGGGCGATGCCCGTGACAAAGCCGGCGGTTCCGCGGCCGTCCACGTGCATGTCGAAGCGCTCGGGCCGCACCTTGTCCTTGACCTCGACCACGACGGTGAACCGGGCTGCGGTCACCGGCCCGACGCTCACGTCCATCTCTCCCTCGTACCGGTCCTCACCGGTCACCTCGAGCCCCCCGGAGCCCGGCAGGGCGTCGGCCAGGACGTCCGGATTCTGCAACCCGTCGTACACGACTTCAGGCGGCGCGTCGAATGAGAACTCGGACTCGATCAGCATGGCTCGCCTCTCTTCCGGGCGTCGTGGATGAGCTCGAACAGGCGGTTCGGGCTGAGCGGCATCTCCAGCACCTCGAACCCGTCGATGCCGAGCGCGTCCTCGAGAGCCTGCGCGAACAGGGCACCGACCGGAATGGCCCCGGCCTCGCCCACGCCCTTCACCCCGAGCGGGTTCAGGGGAGAGGGGGTCTCGACGTGCGCGGTCTCGATGGTCGGCACGTCGGTGGCCGTCGGCAGCAGGTAGTCCATGAACGAGGCGTTCAGGAGCTGCGCGCCTTCGTCGAACACGAGCTGCTCGTAAAACGCGTTCCCGATCCCGTGCGCCACACCGCCGTGGATCTGCCCCTCCACGATCATCGGATTGATCACGCGACCGCAGTCGTGCACCACGACGTAGCGCAGGATCTCGAGCTGCGCGGTCTCCGGGTCCACCTCGAGCACCATAGCGTGCACGCCGCTCGCCGTGACGCCTCGTTCCGGGCCGAAGTAGGCCGTGGCCTCGAGCCCCGGCTCGGTGCCCGGCGTCACGGCCCCTCGCAGCGGGTTGGCGCGCGCGGCCAGCTCGCCCAGTGTGATCGAGGCGCCGCTGCCGAGCGTCCGGACCTCTCCGTCGGCGATCTCGAGGTCCTCCTCCGCCGCGCCCAGGACGGCAGCGGCCAAGGTGAGGACCTTCCCGCGCACCGCGACGGCGGCTGCGTGGCACGCGTTGCCGGCCACCACGGCGCCGCGGCTTGCGAACGTCCCGGTGCCCCAGGCGAAACGGCCCGTGTCCCCGGTGACGACCTCCACGTCTTCCGCCCCGACTCCCAGCTGCTCCGCCACCAGTTGGGCGAACGAGGTGAAGTGCCCCTGTCCCTGGGTGCCGACGCCCGTCACCAGGTTGATCCGGCCGCCCGGCTCGATGCCCACCCGGGCCCCCTCGTAGGGTCCCACGCCGGTGCCCTCGACGTAGGAGACGACTCCGATCCCCACGCGCCGGCCCGCGGCATGGGCGGTGGCCCGCTCCCCGGCATCGAAACCGTCGTAGCCGATCATCTCGACGGCCCGGTCCAGCGCCTCGGCGTAGTTTCCGCTGTCGTACACGAGGGGCGCGAAGTCCTGGTAGATGATCTGGTGGTCGTGCGGGAACTCGTCCGGCGTGAGGTAGTTGCGACGCCGGATCTCCACCCGGTCGATCCCGAGCTCGTCGGCCGCCCGATCGAGCAGGCGCTCCATCACGAACACCCCGTGCTGCCGGCCGGCCCCGCGCACCGGCGTAACGATGGGCTTGTTCGTGAAGACCATGCGGAACTCGCTGTAGTAGTCGGGGACACGGTACGGGCCGAGCAGCGTGCACTGCGTGTTGATCGGAACCGTGAGGCCGTACGGGTTGTAGGCGCCCGTGTCGCACAGGAACACGTCGCGCACACCCAGGATCCGGCCCTCCTCGTCCACCGCCAGCTCCGCCTCGTGCAGCTGTCCGCGCTCCTGCGTGGTCGCGAAGAAGCTCTCCTGCCGGTCTTCGATCCACTTGACCGGCCGGCCGAGCCGCATCGAGATCCACGGAAGGAGCACCTCCTCGGGGTAGAACATCATGATCTTGGGGCCGAAGCCGCCCCCGATGAACGGCGCGATGACCCGAACCTCCGACTGCGGAAGGCCGAGCATGGCCGCGAGCCCGTTGCGGATCGGGATCGGCGCCTGCGTGGTGTCCCACACCGTGAGCTCGCGGCTGCGGGCGTCCCAGTTTGCCACCACGCCCCGGTTCTCCATCGGGGCCGACGCGCCGCGATCGAACCAGTAACGCCGCCGGATGACCCGGTGCGCCCGTGCGCGGGCCGCCTCCCACGCGCCCTTCTCCTGGACCACGTGCGCCGCGAGGTTGGACTCGAGCCCCTCGTGGATCCGCGGGGCACCGGGCTCGAGCCCCGCCTGGACGTCGGCCACCGCCGGCAGCGGATCGATGGTTACGCGCACGAGGGCCGCGGCGTCCTCCGCCTCGTACGGGCTGCGGGCCACCACCACCGCGATCGGCTCGCCCACGTGGCGAACCTTGTCGCGGACCAGCGGCACCTGGGTGGCGGCGTGGAACTCCAGTCGCTCGATCGGGGGAGGCGAGACCAGCAGTGGCCCCGGCTCCCAGTAGTCGCCCAGGTCTACCGCCGCGTACGCGGCCACGACGCCCGGGTGTTCCAGGGCCGCCGTCAGGTCCACGCCGCGCAGGACCCCGTGCGCGTAGTCGCTGCGCACGAACGCGGCGTGCAACATACCGTCCAGATGAACATCGTCCACGAACAGGGCTTCGCCCGTGAGGAGCCGCCGATCCTCGTTGCGCCGCGGCGTGGCGCCCATCTGGCTCGGGCGCCCCGGCGCTTCCGTCCCCGACGGCGCCACCGTGTGCAGGCTCACGGGGCCATGCGCTCCGCTGCCAGCTGCGCGGCCTTCACCACGTTCTGGTATCCGGTGCACCGGCACAGGTTGCCGGACAGAACCTCCCGGATCTGGCGCTCGTCGGGCGTCGGATGGTCGCGCAGGAAAGGCACCAGGGTCAGCAGGATACCCGGCGTACAGAAGCCGCACTGGAGGCCGTGTGCCTCCCGGAACGCCGCCTGGATCGGATGGAGGTCGGCGTCCTCCGGATGCGGAATCCCGGTGCCGTCGCTGGGCGACGCGAGTCCCTCGACCGTAGTGATCTCGGCCCCGTCCGCCTGGACCGCGAACATCAGACAGGAGCGGACGGACTCACCGCCGACCAGCACGGTGCACGCGCCGCACACACCGTGCTCGCACCCGACGTGCGTCCCCGTGAGGTGGAGCTCGTGCCGCAGGAAGTCGCTGAGGAGGAGGCGGGGCTCGACGGACCGCTCGTACGCGGTGCCGTTGACCGTCACCCGGATGGTCGGCATCTCCTGCAACCGCTGCCCCCTTCCGTCGGGAATCGATCCGGGTGCCTCTCCGAGCGCCGGATCGCGCCATAGCAGACCAGTACAGGATAGTCGGAAACTGAATGCCGGTAAATCGCGGCGTGGCGGTTGCCGCCGTTTCGTGACACGGCGATCTTGGGCGCCATGTCCTTTGCAGGGGGCCGAGGCGCTCGCCGCAGCCGCCCTCATCCCCTACGGTGCGGGACCCGGATGGGCCACCCCCCGCCGGCGAAACCTGCGAGCCACCACGAGGAGACCCCGCATGACCGCTGGCAGCACCCGTGCCGTGATCGCCGCGATGATCGCGAACGCGGTGATCGCCGTGACGAAGTTCGGGGCGTCGGCGATCACCGGAAGCACCGCGATGCTGTCCGAGGGGATCCACTCGGTGGCCGACACCGGCAACCAGGCCCTGCTCCTGCTGGGCAACTACCGCAGCCACAAGCCGGCCGACGCGCGTCACCCGTTCGGGTACGCGCGGGAGATCTACTTCTGGAGCCTCATCGTCGCGATGATCCTGTTCGGGCTCGGCGGCGGGATCAGCGTATACGAGGGAATCAGCCACCTGGGTCACCCCGAGATGCCGCAGAACCCCGGATGGAACTACGCGGTCCTCGGCATCGCATTCGCCGTGGAGGCTTTCGCGCTTCGGGTGGCCTTGCGCCAGCTGCAGGGAAAGGGGACAGGACGGAGCCTGTGGCAGAGGGTCCGCGACAGCAAGGATCCGCGGGTGTTCGTGCCCGTCGCCGAGGACACGGCGGCGCTCGTCGGCGTGAGTGTGGCGTTCCTCGGCGTGGTCCTGTCTCGAGCGCTCGACCTGCCTGTTCTCGATTCTGTCGCCTCGATCGTGATCGGGCTGATCCTGGCGGCCGTGGCGGTATTCCTGGCCGTGGAGACCCGGGCTCTCCTGGTGGGCGAGGCGATCACAGACGAGCTGGGACTGAAAATCCGGCGCATCTGCGTCGAGGACGAAGCGGTCGAGAGAGTCGTGCGCTCGCTCGGTGTACATCTCGGGCCCGACGAGATCTTCCTTACCCTGGGACTCAAGTTCAGGCCCGCGTATGGCGTGCAGGAAGCGGCCAGAGCGGTGGAGCGGATCGAGAAGAAGATCCGGTCGGAGGACCCACGGGTAACGCGCGTGTTCGTGGAGCCGGAGACGGTCCAGGATCCGGGGGGACTGGGGACGCCGTTCTGAAGCGGCCGGGAATCGAACCCTCCGCGTTGTCCCGGCGGCGACCTTGACACGACCCGCGGCGTGTGGTTTTCCTGGCAGTGGCCCCTATCGATTCGACCGGTCCCGTCCAGGAGGAAGCATGCACACACGTTCGTTCCTGATTTTCGCCGCCCTATCCCTCGGTGCCGCCATGCTCGCTCCCGAGCCCGTTCGAGCGCAGGACGACCAGGACGAGCTCACGCACTCGCTCGAGCACGTCGAGCGCACCCTGTGGCACGGTTGGGCGTCGAACGACACGGCCCCGTTCGAGAAGAGCATCGTCAAGGCGTCGATCAACGTCGGCCCGTGGGGCACGATATCGGGGAAGGATGCGATCGTGGCGATGGTCTCCGATCACGGCTGCGCGCTCGAGGACGTGCAGTTCTCTGACTGGAAGGCACACAAGGTGTCGGAGGACACGGCGATCCTCACGTACACGGCCATGCAGAAGGGCACGTGCGACGGCGAGACGCTGCCCGAGAACGTGGCGGTGAGCGCCGTGTACGTGCGGCATGGGGATCACTGGATGTCGGCCTCGTATCACGAGACGCCGCTCCAGCAGTAGGCTCCGGCGCTGGCATGCCGCGGATCCGGCACGACACGCTGCGCGCCGCACTGGCCGAATGGGGCGTCGGCATCGCTAGCCTGAGCCGGGCCGAATGGTACCTGAGTTCCACAACTTGGTCGCGTCCAACACTCTCTACCTGGGGTACCCGGTGAGTCATAACGGGGCCCTGCTGGAGACCGCGCGGACGGTTGTGGAGCGCACTTCGCCCTGACGCCGTGCGTTGGCGCCGGCGCCCATCCCCCGCGATCTTCCACTTCATGTCCGACACCTCGCCCTACCGTCGGTTTTTCGCCGAGCTCAAGCGCCGCGGCGTGTTCCGAGCGGCCGCCCTGTACGGGACCGTCGGGTTCGTGGTGGCCGAGGCGGCGGACATCTTCGTTCCTGCCCTCCGCCTCCCGCCGTGGATCGTGACCGCCGTCGCCCTGGTGGTGGTCATCGGCTTCCCGGCCGCCATCGTCCTGGCGTGGAACTACGAACGCACGCCGACGGGGATGCGGCGCACGGAGGCCGCCGGACCGGAGGAGCTGGCTGCGATCGCTTTCGCGTCGCGCGCCAGACGCTGGCCTGCCGGGATCGCCGCCCTCGTCGGCGTGGCGCTGATCGGGGCGACCGCCTGGTGGCTGGCGACGGGTCGGATCCGGGGGACCGGTCCGTACGACTCGATCGCCGTTCTTCCGTTCGCCAACCTGAGCGAGGAGCCGGGAGGCGAGACGTTCACTGACGGTCTGTCGGAAGAGCTGCTGAACGGGCTGGCGGGAGTCGAAGACCTGCGGGTGGCCGCCCGCACGTCCTCGTTCGGGTTCAAGGGAACCGCTGCCGACGTCCGGACGATCGCCGACTCCCTGGGCGTGGAGACCATTCTGGAGGGCAGCGTGCGCCGGGCGGGAGATCGCGTCCGCATCACGGTGCAGCTCGTGGACGCGGAGCGCGGCTTCCAGTTGTGGTCGGGCGAGTACGATCGCGAGCTGCGCGACGTGTTCGCGGTGCAGGACGAGATTGCCGGATCGGTCGTGCGGGCCCTGATCCCGCGCCTGCGCCCCTCAGGTGACGAGCAGCTGGTGCGCGGCGGTACCCGGAACGTGGAAGCGTACGACCAGTATCTCGCCGGTCGTGAGAAGTGGCGTACACGACGCCTTCCGCAGCTCGGGGAGGCCATCGAACACTTCCGGCGGGCGGTGGAGCTGGACCCGGAGTTCGCCCTCGGGTGGAGCGGGCTTGCCGACGCCATCGATGCGCTGGCGTACCGAGACACGACAGCGCTGCCGCTCGTTCCCGAGGCGCGGCAGGCCGCCCTGCGATCGCTAGCCCTGGACCCGGAGCTCGCGGAGGGCTGGGCGTCCGCCGCCGTTCTCGCCCTCGAGTTCGACCGCGACACGGAGCTCGCGCTGATCGGTCTGCGCCGCGCCGTGGAACTCCGGCCGTCCTACGCCACGGCGCGCCAGTGGCTCGGCGGAACGCTGCGGGATCTGGGCCGGGTCGAGGACGGCCTCGTCCAGATGCGCATCGCGTCGGAGCTCGACCCCCTGACCCCGTTCATGCAGACCCGGTACGGGGTGACGCTCGCCGTCGCCGGCCGGTGGGACGAAGCCCGGCAAGTCCTCGAGAGGAACGCCGCCGCGAGCGACCTGCCCGACGTGTTCGAGGATCTGGTGAACTACGCGCCGGAGATCGGTCTCGATTCGGCCACGGCGGGTGCCTACGCCGAGCGCTGGGCGCGGGCCGTCGGACACCCGGATCCGCAGGCGTGGCGGGTCCTGGCGACGGCGCGATACGAAGCCGACCGGACGGCGGAGGCCCTCGGCCTGCTCGAACAGCTCGACGCGGACGGCTACACGGTGGAGGCGAGCCTGTGGCTCCGCTTCGGCGGAGAGGAGCACGTCCTCCAGCGCGTGCTCCGGAAGTGGCGGTCGGGCGAGGCGGACTTCGAGGAGATGAGCGTGCGGCCCGAGTTCGGACCGCTACGCGCTGATCCGCGGTTTCAGGAGGTACTGCGCGACCTGGGTCTCCCCAACGGCTACGATCCGGTGACGGGAGTCGTCACCTGGCCGTAGGCGAGGCCGCGGCGACGGGTCCACGATCCAGCGTCCGTCGCCTCCCGGCCGCTCGCGCACGAGCCGCCCTCCTTGCCAGCGGGGACGCCGACACGGACATTGACGGTACCCCGCCTCGCCTCCGATGGAGGCCTGACTCATGTACGATCTCCCGTCCCCGACGCTGGAGCCCACACGCTCCTCGGCGATTCACCG
>JBDGXC010000006.1:0-79716 GCA_039584815.1 Gemmatimonadota bacterium
CACGACCAGGTGGGAAGCGGCGGCGGATGCGATGGTGGTGAACACGCTCAGCGGCTGCGCCTCCGTGGAGGCGAGGAACGCCGCCTCTGCCGACTCGGCCGACTTCGGTGTTACCACCAGCTGGTGGTACCGTCCAGCCGAGATCGTGAACAGCAGGGCGGAACTGGCGTTCCACTCCAGGCGCGCTCGCGGCGACAGGGCCTGTCCCAGAGTGCGGGAATACAGATTGCCTCGGACGCCCGCCGACAACCGGAGACCTCGCGCCACGCGGACACCCGCGTCGAAATAACCGGCCAGAGCCACAGCCGAGTTCGTCTGAAGGAGCGACACTGCGTCGCCGGCCGGTCGCGGGTCTGCGACCGCCGTTTCGAGACCCAGGCGATCCAGATGGATGCCGAACCCGTATTGCACCTGGTGGGGGTAGGTCAGCACGTCCAGGGTGACGCGCGTTCGCCGGGTGGTCCCGGATGCGACGATCGGGTCGGTTGCTCCGATCGGAAGCCGGTTCTGGAACTCCCCCGAGGCTACGCCGGTCTCGAAGCGGCCGATCGAGAGTCTGCTCCGGTAGCGGATCGAGCCTGCCGTATTGCCCCAGCGGGGCAAGTCCTGCTCCTGTGACCGGTTGGCGAGCACGACGCTCTCGCGATTCCAGAATCCGGTCACCATGAGCGTGTCGCCTTCGGTGACTCCCAGCTCGAGTCGGACGAGCGCGTCGGCGTAGCGTTGCGGAAACGCTCCGTCCACGAAGGCCCCGGTGCCGCCGCCGTGCAGGCCTCGCATCGAGACCAGCGCACGGGCCGGGCCGCCGCCGGTTCCGAACATCGCGCCGGCCGAGACCAGATCCACGAACGCGGAGGCCGTTGCCGGGCCTGTGGCGCTGCCGCGGGTCTCGAGGCTCAATACCTCGGACAGCCCGCCGTCGAAGCGGGCCGGAGCCCCGCCGTGCCAGCGGGTCGCGCTCACGACCGCCGGAGGCAGGCCGGGATCCAGCAGTCCTCCGATGTGGAACGGCGCGTGCACCGGGGCTCCGTCGAGCAGCACCAGGTCAAGAGCCGTGCCGGACCCGCGAACGAACAGAATGTTGTCGGGGCTGGGGGGACTCGAGGACATCAGAGCCATAACCGTCGCGGCGATGCCGGTCTCCGACATTCCGGGGGACGCGTCCAGCACCCGCACGACGGCGGCGGAAGTCGCGGGAACGAGGTCCGGCCTTTGCCCTGGAGGATCCCGCCCTGGATCCGCGACGGCTTCCGCCTTCACGGGTGGAAGCTCCACCGGACGAAGAGTGAGCAGGAAGTCGACGGAGACGTGGCCTCCGTCGGGCACGGTAAGGACGATCTCGAGAGAGGAATAGCCGATGACGGAGGCGTGAATCCGTCTCTCGCCTGCCGGAACGTCCGTGAGGGTGTACCGTCCGCTCTCATCGGTCAGGGTGAGCCGGTCGAGGTCGACCAGTCTCACGACCGCGCCGGCGAGGGGCCCGTCTCCCTCAGCCGTTCGGACGTGGCCCTCGACTGACCCTTGCTGCACCGACTGCAGGATCAGTACGCCTGTTGCGAGCGCGAGAAGGCCCACCATGATACACCCTCGACTTCTTCCGGATCGTCAATCCCCGATCCGAAAGACCACATCCTCCCGCAGAGAGTCCAGCACGGGGCGGAGAATCCGGATCTGCCCCTCCATGACCCGGACCGCGGTTTCGCCGTCCACCGTGACAGCGGCCTCGCGCGCCGATCGCGGCAGATCCACCCAGATCTCCCCGACCGTGCCGATCACCTCCAGGCGTCCAGGCGCCGTTACGAAGCGCGGACCTTCGCCCGCCTCTTCGACGCGCACCGTGGCACGCCCCGCTTCCGTGAGCCTCACATGTACATTACTGTCCCGGCCGAAATTCCGCAGGCTCACTTCCACCCGACCGTCTTCCGGTGCCACCCCGACCACGGCCGGGCCGACCGTCGGAGCACCTGCTGGATCGCCGGCTCGCGGCGCCGCTTCGTCCACCACCGACGCGGGCACCGGTGCGTCCGCCATCAAGGCCCCGAGCCACGTGCGAACCGGGGATCCAGGGACGATCGCCGCTGCCGCTCCCGCCACCACGAGGATCAGGCCCGCCGCCCTGGCGAGGACTCCCCCACTCCGGCGCCACCACCGCCGTTCGGAGCGGCGGACGGCAGCCAGAGGGATCGGACCCGGATCCGCCGGCGTCGCCACCCCGTCATCGAGAGCCAGGATGGCCCGTGAGAACCACTCGGACTCACGCCGCAGGTCACCGATCCGGGTCAGGCACTCGGCGCAGGACTCCAGATGTCGGCGTATCCTCGCCGCGGCCTCCGGTTCGCCATCGAGCTCGCCGTCGATCCAGGCTTGCAGGTCTCCGTCATTCGGGTGGGGCATTCTGTTCTCCCGGGGCCACGTAGGCCTCGCTGAACCTCTTGAGCGCACGTGCCACGAGCGCGCCGACCGACGTGGGCCGCACCCCCACCGCCCCGGCGATCTCCCTGTAGCGAAACCCCTCTTCCCGCATCAGCAGCATCTGTCGGTCACGGTCCGACAGGGTCGCGAGGGCTCGCCGGACCTGTTCGATCCTCTCCGCCCTCTCCAGGTCCTCGTGCGGCGAGCCCACGGGCATCGGTTGCTCTCCTCCCGCCGCCAGCAGCCGTCGCCTCCGATCGCGCGTGCGAACCCCGTCGCGCGCCAGATTCGTCGCCACCACGAAGATCCAGGGCCGTGCCTCGTCGCGCGGCAAATCGTGCTCCAGGAGCCTCAGGAAGGCGTCCTGGACGACGTCCGCCGAGGCGTCGGCGTCCCCCGTGAACCGGTGCACGTACCGTATCAGAGAGGGGTACAGCTCCCGGTACACGGCCTGAAAGTCCTCGGGCCTCATTCGGAACGCTCGCTCCGGGTCGGTCGGCTCGTCGAAGGCCGACTCCCCGGGAGTCCGGCGCTGGCGAGCCATACCCGGTCCGCTTACCCGATAACGTGCGAGGAGTGCCCGAAGTGACAGGCGATAAATGAGAACCGGCCGCCCCGCTACGACTCGGGACGGCCGGTGATCCTGCCGGGAACGGGCTGCGGCGCGCAGCCGACGGAGCTCAGTCGATGAGCCGCAGCGCCTTGAACAACGGCCCGGCTGTGGTGCCGTCATCGGGGTTGCCCGGCTTCACACCCGTGTACCCGATCCACCGGGCGTATACCGTCTTACCTTCGATTTTCTCGATGAACAGGCCCGCGAAGTTGGTGAACTTGAACGGCTTCGAGCCGAGCTCGGGCTCTTCCGTCGGATCGAACAGAGGCACCGCACGGATGCGCGGCGAGTATTCGCGCCGGCAACTGGCGGCCTCGGTGCTGAACTCGAGCCCCGCGTCCACGATGCAGTTCTGCAGACCGTTCCAGCTCGCCGACGGATCCAGGTTGATCAGTTCCTTGAAGCCCTGCATCGTGGGGCCGGCCATGTTCCCGGGCTCGCTGTCCACCTCGATCCCTATGTGGAAGGAGATGGACGGATCCACGCAGCCCTTGATGTTCTCCCGGTAGTCCTCGGCGCCGTACTGTAGGGGAGGCCGCCACGGATAATACCAGCTGGAGTTCATCGATCCCTCTCCGTCGTTAGACTTGAGGGCGATCTGGTGGCCGAGGTCGGCTTCCGAGTATCCGGTGAACCCCTCGTTGATCACCAGCTCATCCGATTCCGGGTTGGCCCATGGAATGTAGTAGTCGCCCATCTCAGCATCGAAGTCCGCCGGGTCGTTCTCCGCGCCGCCATTCTCGTACCACCGATCGGGGACTGCCACCGGGAGCAGGCACGGTATGCCGCCGGCCGCCGTAGCCTCGGCCGTCGCGGTGGCCGCGACGTCCACCAGGTCGATCCCGAAGACCCGGGCAAACACGGTCGGTACGGCCGTGCCACGGTCCCGGATGAGCCAGACGGTGACCTTCACGGTTAGGGCCTCCGTGTCCACCTCGATGTCATCCTTCTCCAGCACTACGGCCGAGCCCCGAACCTTGTTCTTCTTTGCGTATTCCGTGGCCAAAAACCTCGCCAGCTCCTCGTTCCCCGGAGACCCGACGAACGCTCCTGCCCCGGCGAGCGCGGCGGAGTCCGCCGCCCGCTGCGCTTCAAGGCGGGCCGTCGTGAGCAGCCCCACATCCACCGCGAGCGCGACGGCCGAAGTCAGGGCGAGCATCCCGCTGGCGACGACGATGAGCGCCGCTCCCCGCTCTTCCCGCACGCTGCGTCGCAAGCTGGTCCATTTGGAGTGCATCCGTTCAATCATCTGACGCTCCTGGGTAACGATGGGGCCGGCGCACACCATGGACGCGCCGCCATCGGTCCGGTGAAGGGCCAGAATCATGCGCGGAGTGTGAGGATTCGTCTCGCGTCGCGTGCTGACGATGTAATGAACTATCTGATAATTGTTTAGATCGTTAACATGAAGTGGATTCTACGCGATGGGGCGGGGAGCTGTGCGCCCGGACAGGCAGCAAAGCTTGGAGAAACCTGCAGGGAGTATCGACGGAGGACCACATCGGGCGTTTGAGGGAGCGGAAACCGTCGTAACGTTCTTTGTGATTGGAAGTTGAGAGGCTATTTTATCAGCAGCACGGGGACGCGGGCCAGGATCGCGACCTGGTGGCTGAGGCTGGCGAATCCGGAGGCCGGAGTCTCGGAGTCCACGCGCCTCGAGCTCATCACGATCAGCTCCGTCGAAAGCTCCTCCGCGTTGCCGAGGATGTGCCGAAGCCGGTTGCCGTACTCGATGCGCTGTATCACCGCGACGCCGCTCCGGGCCACGGGTTCGGTCAGCTCGTCGAGCTCTCCGGCTGCCCGGTCGTGAAGACGCTGATAGAAATCCTCCAGCTCCTCGAACGGAAGATCGAGCGTCTCGATCACGTGGAGCAGGGTCATTTCGCCGTCCGGGCCCGCCAGGCGGCCGGCTACCTCCACGGCACGGCGGTTTCGATCGGACAGATCGACCGGGACGAGGATTCGCTGGAACATTTGAGACAAAGCCTCGCGTCTAGAGGTCGGGCGCGAATTCGAGCTTGAACCCGAGCACGAGTGTCAGGCGCCAGAACCGGCCGCTGGTGGAATCCGACAGGAACTCCTCGTCCCGATCGTCGTCCGGAATCAGGTCGAAGCTTCGCAGGTCTTCTCGACCACCGAACTTGTAGGTGAGGCCGGTGGTGAACTCGGAGCGGCCGATCGAGAAGATGGCCCCGGCCCCGACCGTCCACAGGTTCCATGGCGTGGTCGTCGTGATGGCCTGATCGCCGACCTCGGAACCGGTGAGATCCGAGTAAAACGTAGCATATCCGCTGACCTTGTCGTTGAACGTCCGCTCGAGCCCCAGGGCCACGTTGACCAACCCCTTCATCGTGTTGGTGACGTCGGGGTCGACCACGAAGCTCGAGTCGGTCTGGGATTGAACCGGCTGGGCGTCGAGAATGGTGACGTCCACCTGGTTGAACCACTCCACGGCGATGTTGCCCTTCCAGCTCTCGCCCCTGTATTCGCCACCCGCTCCGATCGCCCAGGATGAGGCGTACCCGGAGGACAGGTCGTCCTGGAACGAGACCGTCACGGTCTCGAGCTCGGGTCCGACCCCTACCGTCTCGTACCCCAGGTCACCGCTCCCGAACATGTGGAGACTCGGCATCGTCACGGTCAGTCCGAGGTTCCAGTGCGGGAATGACGTGCTGATGCCGATCTTGGTGAGAAGCCGCCAGTCATAGTAGTTGTAGGCTCTTCCGGAGTGGATGGAGCTCACCCCCGCGGTGTCGCCCGTGCCGGTAAGGCTGTTGCCGTAGCTCAATCTCTGGCTTCGGTTGGCCACGAACAGGCTGACCCCTAGGCCGAATCCTTCGAGCACGGGGGCGGCCCAGGTGAGGCCACCCCAGTACTCGCGCAGCCGGGTCTCGTAGTTGAGGGAGGCCGAGACCGACCCCTGTCCCTCGAACCCGGCCAGGCTGTCCCCGTCTACCGTGGCGCCCTTGGTGAAGCGGTACTCCAGGTTGTGACGCGTCAGGTACGAATAGGCCAGCCGGCTGGAGCCCAGGAAGCTGAACGGGATCTCACCGGCGATCAGTCCGGCCACCGCGTCGAACCGTGTGCTGGACAGATCGGTGCCCTCGAACAGGAAGTCCTCGTACTTGATGTTGTCGAGCTCGAACACGTAACCGGTCAGCAGAGCCTCCGGCTGATCGACGATCGCCAAACCTCCGGGGTTGTAGTACACGGAGCTCAGGTCGCGCGAGCTCCCGATCACGGCGCCGCCCAGCAGCCGGGCCCGGTTGCCGTACTGGTTGGTCCACCACTGGGAGTCCTGCCCCGCGGCCGGGGCAGCCGTCAGCAGTACAAAGGCCGTCGCGCCGGCGAACGTCGCCCGACGACCTCGGGGTCTCGGTTCGACGCGGTCGATCGAGCGCAACGCGAGCTCCGGAGAGGTGGTGAGGATTGCGGTTTCAGCGGTAGTTTATGGTCTCGTCCCTCCAGATGCGACGGGGCAGCCACTGGCCGGAGGAGGTCCACGTGTCGGGACACGAGACCAGGAGGACGATCGCGCGAAAGGTCACCGACCCGAGCGAGGATCATCCCGGGCGCAGCGGGTTTCGCGGCCTGATGGCCGAGGTGCAGCGGGACAGCTACCGCAGGCTCGGCTGGATCGCGAGCGTGCTGGCCGGTCTCGGTATCGTCGTCCTCGCCGCGTATCTCCTGCTGCCCGCAGAGCACCAGGAACACGTCGGGATCGACATCCGGGCCCGACTCGCGCTCGTCGCGCTCGGCGGCACCGTGGCCCTCGTCACTCTGCTCCGCGATCTGCCGTCCCGCTGGTTCCCGGGCCTGGCGCTCCTGTTCGAGGTCGCCGTCGGAGCCGTGCTGGCGACCGAGTTCCTGTACTGGCACACGCTGGGCTCGGGAGCGGACTTCCTCCTCGGCGTCCCGCGCACCACGCTGTGGGTCGTGTTCTTCGCCAACGTCGTCCCCCTGCGCCCCCGGGAGCACCTGCTCGGCGCAGGCCTCTCCACGGCATTCATTCTCATCTGGTTCGCGGTCGGAGGAGCGGCGGCGGCCGGGAACCTGGGTCCAGCCGCCGCGGAAGCCCTGTGGAGCCGCGGTCGGGAGCTCCTTCCGGGTCTCGTGCTGTCGGCCCTCGCGGCCAGTGCACTGGCGTACGTGTCCGCGCGCCGCGTATACGGACTGTCGCGCGCCCTGTCACGCGCGCGCAGGGTGGGCTCCTACGAGCTTACCGAGCGGCTCGGCAAGGGAGGCATGGGAGAGGTATGGCGGGCCCGCCATCAGATGCTCGCCCGTCCGGCAGCGATCAAGCTCATCCGAAGCGACCGGACCGAGGGCACGAGCACGTCCGACGCAGAATACTACCTGGAGCGCTTCCAGCGTGAGGTGCAGGCGACGGCGCGTCTCCGATCGCCTCATACGATTCAGGTCTACGACTACGGCATCACGCCGGACCGGGCCTTCTACTACGTGATGGAGCTGCTGGACGGGATCGACCTGGATCACTTCATCAAATCGTACGGCCCCATGCCAGCGGCGCGTGCCGTCCACGTCCTGCGGCACATGTGCCACTCTCTCGCCGAGGCGCACGACGCGGGCCTCATCCACCGGGATATCAAGCCGGCCAACGTCTTCCTGTGCCGCCAGGGACGGGACGTCGACCAGGTCAAAGTGCTCGACTTCGGGCTCGTGAAGGAGGTGGCCCGCCCGCAGTCTGCGATGCTTACACAGATCGGCACGTTCGCCGGTACCCCAGCGTTCGGATCACCGGAGGCGGCGGCGGGAAAAGTCGACCAGCTGGGGCCGGCGGCGGACATCTATTCGGTGGGCTGCGTGGCGTACTGGCTGCTGACGGGCCAGACGGTGTTCAAGGCCGCGGGTGCCATGGAGATGCTCGCGTCTCACATCCGAGATGAGCCCGTCCCGCCATCCGAGCGGATCGAGCTGGAGCTTCCGCCGGAACTGGATCGGGTGATTCTGCGCTGCCTGGAGAAGGACCCGCAGACGCGCATCGGATCGGCGGACGAGCTGGACGCCGATCTCGAACAGCTCCAGCGTACCTTTCCGTGGCCGGCCGAGACGGCGCGCGCCTGGTGGCTCGCGCATCGGCCGGATCCCGTCGCGTGAGCCTGCGCCGCGACCGGAGACCGACCGCCGCTTTACGGTCGGTTTTCCTGGCAGCCATGGTTCTCGCCCTCGGAACGGCGGCGCGGGCTCAGGACACCCCGGGCGGAGCCGACGGACCTCGCTTCCTGTCCGACGCGGCGCGTGTCTCCCTGATCACCATTCTCCCGGGCCAGCGGGTCTATTCGCTGTTCGGCCACAACGCGGTCCGCGTGGTCGATCCGGAGCGGGGCATCGACAACACGTACAACTTCGGAACCTTCGAGTTCGGGAATCCGCTGGCCTTCAGTGCGAAATTCCTGTATGGAGCCCTCGACTACCGACTCGCGAAGGGAGACTACGACCGCATGGTCGCGTACTATCCGAGCCGGGAGAATCGGCCGCTGATCGAGCAGTGGCTGGATCTGGATGCGCGGCAGCGGGAGGCCATCTTTCGATTCCTGGAGTGGAACGCGCTCCCCGAGAACGCCACCTACCGGTACGACTTCTATTACGACAACTGCGCCACCCGCATCCGGGACCTGTTCGAGCGGATCCTGGGGGTGGAACCGGGCACCGAGCCGTTGAGCCCGGGCCGCACGATGCGGCAGCTTCTGGACCCGTACCTCGTGGAAAGACCCCTGCTGCACCTGGGCATGGACTTCGGTCAGGGAGTGCCGGCGGACCGGTCTGCCACGGCGCGTGACGCGATGTTCCTTCCGGACCACCTGGCGTCCTGGATGGCCGACACCCGTCTGCGGGGACCGGACGGAGATCGGCCCCTGGTTGCGTCCACCGACTCGATCGGGTGGACGCCGGAGCGCTCGGGGCTCGATCCCGCGCCGGACTGGCCGGAGCTGCTGTTTGGGGCCGTCCTGGCGCTGGTGGTTTCCATCACATTCGTCGACGTGCGATCAGAACGCGGGGCGCGGCCGTGGCTGGACATTCCCCTGTACGGTCTCCTGGGCATCGCCGGGCTGTTCCTGGTGTTCATGTGGTTCGTTTCGCTCCACCCGGTCACGAAGCGGAACACCCACATCCTGTGGGCCCTCCCGACGCATCTGGTGGTCGCCTGGGCCGTGGCGCGAAGCATCCGCCTCGGTCCGCGGCTGCGACTCTATCTGTGGGCCTGCGCGGCGTCCGCGGCCGTGTTCCTGGCCGGGGTCCCGTTCTGGGCTCAGGAGGTGCCTCTGGCGCTCGTCCCGCTCGCCGCCGCCGTGGGAGTGCGGAGCGTAGGACTGGCACTTACGCGACAGGATCAGCACTAGCCGCCACCCGGGCCCGTGAGCCGGGCCTCCATCGGGGCGGTGGCCCGGGCCTCGAGCCGTCCGTCCGTCTGGAGCACGAACAGGACCGCCAGTCCCTCACGTTCCGCCAGAGAGAGACCTTCATCGGGCCCCAACACGGCGAGAGCCGTGGCCCACGCGTCCGCCCGGGCGGCCTCCCGGTGCACGACGGTGACCGAGAACCCCTTCCAGCGCACCGGCCGGCCCGTCCGAGGATCAATGATGTGGGCGTACCGCACGCCCCCGATCTCGTAGAAGTCCCGGTAATCGCCCGACGTGGCCACCGCCTCATCCCGCAGCTGCAGGACACGGTACACACTGCGCATGTCCGGCACGGGAGCTTCCACCGCCACGGTCCAGCCGGTACCATCCGGCCTCCTGCCGCTGGCTCGTACTTCGCCTCCCACTTCGAGCGCGAAGTCGGGTACCCCGAGTGCGGCGACGCCGCTCGCCGCCTGATCCACGGCGTACCCCTTCGCGACGGCCGACAGGTCTACCTCCACGTCCGGCACCGTCTTCGCTGCCGTGGAGTGTTCGGAATCGATTCGGATCCGATCCAGCCCGACCCGGCCGCGCAGGCTGTCGAGCAGCGCTTGTCCCGGCGGCTCCGGCGTCCGGTCGCCCGCACCCGGTCCGAACCCCCACGCGACGACCAGAGGGCCGACGGTCACATCCAGGGCCCCACCGGACGCCCTGCCGATATCTGCCGAGATGGACAGCACTTCCATGGTCTCGAGGGATAGACGGATGGCCGTCGTATCGGAGGAGCGGTTGAACCGGGACAGCTGCGTCGTAGAGTCCCAGGTGGACATGAGACGCTCGACCCGATCGAGGCGTGCCTGCACCGTGTCGGCGATCGCGCGTACCCAGGCTTCCGGCGCTCCCTCGGGAAGCGAGAGCTTGAGACTCCACGTCGTTCCCATCGTCGCGCCGCCCAGCTGACGCACGCGGGCGGGTCGGTCGCCGTAGAAGGCCCGGCTGGCCAGTGAACCTAACACGATGGCCGTGATCAGCCCGGCGAGGAGCGGGATCCAGCTCCTCGGGCCCCACCCGCGGGGTGACGGTGCCCGGCGTTTCACTTTCTGGCCCGGCGCGCCGGCCAGTGACGGTTGCCCATGTGCGTCTCTTACCCGGTCAGGGTCGCCACCATGATCGCTTTGATCGAGTGCATCCGGTTCTCCGCCTGGTCGAATACGATCGACGCCGGCGACTCGAACACGTCCTCGGTGACTTCCATGCCGTCGAGGCCGTACCGGCGATGGATGTCCTCGCCCACCGCCGTCTCCCGGTTGTGGAAAGCGGGCAGGCAGTGCAGGAACCTGACGTTCGAATTCCCGGTCTGTCGAAGGACGTCGCCGTTCACCTGGTAGGGCTTCAGCACGTCGATCCGCTCGCCCCACTTCTCGGGCGGCTCGCCCATGGACAGCCATACGTCCGTGTACAGGAAATCGGCGTCCCGGACGCCCTCCTCGACGCTCTCGGTGAGCGTGAGCCGCGCTCCGCTGGCGTCGGCCCACGCGCGACACCGGGCAACCAGCGACTCGACCGGCCAGTGGTCCCGCGGGGCGCAGAGTCGGACGTCCATCCCCAGCTTCGCTCCTCCTACGAGCAGGGAGCTGCCCACGTTGTTCGCGGCGTCCCCCAGGTAGCAGAAGCGGAGGTCCTCCGGTGCACGCCCGGCGTGCTCCATCATCGTCATCACGTCGGCAAGCGCCTGCGTTGGATGAAACTCGTCCGTGAGCCCGTTCCACACGGGCACGCCCGCGTGCTTCGCCAGGGACTCCACGCGATCCTGCCCGAAGCCTCGATACTCGATGCCGTCGTACATGCGCCCGAGGACACGGGCCGTGTCGGCGATCGATTCCTTGTGACCCAGCTGTGATCCGCTCGGTCCCAGGTAGGTGACGTGGGCTCCCTGATCGAAGGAGGCTACCTCGAAGGCGCACCGGGTGCGCGTCGACGTCTTCTCGAAGATGAGCGCGATGTTCGCTCCGGTCAGGCGTGGCATCTCCCGGTGCTCTCGCTTCGCGGCCTTCAGCTCGAACGAAAGGTCCAGCAGATACCGGATCTCGTCCGGCTCGTAGTCGGCGAGCGTGAGAAAGCTGCGCCCCTTCAGGTCTGTGTTCATCGTGTCCCGGGAAGTGGGGGTCTCGGGCCGCTCGGCCGGCCGGCCGAGTGGCCGTGTGATCTTCGCACCGGCGACGTCGCGGCGCTACAGCTCAAGGAGCCCGATCCGGAGCATCGCCTGCCGGCTCGAGCTCCCGCAGGGCGTCTTCCGAGAGCCGGAAGCGTCGGGTCACAGAGAGAGTGGGGCAACACATGGCGTCTCCCGGACCGTGCACGGTGAGATCCACGTGGATCTCGCCCTCGACGATGAAAATGCGGTCCACCGGAACTCGATCCCCGAGGAAGGCGGTCGCCACGCTCGCCGGCCGTCCGTCCCGGTTGAGGACCGCGGCCAGATCCTGAAAGACGCCGCTCCCTCCGGTGTTGGTTGAGAGGACGACCGCGGCATCGGGCAGACCGTCATCGTCCATGTCGCCCACGGCGTACTCGGGAACGAACAAGGTGACGATCCGGCGGGACACGTCCTCGAACTTACCGTCGATGAGTGAGATGTCCGCCTCTTCCACGTACGGAAGAGGATACGAGGCGTTACGAAGAGCCGCGGCGGACAATTCGGTCGCCTCCGTCGCCGCCCCGCCGGTCGGGCGGTCCCCCGGCGCACATGCCGGCACCGACGAGAGCACCGCTACGGCGACTGGCAACATCTCGCGGCGCATCAGAACGTATATCCGAGAGAGAATGTGAGACCGTAGTCGTTCGTGCTCTCGTTGGTGGAGGGGGAGCGGCTGTCGAAGTTGTCGAAGAGACGGAATCCGATCGTGAAGTCGCTGATCAGCTCGTACGCGAGGCGGGCAGAGAAGTCTATCCGCCACCGGCCCAGGTCGCTCAGGATAGGCATCACCGTAAGGGTGCTGGTGATGTCGGTCTTCGGACTGTCGAACCGAAAGAAGGCGAAGTCGGCGGAAATCGGAGCCTGCACCGTATTGGTGGCCCCCTGATCGTTGTCGTAGTCCTCGTTCGCGTACGCGAGAGAAGCGACGACGGCGAACGTCATCGCGTTGGTGTGGATGAGTTCTCGCGCTGCGCCGAGACCTATGCTCTGGCGCAGGTCGAGATCGATCTGCTGATTCTGTTCGAGCGATCCGAAGATCAGGGCGCTCCAGTGGTTTCCGAACAAGCGCCGTCCGTTCAGGCCGAGGTCATTGCGACTCGTTCCCTCCGCGTCTTCCTGCCGCTGGAAGTAGGTGCTGCCGTTCAGCTTGCTGGCCCACTTCTCGCCGCGGTACCCCACCTCCCCGGAGCCGTTGAGCTGCCGGTTGCTGTTGGCTTTCTGGAAGTCGAAGCCGATGTCTATGTACCCGTCGAGGCGGCTGAAGAAGCTGGCCCGAATCCGGGAGATCGCCACGATGTCCATCATCCGGACGGTCGCGGTATCGGTCAGAATGATCAGCAGTTCGCCCGGCGTGTCGCTCGCCGCGAGGCGACCGAAATGCCTCGCGCCGCGCTTGTTCTCGACGTCGAAGTAGTTCGTGCTCGTGAGGTGCGCGACCTTGTCCCACTCTACCGAGAGCGTGCCCATGTCGTCCGTCTTGTACGACAACTTCCCCCGGTTCAGCTCCTTCACCTCACCGGTGATCGCGTCTCCCCGGTACAGCACGAGAATATCCGTCTTCTGGGCGACAAGGGGCGCCGCGCCGACGAGCAGGAATGTCGTCGCGAGAGCCAGGAGCGAGCGCCTGGCGGTGGTCGATCGGATCGGGATCGCTCTCAAACGGTTCGCGTTCGGATGCGCCGGGCCGGGCTGCCGTCCGGCACCTCACCCGAACAGCTCCTCAGGCGAGCGTGATACCGTCGTCCAGGTACACGTCCTGGATGTGGTTGAGCAGCTCCACACCTTCGGTCATGGGCCTCTGGAACGCCTTGCGGCCCGAGATCAGGCCCGTTCCACCGGCTCTCTTGTTGATCACGGCCGTGCGAACGGCGTCGGCGAAGTCGTTGTCGCCGGATGCGCCACCGCTGTTGATGAGGCCGACACGCCCCATGTAGCAATTGGCGACCTGGTAACGGCATAGATCGATCGGGTGGTCGGTCGTCAGCTCGTCGTAGATACGCTGATCGAAGCGGCCGTACTTGACGCCGTCCGCGTTCAGGGCCACGTAGCCGCCGTTGTTCTCCGGCAGCTTCTGCTTGATGATGTCGGCCTGGATAGTGACCCCCAGATGATTGGCCTGTCCGGTCAGGTCGGCGCTCGCGTGATAGTCCTGGTCCTTCTTGAAGGCCGAATTCCGCAGGTAGCACCACAGCACGGTCGCCATGCCCAGCTCGTGCGCGTACGCGAACGCTTCGGCCACCTCGACGATCTGCCGGTTGCTCTCCTCGGATCCGAAGTAGATGGTGGCGCCCACGGCCGCGGCGCCCATGTCGTACGCCTGCTGGATCGTGCCGAAGAAGACCTGGTCGAAGGCGTTCGGATACGTCAGCAGCTGGTTGTGGTTGAACTTCACCAGGAACGGGATCTTGTGCGCATACTTGCGCGCCACGGACCCCAGGACGCCGAACGTCGAGGCCACGGCGTTGCATCCGCCCTCCATCGCGAGCTCGACGATCCTCTCCGGATCGAAGTAGTCCGGGTTCTTGGCGAAGCTGGCGCCGGCGGCGTGCTCGATCCCCTGGTCTACGGGCAGGATCGACATGTATCCCGTGCCCGCGAGTCGACCGTGCTGGTAGATCCACGTGAGGTTGCCCAGAGCCCGGTTATTGCGGTCGGACATCGTCCACACGCGGTCGATGAAATCAGGGCCCGGCGCGTGCAGCCGATCCCTGTCGATGCCCTTGCAGCGGTGCTCGAGGAGGAACGAAGCGTCGTCGCCCAGGAGGCTCAGTATGTGGTCGTTCATCGGTCTCTGCGGGTGCGGGTGGCACGTGCGACGTGAACCGGGGCAAGATGCGGATGGCGTCGCACGAAAGCAAAGCGCGCCGGCCGTCAATCTGAGGGAGAAGGCATCCCGTCGGCGGGAGGACCGCCTCCGTCTCCCGTGTCCGGGCCGGACACGATCTCCCTCCGCGGATACGGGATGGCGCTGCCTTCCCTGGCCAGCCCCAGCCGTACGATCCGCGGCAGGTCCGCCGTGAGGGCCCACCAGTCGGCGGTGTGCACCCACGGCCACAGCTTGAGCCGCACTCTTCCGACCACGCCCGCCGCTTCGACGATGTCGTCGATGCCGTACGGACGGCTCGCCAGGATGGCCATCCCGGCGAACAAGTTGGACAGGGAGTCCTGGAACGCGAATCCTACGACCAGGTCGGCGACCCCGAGTCCGGCCAACCGTCGGCTAATCGGTCACGACCGGCCACCGCGATCTGGAGCCGTCCCACCTCGCTCTCTACCGCGGCAGAGAGATTCCGGTCGTATCGGGCCCACCGGTCCGCAACGTCCAGTCCGAGAGAAGCGCCGGCGCTCAGCGTCCACTCCTCGTAGCGCCACAGCGTGTCGCCCCAGGCTCGTACGGCGCTGATGTCCGGCTCGAGCGGCCCGATCTCGGTCGGGCTCACGGAATCCCGGCGGCGACGCAGCTCCTGGAAATCCTCTTCGCCGCTGGCGAAGGAGGCCTCGATCCTTCCGAGGTGTTCCCCGATGTAGGCTCGCAGGAAGGACTCGAGCGAGTCGGCTGGCAGGGCGCCGGTGATCGCCGAGTCGGCGGCCATGCCCTGCGCTTGCACCGCTTCGCTCTCCTGGGCCCGCAACGGTCCGCCGATGAGGCAGAGAACGGCAGCCAGCGCCGGGATGGCGAGTCGCCGGCGTGCAACGCCAGGCCGCATTGCGATCGGAGACTGTCTCATCGCATATCTTCGCGGGTATCCGGTGGCACCTGCCCGGCCGCTATCCTTCAGTACTCGACTCGATCGTCCTTCGCCGCCCACCGGAGGAACGGCTCGTCCGCGCCGTCGATCTCCAGCCGCTGCAGCTGGTAGCGGCGACGCTCGGGCGGAAGACAGAACTCCTGATACATGTCGTGATCCTGGAAACCGGCGACTCGCGCGACGTCACGGCCGTTCGCGTAGTAGACCGCGGCCGGGTGAGCCCAGTACATGGCTCCGAGGCACATCGGGCACGGCTCGCTGCTCGCGAAGATCTCGCAGCCATCGAGTCGGAACGTCGCCAGCGTCCGGCACGCTTCCCGAATCGCCACGATCTCCGCGTGCGCCGTCGGATCGTTGTCCGGCGCGACCCGATTCCCCGCCCGGGCCACGATCTCGCCGTCCTTCACGACTACCGCCCCGAACGGACCACCGCCCCGCTCGACGCTCTCGGCCGCGACGCGAACCGCCTCGCGCAGAAACCGCTCCCTGTCCTGTCGTTTCAACGCCACCTCCCTGCCGACGTCCGGAGTTCGTCGTCCGGAGGAAGCTAGGACTCGTTCCCCCGCGGAACCAGCCGTCGGCCCGGTGTGGTTCCCATGTTGCCCGGCGCCGTTGTAACGTACACACTTATGCGGTGCCCGCGCGGCCCGGCTGCGGGTCGCGACCCCAGGCAGGAGGGCGACGTGAAACGCGTCGAAGGTCTCTCCAAGCTCACCGGCGGCGAGCGCTTCGTCGACGACCTCCCGGTCGACGAGGTCCTGTGGGGCGGAACGGTGCGTAGTCCGGCATCACGCGGACGCATTCGGGATGTCCGTTTCGGCTCGGAAATCGACTGGTCGGAGTTCGTGGTGGTCGACCATCGCGACGTCCCGGGGCACAACTCGGTGTTCCTGATCGAGGCGGATCAGCCGGTGCTGGCGGCCGACCGCGTCGCTCATGTCCACGAGCCGGTCCTTCTCCTGGCTCATCCGTCGCGTGACGCCGTGCGTCGGGCGGTGGCGGCGGTCGAGATCGTCGTGGATTCGGAGCCGCCCGTGCTCGACTTCCGTGCTCCTCCGCAGCCGGAGCACATCCAGTACGGGACCGACAATGTGCTGAAGAGTCTCCGGATCGAGAAAGGGGAGGCGGAGCGTGCTCTCGCGGACGCGCCGATTGTCGTGGAGGGAGTGTATGACACCGGTGCGCAGGAGCATGTGTATCTCGAGACGCAGGGCATGCTGGCGTGGGAAGAGGGCGGGGTGATCACCGTCGCGGGCTCCATGCAGTGTCCGTACTACATCGTGGACGCGTTCCGTCACGCGCTGAACCGCCCGAAGGACGGGATCCGCATCATCCAGGCGGCCACGGGAGGCGGGTTCGGCGGCAAGGAGGAGTTCCCCTCCGGCGTCGCGCTGCATGCCGCGCTCCTGGCGCTGAAGGCCGGACGACCGGTGAAGCTCGTGTACGAGCGGGCCGAGGACATGGTCGCCACCACGAAGCGTCACCCGTCCCACGTGCGCCATCGGACGGGCGTCGATCGGGACGGACGCCTCCTCGCGCAGGACATCGAGGTCGTTCTGGACGGAGGAGCGTACGTGACCCTGTCGCCGGTCGTCCTGAGCCGTTCGATCATCCACGCGGCCGGTCCGTACGCGTGTGATCACGTGCGGATCCGGGGCCGGGCGATGCTCACGAACTCGCCCCCGTTCGGGGCGTTCCGTGGCTTCGGAGCCCCGCAGAGCCAGTTCGCGTGTGAGCGTCACATGGACCGCGTCGCGGCCGCGCTGAACATGGATCCGATCGAGCTGCGCCGGCGAAACGTGCTCCGGCCCGGACAGACCACGGCCACCGGACAGACGATCGACGACGGGGCCGACCGGGAGGAAGTGATGGATCGCGCCCTCGAGCTGTCGGAATACCGGCAGCGGAGCGCGGCACATGCCCGGTTCAACGCGTCGGACCTCACGCGGCGGCGCGGTCTCGGCCTTGCGACGTTCTTCCACGGCGCCGGGTTCACCGGAGCGGGCGAGGTGCACCTCGACTCGGAGGTGCACGTCGCCGGGTTGCCGGACGGCCGAGTGGAGGTCCGAACGGCCAACGTGGAGATGGGCCAGGGAACGCTGACGGTGTTCACGCAGCTGGTCACCGATCGTCTCGGCCTCGACCCGGCCGACGTGACCATCGCGCCGGTCGACACGGCTCTCATCCCGGACAGTGGGCCGACCGTCGCGTCGCGCACGGTGATGGTCGTGGGAGGCCTGGTGGAGAGGGCCTGCGACGATCTCAGGCACCGGCTGGGTCTCGCGGCCGACGCCGCGGGCGGGTCCGTGACCGGTGCCATCCGATCCTGGCACGCGGCGCATCCGGCCGCGGATCTGCTGGGGAGCGCAAGGTACCGGAAGCCCGACGACATCGAGTGGGACGAGGAAACCTATCGGGGGGATGCGTACGGGGCCTACGCGTGGGGTGCGTACGTGGCCGACGTCGAGGTGGACATGAGGACGTTCGTCGTTCACGTGCGGGATTTCGTGGCGGTGCAGGAGGTCGGGCGGGTCCTGAACGACACGCTGGCGCGCGGCCAGATCCAGGGAGGCGTGGTGCAGGCCCTGGGATGGACCCTCCTCGAGGAATGCAAGTGGCGCGACGGGGCGCTGGAGAACGGGCAGCTCACCAACTATGTCATCCCGACGACGGTAGATGTCCCGTCGATACGAGTGGCCTTCCTCGAGGCCCCCTATCCGCAGGGAGCCGGAGGCGCGAAGGGAATCGGGGAGCTGCCGTTCGACGGGGTAGCGCCGGCCGTGGCCAACGCGGTAGCCGCGGCGACGGGGGCCGATCCGCGGTCGATCCCCCTGACGCCGGAGCGGTTGCTGGACATGCTGCTCGAACAGCCGGAGGGACAGGGGGCCGGGAGGTGAGCGGCGCGAGCGAAGTCCGGAACGGCGGGGCTGCCGACTGTGGTGAGGTCGAGCTCACCCTGGCGCTCAACGGCGAGTCGGTGACGGTTCGAACGTCGCCGTCGGCCCGCCTGCTTGACGTGCTGCGCTACGACCTCGGTCTCACCGGAACCAAGGAAGGGTGCGGCGAGGGCGAGTGCGGCGCCTGCACGGTCCTGATGGACGGTCTGCCCGTCAACTCCTGCCTCGTGCCCGGCTGGCAAGCCCGCGGTCGGGCCATCGAAACGGTGGAATCCGTTCCCGCGGCCGAGCTCACGGCCCTGCACGAGAGCGGAGCCACCCAATGCGGCGCCTGCACGCCCGGCGTCGTGATGACGGCCTGGTGGGTACGGCGGAATCCCGACCTGGTCGATGAGCACACTCTGCGGGACATCATGGCGGGCAATCTGTGCCGGTGCACCGGCTACGACGGGATCATCGACGGCCTGGAGGTCTGGCTCGCCGCCGCGGGCCGGGAGCGCGCCCGGTGAAGGTCCTGTTCCCGGAGGGCCTGGACGAGGCCCTGGATCTGCTGGCCGCTCACCCGGAGGCGACGCCCATCGCCGGCGGAACGGACCTGTGCGTTCACTGGCCCGCGCAGCTGGATGCCGTGCGGCGCACATGGCTCGACCTGTCCGGAGTGCAAGAGCTGCAGGGCCACCACTGGACCGACCGGGAGCTCGTCCTCGGCGGTCGCTGCACGTACTGGGACATCATCGGTGACGGACGTGCCGACTCCGAGCTGCCGCTGCTCGCGGAAGCGGCTCGCCGGGTGGGGGCCTTACAGATCCAGACCCGCGGGACCTGGGCCGGTAACATAGTCAACGCCTCCCCCGCAGCGGACGGCGTGCCGGTCCTGATGGCGTACGACGCCGTCGTCGTGCTCCGAGCCCGGGATGAATCCGAAGAGGTTCCGCTGGCGGAGTTCTATCTTGGATACAAGGAGATGCGCCGACGACCGGATCAACTCGTCACGGCGATTCGGATTCCCAGACGGAGATACGACTTCCAGTGGTTCGAGAAGGTCGGGACGCGAGCCGCGCAGGCGATCGCGAAGGTCGGCGTGGCCGTGACACGGCGCGGAGACGAGTGGCGGGTAGTGGCCAACAGCGTGGCCCCCACCGTGTGCCGGTGTCCCGCGCTCGAGACATTTCTGGGCTCCCGAAGAGCCGCGACCGGGCCGGAGGATCTACTCCCGGCGCTGCGCCGGGACGTTTCCCCGATCGACGACATCCGATCCACCGCTCGCTACCGGGAGCAGGTGCTGGCCCGTCTCCTGTACTTCGGCTTGCGGGACGAATGTCCCTCGTTCACCTGACCCGGCGGTCGCGATGCCCGATCTGTCCTTCACTCTGAACGGTCGACCTTCGAAGGTCTCGTTCGAGGAGGGTATGAACCTCCTCGAAGTGCTGCGCGACGTGTGCGGGATCACGTCCCCCAAGGACGGATGCGCCCCTCAGGGAGCGTGCGGGTGCTGCACGGTGATGGTGGACGGTCGCGCGGTCCTCGCCTGCCTGCGCAAACCGGAGTCCGCGGAAGAACGCTCGGTCACCACGCTCGAGGGTGTCCCGGACGCGAAGCGAAGGCTCCTGGCGGATGCGTTCGTCCGCGAGGGAGGCCTGCAATGCGGTTTCTGCACGCCGGGCATCGTGGCGCGCGTGGCCTCTCTTCTGGACCGCGACGCGAACACCGACGAAGCCGGGGTGCGAAAGGCTCTGAACGGTCACCTGTGCCGCTGCACCGGCTATCAGCGCATCGTGGACGCGGTTCTCACGGCGGCCGACGGATGGGAGAGCGGGGCTCTGCCCGCCAACGACGGCCCGCGACGCTCGGACCTGTTCGGGTCGGCGTACGGCCTCGTGCGAGCCTCGGCCGATGGCGGCGACGGGATCGGCGGATCCGGAGCCCGATACTGCGGAGAGGAGCACACCCTGGGCGACAAGCCCTACGTGGCAGACATGACCCTCGACGGCATGCTGCACGGCGCCGCGGTCCTGAGCCCGCACCCGCGGGCCAAGGTGCTCGAGATCGACGCGACCGTCGCGCTCGAGATGCCCGGGGTGGAGCGGGTGATCACGGCGCGGGACGTGCCGGGCGAGCGTTTCGTGGGCCTCATCCGGAAGGACTGGCCGGTGTTCGTGGCGGTCGGGGAGACGACCCGCTGCGTGGGTGACGTGCTCGCCCTCGTCCTGGCCGATTCACGGTTCCACGCCCGGCAGGCCGCCGCGGCGCTGGAAGCGGCGGTTCGCTTCGAGGTGCTCGAGCCGGTCGTCGATCCGCTGGAGGCCCTGCGGCCGGACGCCCCGGACGTGCACGAAGAAGGCAACCTGCTCGACGTGTGCTCGTTCGGCCGGGGCGACGTGGACCGGGAGCTGGCGGGCTCGGCGCACGTCGTGGAGGGGACCTGGGTCACGCAGCGCGTCGAGCACGCGTTCCTGGAGCCCGAGGCCTGCCTGGCGGTACCGACCGGTGCTGGATCGTCCTCCGCGCCCGGTACGGCGGACGGGACGAACCTCAAGGTCTACACCCAGGGCCAGGGAGTGCACGACGATCAGGCACAGATCGCGGCGGTCCTCGGCCTGTCTGCCGAAGCGGTCGAAGTCGAGCTCGTCAGCAACGGCGGGGCTTTCGGAGGCAAGGAAGATCTCTCCATCCAGGCGCAGACGGCACTGGCGGCCTGGCTGTCGGATCGGCCCGTTCTCTCGGTCCTTACGCGCGAGCAGTCTCTTCGCCTGCACCCCAAGCGACATCCCATCACTCTTCGCTATACGGCGGGCTGCGACGCGGAGGGACACCTCACGGCCGTACGAGCCCGAATCATAGGGGATACCGGAGCCTACGCTTCCGTCGGCGCCAAGGTGCTCGAGCGGGCTGCCGGCCACTCCTGTGGACCGTACCGCGTGCCTGCGGTGGACATCGAGGCCAGGACCGTCTACACGAACAACCCGCCGTGCGGGGCCATGCGTGGCTTCGGAGCCAATCAGGCGTCGTTCGCCATCGAGGGGGTCATGGACCTCCTGGCGGGTAAGGTCGGCATCGACGGGTACGACGTCCGCGAGCGTAACGTTCTCGCGCCGGGCGATCGCTTTGCCACCGGTCAGCGGATGACCGGAAGCTGCGGCATCCGGCAGACGCTGGAGGCCGTACGGGAGGTCTACAAGGAAGGCCGATACGCGGGCATCGCGTGCGGCATCAAGAACACGGGCATCGGCAACGGGATGGATGACTCGGGCCGCGTCCTGCTCCGTGTCGGCGAGGACGGTCGGATCGAGATCCTGACCGGATACACCGAGATGGGCCAGGGCCTGTTCACGGTGCTCCGGCAGGTGGTGCACCACGAAACGGGTCTCCCGCCGGATGTGATGACGGTCCGGACGGCCAGTGATCCGCGTGTCGTGTGCGGGATGACCACCGCGTCGCGTGCCACGGCCCTGCTCACGGCCGCGGGACGCGTGGCGGCGCAGAAGCTGGCCGCGGACTTCGCAGGCTCGTCGCTCCAAGATCTCGCGGGCCGGGAATACCACGGCGAGTACGTGTGCGACTTCACCACCGGCCCGGAGGCCGACGTCGAGGATCCCGTGACGCACGTGACGTTCAGCTACGCCACGCAGGTAGTACTCCTGGACGAGGACGGGAAGCTGGAGCGAGTCGTGGCCGCACACGATGTGGGCCGAGCGATCAACCCGGTGCTGTGCGCAGGTCAGATCGAGGGTGGGGTGCACATGGGCCTCGGCTACGCGCTGTCCGAAGACTTTCCGTGCACGGGGGGCGTCCCGGACTCGCTTCTGCTGCGTGATCTCGGAATCCTGAAGGCGAAGGACACGCCGGAGATCGACGTCATCCTGCTGGAGGTCCCGGACGAGATCGGAGGGTATGGCTCGAAGGGAGTCGGGGAGATCGGTCTGGTCCCGACGGCGGGGGCGGTGGCGGCGGCGCTGCACGCGTATGATGGAAAGCGCCGCCTCCGGCTCCCGATGAGCGATGCACCGGCCGCCCAGCCGGCGGTTCCGAAGTCCCGGCGCCCGGCCGCGGCGTCCTGAGGCGGGCGGCACCGATGGCCCACCTGGTCCCGATTCCGTTCGGCGAGCTGGCGCTCCGCATGTGTCACGAAGCCGAGGCGGCCGACGCCGTGTTCGATCTCCCGGAACGCAAATGGTGGGTGCCGGACCCGGCGTTCGACCTCTCGGCCCCGCACTTCGGCCGGCGCGCTTCCACGCCGGTCGGTCCGGCTGCCGGCCCCCACACGCAGCTCGCCCAGAACATCGTGCTGGCCTGGCTGGCGGGGGGCCGGATCATCGAGCTCAAGACGGTGCAGGTGAACGACCGGCTGGCCATTCCCCGACCGTGCATCCACGTGCCGAACGTGGGGTTCAACGTCGAATGGTCGCAGGAGCTGCGGGTCGAGGAGTCGCTGCGCGAGTACGCGAAGGCGGCGTACCTGATCGAGATCCTCAAGGCGACGCGGGCGTTCGGACGCTTCCCGTCGGACCACGGCATGAAGACGGTGTTCGATATCAGCGTCGGATACGATCTGGAGGGCATTCGAAGCGACAAGGTCACGCGGTTCCTCCGCGCGCTGCGGGACCCCGCGGTCCTGTTCGATGATCTGCGGAGCGAGCTGGGGGGTGAGCTGGCCCTGTACCGGGATCTGGACTTGCCGGTCCCGATCTCGGACTGCGTGACGCTGTCCACGTTCCACGGCTGTCCGGCGGACCAGATCGAGTCGATCGCACGGTACCTCCTCGAGGAGCTGGGCCTGCACGTGATCATCAAGCTGAACCCGACGCTGCTCGGATTCGAGACTGTGCGGGAGCTCCTGCACGGTCGCCTCGGATACTCGCATCTCGATCTGCGCCGCGAGGCGTTCGACGTCGACCTCCAGTACGAGGATGGACTGCAGATGCTGCACCGGCTGCGGCCTCTGGCGGAGGCTCGCGGCACGGCCATAGGAGCGAAGTTCACGAACACCCTGGTGGTCCGGAACGACGCGACCGTGTTTCCGACGCAGACGGACCCGTGGATGTACGTCTCGGGCCCGCCGCTGCACGTGATCGCGATGAACCTCATGCAGCGCTTCCGGAGCGACCTCGGCTTCGAGTTTCCGGTCTCCTTCTCGGCGGGGATCGATGTGAAGAACTTTCCGGCGGCCGTGACCTGCGGGATGGTCCCCGTCACCACCTGCACCGACCTTCTCAGGCAGGGCGGCTTCGGTAGACTTCCCGGGTATCTGAAGGCCCTGAGCCGCGAGATGGAGAAAGCGGGCACGCGGTCGCGAGAGGCGTTCGTGCTGGCCGCGCACGGTCACGGCGCGGCCGCCATCGGGGAGACGTTCGGCGGCGGGGCGAGCGCCCTCCGCCTTCCGGAACAGGAAGTCGAGCGTCTGTCCCGACTGGCCGGAACCGCGCCCGACGAGCTGCCGGAGGCGATCCGGGTGACGGCGCGCAGCGCCGGCCTCGACCCGGAAGCGGCCGTGCAGAGCGCGACCCGGACCGCGGGACGGCTGAACGGAAACGACATCGTGCCCACGCTGGCGGACGATCGCCGATATCACGCCGCGACGAACGCGAAGCCGCCCCGCCGCATCGACAGCACCCTGGAGCTGTATGATTGCATCAACTGTGACCTGTGCATCACGGCGTGCCCGAACGATGCCATCTTCGGCTACGCCGTCGAGCCGCGGAGTGTGGAAACCGACCGGATCGTTGTCACCGACGACGGGATCGTCCGCGAAGCGGGAGCCGGGTACTCCGTGCGAGAGGGCCACCAGCTGGCGGTGTACGCGGGCGCCTGCAACGAGTGCTCCAACTGCGAGGTATACTGCCCGGAACGGGGAGCGCCCTTCCGTGTGAAGGAGCGCCTGTTCCCGTCGGCCGAGGCCTTCCGCGAGTCGCCGGATGACGGCTTCTGGCGGGCGGACCACCAGCTCCTGGCACGCCTCGGTGGATGCGAGCTGCGGCTCGAGGTGGACGAATCCGCGAACGAGGCTGTGGTGACGACGGGTGGACTGCGACTCGACCTTCGGTGGGATCCCCTCGAAGTGGTGGGCGGCACCGCGGGAGAGGGTGGAGCCGAGCCGCTGGACACGGCGCACCTGTGGCGGATGCACACGGCGTGGGAGTCCATCTACCGATCCGCGCGACCCAATCCGGTGAGCCCGGGCGGGCGGCCCGCGCGAGCCTGACGGCGCCGGGGAAGAGCGTATGCGGAAGCGACTCATCAATCTACGGATTCCGGCCGACGGCCCGGTGACGTCCGGAGCCGACACGGTCGAGCGGGACCTGTTGATCCGCGACGGTCGCATCGCGGAGATCGTCCCGCCCGCCGGGCGTCCGGCCGAGGCGGACGAGGAACGCGTCGATCTGGAGAACGCCCTCGTCCTGCCGGGAGCGATCGACGGACACGTCCACTTCGACGACCCCGGGTTCACGCACCGGGAGAACTTCGAGACGGGAACCCGCGCGGCTGCTGCCGGAGGCGTAACGTGCATCGTCGACATGCCGTGCACGTCGCTTCCGCCCGTCACGACCCGCGCCAACCTCGAGGCGAAGCTGTCCGTCATCGCACCCAGGGCGCACGTCGACTTCATGCTGTGGGGCGGCGCCTCGGCCAACTCGCTCGCCGACCCGGATTGGGCGCGCCACCTGGAGGAGCTCGTCGAGGACGGCGTGGCCGCGATCAAGGTGTACATGTTGTCCGGCATGGACACGTTTCGTGACCTGACCGTGTCCCAGATCGAATCCGTGCTCCGTGAGACCCACCGTCTGGGGATCCCGGCGGGCGTGCACGCCGAGGACCGGGCACAGGTGATCGAGTTGACCGAGCGACTGCGGGCCGAGGGAGCGAACGGGCCGCTGGACTACGCCGCGTCCAGACCGGCGGCTGCAGAGGTGTGCGCCGTCACGGCGCTCCGCGACCTGTGCCGGCGCACGGGCGCGAGGGTGCACGTCGTGCACCTCGCTTCCGGCGAGGCTCTCGACGTGGTCACCGCGGCACGCGCCGAGGGACTGCTCCTGTCGGCCGAGACCTGCCCCCACTTCCTGGCGTTCACCGAGGCCGACCTCGAAGCGCAGGGTGCGCTGCTCAAAACCGCTCCGGTCGTGAAATCGGAGGCCGACAGGGCGCGGCTGTGGGAGGGAGTGGCCGGGGGCCAGCTCCAGTACGTGGCCACCGACCACGCGGCCGGGCAATGGCCGGAAGAGAAGCACACCGGCTCGATCTGGACGGACTACGGGGGCGTTCCCGGCGTGGAGATCCTGCTCCCGTACATGTACTCGGACGGATATCGCGCGGGGCGCCTGTCGCTCGCCCGGCTCGTCGAGGTCACGGCGTCCGAGCCGGCGCGGTTCTTCGGCATCGAGTCCCGCAAGGGACGCATGGCGGAAGGCCTGGACGCGGATCTGGCCGTGATCGACGAGGAGGACGACTGGACGGTCCGGGCATCGGACCTGCACAGCCTGAACCGGTACACGCCTCATGAAGGACAGCGACTGGCCGGACGAGTCCGGGCCACGCTCGTGCGGGGCGAAGAGGTGTTCCGGCGTCATCCGGGCGGTGCGGAGACCTTCGGTTCTCCCGGCCACGGGCACCGGGTGCGGCGTGAAACGCGGGTGGAGACATGAGTGACGTCACGGTCCTCGGGCACGGAGACGTGATCACCGGCTGGGACGCCGCCGCCGTGATCCCGGATGGAGCCGTCGCGTGGAGCGGCGACCGGATCGTCGCCGTCGGGCCCGTCGAGGAGGTTCGAGCCGCGCATCCGGGGGCCGCGACGCTCGACGCCGGCGGTGGCCTCGTTCTGCCGGGTCTGGTGAACCTTCACCATCACTTCTATTCCGCACTGGCTCGCGGGCTCGACCCGGGCGTGCCGATGCGCGACTTCCCCGCGATCCTGGACCGTTTGTGGTGGCGCCTGGATCGCGCGCTGGATCCGGAGACCGTGCGACTGTCTGCTCTGCTCTCGGCCGCCGAGTGCGTGCGCTGGGGCTGCACGACCGTGTTCGATCACCACGCCTCTCCCTCCTGCATCGAGGGAAGCCTCGACCTCATCGCGGGAGCGGTCGAAGCCGCGGGAATCTCGGCGGTCCTGTGCTACGAGGTGAGCGATCGCAACGGGGCGTCAGGTGCGCGTGCCGGGCTCGAGGAAAACTGGCGTTTCCTGGAGGAAAGGCAGACCGACCGGCGCGTGCGAGGCATGCTCGGCCTGCACGCCAGCTTCACGGTTCGCGATGTGACGCTGGCGGAAGCCGCGGGGCGGCGCCCACCCGGGACCGGCGTTCATGTGCACGTCGCCGAGCACCCGGTGGATGTGGAAGCGTCGATCCGCGCTTTCGGCGCCGGGCCGCTGGAGCGGCTCGCGGCCACGGAGCTGCTCGACGATCGCTCCCTGCTGGCGCACGCGATCCATCTGGACGAGCGGGAGTACGAGCGAGCCGCGGCGGCGGGTGCGACGCTGATCCACAACCCGGAGTCCAACGCCAACAACGGCGTGGGACGGCTGGACGTTCCGAGGGCCGCGGACCTCGGGTGCGCGATCGGCCTGGGCACGGACGGGATGTCGTCCGCCGTCCTGCGGGCACTGCGGGCCGCGTTCCTGGGATTGCGAGGCGGCGCGGAAGATCCCTCGCGGGGCTTCGACCACGTACCACGACTGCTCGCGACGAACGCCAGGGTCGCCGCCCGTCTGCTGGACGAACCGTTACTCGGCCAGCTTGCGCCCGGCGCTCCGGCCGACGTGGTCGTGGTCGATGCGCCCGCCCCCACGCCGTTCGGGCCGGAGAACCGGTTCGCTCACCTGGTGTACGGGGTCGCCGAAGCGCCCGTGCGGCACACGGTGGCCCGCGGTAGAGTGCTTCTCGAGGACTACCTTCTCCGGACGCTGAACCTCGAGGCCATCGCGCTCGACGCGCGGCGGGCGACACCCGGGCTGTGGGAGCGCTATCACGCCCTCGAGTGGAACACCCCGTACCTGGGCCCGGATGGCCCGTCCGTCAGGGAGGCGCAATGACTCACGTCGTGGACGCGGCCGCGCGGGAAAGGGCCGTCGAGCGGTGTCGCGAGCGCGGCGTCCTCATTCCCACGTTCGCCGAACAGCGCGATCCCTCGCTGGTCGATCCGGCCGTCAACCGGGCCCTGGCCGGCGTGGACGTTCAGGCGCTGGATCCACTCAACCTGTTCCGCATCACGTGGCACAACGATCCCGACTCCGGAGGCTTCGGCGCGGTGGCCGCGATCGAGCTTCCATCCGAGCTCACGGGAGTGTCCGCCCGCGTGGTCGGGCTGGTGGGAGAGCTCTTCCCGACGGGCGCACACAAGGTCGGCGCCGCATTCGGGTGTCTCGTGCCCCGGCTTGTCACCGGTGCGTTCGACCCGACCATTCACAAGGCCGTGTGGCCCTCGACAGGCAATTACTGCCGGGGCGGGGCGTTCGACAGCCTTCTACTCGGGTGCGAGGCCGTGGCGATCCTGCCGGAAGAGATGAGCCGCGAGCGCTTCGAGTGGCTGGAGCGGGTGGGGGCGGAGATCATCGCGACGCCGGGCTGTGAGAGCAACGTCAAGGAAATCTTCGACATGTGCTGGGAGATCCGCCGCACACGGCCCGAGGCCGTGATCTTCAACCAGTTCGACGAGTTCGGCAACTACCTGTGGCACTATGGCTTGACCGGTCCTGCCGCGCACTCGGTGTTCGAGCGCCTCGCCGGTCCTGAGGACCGTTTCGCGGCCTGGGTAAGCGCCACGGGCTCGGGTGGAACGCTGGGGGCCGGGGACTATCTGAAACAGCGGTTCCCCGGTTGCCGGGTCACAGCGGCGGAGGCGTTGCAGTGCCCCACCTTGCTGAACACCGGTTTCGGGGGGCACCGGATCGAGGGTATCGGGGACAAGCACGTCCCGTGGATCCACAACGTCCGGAACACGGACTTCGTAGCGGCGATCGACGACGAGGCCACCATGCGGATCGCCCGTCTGTTCAACGAGCCGGCCGGTCACGAGCTGCTCGTCGGACGCGGAGTTCCCGCGCCGGCGGTCGGTCGGCTCCCGTCACTCGGTCTCTCGTCTATCTGCAACCTGCTGGCCGCGATCAAGACGGCACGTTGGTTCGAGCTCGACGAGCACGACGTCCTCCTCACCCCGTTCACTGACGCCATGTGGCTGTATCAGACCCGGCTCGACGAGCTCTCGGCGGAGCGCGGCGCGTATCGAGAGCCGGACGCCGCGATCGACTTCGAGCGGCGACTGCTGGGCGCGACGACCGACCACGTGCGCGAGCTCACGCACCCGGACCGCAAGTCGATCCATAACCTGAAGTACTTCACGTGGGTTGAGCAGCAGGGCCGCACGGCGGAGGAGCTGGACGCGCTGTGGAGCCCCGCGTTCTGGACCGATCAGCAGGATCGCATTCCGGAGTGGGACGAGGCCATCGACGAGTTCAACGGCGACACGGGAGTCCTGGAGGGGTTGCGTGAGTAGGCTGAGCGGATGGCTGGCCGATGCGGCTCGCGAGGCCGCCGTCGCGCACGAGGCGGAGATCGTGCGCTTCCTGCGTGAGATGATCGCGATACCGGCGGAGAGCGGAAACGAGGGCGAGCGGTGCCGACGGGTGCTGGAGGAGTACGAACGGCTGGGTTTCGATGAGGCGCGCTTCGATCGCCTGGGCAACGTCGTCGCCCGCTTGGGCGACGGTCCGCTGACGATCCTGCTGGATGGACACATCGACTGTGTCGGGATCGGCGATGCGTCGGCGTGGGCGCACGACCCGTTCATCGGAAAGCTCGAGGACGGCAAGGTGTGGGGCCGCGGAGCGGTGGACGAGCTTCCCGCTATCGCGTGCATGGCCTACGGCCTGAGCATGGCGCGCGAACGGGGCCTGCCGCCCGACGTCACCGTGTACCTGACGGCCTCCGTTATGGAGGAGGATTGCGACGGGTACTGCCTGCGACACCTCATCGAGCAGGAGGGGATCCGGCCGGACGCCGTCGTGATCGGAGAGCCTACCGACCTCGGTGTGTATCGCGGGCAGCGAGGACGCGTGGAGGCTCTCATCACGGCCCGCGGGGTGTCGTCGCACGCCGCCCACCCGGAGGAAGGGGTGAACGCCCTGTATAAGCTGGCTCCGGTCCTGCTCGAGATCGAGGCGCTCAACGAGCGTCTTCCGCACGACGAGTTCCTCGGGAAGGGGACGGTGGTCGCCTCGTTCCTGGAGTGCGACTCGGCGTCCCTCAACGCCGTGCCGGCGGCGGCCCGTCTGTACGTGGATCGGCGATTGACGGCGGGCGAGACGGCGGAGGCGGCGGTCGAACAGATCCGCGCCCTGCCCGGGCTCGGCGACTCGGAAGTGGAGCTCCTGCGGTACGAGCGGAAGAGCTGGACGGGAGAGCGAGCCGCGCAGGACAAGGTGTTCCCGGCCTGGGTGCTTCCCGAGGAGCACGCTCTGGTGGGGGCTGTAGCCGAGGCCGTCGCGGCGGTGACGGGATCGCCTCCCGGCATTTCGCGCTGGGGATTCTCCACCAACGGCGTCGCGACCATGGGACGGCACGGCATCCCCACGGTCGGCTTCGCCCCCGGGCTGGAGGAGCTGGCGCATACGACCGGGGAGTGGGTGGCGGTGGACGATCTGGTGACGGCCACCGCTGCGTACAGTCTGATCCCGGAGGCCGTGGCCGCACGCGTCGAGGATCTGCGGACCGATGGGGAGAAGTCCCGGTGAACGACTACGACATCATCGAAACGGCGAATCTCGGGGGGCGCGACTTCCTCTCCACGGAAGACTGGACCGTGGCAGAGCTGGAGACCCTGTTCTCGCTGGCGGCGAAGTTGAAGGCGGATCGCGCGGCCGGAGGTCGCACGCCGCTGCTCGTCGACAAGACGCTGTACATGATCTTCTTCGACTCGTCCACGCGGACCCGGAATTCGTTCGAGACCGGGATCACGCAACTCGGGGGACACGGGATCTACCTGTCGCCCGATCGCATGCAGATCAGCCACGGCGAGAACGCCCGAGACACGGCCAGCGTCCTGTCCCGGTACGGCGAGGCGATCGGGATCCGCCATTGCGCGTTCGGAGAGGGGAACGCGTACACGACCGAAGTGGCCGAGCACGCCTCGGTCCCCGTCCTCAACATGCAGTGCGACGTCTACCATCCCTGTCAGATCCTCGCCGACTACCTGACGATCCGGGAGCGCTTCGGAGACACCCGGGGACTGAAGCTGGGCGTGGCGTGGACGAGTGCGCCCAACTACGTGCGCCCGATCTCGGTCCCCCAGAGCCTGATTCTCATGATGCCTCGATTCGGGATCGACGTGACCCTCGCGTATCCGCCGGAGTTCCGCCTCATGCCGGAGATCGAAGAGCGAGCCAGCTGCAATGCGCGGGCCGCGGAATCCGGGTTCGAGATCTCGCATCGCTTCGAAGATGCGTTCGAGGACGCAGACGTCGTGATACCGAAGTCGTGGGGCCCCCTCGTGCACACGCGGGACACCGATGAGGGCCTGCGCCTCATCGAGGCCTATCCGGACTGGAGGTGCGACGCGAACCGGATGGCGCTGGGGAAGGAGCGCCTGATCTACATGCACCCTCTGCCCGCCGACCGCGGTCGAGAGGTAACCGACGAGGTAATCGACGGCCCGCACTCGGTGGTGTACGACGAGGCCGAGAATCGCCTGCACGTGCAGAAGGCGCTGATGGCGCTCACGATGTGACGCGATGAAGGCAGACTTCGTCCTCCGGTGCTCCGAGTGCGCACGCGAGCACGCCGAAGACCCGCGGCGTCTCGTGTGCGATCTGTGCGGCGAGCTCCAGGTGCCGGGAGGATCCACTCGGGGTGTGCTCGAAGTGGAGCTGGCTTCCCTGCCCGACCGATGGCCGGTCGAGCCGCCGGACGACCCGGGTTTTCTCACCTCCTTCCTGCCTGTCGCGACGTCGGACGCCTTCCCCGCGTTTCCGGCCGGCAACACCCCTCTCGTGTCCGCCCCCGCCCTGCGGCGCGAGCTCGGCATGCCCCGGCTGTGGATCAAGGACGACACGCGCAACCCGAGCGGCTCCACCAAGGATCGGGCTTCGCTGCTCGTGGCGGCCAAGGCTCGCGAATACGGTCTCGGGACGATCGCGACCGCCTCGACGGGAAACGCGGGGACAGCTCTGGCGGCCGTGTGCGCGGCGGCCGACCTGCGGGCCGTGGTGTTCGTCCCCGCGACCGCGCCCGAGGGAAAGCTGATCCAGATGCTGGCGTACGGCGCGGAGGTCCTGCCGGTGGACGGAACCTACGATCAGGCATTCGAGCTGTGCCTCGCGGCGTGTCGGGAATTCGCCTGGTACAACCGCAACACGGCTCTCAACCCGTTCACCGTCGAAGGCAAGAAGACGGTGGGGCTCGAGATCGCCCGGGGACTGGCTCCCGAGACTCCCGATGTCGTCGTCGTTCCGGTGGGGGACGGGGTGATCCTGTCGGGCGTGGCGAAGGGGTTCGCCGACCTGGGTCGCGCCGGCCTGATCGACCGGCTGCCGCGCCTGCTCGCCGTTCAGCCGGTAGGCGCGGCGGCGATAGCTCGCGCGTGGCGCGCCGGATCGGAGGACGTGGAGCCGATCCCGGGAGCCCACAGCGTGGCCGACAGCCTGACGGTGGAGGCGCCGCGCGCCGCGCGCTTGTGCCTGCGTCGCCTGCGCGAAACGGGGGGCGGGGCCGTGACCGTCCCCGACGAGGCGATTCTGAGGGCGATACCGAGACTCGCCGCCCGGTCGGGAGTGTTCGCCGAACCCGCCGCGGCGGCGGGCCTCGCGGGGCTCGAACAAGCGGCCTCAGAAGGACTGGTGGACCGCGACGAGCGAATCGTCCTCGTGGTCACGGGCGCCGGTCTCAAGGACGTAGCCGCCGCCCGACGCTCGGTCCGGCGTCCCGATCCCGTCGCTCCGTCGCTGGAGGCCGTGGCCGGGCGGGTGCGCCCGTAGGAGAGGGGCCGCAGCCAGGCGTGGCCGGCCCGTCAGAGTCGTCGAGCGAGACGGAGGATGAATTGCCACCCCTCGTTTCGCAGGTTCTGCTCCTTGACCGCGTCGCTGATCCCCCACGAGTAGCGGGCCTCGAACACCACCATGTCCCCATCGCCGACGGCGTAGGACAGGCCGCCGCCCGCCGGGACGGCCCATTCGAGCGTCGCTCCGCCGAGCTCGGTGTCCTTGCAGCTCATCTTGTCAGCTTCGTCAATGGCCGCCTCGCACTTGAGGTTGAAGCCGGCCGCGATGCCGCCGTATCCGATCAGGCCCCACGTGGAACCGAGCGGCAACAGGATCTCGACCAGAAGTGGGGCCTCAACGTAGTTGAGCTCGATGTCGAAGGAGCGAAGATCCGGGATCGAGCCGGTCAGCCCCTGGCCGCCCTTCTGGTTGTAGTTCACGCCCAGGTTGACGGCGATGATCGAGCTGATGACGCGCTCCCCGTAGGCGCCGGCGAAGAAGCCCCACTCGTCGTCGCCGCGCGTCGTCACGTAGTCGCCGGTCATGTGGGTCATGGTCGCGCCGACCGAGAGGCCCCAGCCCTCGCCCTGTGCCGTGCCAGGCCTCGGCGCGGCGAGGAGCACGAGGGCCGCCAGGCCGACGATCGCGGTGGTACCGGGCTTCGAAGTCACGCGTCCTCCACAGTCTGAGGGGAGACGGGGCCGCGGAACGCGCGGCGCGCCGGGCGATGGCTCACTCGCACACGACGTCGAACGTCGTGCTCACCGTGTCGCCGGCGACCACGGTGACCGAGCGTGGGTTCTCGTCCACCGCACAGTTCTCCAGGACGTCGACCAGCCGGACGGCGTGGGCAGTGGCGCTCAGGGCCGGGAATACGACCGCGTCGCTCGGCCCGATCGCCGACGACCGTTGTCCGTCCACCGTGACCACGAAGTCTCGGTCCATGTTCGTTCCGGCGGTGCTTGTCGCAACGCGCAGGGCACCGACCTCCTGCCCCACTACCGAGACGGTGCCGGACGGCGCGACGGGCTGGATGCTCAGCGAGTCCTCGTACACGTAGATGCCCTCCACCTTGGCCACCAGCCGGTAGCGCTCGCTGTTCCCCAGAGAGCCGCTGATGAAGCCCGCCGCTCCGTCCGGAACCGCGGTGGACACCACGGAATGTCGGAGCGCGTCCCGGTTCACCCACTCGATGGTGTCGCCGAGCACGACTTCCACGCTGTCGCCCCCGAGCGGCACCTCGAACCGATCGATCAGGATCTCGATCAGCACCACGGTGGTTCGGATGTCGAACTCCACGGACTCGCCCCCGTCGCCGGCGATCGTGGCAGTAACCTCGATTTCGCCGAGCAGCGGACCCGGCGTGACCAGCACCGAGGCCTCGCCCTGTTCGTCCGTGACCGAGCTCGACCAGGAGAGGGTCGCGACACCGCGCGTGATGGTCCACAGGATCTCGACGTCCGGCACGGGAACGGATCCGGCCTGCGCCTGCACGATCAGGGACTGGCCGAGAACCTCCGAGGTGCGGCCGTTCTGCAGATCGCCGGATACGATGAACAGTGCGTCCGCTCTCGCGTCACCCGACCCGCCCCCGACTCCGACGATCAGGTCTGTGTCGTCGCACGCCCCGAGGACGAAGAGCACCGCCGCTCCCGCGCCCGCGACGCAGCCGGCCAAGGTCCGTCCCCGACGCCTCACGGGCCCGCAACCACGGGCACCCGCCCGGACCGCGCCGGCGGTCGAACCTCTCGCTCACCGGCGACGGCGATGATCTCGCGCAGGATGTCCGCCGGAACGCCCTGGTGTGGATCGCAGCGCAGCTCCGAGCGTTCCGTCCCCGGCGCCAGGATCTCCACCAGAAGCCCGTGGACGCCCGCATCCAGGGCCGCCCGGCTGGTCTCCTCGACCCGTGTCCACTCCCCGGTGGCGTGGGACGGATCGCCGATGACCGGAAGAGGAGTGGCCCGGCGCAACGGCGCGATCACATCCAGATCGAACTCGGAGCGGGCGTGATTCCACGAACAGTCCCGACGCACGCCCCGCTCGCACAGCACGATCTTCCGGTTGCCGCCACGGGCGATGTATTCCGCCGCGCACAGCCATTCCTCCAGCGTCGCGCTGAACCCCCGCTTCAGGAGGACCGGAACGTCCACACGACCCACTTCCGTCAGGAGCGGGAAGTTCTGCATCGAGCGGGACCCGATCTGGAGCATGTCCGCCAATGCTGCGACCCGGTCCACGAGGCGCGGATCCTGCACCTCGGTGACGATGCCGAGTCCGGTCTCCTGCCGCACACGGGTCAGGATCTCGAGCCCTTCGTCGCCGAGTCCCTGGAACGAGTACGGGCTCGTGCGGGGCTTGAAGGCACCGCCGCGCAGAAGGTCAGCGCCCGCCTCGAGAGAGGCGCGTGCCGCACTGAGAGTCTGATCGTACGATTCCACGGCGCACGGACCCGCGATGATCACGGGTCGCGTTCCGCCGATCGGTACGCCGGCTACTTCGACGACGTACGTGGTGGACGGATCGGCGTAGTCGGGCCAGTTGCGCCGCAATATGCTGAGGTTGGAAAGACCGCCGGTCATCTCCGCCCGTCTCGATTCGCGTTACACTTCCGAGGCCAGCGCGGTAAGATACACCGGCGCGTGTGGTTGTTCTAGCAAGTCGCTAGGAATCGGCGCGGATGGCGTCCGCGATCTGCCGGGCCAGGGACGCGACGAGCCGGCTCTGGGCGGCCGCGGACGCCTTGAACGTCGGCGCTTCCACCGGCTCCCGCGCCTCGATCACCCCTCCCGCGACGGTCTCGCCCGAACCGCGCCGCACCTCCCACTGGCCGACCAGGGAGACCGCGCCGGACGTATCGCGTTCGAACCGCGCCACGTCGATGCGCACCGTGTAGTCCGGGCTCTCGGTCCGGTACCACGGGTACAGGAGAATCTCGTCCGCCTGGAGCAGGAAGCCCACGTCCCGTCCGAGCGCGGTGAGGAACGCGTCCCCCAGGGGCTCGGCCCAGCGCTCGGTCTCGGCGAACCGGAGCTCGTTGTCGGTCACCCGGGTGACCATGCGTGTGCGGCCCAGGTAGGAAGGAAGACTCACCGGGCCGACCCCGATCGTCTGTCCGAGCGGAGCTTCGGCCTCACCTCGTGCCGGTTCGGCGTTCTCGCCGCCCACCCCTGCGGCAGACCGGAGCCCGGGGTCGTCGGGCATGGCCGTGATCACGTAGTAGCGGGTCGGATCCGGCTTCGGATTCAGCGAACACGACGTCAGGAATCCGACGATGAGAATCGCGGTGGCCATCAGGCTTGCATGCCTCTTCATCGATCCTCCTCGACGTTCTTGCCGCGCAACAGGGCGCTCGGATTCTGCTGCAGGTAGTCGGCCAGCTCGGCCAGTGCCGCTGTCGCGGCCGCGATGCCGGACAGTGACCTCTCGAGCTCCGTCAACAGGGGCGAGCCGGGCTCGACGAGGGTCCGCAGATTCGTCAGCGTGGCCTGCAACTCCTCCGCCGCGGCCTGGAGCTCCTCCGAGCTGGAATTGATGCTGGGTCGCATGGACACCATCGTGGAATCGGCCCTGGCCGTGACGCGTTGGATCGACTCCAGCGTGACACGCAGCTCCTGGAGCGTGGCCGGGACGTCGGCAAGAGCGGTCCTTGCCTCCTTGGCCGATGCGAGCTCTCCGACGTTGTGCGCCGCACTCGTGATCGCCGCGACCAGGCCCTCCACGTCCAGGGCCGTGAGCTTGGACATCAGGCCCTGCACGTCACGCTCGAGCCACTCCAGGCCGGTGGAGATCGTGGGCACCTCGAAGGCGTTCACCTGAGGATCGTTTACCATCTCGGCCGGCGATCCGGGATGGACAGCGAGCGCGATGTACTTCCTTCCGGTCAGGATGCTCTCGACCGAGAGCTCGGCCCGCATGCCACCTTCCACCATGGCGGCCGCGGTCGCCGGGTCGCCCACATCCACCACCGATCCTTCGCGGCGCAGGAGATCCCGGTCCAGCTCGTAGAACACGGGGATCCGGAGGTTGATCTCCCAATCCTCGAACTCTTCGGCCGTGTCCACGGGCTCATCCTCCGTTGCCCTGAGCCGGACCGCCGTGACCTGGCCGATGCGCACACCCATGAACTTGACGGGAGCACCCACATTCAGGCCGTTCACCGAGCCCTCGAACCAGGAGATGTACCGTACGGTGTCCTTGAAGAGCTTCCCGCTCCCCAGAAGCACGACCGCGATGGTGGCCAGGGCTACGCCACCGATCACGAAGCCCCCCACCAGCGTGGGGTTGGCGCGTCTGCTCATGCTCTCACTCTCCCCGGTGCAGGAACGTGCGCACCGCGGGGTCTTCTGAATGGTCCCGGAGCTCGGCCGGGTGGCCCACGGCCGTGGCCGTCCGGGTATTGGTGTCGAGAAAGATACTATTGGTCGCGATGGTGAAGATGCTCGGAAGCTCGTGTGTCACCACGACGAAGGTGGTTCCAAGGCTCTCCCGCAGCTCCATGATCAGCTCGTCCAGAAGGTGCGAGCTGATGGGGTCGAGGCCGGCGGACGGCTCGTCGACGAACAGGATCTCCGGATCGAGCGCCATGGCGCGCGCGAGGCCGGCCCGCTTCCGCATGCCGCCACTGATCTCGGCCGGATAGTAGTCCTCGAAGCCGCGCAATCCCACCAGGGCCAGTTTGAGCGACGCCACGGCCCGGATCTCGTGGGAGTTGAGCTCGGTGTATTCCTCGAGCGGCAGCGCGATGTTCTCCGACAGCGTCATCGAGCTCCACAGCGCTCCCCCCTGGAACAGGACACCGAACCGACGCAGGAGGGTCTCCCGTTCTTCGAGCGAGGCGCGCGTGAAGTTCACACCGTCGAAGAAGATCTCACCCCTGGCCGGTTCCACCATCCCCAGCAGGTGTCGCATCAGGGTGCTCTTCCCGCACCCGCTTCCACCCATGATCACGAACACGTCACCGCGAAGCACGTCGAAGTCGAGGTCCCGCATGACCACGAAATCGCCGTACGCCATGGTCAGGTCCCGCACGGAGATCTGCACGTCCGGCCGAGCCGCGGGCGTGGGGGCCGAGTCTCTCATCAGATTCCGAACACCCAGGAGATGACCTGGGTGATACCGCAGGCCACGATGATGGCGATGACGCCGTTCACGACGGCTCGCGTGGCCGCGTCACCGACGGCCGACGCGCTGCTCCCAGCCTCCATGCCCTGCTTGCAGCCCGCCACCGCGACGAGGAGACCGTACACGGTCCCCTTGATCACGCCCGGGATGAAGTGCGTCATGTTCAGCGAGGCCGTGGTCTGCTGGATATAGGCCCTGGGCGTAAGGTCCAGCAGCCCGGTGCCCACGACATAACCTCCCAGGATGCCCACGAAGTCGGCATAGATCGTGAGCAGCGGCATCATCAGCACCAGGGCCGCGATCCGTGGAACGACCAGGAACTCCATGGGCGAGATTCCCGTGGCGCGGAGCGCGTCGATCTCCTCGGTTACCTTCATGGTCCCGAGCTGCGCCGCGTAGGCCGCACCGCTCCGCCCGGCCACCACGATCGCCGTCATGAACGCCGCCATATCGCGGACCATCCCCACGGCTACCAGGTCTGCGACGTAGATGGCCGCCCCGAACTGCTCCAGCTGCACCGCGCCGACGAACGCCAGGATCAGGCCGAACAGGAACGAGACGAGCGATACGATGCCGAGCGCATCGGCTCCGGCCTGCTGAATCAGGAGACGCAGATCAGACCTGCGGTAGCGGGCCCGTCCGCGCAGGAACCGGCCGAACGCCTGCGTGGCCTCGCCCAGGAACCGCACTTCGGACACGGTCGCGTCCCGCACTCGGAACCCGAAGCGGCCGGCCACGGCCAGCCATGGTTCCCGCTCCGGTGCGACCCGGGTGCCCCCGCGCTCTGGCACGGCGCGCGCCAGGTCCACCAGGCGCCTCACGCCGTCGGGAAGGCCCGCCCGTTCGACCGGAACACCCCGCTCGTCCGCCGCATCCTCCACCCCCTGAAGAAAGGTGAGGACGCTGCTGTCCCAACCCCCGAGTCCCCCCGCGTCATATCGCACGCCCGCCGGAGGTGGTGAGGCGTCGAGCGCGGCCTCGACGGCCGTCGTGCCTGGCAGGTGGGCCCGAATCTGCCACGTACCGCCAAGGCCCACGATCAGATCGTCGCCGACGCGCTCGAGCCAGACTTTCGGTCCGTCCGGCGACGTGAGCCTCTCGGACATCGTCAGGCGTCGCTCCCCGGGCCGTCGCTTTCCTCGACGTCGGGAGATCCGACGTTCCTCGCGCCCGCGTCCATCCCCTTCATCCTGGGACGCGAGTCCGATCCCGGCGCCACTATCACGGGAATGCCCGCGACCGTGTCGGTAAGCGGCATCTCCACGAGCGGCAGGTACTCGGAGAACATCTCGCCGTAAATCTCCCACACGGTGACCCACAGCGCCGCCACGATCGGTCCGATGATGATGCCGGACGCTCCGAACAGGATGATGCCCCCGAGCGTGCTGAGGAGAACCAGCAGGTCCGACATCTGGGTGTCCCGGCCCACGAGGCGGGGCCGCAGCACGTTGTCCACCGTGCCCACAACGACGGCACACCAGGTCCCGAGCCCGATCGCGGCCCCCGTGTGTCCGAGCGCCAGCAGGTAGATCAGTGCAGGCACCCACACGAGTGCGGTCCCGATTCCCGGGATGATCGACAGGACCATCATCACGACGGACCAGAACGCCCATCCCTTGATACCGACGATCCAGAACGCGATGCCGGCCAGCCCGCCCTGCAGGACTCCGATGACCAGGGTCCCCTTGATCGTGGCGCGCGCCACGGACACGAACTTCGCGACGAGCCGGTTCTCGGCATCCGACTCGAGCGGTATGTAGTAGAGAACCTTCGCCAGATACTCTTTCCCATGGACGAGGAAGAAGAACATGGCATACAGCATGACGAACATGTGGAAGAAGAACACGGCCGTGCCGCGGCTCGCGGCGGCCACCGAGCTCACCAGGAAGGTCCCCAGTCGGCCCGCGAACTCAGCCACCTTCACCGAGATCAGGTCCTGGTAGGGCTGAATGGTCTCCCAGAACGGAATCCGCTGGAGCAGTCCGTCGAGCTCTTGCGGCTGCGACATTTCGCGTTCCACGAAGGGCCCCACGGACGCGCTGACCTCCAAGGCCTGCGCTACGACGATTCCGAGAAAAGCCATGATCGGCACGATGAGCACGACCACGAACACGAGGACCGTGAGCACGGCCGCCGTGGTCTTCCGGCCACGCAGACGGCGCGCCATGCGACTGTATAGTCCGTGCATCATCCCGCTGAACACGGCCGCCATGAACACGCTTTCGAGGAAGCTCCGGATCATCCCGAAGAAGACGGCCGTGATCAACAGGGCGAGGACGATGAGGAAGATCCCCTCGAACTTCTTGCGATCTTCCAGGACTGTCATCGTGATCTCCCGACTCTGAAAAAGGGACTGCGACACGGGAAGCTCGCGCCTCGCGTGCCGGTTTCGCAATCCCGCGCGGCGCTTTTCTTTCCGTCGTGGCCCCATTATCGTCCCGGACCGCAGGCGACAGCGGTCGTCAGCCACCCGGCGCACGTGTCCCGAGCACAAGACAGGAGGGTCCCGCCGCATGGATCCGAGCACCCGCCAGCAGCGCGACACCTGGGGCTCCAAGGTCGCATTCATTCTCGCCGCGGCGGGCAGCGCGATCGGACTCGGCAATATCTGGGGATTCCCCACGGTCGCAGGGCAAAACGGCGGAGCGGCCTTCCTCCTGATCTACCTGGCCGCCGTCGCGCTGATCGGGGCCCCCGTGATGCTGGCCGAGCTCATCGTCGGGCGCCGCACGCAACGCAATCCGGTCGGCGCGTTCAAGGCGCTCGCCCCCGGATCGGCGTGGGTCGTGGTGGGCGGGCTCGGCGTGCTCACCGGTATCATGATCCTGAGCTTCTACTCGGTGATCGCGGGATGGACGCTGGCCTACATCTTCAAGACGCTGGCAGGGACGTTCGGGCCGGAGACCGACACCGGCGCGATCTTCGACCAGCTGGCGGGCGGCGCCCTGCCGGCCATCTCGTGGCACTTGTTGTTCATGATCATCACGATCCTCGTAGTGCTGGGAGGCGTGCGGGACGGGATCGAACGCTGGACCAAGGTCCTGATGCCGGTGCTGTTCGTCCTCTTGGTCCTGCTCGCCGTCCGGGCCGTGACCCTCTCCGGCGCCACGGCCGGTCTCGAGTTCTATCTCCGGCCCGACTTCAGCAAGGTCACGGGCACCGTAGTCCTGGCCGCCATCGGGCAGGCGTTCTTCAGCCTCAGCCTCGGCATGGGGGCAATGATCACGTACGGCTCCTACGTGTCCAGAAGGGACGACCTTGTATCATCGGCCGGGTGGGTCACGGCCGCCGACACGACGATAGCGATCCTGGCGGGGCTGATCATCTTCCCCACCCTGTTCCACGCCGGGCTCGAGCCGGGCGCCGGCGGGCCGGGAATGGTGTTCGTGGTCCTCACGTCGCTCCTCTCGTCGATCCCGCCCGCGCCCTATGGCGGGGTGATCTTCGGAACCGGCTTCTTCCTGCTCCTGGGCATCGCGGCGCTTACGTCCAGCGTCTCGCTCCTCGAGGTCGTGACGTCGTGGGCGGTGGACGAGCGGGGAGCGTCGCGCCGCAGGGCCGCGATCACCGTCGGCGCAATCGCCTTTCTGGTTGGGATTCCGAGCGCCCTGGCGAACGGCGCCGTGGACTGGTTGTCGAACCTGCCCGGGATCGGCATGGATTTCCTGTCGTTCCTGTTCGTGGTGTTCGGTCAGTACTCGCTCGTGCTGGGCGCGCTGCTGATCAGCCTGTTCGTGGGCTGGGTTTGGGGCATTCGCGAGGCGGGTGACGAGGTGCGGGAGAACGACGGTGAGTTTCCGCTGGGCCGCACGTGGAGCTTCCTGATCCGTTTCGTGTGCCCGATCGCGATTCTGGCGATCCTGGTGAAGCTGGTGGTGGACCTGGTGTAGACGTCTAGTCGTCCGGAGACACTGTCCACGTCCGGCCGCCGTATAACAGATCCGCCAACCCCCGCCCCTCGGACTCGGGCTGCACCTGGGCAAGCACCTGACGATCGAAGGTGGGAGCCGGATCGTGATACAGCACCCCCACGGCCATCGGGAACGCGGGTGGCTCGAGGGCGGCCAGCATCGTGGCCAGCGTGCGGTTGGTGCTGTCGTGCACCACCACATCGGCTTCCGTGACCCCGTCTTCCCCGATCCTGACGACCTCCAGCGTCCAATTCGCCGGGTTCAGCCGCAGGCCGTTCTCGTCATCTCGCCCGAAGCGCAGAGGCTCACCGTGCGCGACGTGCAACTGCGCGTCCAACGCCGTCTCCTTGTCCGTGAAATCGGCGAACGTCTTGTCGTTGAACACGATACAGTTCTGAAATATCTCCACGAACGACGTCCCGGCGTGCGCGTGCGCCTGCTTGAGCATGTCCACGAGGTGCGTCTGGCTGATGTCGATGGAACGAGCCACGAAGCGCGCTCCCACCCCGAGGGCCATGGTGGCCGGGCTGATGGGATTGGCGACCGACCCGCGTGGCGTGGTCGGTGACAACGTGCCCCGCTTGGACGTCGGCGACACCTGCCCCTTGGTCAGTCCGTAGATCTCGTTGTTGAACAGGATGACGTTCAGATCGACGTTGCGGCGCAGGGCGTGCACGAGATGGTTGCCGCCGATGCTGAGGCCGTCTCCGTCCCCCGTGATCACCCACACATCGAGGTCGGGGTTCGCCAGCTTGGTTCCCGTGGCGATGGCCGGCGCTCGCCCGTGAATCGTATGGAAACCGTACGTCGCCATGTAATACGGAAAGCGCGACGAGCAGCCGATCCCGGAGATGAACACGCTCTGCTCGCGCGGGACCTCGAGCTCGGCGAGCGTCTTCTGGATCGCCTTCAGGATCGCGTAGTCCCCGCAGCCCGGGCACCAGCGCACCTCCTGGTCGGACGCGAAGTCCTTCGGCTTGAGCTGCGGCAAAACGGAATGGCTCACGCTGAACTCTCCACTCCCCGGACGGCCCGTCGGATCGCCGTCTCGATGTCGGCGATCCGGAACGGACGACCGGCCACCCGATTGAATCCTTCGGCCGGAATCAGGTACCGGCCGCGGAGCATGCTGAGCAGCTGGCCCGCGTTCAGCTCGGGCACCAGCACCCGCTCGAAGCGACCCAGCAGTTCCCCGAGGTTGCGGGGAAACGGTGACAGGTAGCGCAGGTGGATGTGTGACACGTCGAGGCCCGCGGCGCGACACCGCTCGACGGCCTTGTACAGGCTGCCGTAGGTCGAGCCCCAGCCGACCACTGCCAGTGCTCCTTCAGAAGCCCCCAGCTCAACGACCTGCTCGGGAATGTCGTCCGCGATCCCGGCGATCTTGCGGGCCCGCAGTCGGGTCATCTCGTCGTGGTTGTCCGGATCGTACGAAATGTCGCCCGTCGTCGCGTCGCGCTCGATGCCCCCGATCCGGTGCTCCAGGCCCGGCGTGCCGGGCAGGGCCCACGGGCGGGCGAGCGTGGAGGGATTCCGCACGAACGGCTGAAACCCCTCCGGGTCGGTTCGGAACGCGACCGGGAAGTCGTCCAGCGACTCGAGGTCCGGTACCCGCCAGGGCTCGGCCGCGTTGGCCAGGTAGGCGTCCGACAGGACGAACACGGGAGTCATGTACCGCGTGGCGAGGCGAACCGCCTCACGGCCGACGTGGAAGCAGTCGGCCGGCGTGGCCGGGGCGATCACGGCGACCGGCGCGTCGGAGTTGCGGCCGTGCACGGCCTGGAGAAGGTCCGCCTGCTCCGTCTTGGTCGGCAGTCCCGTCGATGGTCCGCCCCGTTGCGAGTTGACGACGACCAGCGGAAGCTCCGTCGCCACGGCCAGGCCGATCGCCTCCGTCTTGAGCGCGATTCCGGGGCCGGAGCTGGAGGTGACGCCGAGCGCGCCCGCGTACGAGGCGCCGATGGCGGCGCAGGCGGCCGCGATCTCATCCTCGGCCTGGAACGTGACCACGCCGAGCTCCTTCATCTGGGCCAACAGGTGAAGGAGCGGGGAAGCCGGAGTGATGGGATACGAGGCGAACACCATGCGGCTCAGCCCGGATGACTTGAGACCCGACACGAGGCCCCACGCCAGCGCGTCGGTGCCGCTGACGGTCCGGTACAGTCCGGGCTCGAGCTCGGCCTTCGAGACGGTGTAACCGGGGATCCGCGTCGGCATCTCCACCGTCTCGCCGAACGCGTGCCCCGCGCTCAGCGCGGCCACGGCGGCCCGCGCCACGACCTCGTTGCCGGCGAACTTGTTCTCCAGCCACTCCACGGTGGCCCGCTTATCCCGATCGAACATCCAGAGCAGCAGGCCGAGGGACCACATGTTGCGGCTGCGCAGGGCATCGCGGGACGACAGGCCCAGGTCCTCGACCGCGTTTCGCGTGAGTTGTCCGACGTCGAGCGGAATCACCTGGTAGGGGGCGAGGCTGTTGTCGTCGAGCGGATTGGTCTCGTAGTCGGCCTTGGTCAGATTGCGGGAGGTGAAGGAACCGGTGTCCAGAACGACCGTTCCTCCGATCCGCAGGTCCCTCACGTTGACCTTGAGGGCCGCCGGATTCAGGGCCACCAGGACGTCGAGCTCGTCACCGGCCGTCTTGACGTCCACCGCCCCGAAGTGGATCTGGAACGACGACACGCCGTAGGTGGTGCCGGCGGGCGCGCGGATCTCGGCCGGGTAGTCGGGGAACGTGGCGAGATCGCTGCCCGCGAGAGCGTTCTCCATGGTGAACTGGGTACCCGCGAGCTGCATCCCGTCCCCGGAGTCGCCGGCGAAGCGCACGACGACGGAGTCACGCACCTCGCGCATCACCGGTCCGGACGCCGCGGCGAGGCCGCCCCCGCCCGAAGAGCTGTCCTGGTCGATCATTCCAGCGCCTTTCGATGCGCTCGGCAGACGCGTCCGTTCAGCCGAGAACGCGGGCCAGATACGCCTTGAGTCGGCTCCACGCATGCGCCGCCGGACCCGCGGCCGTTTCCGGGTCGCGGTCGACCCACAACCAGAAACCGTGGTTCACGTCGTCGTACACGTGGATGTCGTTCTCCACTCCGGCGCTGCGGAGGGCCTCGGCGAATCTCTCCACCTGCTCGGGTGGGATTCCGCTGTCCAGCTCCGCGAACGTACCGTAGACCGGGTGATCGATCGACGCCAGCACATCGGGATCCTCGACCAGCCGGCCGTAGAAGATGGCCGTGCCGTCGTGGTTTTCCCCACCGAGGGCGAAGCTCAGAGCCACGCCACCCCCGAAACACCAGCCCATGGCCGCCACCTTGCCGGTGACGTCGGACCGGTTCCGCAGATACGCCACCGCCGCGTTCAGATTGGCGATGATGAGCTCCGGGTCGGCCTGCGCCTCCCGCATCAAGGCCACGTTCTCCGCGCGGTCGCTCCCGGTCCGGCCCGCGTACAGGTCCGCCGCCAGAGCCACGTAGCCTTCGTCCGCCAGGGCATCGGCTACCTGCCGGACCCGGTCTACCAGCCCGTTCCACTCGTGAATCAGGATGACCGCCGCGAACGGACCTTCGCCGTCCGGGGCGACGACGTACCCGCGAGTCGCGGGATCCACCTCGAAGTAGGCCAGCTCCGCTCCCTGGAGCTCCGCCCCCTGCCCGAGAATCGCGGCCGGGATCTGCGATTCCTGCTGCGCGTGCGATTCTCCTGACGAGGAGCGGCTCGCGTGCCCGGCTCGCGCAGAGTCTCCCGCGCAAGCGATCGCGGCCAGTCCCAGCAGCTGTATTGCAGCCAGCACGCCGCCGCACTTTCTCATGCTCTTCTCCACGTAGGACCTCCCGAGAACCGTCAACCCTGAGCGCGCGCCCGAACGCCCCAGGATAGTCGGACTTCCTCCCGGGCGTAAGCGCGATGCCCGTGCGTCGCGATCGGGCTTGGCATCCGGCTCGCCGCAGTACAGCTTACAAGACCCCGGAGTCAGGGTGATCCGACACCGGGTTCCGGGACCCTATCGACCGCGTGAACGGACCAGGCGCATGACGAACGGCGACGACAGGAAGGCCCTCGACTTTATCCGATCCATGGTGGAGGAGGACATCCGCACCGGGAAGTACGGCGGCCGCGTGGCCACGCGGTTTCCGCCGGAGCCCAACGGATACCTCCACATCGGTCACACGAAGGCGCTGTGGCTCAACTACGGCATTGCAGAGGAGTACGGCGGGACGTTCAATCTCCGGTTCGATGATACGAATCCGACGAACGAGGAGCAGCGGTACGTCGACGCGATGATCGAGGACATCCGGTGGATGGGAATCGACTGGGAGGACCGGTTGTACTTCGCCTCGGACTACTTCGAGCAGATGTACGACTTCGGCGAGCAGCTGATTCGCGCCGGCAAGGCCTACATCGACAGCCTCAGCGAAGCCGGGATCCGGGAATACCGCGGCACGATCACCGAGGCGGGACGGAACAGCCCGTACCGTGACCGACCCGTGGACGAGAGCCTGGATCTGTTCCGGCGCATGCGGGCCGGAGAGTTCGGGGACGGGGCGCACGTGCTGAGGGCGAGAATCGACATGGCGCATCCGAACATGCTGATGCGGGACCCGCTGCTGTTTCGGATTCGCCATGAGCATCATTACCGGCAGGGCGACGACTGGTGCATATACCCGATGTACGACTACGCGCACTGTCTCGAGGACGCGATCGAGGGCATCACGCATTCCCTGTGCACGCTCGAGTTCAAGGTGAACCGGGAAATCTACGACTGGGTCCTCGACGCCGTAGGGTTCGAGCATCCGCGCACGGAGCAGACCGAGTTCGCGCGGCTCAACATCGACTACACGATCATGAGCAAGCGAAAGCTCATCCAGCTCGTGGAGGGCGGATACGTGGCCGGGTGGGATGATCCGCGCATGCCCACGGTGGCGGGACTTCGGCGCCGGGGGGTCACTCCGGAGGCGATCAGGAAGTTCAACGAGATGAACGGCGTCGCGGATGTCGACAGCCGCATCGAGTACTCGCGCCTCGAGTTCGCCATACGGGACGACCTCAACTGGCGAGCTCCACGGCGGCTGGCCGTCCTCGACCCGCTCAAGGTCGTAATCACGGATTATCCCGAGGGCAAGACCGAGTGGATCGAGGCGCCGGAGTTCCCGCACGATGTGGGCAAGGAGGGCACGCGGCGCATGCCCTTCACGGGGGAAATCTGGATCGAGCGCTCGGATTTCATGGAGGAGCCGTACCGCAAGTTCTATCGGCTCGCGCCGGACCGGGAAGTCCGCCTGCGACACGCCTACGTCATCAAGTGCGATGAAGTGGTGAAGGAACCGGAGACGGGAGAGATCCTTGAGCTGCGATGCTCACACGACAGCGACACCATGGGGGCGAACCCGGCCGACGGCCGGAGAGTCCGCGGCACGATCCACTGGGTATCCGCGGAGCACGCTCATCCAGCGGAAGTGCGCCTGTACGACCGTCTGTTCTCGGTGCCGGACCCGGAGGCGGATCTGGAGGAGGGCCAGGACTTCGTCGTGAACCTGAACCCGGAATCGCTCGTGGTCGTGGAGAACGCGCGGTTGGAGCCCGCCCTGGCCGAGGACTCGCCGGGCACGCGGTACCAGTTCGAGCGGCACGGCTACTTCATGAGCGATCCGGAGGACTCGACCGCAGATCGTCTGGTGTTCAACCGGACCGTCACTCTCCGCGACAGCTGGGCGAAGATCGCGGCGAAGCGCAGGTAAAGGGACCGCATCGCGCCGACCGCAGAGCCACCAGTCCCACCCGAGAGCGAGCGTGGTCCCGTAATCGTTCTTGGCAGCCCCCTCCGGCGGCCTGCTGTCGTACTGATCGTAGAAGCTGAAGCTCAGGTAGAAGTCGCCGAACAGGTCCTGCCGGTACTTGATGTCGAAGTCCGCGCGAACGCGGCCGGACTCGCTGAGGCTCGGGTACACCAGCAAGCTCGACCCGATGTCGTTCTCCCAGTCCCCGAACGTGAAGAAGTTGAAAGAGGTCGCCAACAACGCCTCCGCCGAGGTGGTCGCCTCGAGCCCCGTGTACCCCTCCCGGTTGCCCAGCAGACCGACCGCCCAACGCCACTCGACCTTGTTGGACTGGAGGATGTCCCTGCCGCCGAAGGCACCGAGCAGGAGTCGCAACTCCAGGTCCAGTTCCTGATTCTGTTCCAGCTGCGTGAATGCGCCGAGGGCCTCGACTAGCCGCCCATTCCCCCTCCCTCGTCCGCCGTCGGACCGTAGATCATCGGCAGCGGCACGCCGAGCGAGCGCAGGTATACGCCGAGCTGCGCCCTGTGGTGAACGAGGTGGTTCAGGACCTGCCGGCGGAACACCATGTATTTCGGCGCCGACATCAGTACCTGATCCCCCATCTTCATGGTCCAGTCCCGGTGAAACTCTTCATCGCCCGTGGCCGCGAGGTTGTCCCGACATTTCGCCTCCGCCGCGTCAAGCTCGGCGAGAATCTCCTCCTTCGCCCGCATCTCGCGCGGCGTCCAGCTCTGCATCTCGGGCGAAAGGAAGTCGAGGTCGTCGGTCGTGAGGATCGACATCGACCAGCCAGCGAGCTCTGCGACGTGCGTGGCCAGACGACTCAGGCTCATCGATTTCTCGTGCGGCTTCCAGTCCCAGCGTCCGTCGGGGAGACGGTCCAGCAGTGCGCGCGTAGCCTGGAATTCCTCGTCGAGCTCGGCGAGGAGAAGACCGGCGATCGTCATCGGAAGCTCCTGTATCTGGGGACCTCAAGTTCGGCGCGGGAACGGCGGATCTCCGGCACTGCTCAAGGAGGTGGCTGGGCCCGGTAGTTGATGACGGGAATGGTGCGGCGCGGGAACGCGAAACCGGACCCGAAGGCGAACACCCAGCGATCACCGCTGACGTCCTTCCCGATCCTGTACACCAGGTCCGCGCGGCCCGTCATGGCAACCGTCGAGAGGGCCGAGCCCAATCGGAGACCCGCGCCGACGCTCCCTCCGCTACGGGCAGACTGGTCGTCGTACCAGGCCCCTCCGTAGTCGAAGAACGCCCCGAACCCGATTCCCACAAGGTTCAGGAACTTGTCCACCGCGTAGAAACGGTGCTCGATCTGGGCCCACCACGTGCGGGTGCCGACGAACGAGTGGGCCTCCCATCCACGGGGGGCGTTCTCGAAGCCCAGGTCGAACTCGTTGCCGGGAGCCGGATTCCAGAGGCGTCCGAACTGCATCTGGATGGCCGTGGAATGGCGCTCGGCCGGCTTGAATCCCCCCGCCACGTTGAAGATGACGCGGCCTGAGTCCTGCACGGCGGCGTTCCACAGGTAGTTGGCCTCGATCGACGTCCACACCCAGCCGCGCCCGCCGACGACGCCGGATTGGCCGGTGGAGGCCTGCAGGCCGAGGCCGACTCCGGTGCCCGCCCAGCCGAAGCTCTCCGGAGCGAGCGTGGCGGTCACGCGCACCGTCGAGCTGAGGTCTATGTCCTCGGTGCCGAAACCGTTGAAGCGCTGGTATTGGCGGTACCTCACCTTGCTGATCTCGCCCCACAGGCCCAAGGTGCCATAGATCGAGTCCTCGACCATGCCGGCGGCATCCGGATCCAGGAAGTACTGCTCGTTGCGGATTCCGACCGTGGCACCGAAGCGGAGGTAGTTGCCCGTGCGGGCCGTCGTGGCCAGACCTGCGTTGAGGTTGTTGACGAAAGCGTCCCTGCGATACACGGTCGTGTCGAGGACGGTGGTGTCGGCCACATCCTCGACCCGGTACTGCAGGATGTCCTGGTCCGCCCACAGTCCGTCCCACTCGTAGCTCCCGGAGCTCTCCGTGTTGCGGAACGGGAGGCCGACGATCCAGTTTCCGTTCTTTCCGTCCGACAGCCCCGCGTAGTTGCCCGCGACGTCGATGTTCGATCTGAACGTCCGGTCGAAATCCGCCGACGCGTTCAGGCCGTCTCGGTCCAGCTCCTTGACGTAGGCCGCGTATACCTGGTTTCCGGTCCCGAGCAGGTTGATCTCGTTGATTCCGAACGTACCGGTCCAGTCGCCGGTCGAGGCGATGGAGAACTTGAACTTGGGCTTGGTGCTCCACCCGTCCTGGCTGCGCACGACGATCGCGAGGCGTCCGTCTTCCAGCGTCGTGCTGTCCATGGACAGCTCGCGGAAGATCCGCTTGAGTCGAAGCTGGCGCTCGGACTCGGCAATGGCGGCGGAATCGTACGGCTCTCCGCGCTCGAACTGCAGGTAGTCGCGGATCACGTACTCCTTGGTCACGATGTGGAGCTTGTTCATGATCCGGAAGATTCCGCTGCTCGCGGCTTCCTCCTCATTGAACACGTTGTCGCGCGTGATGATGACCGTGTCGATGATCGCCGGACGGGAGGCGACCTCCTGTGCGGGGGCCGGGACGGCGAGGAACGCGGCCGCGGCCGCTCCGACGAGGACCTGGACGGGGTGGGGTCTCATCGAGAGAGCGATCTCGCTTGAGCCGTGGACGGTTGAGTGAACGAGGCAAACTATTCACTGCCTGGCGCTAGCGCACGCTCCGGCAGGAGGTTTGGCCAGTCGCCGCCGGACTCCTAGATTGGCGCTCTCATGGGGTTCAGGAGGAGGCTCGCCACTTCCCGACCGGTCCGCGCTCGGCACCGGTCGCCTCGTTGTCCAGCACGGCCGATGACGTCCGGTAGATCACCTCCCCGAGAGCCATGCCACCCAGTGTCGTGTTGAATACGTCATTGCCCGCCATCGGGTGACGCTCCGCACAGCACTCCCACATCAGGCTGCCGGTCAGCGTCAGCGGCAGCGCCCTCCAGAAGCCCATTCCGTTGGACCGGGCCGCATTGTGGTAAAGCGCTCCATCGTACGCGTGTTCCGACAGGTTCGTGGCGAACGGGTTCGTGTCCCACTTGAAGCCGTTCATGATGTTGTCCCACGTCCTTGGACACACGACCGTGAAGTCGGCTTGTCGGACGTAGTAGTTGACGCTCCACGCGAAGACATTGATCCCGATGACTTCGCCGGCGGCGACCAGCGGACGCGCGGTGACCCCCCAGGCGTCCACATGGTGTGTATCCTGCGCCCGCAGCCCGTCGTTCATGCACAGGATCATCAAGACGAGAGCCAGGAAGCGAAGCCCCCTCGCCCGGCTCCTTCGTACGCGCACGTTGCTCGGAGAATCGTGTATCCGCATACGAAGACGAGTTCTTAGCGCTCCGGCACATCCAAGTACGTGAGAGGTCTACCCCGGTTTCAGCCTCCCGGGGCCGGCCCCCCGCGCCGGAGCCTGGTACGCGCCTTCACGGTGAGGGAAACCAGGGCGACGAGGAATCCGGCGAAGAAGATGCCGCTGCCGAACAGTGCGACGTGCTGGCCGACCCCCGGGGCGAACGAGACGTCGGCCACGAGACCGAGCAGTCCGGCGATGGCCCCGGCGCCCGCGGCGACGATCCCGATCAGGCGAACCCAATCGGCACTCGTCTGCGGGGGATCTTCCTCACGCAGCAGACGCCACATCATGAACGCGACCACGCCCACGGCGATCGCGATCACGACATAGGAGAAGGGATCGCCCTCGCTCAGTCCTTCGAGAATCCTGCGGATGAGCCTGCCATCGTCCACTATGAGGCCTCCAGCCCACCGGGTCCGGCAGAGTCGTCCAACCCTGGTCCAACCTGCAGAGATGATAGCATCTCCGGCACTACTTTCATACGGGTCGCGGCCGATTTCGTGCCGTCAGTCCCGGTCTCGGAAGTAGACGATCATGGGGCGGATCAACAGAAGCAGGCCGATCGCGACAAACGCCCAGATATTCTGCTTCACGAAGTCGGCCAGAAGGGCGCCCGCGACCATGCCCAAGAGGAGCATGCTCCATTTGAACAGGGCCAGGTCAATGGGGCGCCACGGCCTTTTCCGGAACAGCTTCATGCGACCTCCAGCGGGTGATTCGACTCTCGTGTCTGTGCGGTGCCCGCCACTGGCGCACGGCACGCCCGGCCTCGAATGTAGAAGGCGACGCGCCGGACGTCACGGTGCACGAACCCCGCGGGGATCTCATGTGCGACGAGCAGACAGACAGGCGTCCCGAAGACGCCGAGTCGCCCCCGGCCGCTGACGAGGCCTCGAGTTCCGAGACGCACCCGGAGGCCGAGGCGGCTTCGGGGGCTCACATCCGCCAGGAGTGGCTGCGCACCGTTGCATGGGCCGGCGGCGCCACCGGGGCCGCGATCCTCGTGTGGCTGGCGTGGACGTGGATCACGTGGCCCGACGTCGGAGCGCTGCGTGCCGACAACCCCGCGACTACGGCCTTCATCGAGATGTATCGGGAGTCGCAACGCGAGCAGGGACGCGGCGAGGCGGTCGACTGGACGTGGGTACCGTACGACGAGATCTCATCGAACCTGAAGCGCGTCGTGGTCGCGAGCGAGGACACCGAGTTCTTCTTCCACGACGGGTTCTCGGAACACGAGCTGCGGGAGGCGCTCAAGAAGGCCGTACGCGAGCGGGAGGCGCCGCGCGGAGCGTCCACTATCACGCAGCAGCTCGCCAAGAACTTGTGGCTGTCGCCACGGCGCACTCTCACCCGGAAGCTCCGGGAGGGCATCCTCACTCGCCAGCTGGAGAGTGAGCTCTCCAAGGAGCGGATCCTGGAGCTGTATCTGAACTTGGTCGAGCTCGGACCCGGCGTGTACGGGGCGGAGGCAGCGGCGAGACGGTACTTCGGGATCGCGGCGACGGACCTGTCGCTCCGCCAGGCCGCCATGCTCGCGGCGGCGCTCCCCCGACCGAAGCGCTGGAATCCCACGAGCGATAGCGAATACTATGCCCGACGCGTGGATCGCATTCTGGAGATCGAGCGGCAGCTCGAGTACCTCGACCGGTACATCGGGACTCCGGCACCCGCATCGGTCCACGTTGACCCTCCCGCGATCGAGGATCCCTCCGAGATGGAATCGCCATAGGCTCGCTCCGGCTCCGCGGGTGCGCGAATCGTCATCGCGCGGCAGACGAAGTATCATGTTCACATGGCCCGGAGTCGATCACCGGGAACGTCATTCCCGGCCTACACTGGTCTTACACCGTCGGAGCTCCACGACAGGGCGCGGCGCGCCGTGTCGCATCTGGCGGACTGTCGTCTGTGCCCCAGAGACTGCGGGGTGGACCGCCTCGCCGATCGCTGGTCCGCCTGCAAGACCGGCCGGTACGCCAGCGTGAGCAGTTGCTTCCCTCACTTCGGTGAGGAGGATTGCCTGCGGGGCGCCCGGGGGTCCGGCACGGTGTTCTTCGCGCACTGCAACCTCCGCTGCGTGTTCTGTCAGAACTACGACATCAGCCAGGCGGGGCGTCCTGGAGCCGGGCGCGGACTGCGGCCGCACGAGCTCGCCACGCTCATGCTCGAGCTGCAGGCGCGCGGCTGTCACAACATCAATCTCGTGACGCCGGAGCACGTCGTTCCGCAGATCCTCGAATCGCTTCCGCTCGCCGTGGAGGACGGTCTGCGGCTCCCCATCGTGTACAACACGAGCGCGTACGACTCGCTGGACAGCATCGACCTCCTGGGCGGAATCGTGGACATCTACATGCCCGACTTCAAGCTGTGGTCCGGCGAGCGGAGCCGGACCTGGCTCAAGGCGAGCGACTATCCGGCCGTGGCGCGGGCGGCGATCCGGGCTATGCACCTGCAGGTGGGTTCCCTCGAGCTGGACGCGGGCGGACTGGCGCGGCGGGGCGTGCTCGTCCGGCACCTGATGATGCCCGGCTGCTTCGACGAGACGGCATCGATCCTGGGCTGGCTGGCGGACGAGCTGGGGCCCGGCACGTATGTCAACCTGATGGACCAGTACCGGCCGGCGGGAAAGGTCGACGGGCGACACTATCCGGAGCTCGATCGACGGGTTCCCGCGGCCGAGGTCCAGAAAGCCGTGGCACTCGCCGAACGGCTGGGGCTCCGACTGGACCAACGGGCGGCCGTTCCGCCCTAGGGCGGAACACCGTCGCCCCGGAACCTCCAGGGTCCCGGGGCGGCGGTGGCTCACCGCGAGCGCCGGTCTGCGGCTCGGCTCAGTCGGACGCCGCGATCGACTCGGCGGGCTCGTCCTCCAGTACCCTCACCTCGCCGAAGCCGAGGGCCCGCACGGGCTCTTCGATCTGGGAAAGATCTCCTACGACGACCCACGTCAGCTGCCCGGGCGCCCGGCGAACGCCGGGCGCCCCGCGATCGGCCACCCCTCGCGTGGCTCCGATCACCCTAGCTGCAGGTGACGTCCTTCTTGTTGACCGATCCGTCCGAGCTCGACGGATCGATCGTGCAGGTGATGACCAGCACGACGTTACCCGCTGGCTGCTCTACCGTGATCTGGGCGTAATAGAAGGCCAGGTCATCGATCGTCTCCACCCAGTTCGGGTTCGGGCAATCCGGCGCACCGGGGATTACGGATGGAGGCGCGATCGTCGTCACGCTGAACGGCGTGTTCCCGTTCTTGACCTCTGTCTCCGGGATCGAGACCGAGCCGGCCACCGTGATCGGGGCCGGGTTCTGGCCGGGCGCCGCGTTGCCGCCATTGTTGGTGCACGTCGACGTCACGTCTGCCGTGGCCTCGATGCTGATGCGCACGTCACCGTTCCCGAGGCCGGAGAGCTCGCCGGACGCGTTGAGCGTGAGCCCGCCGTCGTAAAATGACGGCTCGGCGTTCTTTCCACCCTTCAGGTGGACGTTCGCGAAGCTCGCCGTCTGCTCGACGACCACGTCGTCCGACATGCCCGTGGGTGGAGCCTGGTCGCAGCTCATCGCCACGAAGGCGGTGATCAGGATACAGATGGGGATGCGCGCTCGCATGGGAACCTCCCTTGTTTTGGGGACAACCGGCGCTCAAGCGCCGCATGTGTCCCGCAGGATGCGCGGGCTGGATGCCCGCGGAAGCCTCCTTCGGCAGCCAGGCAACCCCGGCGTATCGGGCCCGAAATTCCTGGCTTTGCGTACCGACAGCACGCTGCCGGCGTGCCCTTGTCGGAAGGCGCACAACGCACACTTAGCTACCTCTTGATGCCGTCAGGCTGACGGGACCGGTCGCGACGGGCCTCATGCGGGCGGTGTCCCGCGGGACAGCGCATGAAGGGCGGATCAGGCGACCTTGCAGATAAGATCAAGGCTTTCCTGGTGCAGGTCAAGTGTTGTAGACATGCCACATGGAGGTTGGAAACACCGTCTGCGAGGCGGTGCTTTCCAGGTCGTCGGGGCCCGGCCGTTCGGGCTGCGGAAGCTTGAGAAGAAGCCTCGGATCAGGTCCTCGAACGACCCGGTACGGACGTGGTCCCGCATCCGCTTGCTGACAAGCCGGGTGAATCTGATCTCCGGTCCGGTTCGTACGTACGTGTGAGCAGGAGGTGACACGTGGAACGATGCCACGGTCGGACGAAATCGGGAGATCGCTGTAAACGGTCGGCCCGCGAGGGCTCGTCCTGCTGCGCGATCCACGCCGCGCAGGCGGAGGCGACGCCCGGAGAAGCGGACGCCACGGATCAGCCGTCAGAGGAACGAGGAACGCTGGACACCCTTGTCCTCGTTGCTGCTACAGGAGTTGTCGTCGTAGCGCTCCTCACGGTCCGGCGCTTCTTCCGGATTCTGTAGTGGGCCGCTAGCGCATCCTACTCGAGGTGATGCGCTGGGAAGGATAGGACGAGCCTACTCCTCTACGTTCGGAGGTTTCCCGGACGCGGACCAGGTGCCTTATCCGCTCATCCCCGGCAACCTGGGAACGAGCATTGGCGCTCGCCTTCGGTGCTCGCGGTAGCTCTCGCCGAACCGACGATGGCGATCCGGTTTGCCTTCGCGTCCCATGCGTCGCTACCGTTCCCCCCGCTCACCTGCCGGCCCATCCTCGAGGAGACGCACATGGAACGCCGACTGAAGCCCCTGGCGGCCTTCACCTTCGGCTACCTGGCCATCGCGCTTGCGGCCGGAATCCGAAGCGGCAACAGCGAGTTCCTGTTCTACATCGGCGTGATGCTGATACTGATCGGAGTGGTATGGGCGGTCAATCGATCGGTCCGGCTGAGCACGGGCGTGCTGTGGGCGCTCAGCGTGTGGGGGCTGGCACACATGGCGGGCGGGCTGGTGGTGGTGCCTGAAGGCTGGCCGGTCGTCGGCGAGAGCCGGATCCTGTACACGCTGTGGCTGATCCCGGGACGACTGAAATACGACCACATCGTGCATGCCTACGGATTCGGAACGACCACGTGGGTGTGCTGGCAGGGGCTGAAGAGCGCCGTACAGAAGAAATCCGGCTTCGCCGTTGCGCCGACCTTCGGGCTGCTTACCCTGGCCGCCGCCGCAGGCCTGGGCTTCGGCGCCCTGAACGAAGTCGTCGAGTTCGTGGCCACCCTGACGATGCCCGAAACCAACGTGGGCGGATACGTGAACACGGGCTGGGACCTGGTCGCCAACACCGTGGGGGCAGCAGTGGCGGTGTTGCTGATCCGGCGATTCGATCGGCGCCGTTCCCGTGCTTGAGCAGGGAGGATCTCTGGCTCTGCCGGACGGACCCGCGCCGCTGGAGCAGGCGCCTGCCGCCGTGTGGGCAGGGCACAGCGCCCGGCGAGCCACCGCAGGCGCTATGCCCGTCAATCCCGAAGGAGTGGGCCCTCAACCCAGGCCGGGTACCAACTAGTCCTTGATCGGCACCATGACGTGCACGTAGGGCGTGTCCCTCCACATCACCCACGGCCCACCACTATCGGGGTGCGTCGGCAGGCCCGTCAGCATCTCGGCATCCGGCACCACGAGCATGAGGTGCGGGCCTCCGGGCGGAAGCCATTCATTGTCTGGTGTAGCCTCTGTGGCGTATGGGTCTACATTGCTTCCGCCCTCGGAACAGCAATTGAGCATGTACCCGAAGCCGGTGTCTCTTATCGTCGGCTCGGTCTTGCCCGTGTAAGCCTCGAGCCAATTCATCCAGGGTGCGTCAAGACACATCGGCTGCTCGCCTGGAATGCACGTCCAGCCGTTCGTGCCCTCTCTGAGCACGTTTCCCTCTCCGTCCATGATCGTCGCATCCGCCGCTATGGAAGCCGGTGCAGCGCTCTCCGCGCTCGTGATCTGCTCCATCGCGGCACACGGATTCTCTTGCGCATGGAGCGTCGTCGTTCCGATTGACAGGCCGGTCAGGACGAACGCGGCACGCTACCGTCGGGATTCTGTCTTACATGGAAGCTGAGATTCCTCCAGTTTCCAGCCGAGTTGACGTAATGACCACTCCCGGTCACGACCGCTGTCTCGCCTCCGCTGGAAGCTTGAAGGCTCAGATCCGGCCCCACTACGGCCTCCATTGCGCTGTCGTCGCAGCTCAGGACGAGCGGCAGCAGAGCGAGCAGCGGGAGGAACACGAGGCGCTTCACAGCACACCTCCTTCGCAGGATGGGCGCGTTGCCGGAAGGGGGAATACCGGCGGGACTGTACGGTACAGCTGGTACGGCAGGTGTGGCGGACCAGCGGGGGAGGCTGACGAAGTGTAATCTAGTGCCTCGTCCACCGCCGTGCGAGCAGAGCGCTGGGCGGGACGTCGACCTGGCTTCTGTCCGCAGGAGACAACGGCTTTCGCATGTCCGGTTGAACGGGGCAAGCGGCCGGGCAGTGGTCTGAACAGGTGAAAGAGGATCCGTAAGGTGATGAAACCAGTACTGATCGGAGCGGTTGCCGGTGTGGTGGGCACTCTGATGATGGACGTATTGAACGCTGTGGGCGCCCGGACCGGAATCATCACCCGGATAGACCACCGAATGATAGGGAGAGTATCGTGCGGATGGGTGCGGGGACGTTTCCTCTATGCGCATCCGGGAGACGTGCAAAACGTTGCCAACGAACTGATCTACGGTTACGCCGCGCACTATCTCATCGGTATCCTTCTCGCGAGTGCGTACGTGGTCGGCTGGCATCTGTTGATCGGTGGACCCACCTCCCTGGTTTGGGCCGTCGCGTACGGCGTTGCCACGACCGTGGCGGCGTACTTCTTCCTGCTTCCTTCCATCGGGCTGGGCGTATGCGGAAGACGCTCACCTCACGGCATCAAGCTGCCCCTTTCCAGTCTGATCAACCACCTGTTCTATGGACTGGGCATCGCCGCGGGGATCGCACTGGTTTGACACACCCGTCAGCGTGCGAGCAAAGCGGAGCGACCAGCCTCCCACAGCAGGCCTTCGAGCCTTGGCGAGACAAACCGGGCGCTTCCAGTACTCGCGTGGCCGGAAGGGTGCGACTCCGGCTAGGGCTGATCGTCCTCAGGGTCGGGTTTCGCGAGGTCTTCCCCGATCAGAGCCGCCTCCGGTCGGGGTGATCGTCCCCTTCCACGTGCTAGTACGCATGGTCTCGCTGGAGTAGGTCCTGCTCGTCTGAGTCGACTGCTCAGCTACCAGGACCACGTAGTTCTCGCCATAGGCCTTGGCGCACCTTGGACAAGTGGTGTACCAGTAATAGAGCTTCGTCGGAGGACGGCCCCGTCTCTCCAGAAGGATCGACATTTCTCTGGCCCACTTGCTTGCCTTGCTGTAAGGCCCCTCGAACGGTTTCGTAAAGAAGGTGCCGGAGATGCGCTCCATCTGTGCACCCGGAACTTCCTTTGACACGGCGATGTACACGTTGGCACCCCAGAGCGAGTCTTCGTCACTGAGCATTAGGTGGTCAGGAACCAGGGCATCTGCGGCCTCGATACGCTCCGTGTTCTTCTTCATCACGCGACCGAAGTTCAAAGGCACGTGGAACAGACTCCGCACACGGTCTCGGACGAAGAGCTTGTCCTGCCAGATGATCTCTTGTTCGTCCCACGGTGCGGGGTCGAATCGTGGACAGCAACCGGTTTCGCTCTTCTCATTCATTGCCACCGCCTCCGCATTCAGGCCCGTCTGCCTTCAGCGACAGAGCCACACCTTCCTCAATATACAGGCGCTTGGTCGCCCGCCGCCGCGCGAGCAAAGCGCAGCGTCCGCCGAGGCGCTGGCTGGGAGATTGACTGCATCCCCGCCTACGCGTCGGGCCTGTTCCTTCATTCCCTCACGCGGTAACGCACCGTGATCCACCCCGAGAGCCACAGGACGCCGAGCATGGCACCCGCACCGAGGGCCAGCGCCGGCTGCGTCCATACGACGACCGCCAGGACGAGGAAGTAGAGCAACAAGGTGGCAGCTGGTAACCACGGATACAGCGGAACCTTGAGCGGTCGCGCCAACCGCGGCTGAAGCCTACGAAGCCTGAAGATCCCGCTCAGCACTACAAGATCAACCGTGATGGCGACGGTCATCATGAAGCGGATCAAGAACTCGAAGGTGCCGCTCACCGCCAGCCCGAGAATCAATACTGTGACGAACATCAACGCCGGCCCCGGTGTGCCTCCGGCCCCGACTCTCGTGAAGTGCGACGGCGCCAGCCCGTCCCTGGCCAGACCGAACATGACTCGCGGCATCCCCAGAAAATTGACGTTCAGAGAGCTGAGCAGGATCACCAGACTGGCTACGGTGACGAGCGTTCCGGCCGCCGCCCCGAGAATCCCTCGCAGGGCATCCGCGGCCACCAGCGAGGAACCCGCCATTTCCTGAGGAGTGAGCGCAGCCAAGTATGCGACATTGAGCAGTAGATACAATCCGGCGACGGCGGCCGCTCCCCCGACGAGGATGCGGGGAAGGTTTCGCCCGGGGTTCTTCGTCTCCTCCGCCATCTTGGCCGCATCCTCCCAGCCGTAGTAGGCAAAAGCCACGGACTGGTATGCCAGGGCGAAGCCAAGCAGGCCCGCCAATTCGGGGTCCACCTCCATCGTGGCACCGAATCCGCGACCGTCGCCGCCAAGCACTCCGGCGGCACAGATCGCCAGAAGGACGAACACCTTGGCGACGGTGGAGATATTCTGGAAGCCCCGCCCCGTACGGAGACCCCGAGAATGAAGGACGAAGAACCCCATCGCCACGGCGGCGGCCAGCAACGGCACCGAACCCCGTCCCAGCAGCAGAACGAGATACTCGGCGATGACCACCGCTTTGGCCGCGCCGGAGAAAGCCCGTGTGACCAGGATCTCGGACCAGCCAGCGAGGAAGCCGACTTGCGGTCCGTAGGCCTCTCGCGCGTAGACGTACTTGCCGCCCGCCTCGGGCAGTGCGGCCGCCATTTCGGCCAGCACCAGGGTGCTCAGAGCCACGACGACGCCGCCCAGGAACCACACGCCGAGAATGGCAAGCGGGTTGCCCAGGTATGCTGCGATCAGGCCCGGTGTACGGAGAATTCCGGCCCCGATGACCATCCCGACAGTGACGGCCAGGCCGTCCCGCACCCCCAGAATCCTCTGCAGCTCTCCAGGGCGCGGCTTCGCAGTCTCCTTCGAACGTGAGCTCATTCAGGACCGCCCCGTCCACTCATGTATTCACACATCTCTCTGTGTTCGTATCGCACCACCAATAAGACGCGTAGCGGTGGGGCTGCTGCATACTCGTCATTGCCGAGGCGGTCGCTGCCGTCCCTCGAAGACCGGTGCCTCCGTCCGCCGGGGATCGAGGTATGGCGAACGCAACCGAGAGAACCCCGCCGTGCGACCAAAGCGCAGCCCCCGCAGTGCCGCCGCCGGGATGCGAGCCGTGGTGAGACCCGGGCGCCGCGAGACAGCCTTTGACTCCCCGAGCGGGAGGCCTCCGAGGGAGTCCCGGCGGTTTTACTCTAGGACGTCACCTTCGCGAGGGCTTTTCGTAGATCGTCGGCGTTCATGACCGGCACAAACTCGACTGCCGCGTCGAGATTCTGGAAGAGTGGTTCCGCGATCTGTGGAATCTGTGATGGATCAGCCATATCGAAGAACATCATTCCGGCGCGCTCTCCGTGCTCGGCCAGGAAGTACGCTGCCTCTGGCTCAAGTAGCTGGAGCAATGCCTCGATCGTCTGACCGACCGAGCCGTCCATGACTGCCTGGTTGCCCGTTTCAACTGGAACCGTCCATCTCAGCATCGTGCGCATTTCGGCCTCCTCCGTCGTGAACTTGCGATCGTGGCGCGGATCAGCGTTGCCATCCCAATAACGCCAAGCGGCTGGTTCGAGGTCAAGCGAAGTGCAGAGCATCTCGCTGGCTGCGAGTTGCCGGGCGCCCTGTGCGGAAGAGAAGGCTGCTGTAAAGGCAGGGCAGTAACAGAGCTGAGTGTAATGACCGGGCCGCTGCCGGCATTCGAGCCTCGGCGAGCGACTACCGCCCTCTACCAGGTTTCGCCACGACGAACCGCTGCCCTCGCGCCGTCGGGCAGGGGACCTCTGCACTCACGCCCTCCGCCGCCACCTCAGCCACGAATCCCTCACACATCTCACCATCGCGGAAATGCATCGGGAACAGCACCGGCACATCGAATTCGCGAGCAAGGTGAACGGCCCGAGACACGTGAGGCCATCTGTGGCCCGGGAGTCCGGCGACGAACGCCACGTCGATTTGGCAAGACCAGCAGCGCGTCGCCGAGGCGAACCGCCCAGCCTGCATGGCCCAGGAACCATACGGTCGCCTGGTCGCCACTTTGAGCGGACACTGCAGTCACCGGCGGCCGGGTGCTGGAGTCTCAGATCCTCTCCAGAGAGATCCCATGTTCGGGTTCTCGTCCGGTGACACCATCTTGATGGTCACGGAATCGCCCGCGAAAGTGAGCGCCCACGTGTACACGTCAGTGGCCTCACCAGGCGTTGTCGTGAGCGTAGTCCCGGTCTGTGACCACAGCCACTCGAAGGATACGGGAGTCTCGACGTCCTGATTCCACGGCTGAATCAAGACACCTGCGACACTCACGGTTCCGTCGTTCGCGAACGTCCAACTGTCGGTGACGATCCACTCGCCCGCGGACGTGGTGAGGCCATCAGTCCTGGCTGTCGGGCCACTCGAACTCGGGCGCCAACACGGCGTTCGCGTTCGTCGTGATGCGAAGACGGAGTTCCTTCAGGGGGCGGTAGTCGGGATCGTTCACGAAGTCGTGAACGGCCTGCTCGGACGGGAACCGCAGAACCACGACACCGTCGGCGGGCTCCCCCTGGAGGGCCTCGGTCTCGAAGGCGGCCACCAGTACCTCCGCGCCATGCTTCGCCAGGAAGGGCAGAACGGCGGGAACGTACTGTTCAGAATACGCCGTTTGATCCATGACGGTCTGTGTGAGAATGAAGTAAGCGGCCATCTTTGTCTCCTCGGTGAGCGCACCTTGGGCCATAGTCACCCCAGAATTGCTGTTTCGGGTCTGACCGGGGAACTGGCAATGTGGCCAACAGCCAGCTGGAGGCAATGAGGGGAGACCTGCACTCTCGGCCCTGAAGATTTCCCTGATCCGCGCCGTCGGGTCGTCCATAGCGACCGGGGTCCCGAAAGATAGATTGTATGCATGAATCAGGAATGGAGTTTTCGACGGGAACTTCGGCCAAAGGACGTCCCGGGTTTGGTGCGGCTCGGTAATCAGGTAGCTGACGGTGGGTATGTAGTACCCCTCTGGATCGTGGAGTCAACGGATGTCCTGCTCACGCTGGGGATGGGTCGTGAGTGGACATTCGACGAAGACGTTGTCCGGATACGGCCAGGCGTGTCGATCGTGGGTGTAGATCACAGCGTTCATGCTGCGTCTTTTCGATCGTTGTTGCATCGATCACAGTTGAAACAGGCGGTATTTCGGTTCCTTGGCCACACGTCCAAGGCGACCAAGTACGCAGCGCGAGTCGACGTCGCCCGGCTCTATCAGCGGTTGTTCACGGCTCCCAATGTTCATATCGAGAAAGCCGTTGCTTCTCACAGCTCGACGTCGACAGTCACGATCGACGAACTGTTCACCGTCGTGAGATCGGATCGACCGCACCGCGTCTTGTTTGCCATGGATATCGAGGGTGGCGAGTACGACGTGGTCGATGACATTCTCCGATATCATTCCGCGATCAATATGATCGTGACTGAGTTTCACTACATCGGACAACGTCTTGATGAGTTCGAGAGATCGATCACAAAGATAAAGAGGTCATTTGACATCGTGCATCTGCATGGAAACAACTGTGGACCGTACAATCACGAGCTCGACATTCCTGAGGTGGTTGAGATCACCTTCGTTCATCGATCGCTTATGCCACCGGACAGTCAACACTCCGCAGATCAGCGTCCACTCCCCGGGCTGGACGTACCGAATAAGCCAGGGTCACCGGATTACGTTCTTCACATTTGAACTGCCAGACACGCCCGAGGCGCTTCCGGCGAGCTAGTGATGTCTGTTTGGGCTGCCGCGAAAGCGTTTCCGCGTGGAGGCCCTGTTCTCCACTCTGCACTCTACGGTGGCGGCTGGGCCCGATAGTTGACCGTCGGGATCGTGCGTCTGGGAAAGGCGAAACCGGAGCCGAAGACGAACGTCCACCTGCTGCCGCTGACGGTTCCACCGACGTTGTACGCGAGGTCCATCCGTCCGGTCATTGCCACCGTGCTCAGGGCCGACCCCAGGCGTAAACCGACTCCGACGCTCCCACCGCTGCGTGGCTCCTGACCTTCGTACCAGGCTCCGCCGTAGTCAGGGAAGGCCCCGAATCCGATCCCAACCAGATTGAGGAACTTGTCTACCGCGAAGTAGCGGTGCTCGATCGATGTCCACCACATCTTGTTGCCGACGAACGAGTGAGCCACCCAGCCACGCGGTGCGTTCTCGAACCCGAGGTCGAATTCGTCCCCCGGTTTCTGGTTCCACAGCCGTCCGACCTGCACCTGCACCGCCGTGGAGTGGCGTGTAGCCGGCTTATAGCCCGCAGCCAGACTGAAGACGACACGGCCGGAGTCCCTGGCCGCGCCGCCCCACTGGTAGTCTCCGTCGATCGCTGTCCAGGCCCATCCCCGGCCGCTCAATCCGCTATGACCACTCGATGCCTGCACTCTGATCCCTAATCCCGATCCCTGCCAGCCGAATGCGTCGGGGCCAGGGTGGTCGTGAGCCGAAGCCTGGCACTGAGGTCCAGGTCTTCGGTGCCGAAGCCGTTGGACTTCCGGAGCTGCTGGAACCAGATCTTGCTGATCTCCGCCCACGCGCTCACGGTCCCGTAAACCGAATCCTCGGCCATTTCGGTGGCCTCGGGCGACTGGAAGAACGATTCGTTACGTGCATCAACCGTCGCCCCCCAGCGCAGGTGGTCGCCTGTCGAGTGGCGACTGGCGAGGGCCGCCGTAAGGTTGTTGATGAACGCATCCCTTCGGTACGTAGTCGTATCCAGGACCACTCCGTCCGGGGTGTCCTCGGCCCGATACCGCAGCACATCCTGGTCCGCTCGCGACCCATCCCATTCGTAGCTCTCAGAGCTCTCGGTATTCCTGAATGGCCTGCCGAGGACCCAGTTCGCGTTCTTCCCGTCCGACATACCGGCATAGTTGAGCAGGAGGTCGATTTCCGACCCGAACATCCGATCGAGATCCAGAGTCGTGTTCAATCCGTGCCGGTCTATCTCTTTCACGTACGCGAGGTATACCTGGTTCCCGGTTCCCAGCAGGTTGACCTCATTGATCCCCAGAGTCCCAGTCCAATCGCCGTTCGAGGCGACCGCGAGCTTGAGCTTCGGCTTGAGGGTCCACCCGTCCCGCGTGACGACTCTCACGGGTCCTGCTCAGCCTCGTCGTGCTCAATCTCGTGCGCAACTCGGCCGATGCCATGGCCGAGGTCGGCCCCTCCCGCAGCCAGGCACCGGCTCAAGGGAGGACGGCGGACCCGGGCGTCCGGCACCCGGATCGCCTGTTTCCCTCGGGATCGGGAGCGGTGGAAGCACGCGCCCGACGGGCAGCGCCGCCGACAGACTCGTGGAGGATCCACGCGGGAAGGCAACCGTGATTCGCTATCGACCCATCCTCGTTGCGCTCGGAGTCGTGTTTCTCGGCCTGGCTGGCTGTACCGACGACCCCGTACAGCCGGAATCCAAGCTGTTCGCCGTCAGTGGCTCGGTCTCGGGTCTCAGTGTGCCGGGTCTGTCCCTGCAGAACGATGGTGATTTTCTGACCATTACGACAAACGGCAGGTTCGAGTTCCCTACCCTTTTGGAGAATCGATCCAGCTACGACGTGCAGGTGTTTTCCCATCCGAATGGGAAGACGTGCGTGGTGGCGAACGGGAGCGGCACGATACTCGGAGGAGACGTGTCGAACATCCTCGTGACCTGTACCGACGACGCTTCTCAAACCACCTTCCTTGTGGGTGGAGACTGTGACTGCGACCTGACGGCGGATAATCCGCTCATCCTCAGCAACAACGGCAGCGATTTCCTCACGCTGAGCGGCGGTGGAGATTTCATCTTCGCCGAGCGGCTGCCTGACGGCGCCTCCTACGCGGTGGCCGTCGCCAGTCGGCCCACGGGCCAGACGTGCTTTATCTTCGGAGGCAGTGGAAAGGTCTCGGGAGCGAACGTCACCGACGTAATGGTCAGCTGCCGGGATCTGTAGCCGTCGGCCGCACTCGTTGTTCGCTCATGCAGGCTGTGGGCGTGAATGGTTGGAGGGGAATGCGGCCGATGCGATCCGGGCACTGGCCAGCAATTCCTATCGCGCGCCGTGCGAGCAAAGCGAAGCGCCCGGCGCGAACCGAGCGAGCCCCTACTACGCTTCCTGAGCCATCGGGAAGCCGGCATCCCGCCACGCGCCGACTCCTCCGTCCAGCACCTTGACGTTGGTCCAGCCTCGGTTCCTATACTCGGCCGCCCTACCGACGGCTGTGGCGTCGTGGAGTCAACCGCAGTAGAAGATCAATTCTCTGGCGGTGGACAGTATAAGCGAAGCGCCCGGCGTGAACCGGGCGCTGGGTTGGCACTTACAGGTGATCCCCCGTCGTGGGGTCATGTTTCATGCTCTGGAATGCTGTACGCATTAAGGATTGTCGGCTTCGTCGTGATCCTTCCCTCAACGTACAGCGGCATCAATTCGTCTCTGTGGTCCTTCCTTTGGTAGTAGTGCACTGTACCTGCGACGAGTGCATAGAGGCTTCCCATTACTGCGGCACACCCTCCACCCATGATCAGGATAAACTTACCCAGTAGTACCAGTGTTTCTACGGTTTCCGGTTCCATGTTGGGCTCGCCTCCGTCGCTTGTCGATACGTCCGGTCTTCTGCTTCATCAATAGTGCTCGGGTGCACCATTCCGCCGCCGTGCGAGCAGAGCAGGGCGCCCGGCGCGAAACCAGACTCAAGCGGAAACGGGGAAGCCCTGGAAGACTCCCCCGCTCCGACGAGCCTTGCTCGGCTAGCTCCCAAAGGATAGCGGCACGGTGCGAGCTTCTTGGCTCGCAGCTCCATTGCCAGGACGTCGAGCAGTAGTGGCTCGCATCTCTACAATGCGTGCAAAACAAGCCGCGTCAACCGTGCGAGGGAAGCGCCTGGCGTGAACCGGGCGCCTTGAGAAGCTGGGAGTACACGCTATACGGCACTTCCGAGGTGTCAAACGTTCGGTCACTCTACTGCGGCTCTTCTTGCCCCTTCAGCACCTCAAGCCGCTCCTTCGCATTCTGGTTTTCCGGGTTCAGCTCCAGTGAACTGCACAACACCGGTGGCAGAAGTGTGCATTGCCGTCGAGCAGGTATAGAACCGGGTAATGCTGGGGGGCGAAAAGGCTGCTGGTGTGCGACTCAGGTGTTGTCTTGGCTTGCGGGGTGGCCCTCGCTGCCTGTGGCGTCGACAAGATTCGGTCCGTGCCCGCACAAGCGCGAAGACTAGCTAGTTGCGTCGATGAGCCGGTGGTGCACCTCCCTGGCGATCCGGACGCCGACTTCCTCTTCCTCATCGACGACCGCGTCTGCTCCGGCCAGCTCCAATTGCCAGCGGTGGATATGATATCTGGCGCGCACGACGATCGGCGTATTGGGCGCTAGAGCGCGCACCTGTTGGATGATGTGTCGGGCGGTCCACGGATCCGGGATGGTAATCACGACGCAGGCGGCTGTCCGGACATGCAGGCCGACGAGGATCTCTTCGCGCGTGGCGTCTCCAATGAAGGTCCGAAGTCCAAAACCCCGCGCGACATCCGCCGTGCGACGTGCCAGTTCCACGACGAATATGTCAAGACCGCGCTCAGCCATCATCAGCTCGGCGACCCGTTGTCCGGCGGGTCCGAAACCGACTATCACGAGATGATCGCAAAGCCTCTCCGCCACGCCTGGACTCCCGCTCGTGCCCTCTGCGATGCTCGAGGGGAGAATCGAGCGCCCTCCGACGAGCCGAGCCATCTGCGGCCCCAGCCCCATCAGAAATGGCGTGAGGAACAGCGTTGTCAGCATCGCAGCGACGATCAAATCGAATTCTCCAAGCCCGATCAGTCCTCCCTGCCTGGCTAGCGCGGCAATGACCAGCGAGAACTCCCCGACTTGGGCGAGGACGATTCCTATCGCGAGTGACAGGCCGATTGGCACGCCAAAGACTCGGACGACGCCAGTGGTCACCACCGACTTGCCGATCACGATCAAGGTTACAACGCCCGCCAGGAGCAGCCAGTGCTCGGCGACCCACGCCGGATTGCTCAGCATCCCGATGGAACTGAAGAACAAGGTCACGAAGAGCGTTCGGAACGGAATGATGTCGGCACGGATCTGGGTGGCAAACGGAGACTCGGCCAACAGCATGCCCGCAACGAAAGCCCCAAGTACGGGCGAGAAACCCAACTCATGCGACAACCACGCAGCGCCCACTGCTGTGACAACCGCGAGGAGGATCGGCAAGTCGCCAACCCGCTCGGCGGTTCTGGCACGGAGGAGTATCGGCAGTGCGTAGCTGAGGAGCACGTGGAGGGCGGCGACGAGGACCGCTGCCAACCCAACAGATCGGGTAATACTCCACCTGACCTCGGCGATCGGCCCCCCACTGCTCAGGACCGCGATCAGTAGGACGAGCGGCACGACTGCGATGTCCTGCAACAGGAGGATCCCCACCGCGTAACGCCCGTGAACCGAGTCGATCTCGGCACGCGTCGCGAGAAGGCGCAGGACCGCGGCCGTGCTGCTCAAGGCGATCACGGCCCCGAAGGCGACTGAGGTGCGCGGACCGAGCCCGATAACCAAGCAGATTCCCGCCGTTATCGCAGCCGTGAGCACTACCTGAAGCGTACCGCCGCCGAGGGCCACTGGACCGATGTCTCGAAGTCGTCGCCACGAGAACTCAAGGCCGATGGTGAAGAGCAAGAGCGCGACGCCCAACTCCGCAATCGCGGTCACGGCCTCGTGGCTCGGCAGCAGGTCGAGTGCATTGGGGCCGAGCAATGTGCCGGCCAGGAGGTATCCGAGCAGCGGACTCAGCCTGAAGAACTCGCAAAGCCCGCCGAGAACGATGGCTGCAGCGAGCAGGATCAATATGTCTAGCAGTGCCGTCCAGAGATCCATGACTGCCCGTGCTCAGGGTTCTCGCGTGTCGGCGGACGACTCGAATCCGTGGATGATGTGCGAGTGAGTTACCCGGGTAGGCCTCTCGCTGCTCGTCCTCAGGTGTGTATACGAAGCAGGCCGGCGATCATGAGCACCGCGATCAATACTAGGACAACGCGCAGCCAGATGCGGCCCACAGCTGGAGTCGACGCTGTGAGCGAGAGGAGCACAGTGGCGATAGCCCAACGCTTCGCCCTGGCTGACATGGCGCGATGCTGGTTCCACTCCCTAATATCCGTGCCGAAGACACCATGGGTTAAGAGACGTGTAGAATCGCCTTGAGCACCGCGCGTAGCAGGCCGCCCCAAGCATCACAAACCGGTCGTCGGCAGCACGGGATCGCAGCGCCCAGGAGTCCCACTCCGAGGCAGGCCTGGCCAACGAGTATTCGGCCCAAGCGGGTCGCCCTGCCCTTGGCGATCTGCCGCTTCGGCTGACCAACGTCACTCCCATTCCACCCCTCGGCTACGCCGGAGTCGGAGTAAGAGCGCTCCCGCGCCGTCCACCCTCTGGCCGGGTCTTGCCCTGCTGCCGACGACGGAAGCGGAGAAGACACCCGACGCCTCCAAGTCGACTCAGCGTTGTGCTGTCACGCACTAGCTCCACCTGACAGCCACGGCGTTCGGCCAGCCGCAGCATGGCCTCTCTGATGTTGAGGTCCTCCAACAAGCGGGAACCGCATGACGGACACTTCTTCGGCCTCTGCTCAACTGTCCGCTCGAGACGGCAACCACGGCACACCCATCCAGGGCGCGGTGTGTACTCCGTGCCAATCACGAGAGTCTCGACCTGACCTCGCTTCAGCGCCCAGTATGATGCGCGCGTTCCAGCGACAGCGAGACCACCGGTGCGGAGCTGCCGCCGCAGATCCTTCACCGTAGCCTGCGATTCCTTGTGCTCCGCCTCAACGAAGGACGCGATGCTCTCGGCCACGACGTCCCGAGCCCCGGTTCGTCCTGGTTTTCGGATGACACCGGAGAGTCGCGCAGCTACGCGTGAAGGCAGTACCCTTCTCACCATCGCAATCATCTTCGGATCTCCGGCCAGGATCAGGTGATCGTAGCTGCCGGCTGTCATTACTCCGGACAGTGCCTCCACCGCGTCGCCGAGAAACTGGCGGGTGCGCGTCGTGCGGTGCCTCCGGAAATGCTCCTTGGTCCATTCGCGACCGAGGCGCTGGCGCAGCTCGGGTCTCTTGCGGAGCAGGTCGAGCGTCACGGCGCCCAGATTCACCGAAACGATGCGGGCTGTGTCCTGCGAGCAAACCAGCACGACGAACCGCCAGTACGTGTCTTTGAGCTCGACGAGGTGGTAGATGTTTGGCAGGGTGTCCGCTGCTATCCACGTGGGCAGCGGGACGTAGAACTGGAGGGCCAGGAAGAAAGGCTGTCGCCCGGCCCGTGAGAAGACGGCCACGCCCTTGGAGCCGCGACGCAGCTCCAACGAGAGGAACCGCTCGATCGGCGCAAGAGCTTCCTCGAACAGCTGCGCAGTCTCTCCTGCAAAGCTCCGCTTGAGCTCCTCGATCCGGTCTGTGAATACCCTGCGGTGCTTTAAGCGTCCGCCTTCCACTCGCAAGTAGCAGCTGACGACCGGAGCCCGGGTCTCAGGCAGAGAAGCCAAGCTGCGAATGTGACCCTGGAATTCGCGCAGTTCCACTGGCTGCCTCTCAAGCGTCTATTGATCCTGTCATACCCGACACGTATTATACGATACAAATATCACGAGTACAATAGCGTAATTCACCTGCCGCGAGCTTACGGGGATAGCCGATTCCCCTTGATGAAGAGCGCCGGGACGACCCAAGTTCTGGGGGAGGAGAACGACGCGATCGACAACTAGCATTTAAGGTTGGAACCATGCCGCGCACGAATAACCAGTGGACCTTTCTCACGAACCATTGCCACGTACTGATCTGCATTGCGAATGACCCCACGATGCGCATGCGAGACCTGGCGGCCGAAGTGGGAATCACGGAGCGTGCAGTGCAGCGCATCATTGCCGACTTGAGGGACGCCGGATACCTGTCGCTGGAACGGCACGGCCGTCGCAATCACTATCGTTTGCGTCGCGACATGCCGATGAGGCATCCCGTGGAGGGACACTGCCTCGTGTCGCAATTGCTCGAGGCCCTCCAGCCCAAGTAGCGGGCAGGCTCGCGTCCCCCCCCGCGCAGCAAACGCAAGGCAAAGCGCGGCGGCGGAGAGGCAGCGAAGCATTACTGACCTCCTGGACGAAAGTGGTACGACCACCAAGAGGGGGGCTTCTGGCGGGAATCGTTGGCAAGGAGCCTCGGTAACGACACCTCTCACGATGCGCTGACGCAGCCGAAGCGCCAACTGTGGCGCGAAGCCTAGCCTCCCGCCCGCCGCCGTGCGAGCAACGTTGATGCGAGGAGGGGCAGCCCGTGAGAGCCGCCCCTTTTGAGTTTGGGAGCTGCCCGACCATGGGCGATCAGTCGTCATCGTCATCATCGTCATCGTCCTTCATCTCGATGAGGATGACGACCGCTTCCGCGTCCCCTGCGTTCTCGGGCAGGTGCGTGACCTCGGGAGTCCAGGCGACTGCGCCGGCCGGGAAGGCCGAGTCCTCGGTCGTACCATCCGGCATGTGCATTACGAAGTTCCCGTCGGTGAGCATCACGGCGACGGCGTCGGGGTGCCAGTGCATGGACGACTTCTCGCCCGGCCCGTAGGTGATCCGCAGGACCCTCACTTCGTCATTCTCCAACTCAACCGTGTAGTGGTCGGGATCGGCCTTCGTGGCATCTTGCGCGAGGGCTGGCCCCGCGAGCACGAACAGCAGGGCAACCAGGACTGACGCAATCCCGATCATGGGAGCCTCCTAGGCTTGGTGGGAGATGGATCGTGTCGCCTCTATGAGTAACTGGATTCGCCGCGATTCGGCAGTCCGTTAGTGTCATGCCTTGCCCCCAGGTGAGGCGCTTAGACTAGGGCACATGGTTGGACGACCTTGGTCGAACCTCCTCTTTGCTTTAGAGACGGATCACTGGATGCACCTGCGGTATCCTCAAGAAAACAAAGATCCCGTCCTGCGTATGCGCACCTCAAGCACTTCTCAACTCATCGACAGGATCGGCATGCCGCACGCCGCGCAGCTTGTTCGGGCGCACGACCGTCACGGCTCCGGACGATTCGAGGTCGATTCTCTGCCCCGAGTCGAGCAGGTCCTCGCGCAGGTTGAAGACGAACGCGCTGAAGCTCTCCAGGCTGCCAAGATAGTCCATCGTGCTGCGGAGGAGCTCGACCGCTTCCTTATCCACGGCATCCTTGCTCTCCTGGGCGTGCAGCGGCATGGCAGTCGCCATGAGAGCCAGCACTCCGAGAGCGCATGCCGCTGCCGTCACTCTCTTACTCAATGTTCTCCCCTTTCCTCAGTGCACTTCTACGGTAACGCTCGGAATGCGGCCGGTGAACTTGGACCTGGCTTCTGCCCCGATCGTCTCGACGACCGGGGTGGCCAGGTCAATACCGACGTCGGCCGTCTCGTCGGCCGAGAAGACCCTGGGCTGGGTTCGATCGATGCGTCCCTCGGCTACTTGCTGGTCGTTCACGAAGAGGGTGCCGGTTCCACCCATCCCCGGACCGCCACCGTCATAGGCGAAGTCGAAGCGCACGGTCGCCCTCCCGGGGGCGAGAGGTTCCGCCGCCGCCACCGTGTATCTCTCCATCCCCAGGAAGTTGTAGTCGTAGGCGGGCACACCGTCCTTCACGTACAGCGCCCATCCCCCGAACCGGCCTCCCTGGACGATGATGGCTCCGTTTCCGCCGTCCTCCGGGACGTCGAGTTCGGCCGTGATCGTCTTCGATTTGTTCATGATGTTGAGGAAGACGTTCTCGGTCATTCCGGTCATGCCTTCGGCGAGGGTGAGCGAGGTGCGCTCGCCCATAACGCTGGGGCGGCCGACCTGGGCGGCGATGAAACGCTCGAATACGCGGTCGTCGATCGGCAGCACGTGATTCTTCTGGGCCTCCTCCATGAACAGGGACTGCAGCTCGGCAAGTATCGTTGGATTCTCCGCCGCCAGGTCGTTCACGAGGCTGAAGTCCGTGCGCGTGTCGTACAGCTCCCAGACGTCCTCGGCGAGCGGGCCAAGCGGACGGCCAGGCTGGGGCTCCCACGGCGCCCTGTGGATGGTGCGGGCGAACCAGCCGTCCTGGTAGATGGCCCGGTTGCCAAACATCTCGAAGTACTGGGTGGTGTGCTGCTCTGCCGCACCGGCGTCATCGAACGTGTAGACCATGCTCACCCCGTCCATCGGACGCTGGGGTGTGCCGTTCACCGACGTCGGCTCGGGAAGCCCGGCCGCTTCCAGAATCGTCGGTGCCACGTCGATCACGTGGCTGAACTGCGTGCGCAGCTCGCCCTTCGCCTGGATCCCGGCGGGCCAGTGAACGGCCATTCCGACCTTCGTGCCACCGTGGTCCGACGCGATCTGCTTCGTCCATTTGTAGGGGGTGTCAAAGGCCACGGCCCACCCACCGGCCATGTGTGGATAGGTTTCCGGACCGCCCCATTTGTCGATCTTCGCGAGCATGTCCGGAACCGTTTCCTGCACGTTGTTGAAGTAGGTCATCTCGCTGAACATGCCGTTGCGACCGCCCTCAGCGCTGGTACCGTTGTCGCCGTAGACCAGGAAGACCAGAGTGTTCTCGAGCTGTCCGGTCCCGGCGATCGCGTCGATCACGCGGCCGATCTCGTAGTCCGTCATCGCGACGTAGGCCGCGAACACCTCGACCTGGTGGGCGAACAGTCGCTTCTCGTCATCCGAGAGGTCAGCCCAATCCGGGATCGCCGCGGGCTTCGGCGCGAGCTGCGTTCCCTCCGGCACGACGCCCAGTTGGATCTGTCGGGCCAGGATCTGCTCTCGCAGGGTGTCCCAGCCCTGGTCGAACTGGCCCCGGTATCTCTCGATCCACTCCTGCGGGACGTGGTGCGGAGCGTGCGTGGCACCCGGCGCGTAGTAGACGAAGAAGGGCCGGTCCGGCGTGAGCGCCTTCTGGAAGCGGATCCAGGCCACGGTCTGGTCCGTCATGTCCTCGAGGAAGTGGTAGTCCGGTTCATCCGGGAGCTCGACCGGATGTACTCCGTCATAGATGAACGGCGCCCACTGGTTCGTCTCGCCGCCCAGGAAGCCGTAGAACTTGTCGAAGCCCTGGAAGGTCGGCCAGCGCGCGAGGGGGCCCGAAACACTCGCCTCCCAAGCGGCGAGCTCGTGCCACTTGCCGAACGCCGCCGTGCTGTAGCCGTTCAGACGCAGCATCTCGGCCACTGGTGCTACGTCGTTCGGGATCTGCCCCGTGTTGCCGGGAAACGCCGTGGCGTTCTCGATGATCCCACCCATGTTGGCCACGTGGTGGTTGCGCCCGCTCTTGAGCGCCGCACGCGTGGGCGAGCACACGGCCGTCGTGTGGAAGTTGTTGTAGTGCAGCCCCTCGTCGGCCAGGCGATCGAACGTGGGCGTCGGGACGGGCCCGCCGAACGTGCTGGTGCCGGCGAACCCGAGGTCGTCGACGAGGACGACCAGGACGTTCGGAGCTCCCTCCGGTGCCTTGACCTCAAACGGCGATGGTGGCTCTACGTTGCGTACGTCGAGGTCTGTATAGGTCGGCGGCTCGGGCTCGGGAATCGGAAGGACCGTTCGGTCCAGTGCGCCTGTCGCCTGCGGCGCCTCCGGTTGGGTCCCACACCCGACGGCGAGCCCCAGCACTGCAAGGGCTATCGTTCGTCTCATTGTACGGCTCCTTGGTTGATGAGCGGATTCAGCATCGTCGGACCTCCGAGTCCCGCTCGAGCGCGGCTCGCACCGCGGTCAGCAGCACCTCCGGCTCCACGGGCTTCGTCAGGAAGTCCAGCGCGCCCTGCTTCAGGGCAGTCACAGTGTCGGGGACTTGAGCCTGGCCGGTCAGGAACACGATGGGGAGCTCGCTGTCCCGGTCGTTGAGGATGCCCTGCAGCTCCACTCCGTCGATTCCCGGCAACGCGAAGTCGAGCACCAGGCACCCGGCAACCTCCGGATCGAAAGCGAACAGGAACTCGGCGGGCGAGGCGAAGTCCTCGGTTGCCCGGCCGACGGACCGGAACAGGCGAGTCAGCGACTTGCGGACGCCGGCCTCATCGTCCACCACGAACACCGTTGGAGAGTTCACCTGGAGCACGTGTTCTTCCTGGTGAGCTGAATAGCAGTCGGCATGGCTGTGGATGTGACGAACCGGCTGACGATCAGAACAAGATTCTTGTCTTGCGCTGGTGAGGCAACACCGAGGTTGCTAGGATTGGGCAGCCCATCAGATCGGAATCGATACCCTAACGTCGTGGGAAACTGCTCCTGTTCACCTATCTGCTGACCTCCGTCGCCGACACGGTCTCAAGGTCGTTTACATCAGCGGTTTGACCACAGAGCTCGCGGCTTCGACACGGTTCAGTTCGCGTATCAGTACACGTTCGGCGGCAAACAGTGACCAAACTGAGGAATGTGCCGGAATGCGCTTGAGAGGAGCACTCCACGGTGGAGCGTTGGCGGCGGTCGCCGCCTTCGCCCATGTGGTTCCGGCAGCGGCCCAGGAGGTGGAGCCGCTGGTCACGGATCGGCCGGATTTCACGGAAGGTACCAGGACGGTCGCACCCGGCCGGTTCCAGTTCGAGATGGGCTACACGTTCGCGCGCTCCGGCGAGGAGGATGAGCAGGATTTCGGGGAGCTGCTGGCCCGTGTGGGTATCCTGTCCTGGCTGGAAGGGCGTCTGGGCCTCAACTCGTTCGTACTGATGCGGGACCCCGGCGCGGACCTCGAGGGTCTGGAGGACATCACGGTCGGATTCAAGGCCCGATTGTACCGAAAGCCGGAGCGCAGCAGCTGGACGGTTCCCCGGGTCTCGCTCCTGTTCGGTGCGGACTTGCCAACCGGGGCGAGCGGGATTGGAACGAGCGAGGTGGTTCCGGGGACGAAGCTGGCCGCCGGATGGGACCTGTCCGACCGAGTAGTCGTGGCGTCTAACGTGGGCTGGGCGTATGGCTTCGCCGATGACCAGCGCTTCCACCAGGGTTTGGCGAGCCTGGTGCTCGGCTTCGCGCTCGCAGATCCCCTCACGGGGTTTATCGAGTGGTACGGTCTGTTCCCCGAGAACCGGGGCGGCGGCTCCAACAACTACCTGAACGGGGGCGTCGCCTGGCTCATCAATCCCGACCTCCAGCTCGACTGGCGGATCGGGGCGGGCCTGCAGGATCCTTCCCCCAACTGGTTCACGGGCGTGGGTCTGTCTTTTCGGCTGTAGTGACGCGGTCGGCACCTACCGGTGGAGGTCGCCGTCGGACCGCCCGGCTGCAAGACACTCCGCGAACGCGGACCCATTCACGCCTTGTTTCGGGCATCGGCCTTTCCAGGCCGTGCCGTTGGTCAGCTTCACGTCGGCCCGTACGAACAGCTGTGTAAACTCGAGCTCGATCTCGGACAGACCGGCCTCAAGGGATTCCTCTCACGGCCCGGAAACGCATTCGAACGGAGACGAAAGCCGTACGCATCGGCTCGATTTCACTGTGAGGATGACGGCTGCATGTCCCATCGACCTCAATCTCGCCCTGGATCTCATTGTCCGCCACCGAGATGATGCGAAGCACCCCCCTAAAGTCCTTTTCCCCGTAGCCATTCGGGTAGCAGTCAAGTTCGTCCTCAAATGGTGCCCCAAGCTGTACGATGACGCCACCCGGCACCCGATCCGGACCTAGCGGGCAGTCCGTCCCTCTTGAAAGGACCCTCCCCCGCGCACAGATCGAAGTCTCCCCGAGTCAGGATACTGCCTTGAAAGGCCTCAGAGGGGCGCCTGGAAGCCTCAGAGTAGCACTGCGATGCCGAGCAAAACCGCTGTTGACGCCCGATGATGCCTGCGCGAACGGGGCCGGGTTATGAGTTGAGCTTGGGCGGCAGTGCTGCTGCAATCTGCGGCGGATGTGATTTGACCTACCGACATATAGGTGGCGGCCTCTCTCCGAGAACAACCGCGACCGAGCGGAACCATCAAGCAGGAACGCGGAGCGCAATCGGGAAGGCGTGCCGCTCACCAGGTCACTTTCTCGGCCGGGGGCGGCGGGTCGGGAATGCCGAGACTGGCGATCGCGGCGTCGAAGCGCGGCTCGCCTCGCAGCAACTCGGTCACGAGCAACGCGTTGAGCGACGACAGCTCGTTCCGAGCCGTCTCGAACATGCGATCGATGACGTCGAGAGCTTCCTCACGCGCCCCCAGAAGAACCAGCCAATCGAGGATCACGTACGACTGGGATTCTTCGTGCTCCTGCCAGCTGCCAACGGCTGCTACCGCCCCGTCCCGTCGCGACGGATCGCGGAGACCCGCGATGATGGCCAAAGCCGAGGATTCGCCTCCGGGAGCCCCCGAATCACGCGCGTAGAGGCGGAGGTTCTCTTCGGCTTCGTCGAGACGACCGACCACTGCCAGACCGAGCGCCATCTGCATTCGCGCATACGAGAATTCGGGCTGCAGCGCGAGCGCCCGGCTGAGCGCCCGGAGCCCATCCTCGTACCGACCCACGAGGAGCAGAATCTCGCCCAGCTGCGTGAGCGCGTGCACTCGGAGGGGATCCAGTTCCACCGATCTCTCGCACCACGGAACCGACTCCTCCCAGCGACCGATACCCGAGAGGAACCAGCAGTACCAGGTCAGGCCCTGAGAGTATGAGGGGTCGAGCGCGATCGCCCGCCGGAACAGACGCGCCGCCTCCTCCCAGCCGAGATCGTACTCGTAGACCGACGTCGCGAGGGTGTACAGTGCCTCGGCGTTGTCCGGGTCTAATTGAAGAGCCCGCTCTGCCGCTGACTTTGAGCGCTCAGCGGCCTCGCTGACCGAATAGTCTGTATACCAGGGAAGCGCGTTGTACGCGGCCGACAGCCCGATCCACGCCGGGGCGTACATCGAGTCCCGCTCCAGGGCCGCCTCGAAGAGCCTGACCGCCTCGGCGAGTCCCTGCGGAGTACGAGTCGCCCAGTGGTGTCTGCCCGTCAGGTACAGCTCGTAGGCGTCGAGGTCCGAAGTGCGCACGGCTGCGGGCACGAGCGCGGCCGCACCTTGCTCATCTCCCGCTGTCCGGGCCGCAGTCGTGGCAGCCGGCACCTCGCCCGCGGCCATCGCCGTGGCCACAGCACCCGCGATCTCGTCCTGTATCTCGAACACGTTGTAGGCGGTGAGTTCACGTTCCCAGTCCTGCGACCACAAATGGAATCCGTCTTCCGCCTCGATGAGCTGCGCGGTCACACGCACCCTTCCGCCGGAGCGTCGGACGCTTCCTTCGAGTACCGTCTGCACGCCCAGTGTGTCAGCAATCGTCTTCAAGTCGAGGTTGGCATCGCGGAGCGCAAAGGATGAGGTGCGGCCTGCGACCCGAAGACCCGGGATGCGGGCGAGGGCGTTCAGCAACTCCTCCGACAGACCGTCCGCGAAGTAGGCGTCCTCCACGTTGCCGCTCATGTTCTCGAAGGGCAGAACCGCGATGGAAGAGTAGTCCCCGCGGTCAGAAATCCCCGGCGCTTCGGGGCGGCCCAGGGCCCACCATGAACTCACCAGGAGCAGCGCTGTCCCGACTGCCGCCGCGATTCCTACCGGCCAGCGACGACCCCGGGGCTGCGCGACGATTTCGTCAATCTCGTTGGGACCAGGGTCGGGCGTCCGCACCACTCCCTGCGGCGTGCGCTCGTATGCCCACGCGAGGAATAGCGCTACCGGAAAGCCGACGAGCGCCAGAACGGTTACGACGGTCAGAAACGCCTGCGGAAGCTGCAGGCCCTCCTGCAGAAGGTCGGCTACCTGCAGGACGACGAACGCCGAGGCACCGTATACGGCAGCCACGCGGAACACGCGGCGGCGCTTCAGCTCCGCGAAGAGGCGCTGGTAGCCGGGGGAGGTCATGCGGAAAAGATCGCGGTTCAGAGGTGCGGAGGGAAGGAGGGCCCGTACCGCGATACGCGCCAGACGGACGTGAGAGAGCCGCGGTCGGTGTTCCAGCCAGTATTCCTTCAAAGCTCGGGGCACCCTTAGTCGAAGAAGGGCGACGGGGTGATTGTCAAGTGGAGGGCAACAAGCAGCAGGCACGATGCGGGTCGGGATACGGCGGAGTCACGTCACGGGGGGTACGGCCTGGCTCGCCGGACTATGTGGGGGGAGGTTGGCCGGGGCGTGAGCGCATCATGACATCCCGACGCGCGACGCCGGGCAACTGGCGGCCACCTGCTGCGCCCGAGGCCGAGCGGGCCCCCCAAGGAGGCCCTCGCGTAGAGAACCATGAACCTACCCTCGGCGATACTCGGCGAGGATTGAAGAAGGATCGGCGAGTATTCCTGGTTTGGTCTGAGAGCATTGTGCTGACGAGAAGGGGCGGCCCGATTGAACCGCCCCCGCCATTGTTGATCTGCAGGTCGTCCTACTACTCAACAGTCTGAGTCGTACCTGATCCAGCGGCGACGGGAGACCAATGTGACGAGCGAATGACCCATTGCCCGCCCTCCTTTACATAAACCTGACTCGCTCTCGTCATGTAGTGCGAGACTCCCGCGAATCCCTTGGGTTGCATCGCACCTTCGGAATAGTAGTGAGCAACAGCTACCTGGCCCTCGACAATCGGTATCACCCGGATGTGTTTCGGCCTAATGTTAACGAATTCATACTCGTCGGTATCGCGGTTGGTCACCTCATTCAGCAGGCCGCCGCTCGACCAGAATTCGAGCGCTCCCTCACTGGAATAGGTATCGGGCCTTGAAGCCCTGTTCTCGTTCAGGTAGCGACTATTCTCAATGATCGTCTCAGTGACCTCCGTTACCGTGGCGGATTGAGCGACAGCGAACGCAGGGGACAGAAAGATGAACAGGACCGGAAGGAAGTACTTCTTCATCATAAGCCTCCACTCAAAGTGTGCAGCGCAGCCGCTGGTGAAACCGACTGTGCCAGAAACGCGGAAGCACCGACTTCTGTCAACCCGCCGCCGTGCGAGCGATCCGCAGGAGAGTGACGCGCTGATGCGAGAAGGGGCAGCCCGTGAGAGCCGCCCCTTTGGCTAATACTGTAGCCTGACCTGTCTCCCTTTCTACGCCCACTTCATGCCAAGCTCGGCAAGACCTGCCTGCTCCAAGTCGTCGGGCGTCATGAGGACTCGCCACTGGATTCTGGCGTCAAACAGGAGAAGCCACGGCTCGGCCAGTCGCGCAATATCGGAGGGAGAGGCAACGTCGACTACGAACAGACCGCCTCGCCTGCCGTTAGTCGGGCAGAAATAGACTGCCTCGGGCTGCGCGTCCTCCAGAATGCTTCCGATCTTTTCTCCGACCGTTCCGTCCTTCACGGCGGCATTGAACTTCTCCACGGGCATGTCGACTTCCAAGAGCATTCGCAAAGTGGGCCTCCTCCAGCTAACGGGGATGTGGATGACGACACCCCACCCTACGCGAAACGAGTTTCCTTTTGCAGGTCGGGGACTTCCTCTCAGGCTTCGGAGCGCGCAGCTTGTCAGGAGACTCCGGCCAGAAGAGATCTGCTGACTCCAGGTCACAGAGGACCTTCGCGGAGATCGGAGGCTCAACCTGGGTGAACTGCTTCCGAAGGTTACCGCTCAAGTCTCTTGCTGTCGTGAGGATCAGACGGAAGGCAAAGTCGGACCGGGCAGACTTGGCCAGGACGGAATCCACATCTGACTTGCGGAGTGTCTTCTCAGGATCATAGGCCTTCGCCTGGACAGCCCAGAGCTTTCCGTCCCTGGTTCGTGCTACAAGGTCGATCCCGAGGTCCCGCCCTTCGCGCTCCGACCACTCATCCCACAGCCACACGTCTTCGAGTTGCGCCCGATACAGAGGATCATGACGCAGGTACCACTGGCAGATACGCTCGAACTGGCGTCCTCGGACCTGGGGGGATTGGTCGAGGCTGGCCAGAAGCTCAGAGAACGTGGCCATTGCCCTTCAAAGGTAGGGCGTAGGTGTGACTCCTGGAAACCGACCGGGGCTCTTTCACGTCCGTCTGAGGCGTGTCGCGCAGGGGCGCGGCTGCTTGGGCTCCCTTCGACTTAAGGATCGGTTTGATTATCCTTGGAGTAGAATGAACGGCGT
>JBDGXC010000007.1:0-72628 GCA_039584815.1 Gemmatimonadota bacterium
CACGTCCACCCGGTTCACGGCTCGGGATCCGATCTGTCCCGAGCTGGAAAGTAACCCGATCGCCTGTTCCCGGTCTCCGGGCATCTACTTCTTCACGATCTCGCCGCCCTTCATTACGAAGCTGACCCGTTCCATGACGGTGATATCCTCGAGCGGATTCCCCGGCACGGCCACCAGGTCCGCCAGCAGTCCCTCCCGGATCCGTCCCCGGTCGTCCACACCGAGCAGATCCGCGGCGTGAAGCGTCGCCGACTGTACGGACTGGAGCGGAGTCATCCCGCGCTCCACGAGGGCCACGAATTCCTTCGCATTCTCGCCGTGAGGAAATACCGCGGCGTCCGTTCCGAAGGCGATCTTCACCCCGGCCGCCGTCGCCCGGCGCAGACTCACCTTCGCTCGCGGGAGGATCGTCTCGGCTTTCTGGCGGATATGCGGCGGCAGGACCTCGAAGTCGATGGCGTCGGCCAGGTACGTCGTGGGGACCAGGTACGTTCCCCGCTCGATCATCAGTGCGATCGCCTCGTCGTCGAGCGTCGAACCGTGCTCGATGGAGGCCACGCCGGCCCTCACCGCAGCCATGATTCCCACCAGCCCGTGGGCGTGCGCGGCCACCTTCATCCCGTGGCGCGTGGCCTCCTCGACGACGGTGCGAAGCTCCTCGTCCGACATCTGCTGCGCGCCCACCGACTCCTCGTGTGACAGCACGCCCGCCGTGGCGCACACCTTGATGAATCTCGCACCGTGCTTGATCTGGTATCGCACCGCGGCCAGGAACTCGTCGGGACCGTCTGCCGTTCCATCCTCCGGACCGCCTTCCAGTATTCCCGGTGCCCAACCGGTTTCGTCGCAGTGTCCACCCGTGATTCCCAGCGAGTACCGAGCCGAGACCATGCGTGGCCCCTCGGCGAGCCCCTTCTCGATCGCGCGCTCCAGGGCCACTCCTGCCGGCCCGCTCATGTCGCGCACGGTGGTGAAGCCGGCGTTCAGAGTGATGCGGGCGTTGCGGGCGGCGCGCAGCGCGTAGTCGGCCTCCGTCTCCCTCACTTCACGGGTGAGCCACCCCTCGTCCAGGTCGTACGCGAAGTGAGTGTGCAAGTCCATGAGACCGGGCAGCAGGGTGACGTCGCCCAGCTCGATCACTTCGGCGCCGGCCGGCGGATCGCCGCCGACGCGCGCGATGCGGTCGTCCTCGATCACGATCATTGCCGGCGAGACGATCTCGCCCGTCTCGACGTACAGAAGGCGGTCGGCGCGGATCGCCGTCGTCTGGGCGAGGGCGGGGATCGAAGCCTGGGTGAGGGCCAGGGCGACCGACAGGGAGAATGCCGTGCGGGCGATGGGGAGTTGCATTGGATCCTCTCGGCTGTGTGACGTGTGATGAGGCTCGGCGCCCCAAGAGAATCCACACACGTCCTGGAGGGAAGTGCAGGGCAGGTTGAGGACCCCCGACTTGCACCCGTGAACGGGTGGATCGAGCTTTGGAGGCCATGAGCGACACAGCGAGTTTCCGGTCCTTCGTCCGCGCCTTGCACGAGCGCAAGGTCTGGAGCACGGCGGTCGCCTACCTGGTCGTCGGGTTCGGGCTCGTGGAGGCCTCCGACGTGGTCTTTCCTCACCTTCAGTTTCCTCCCAAGGCCGTCGATGTGTTCCTTGCGGCCTTGCTCTTCTGCTTTCCGCTTGCTCTCGCGGCCTCGTGGCGCTTCCGGGGAGAGAACCGAGCCACGGCGAGCTCTCCCGCATTCCCGGTTCTGTCGCTTGTGATCGTGACTGCGTTGTTCGGGTGGCTCGGGCTCCGGGCGCTACCTTCCGCGGAAGAACCGGGGACGACCGCACAGAGATCGGACGCCTCGCTTCCGCTCGTGATCATGATGGACTCCCCGCACCCGGCCCGCGTGTACGACGAGGAGACTCTCGCTGCCAATGGCACCAACGCCGATGTGATCAGCGACATCCTTCTCGATCTTCCGATCCGGCGTCAGCGTGAGTCGATCGGACCGGATTGGCACCGCGACGAGGAGATACTCCAGTTCGACCCCGCTCTGGTGGTGATCCATTACTCCGGTTTTCGGCAGGAGAGGTCGGAGGGGCCACGACGCCGGCTGAAGTTGCTGATCAGCTTCTTCGTCGAGTCACAGACCCGGTTCCTCATCTACAGTCGGGCAGAGGAAGCCGTTCTGCGGAGCCGGGTGGATCAGCTGCTGGGGGATCTCGAGGGCGAGCACCCCGGACTCCTGGCTCGCGTGAGCGTATTCGGCCTCCTCGACCATGGTCCCCCCAGTTGGCGGAGTCCCTTGACGGCCAACGCGATGAAGCTTCGCGTCAAGGAGATCCTCGGGATCTGATGGAGCGGTGGGCTTCACTCAGCGCGGTGTCCTGCGTATCGTATAGCAAGAGGCAGCGGAGCGGCGGATCACTGACCAGGTCTTCCCGCTACCCCCTGCAGGGCGCCCGTTCAGGCCGGACGCTTTCGCTTCCCCGTTGTCAGTCACTGGGAAGAGCATCGCACCAGGACAGGAGTCGCCCTCTCTCCCCCATTCGGTCCGACACACAGGAGGTATGCATGCGCAGTCACCTACTTGCCACCGTCGTACTCGGGACGGCAGTCGCCTTCGCTGCCTGTAGTGCGGAGGTGGAGGAACAGCCGGCGGTCGAGGAGGCAGTACCGGATCAGAGCGTCCAGGAGGAACCGATCGCCAGCGCGATGAGCGCGGCTCCAGCCTCCGTCTCTGGCGAGGCGCGAATCCTCGACTGGAACATGAACGAGCTCCGCGCCGGTACGAATCAGTGGACGTGCTTGCCGGATCGCCCCGATACGCCCGGCAACGATCCGTGGTGTGTCACGGAGCCGTGGCTGAACTTCCTGGGCGCCTACGTGAGTCAGGAAGAACCCACGTACACCGAGATCGGATTCGCGTACATGCTCCAGGGCGACACTCCTGTCAGCAACAGCGATCCGTATGCCACGGAGCCGACCGGACCGGAGGACTGGGTCACCGAGATCGGGCCGCATTTGATGATCCTCGTTCCGGACAAGGGCCTGCTGGAGAACATCTCCACGGATCACCTCAACGGCGGGCCGTGGGTCATGTGGCCGGAGACGCCGTACGCCCACATCATGATCCCGCTCGAGAGCCGGGGACCGTAGGACTCACGCCCGCACCTGAATCCGCGGGCGCCACGGCGCGACGAGCCGGACCGACGATCAGGTGGAGCGGGAGGGGCGGTCCTTCAGGGGCCGCCCCATCGGTCCGCGACCGTCCGTCCCCGGGTGCGGTCGCCGGAGTGACCATTGCCGCGAGCACGGATTGAGGGTCCATCACGGCGTCCTCAATCATCTCCGGCCTCCTGCTCCAGGAGCTTCTGGAACAGCTCGCGCCGCTGCTCGACCGACCGGTACGAGTTCGCTACCGAGGATCGAGAAGCCACTCAGCTCGCCGCGGAGCGCCTCGCCGGTGATGTGAAGAACATCATGCTGAATCGCGGCGGTCCGGTGGCGGCGCGGACCGTCTATCCGATCATCCGGCGGCACAGCCGGCAAGCCGAGCTCGAGATCGCGATCGTCCCATCGCCGGCCACCATCGAGTCGATCGAGCGTCGATTCGGATTCACGCCCCGCGGTATCAAGCCCGATTGGTCGGAAGGGTCGCATCACGAGGCGAAGGTCGATCTGGTGGCCGATCCCTTCTGCATCGGCTGTCACGTGACGGCGGAGCCGGGAAGCGTGCTCGGTCACGTTGCCGTCCGCAGCTATCGCTCGCACCGGATGAGTAAGGAGGAGTCGGTGGATGCACACGTTCTGTCAGACGCGGAGCGGTTCGACGCGATCGTCATGGCGCTGGACGACTGATCTCCCTGGAATCCGGCTCTCCCACCGGCTGACCGGTTGGCGACCGGAGCCCGGAAGCGGGCACCCATCGAAGACTCCCGCAGGCGACAGGCGCCTCGGACTGGCGAAGTCACGGGCGGGACCTTCCCTTTCCATGGCCCATCCCGCCCGGCATCGCGTATCCGGCCGGGGAAGCGAACCACGGGAGCGGAGCGACATGACCCGCACATTGATCCTCGGGGGCGGCTTCGGCGGGCTTGCTCTCGCCACGGAGCTTCGCCGCCAGCTCGAGACCGGTCACGAGATCGTGCTCGTCGATCGAAGCGACAGGTTCCTGATGGGCCTGCGGAAGCTGTGGGCTCTGGTGGATCTCGGCAGCCTCGAGGACGGGAGTCGCTCCCGGGCGGCTCTCGAGGATCGGGGCGTTCGCTTCCTGCCACGAGAGATCCGGAGCATCGACCCGGCGGCGCGGGCGATCACCACCGACGAGGGAGAGCTGGACGGCGACTACCTGGTGGTCGCCCTGGGCGCCGAGCCCCGGCCCGACCTCGTGCCGGGCCTGCCGGATCACGGACACGACGTATGGGACGCCCGCGGCGTGCCCAGGTTGATGGATGCGCTGAATGGACTCAAGGGAGGGCGCATAGCGGTCGTCATCACGGGTGTGCCGTATACGTGTCCACCGGCTCCCTTCGAATGCGCGATGCTGCTCGATGATCACCTGCGAGAGACCGGCCGCCGGGAACGCACGGAGATCGTCGTAAGCACTCTGCAGCCCCTCCTCATGCCCAACGCGGGAGCCGCCGGCTCGGCGTGGCTGGCGGAGCAGCTCGAGGCGCGGGACATCGCGTTCCACGTGGGCCGCGCCGTCGATCGTGTCGAGCCCGGCAGGATCCTGTTTGCGGACGGTGTCCTCGAGTTCGACCTTCTCGTCGGGGTGCCGCCGCACCGGCCGCCGGCGGTCATCGCCGCGAGCGGGCTCGCGGGAGACGGTCCGTGGATTCGGGTCGATCCGGCGACACTGCGCACGCCGTACGAGCGGGTGTTCGCGATAGGGGACGTGACGAAGATCACCCTGGCCAACGGTCTGGCGCTTCCGAAGGCGGGCGTCATGGCCGAGCTGGAGGGCCGGCGCGTGGCGGCCTCCATCGCCGCCGAGGTCGAAGGTCGGGAGCCGCCGCCGCCGTTCGACGGGCAAGGCTATTGTTTCATGGAGATGGGCAAGACTTCGGCGACGCGCATCGAGGGCGACTTCTTCGCAACGCCGGAGCCGGTCGTCACTCTCGCGGACGAGTCACCGGAGACCGCCCGGGACAAGCATCGGTTCGAGACCGAACGCCTGACCGCCTGGTTCGGCTCGTAGATTGACCGGCTCGACGACGGCGCGACTCGGAGCCGGAAAGGCTCGCGGCAGCACGTGATCCGGGTTATGAGAGCTCCAGGGTGGATATCCTGATGGAGAGGATGTGGCGCGACCTCAGGTACGGCATCCGATCGCTGCGGCGGGGCGGGCTTCTCATCGCGATCGCCCTCCTGTCGCTCGGCATAGGCATCGGCTCGGTCACGACGATCTTCAGCGCCGTGGACGTGTTCATGCTCCGCCCGCTGCCGTTCCCCGAGTCGGACGACCTGCACTCCGTGTATACGACGAATCACGAACGCGGGTGGACCCGGGTGTCGTTCTCGGTCCCGGACTTCGTCGATTTCCGGGAACGAAGTCAGACGATGGAGCTGGCCGCGTCCACCGGCGCCGCATTCAATCTCTCCGGGGGAGAGAGGCCGGAGCGGATCCAGGGGCTACGGCTGAGCTGGAACTTCCTCCGTGTGCTGGGCGTGCAACCGGCGCTCGGCCGCGGCTTCTCGCCGGACGAAGAGACCGAGGGTCGCCATCGAGTGGCGATCATCAGCCATGGGCTGTGGCAGCGTCGCTTCGGAAGTGATCCGGACGTCGTCGGAGCCACCTTCCTTCTGGACGGCGAGCCGTACACGATCGTGGGTGTGATGCCGACCGATTTCTGGTACGGTTCCCTGTTCGATGACATATGGGTGCCGCTGGCGATCACGGGCGAGGAATCCCGCAACAGCCACTACATCCAGGGCGTCGCCCGGCTGAGCTCCGGCTTCACTCGTGAGCAGGCCCGCGACGAGGCCGATCGCATCGCGGCACAGGTGGCCTCCGAGTTCCCGGAGACCAACACCGGGAACGGTGCATCCATCGTCACGCTGCACGACGACATCTTCGACGAGGGCTTCAAGGTCGGCACTTCGATATCCACCCTGGCCGTGCTGTTCCTGCTCCTCATCGCCTGCGCGAATGTGGCGAATCTGTTGCTCACACATGCCGCCGGGCGCGAGCGCGAGGTCGCGATCCGCTCGGCGCTGGGCGCGGGTCGTGTGCACGTGGTGCGCCAGTTCCTCACCGAGGCCCTCCTCCTGTCGTTCGCGGGCGGCCTCCTCGGGATGCTGATCTCGGTGTTCGGGATTCGCTGGCTCGTTTCGCTGATGCCCAGCTGGTTTCCACGCGTGAACGAGATCGGGCTCGACACGCGCGTGCTGCTGTTCACGGTGGCGATAGTGATCTTGACCGCGGCTCTGGTGGGTCTCGCACCGGCGATCCAGGCCTCGAGGGTCAGCACGGCCGACTCGCTCAAGGAAGGTGGTCGCGGCGGCACTGCGGCGCGCGGCGCCCGGTTCCGCAAGGCGCTGGTGGTGGGCGAGATCTCGTTGGCCCTGGCACTGCTCGTAACCTCGGCGCTCCTGGTCCAGGCGTTCATCAACGTCCGACTGGCCGACCGCGGGTTCGACGAAAGCGATCTGCTGGCCTTCCGGATCGCGCTGCCGCGCGGGGAGTACCCCGACACCGTGTCGATCACGGCGTTCCACCAAGAGCTGACGGATCGCCTGGCGTCACTTCCCGGGGTCACGGGCGTCGGGGCGACGACAATCCTTCCGTCGCAGGGGAACAGTAGTACGTATTACTCGCTTCCCGGCGACGACATCGTGACCGACCAGGACCGCAAGGTGACCAACTGGCTGGACGTCACGCCCGGCTATTTCGCGGCGATGGACGTGCCGATCGTGCGCGGACGGGGGTTCGAGAGGTCAGATCGCCCGGGCACGCGTGACGTGATCGTGGTCAACGAGACACTGGCGGAGCGTCACTGGCCGGACGAGGATCCGATCGGACGCGAAATCGTGTTCTCCACGTACAGCTCGGAGATCGTCGGCGTCGCTGCGAACACGGGCGTGTCGAGCCCGACGCCGGGCGAACGGCCGATGGTCTATTTCCCGGTCTACCAGGACGGCGATCGGAACGTGGGCTACCTGGTCGAAACGGACGCGCCTCTCGAGTCACTGATAGAGTCCGTCCGTGCGGAGGTCAGTGCCGTCGACTCCGACATTCCGGCGTACGGCATCCGGGCGCTGAGCGACATCATCGACGAATCCCTGGGCGGCGACACGATCATGGCGAAGATCATGAGCGTGGTGGCAGTGATCGCGCTCGTGCTCGCCCTGGCCGGGGTGTACGGCGTTATGGCCTACTCAGTGGCGCAGCGCCGTCAGGAGCTCGGCATCCGCATGGCGCTGGGCGCGCAGAGCGGCGATGTGGTCAGAATGATTCTCAGGCAGGGGACGATCCTCGCCGCGATCGGTATCCTCATCGGCCTCGGGCTCGCGTTCGGGATGGCGCGAGGGGTGTCGTTCTTCCTGTTCGGAGTGAGCCCGTTCGAGCCAGCGACCTACGCCGGGATGGCGGCTGCGCTCCTGGTCGCCGGAGTCGTGGCCACGTACTTCCCGGCACGTCGGGCCACGAAAGTGGATCCGGTCCAGGCGCTGCGGGCGGAATAAGGGAAGGACGCCCTTCCTGTGCCGATGGCCCGCGGATTCAGGCGATCTGGCAGGTCATGTCCTGACCACAGCACATCGGCGATTTCACCATTCCGTGCCCGTTCGTGCACTTCGAGACGCGAACGGCGCTTCCGTCTTCTGTCGTGAGCGTCTCGTGCACCAGCTCCTGGCCGCACTGCCCGCAGGTCATGATGCCGATGCTCATTCCGCACGTCTCGCAGGTATAGGCTGCCATTCTCCATGCCTTCCGGTTGGTGGTCTCGGGAGCTTCGACTCGCTGGTTGGGAGCGTATAGCTTCGGCCGCGAGCGGGCCAGTCGTGGAGGCGGCGCGGGAGCGACCTCATGCTCCCTCTTCCTCGTACATTTGCTTCAAGCGCTCGACGACACCGGGGTCCGCGAGCGTGGTCGTGTCTCCCAGCGCCCGGCCCTCGGCGATGTCGCGCAGCAGCCGGCGCATGATCTTTCCGCTCCGGGTCTTCGGCAGGTCGGCGGTGAAGATGATGTCCGCCGGGCGAGCGATCGCCCCTATCTCGTCGACCACGTGCTGCTTGAGCTCATCGCCCAGGTCCGCGCTTGGATCGTGGCCCTCGCGCAGCGACACGAAGGCCGCGATCGCCTGACCCTTCAGCTCATCGGCCCGGCCGACGACAGCCGCTTCCGCCACGGTGTCGTGATCCACGAGGGCCGATTCGACCTCCATGGTCCCGATTCGGTGCCCGGCCACGTTCAGTACGTCGTCCACGCGTCCCATGATCCAGAAGTAGCCGTCCTCGTCCTGCCTGGCGCCGTCACCCGGGAAATAGACTCCTTCGAACCTGGACCAGTACGTGTCCCGGAAGCGCTGGTCGTCGCCGTAGATGCCGCGGAGCATCGCGGGCCATGGTGAGCTGATCACCAGGTAGCCGCTCTCCGCCTCCTCCCCCTGCTGGTCCACGACGGCGGCCTCGATGCCGGGGAAGGCTACCGTGACCGACCCCGGCTTGGTGCTGACGGCCCCCGGAAGCGGCGTGATCATGATCGCGCCCGTCTCGGTCTGCCACCACGTGTCCACGATGGGACAGCGTCCGCCCCCGATGTGCCCGTGGTACCAGGTCCAGGCCTCGGGGTTGATCGGTTCTCCCACCGTGCCGAGCAGTCTGAGTCTCGACAGATCGTACCGTGCCGGCCACCCGGCGCCCCACTTCATGAATGCGCGGATGGCCGTGGGGGCGGTGTACAGGATCGACACGCCATACTTCTCGCACAGCTCCCAGAAGCGGCCCCTGTCGGGCCAGTCGGGCGCGCCCTCGTACATCAACTGGGTGGCCCCCGCCGCCAGCGGTCCATACACGATGTAGGAGTGGCCGGTTACCCAACCGACGTCGGCCGTGCACCAGTAGACGTCCTCGTCCTTGAGGTCGAACACCCAGCTCGTGGTCGCGGTCACCTGGGTCAGGTAGCCGCCGGTGGTGTGCACGATCCCCTTCGGCTTCCCTGTCGTTCCCGACGTATAAAGGATGTACAGGAGGTCCTCGGAGTCCATCTCCTCGGCGGGGCAGTCGGCGGAAGCGTCCTGGATGAGGCGGTGGTACCAGTGGTCCCGGCCTTCCTGGAAGTGTACGAACGCCTCGTCACCCTCGCCCCCGGCCCGGCGGCGCACGATCACCACGTTCTCGACGAAATCGAGGCCCTCGATCGCTTCGTCCGCCGTACGCTTGAGCGGGATCACCTGTCCACGGCGGTACGCTCCGTCGCCCGTTATCAGCAGCTTCGCGTGGGCGTCCTCGATGCGGTCGCGCAACGATTTCGCCGAGAAGCCGCCGAACACTACGGAATGCGGCGCCCCGATCCTGGCACATGCGAGCATCGCGATCGCGGCTTCCGGAATCATCGGCAGGTAAATGGCCACCCGGTCACCCTTCGCCACGCCCAGCTTCTTCAAGGCGTTGGCGAATTGACTGACCTCCCGGTGCAGCTGCCGGTACGTGTACACGCGTCGGTCGCCCGGCTCGCCCTCCCAGATGAGAGCGGCCTTGTTGGCTCTCCACCCGTCCAGGTGACGATCGAGGCAGTTGTACGCGACGTTGAGCTTGCCGCCGACGAACCAGCGGGCGAACGGCGGCTCCCACTGGAGTACCGCGTCCCACTTCCTGAACCAGTGGAGCTTCTCGGCCCAGGACGCCCAGAAGGCCTCGCGATCCGCTCGTGCCTTCCGGTAGGGGGTGTCATCTCCCACCGCCGCTGACCGACGGAAATCCGCGTGCGGCTCGTAGAGCCTCTCTTCGTGAAGCAGAACGTCGATCTCGCGGCGGCGGCCATCCGACATCGATAGTCTCCTGCTGGTGCTGGTGGATCGGGCGGTTCGCGGAGAGTAGAGTGTCGCGAAGCGGCGATGCAAGCGATTCGACGACGTCGCGTGTTCATATTCCCGTTGCCGGCGACCACCGATACCTTCATGACGACCTTTCCAAGGGGAGGCTTCGTTCCATGCGCCGATACATCCGATGGACCTCGATCGCGATCACGCTCACTCTCGCCGCCGCGTGCGGCGAACAGACATCAGACACCGGAATGGCAACAACGACCGACAACGGTCTTCTCGCCGGGTGGACGGGTCCCTACGGGGGCGTTCCGGCGTTCGACCGGATGGATCTGGCTGACCTGAAGCCAGCGCTGGGGGCGGGCATGGAGATGGAGCTGGCCGAGATCGACGAGATCGCCGGCAATCCCGAGTCGCCCACGTTCGAGAACACCATCGTCGCCCTGGAGCGCACGGGTCGGGAGCTGAGCCGCGTGTTCGCTTACCAGGGCATATGGAGCTCCAACCTGTCGTCGCCGGAGTTCCGCGAAATTCAGCTCGAGATGGCTCCGAAGCTGGCTGAGCACCGAACGAAGATCACCCAGAACACGGCTCTGTTCGAGCGGATCCGCGCCGTGTACGAGAGCGACGAGGCGGCGACCCTGCGTCCCGATCAGCAACGCTTGCTCCAGCTCGTCTACGACCGGTTCGCCCGCAACGGGGCGACCCTGACCGGTGAGGCGAAGGAGCGATACGCAGCGATCAACCAGCGCCTGGCGGAGCTGCACACGCGGTTCGGGAACAACGTGCTGGCCGACGAGGAAGGCTACGTGACGTATCTGACGGAGGACCAGCTCGGAGGACTGTCCGAGGCCTACGTCCGGGCGGCGGCCGCCGCGGCGGCCCAGCGGGACCACGAGGGCGAGTACGCGGTCACGAACACGCGCTCCTCCATGGACCCGTTCCTCACGTTCTCGGACCAGCGCGACCTGCGGGAAGAAATCTGGCGGACGTACTACAGCCGCGGGGACAACGGGGACGAGCACGACAACAACGCGTTGATCGCGGAGATCCTCGAGCTGCGTAACGAGCGCGTCCGGCTGCTTGGCTACGAAACGTACGCCGCGTGGCGACTCGAGAACCGCATGGCCAAGACTCCGGATCAGGCCTTCGCGCTCCTCGAGGCCATCTGGCCTGCATCTCTCGCGCGGGTGGAGGAGGAAGTGGCGGACATGCAGGCGATCGCTGACGCCGAGGGCGCCGGAATCACCATCGAGCCGTGGGACTATCGCTACTACGCCGAGAAGGTCCGACAGGACAAGTACGATCTCGACTCCGACGAGGTGAAGCAGTACCTGCAGCTCGACAACCTGATCCTGGCGATGCATTTCGTGGCGAGCGAGCTGTTCCAGTTCGAGTTCACTCCCGTGCCCGAAGGTTCCGTTCCCGTGTTCCACGAGGACGTCAAGGTGTGGGAGGTCGCGAACCGGACGTCCGGCGACCACGTCGGGCTGTGGTATCTCGATCCGTTCGCGCGTCCGGGCAAGCGATCGGGCGCCTGGGCGACGTCGTATCGCAGCCATGAGACGTTCGACGGCCAACGAAGGCCGCTCGGCTCCAACAACTCCAACTTCATCGCGGGTGGGCCGGGCGAGCCGGTTCTCATCTCGTGGACCGACGCGGAAACGCTGTTCCACGAGTTCGGCCACGCGCTGCACTACCTGTCGTCCAACGTGGCCTACCCGACGCTGAACGGTGGCGTGCGCGACTACACGGAGTTCCAGTCCCAGCTGCTGGAGCGCTGGCTTCTCACCGACCAGGTGATCGACAACTACCTCCTCCACGTGGATACCGGCGAGCCGATCCCGGATGAGCTGGTCGCGAAGATCAGGAACGCCGCCACGTTCAATCAGGGATTCGAGACCACGGAGTACCTCGCCTCGGCGCTCATGGACATGCGGTACCACACGATGGACCCGACCGGCCTCGACGTGGACTCGTTCGAGCGCGCGACGCTCGCGGAATTGGGCATGCCGTCCGAGCTCCCGATGCGCCACCGCAGCCCGCACTTCGCGCACGCCTTCTCGGGCGAAGGCTACTCGGCGGGCTACTACAGCTACATCTGGGCGGACGTGTTGACGTCCGACGCCGCGGAGGCATTCGCCGAGGCGCCCGGTGGCTACTACGACCAGGAGCTCGCGGCGAAGCTGGTCGAGCATCTGTTTGCGGTCCGCAACGCGGTCGATCCGGGCGACGCCTACCGGGCGTTCCGTGGGCGGGATGCGGAGATCGACGCGCTGATGCGGGATCGCGGGTTCCCGGTTCCCGGCGATTGATCGGGGACGGGTAGACCCTCCGGGAGCGCCCGGCACCGATGCCGATACACGATGCGATCCTGATCGCCGCGGGTGCCGTCCTGTGTGCAGTGCTGGTCTGCGCGGCGATCATCTCGTGGCGCGAGAACGAGCCGCGGGCGGTGGGGCGTCTGCTGGGACTGGCCCTGCTGGCGCCTCTCACGTTCCTGACCGCTGCCTTCCTGGGGGAGCTTACCGGCCTCGTCCTCCTGGCCCTTACAGCACTGAGCGCGGTGGCGCTGGTCGTTCCCACGGGATACCGTCACCGCGCCGAACGCGACGTACCGACCACTCAGATCGACGAGCGGGACGTCATGTTCTCGCGAGCACGCCTGGAGCCCGGCACTCCGCGATTCGAGGCCTACTACGAGGAGAAGCCCGGGAAGCGCGAGCCCGACGACCGATTCCGTGCCCAACCGGGTCTACTCGCGAAAGGATCCGCGCTCTACGATCCGTTCATGTTCGCCGCCGCCGACGCGAGCTTCGCGACGATCGCCGGGCTTCGTTCGATGGTGGACGGCCCGGTTGCCGCCGACAAGGAATCTCCCGACCCGGCAGCGATCTCGGAGTTCATCAAGGGGTGGACCGCGAAGCTCGGCGCCATGAACGTGGGCATCACCGAGCTCCGGCACTACCACAAGTACACCACTGTTGGACGCGGGGAACAATACGGGGAGCCCGTTCAGCTCGATCACGCGTACGCGATCGCGCTGACCGTAGAGATGGCCCGCGAGATGATCGCCCGGGCGCCGCGCGGGCCCACCGTCATGGAGTCGGCGCAGCAGTACATGGCCGCAGGGGCGATCGCGGTGCAGGTCGCCCGGTTCATCCGAAATCTGGGTTACCCCGCGCGGGCCCACATCGACGGCAACTACCGCGTCGTGTGTCCGCTGGTGGCGCGGGACGCGGGTCTCGGCGAGATCGGGCGCATGGGGCTTCTCATGACGCCGCGCCTCGGCCCGCGCGTGCGGCTGGGCGTCGTGACCACGGACCTGCCGCTCGTGGTGGATAGGCGCGAGCCGGACCATTCAGTTATCGATTTCTGCACGATGTGCGAGAAGTGCACGGACGTCTGCCCGAGCCAGGCCATTCCGCGAGGGGTCCGATCCGAGATCGACGGAGCGCTGCGGTGGCGGATCGACTCCGAAGCCTGCTTCACGTACTGGTGCAAGATCGGCACGGATTGCGCCCGCTGCGTGGCCGTGTGCCCGTACTCCCATCCCGACAACCCGATGCACAACATCGTGAGGCTCGCCCTGCGGAACTCGGCCGTGGCGCGGCGGGTGGCCCTGGCCGCCGACGACTACATCTACGGGCGCAGGCCGCTCCCGGCAGAGGTGAGAGGCTGGTCAGACATGGCGTGAGCCGCTGATGATATGGCGGACGCCGGCAGGAGTCGCTCGTCCCGCCTAGAGTTGCCCCAGACGCCGTTCGACGTCTTCCCACTCCGTCATCAGCTCTTCGACTTCCGCCCGGAGGCGACTCCGCTCCGCTTGCAGCTCCCGAACATCATCGCGTGCCGTCGAGTCGTAGAAGGTCGGATCCGAGAAGGTTTCGTCGATCGCCTCGATACGGTTCTCGGCGTCCTCGATCCGGGCCGTGATGGTGTCGAGGCGCCGCACCAGCTCCCGCTCGGTCTCGCGATCGTGTCTCTCGCCGTCCGGTTTTCCGTCCGTCTTCCTGTGGCCGGCGGTCTTCTCACTCCGCTTCGCCACCCGAGCCTTCAGCACGACGGTGTCCACGTCCAGGTGATCGTCGCCACAGAAGTGAACGTAGTCCTCGTAGGTGCCCTGGTAGTCGCGAATCCCGTCTGCCGTGATCTCGATGACCCGGTTGGCGAGCTGTGACACGAACCAGCGATCGTGAGACACAAGGATGAGCGTGCCGTCGTATCTCCTCAGCGCCTCGACCAGGGCATCGATCGACTCGAGGTCGAGGTGATTCGTGGGCTCGTCGAGTACCAGCACGTTGGGGCGCTCGATCGCCAGCTTGCAGAACACGAGCCGGGCGGCCTCGCCTCCGGACAGAGTGCCAAGCTTCTTCTTGCCGTCGTCGCCGGAGAACAGGACCCGCCCCATCTCTCCCCGCACGAAGCCGAACGTCTGGCCAGGACAGGTGTCCCAGATCCACTCCTCGGCCGTGCGATCGGGCGCCTCGAACTGCTCGCTGTGATCCTGCGCGAAGTAGCCCGGGTGCGTCTCGTAGCCCCACGTCATCGTTCCGGCGTCGGGCTCGAGCTCTCCCATCAAGATCTTGAGCAGCGTGGACTTGCCGATGCCGTTGGGTCCCATGATCGCGAGGCGGTCGCCACGGGACACCGTGAGATCCACCCCGTGCAGCACTTCGTTGTCGCCGAACGCCTTGCGGATCCCCTGGGTCGAGAGAACCTCGCGCCCGCTGTGGCGTCTCTCCTCGAGTCGGAAGCTCGGATAGCGGCGCGAGCTGGCCGGCAGCTCCTCCAGCCCCTCCGCCTTCTTCTCGATCAGCCGCAGCTTGCTCTGGGCCTGGCGCGCCTTGCTGGCCTTGGCCCGGAACCGGTCCACGAACTTCTGGTGGTGCGCGATCTCCCGCTCCCGGCTGGCGATCTCCTTCTCCCGTCGCTCCCGCTCCGCCTGCTTCGCCACCAGAAAGTCGCCGTAATTACCGGGGTACAGAGTGACCGTCTCGTAGTCCACGTCCAGGATCTGCGTGGAGACGTTGTCGAGAACACGATGGTCGTGCGAGATGATGACCACCGGTCCCGCGAAGTCCCGCAGGAACTTCTCGAGCCAGCGGATCGACAGGATGTCCAGGTGATTGGTGGGCTCGTCGAGCAGCAGGACGTCGGGCGGGCCGGCCAGCGCCTGCGCCAGCAGGACGCGCAGCTTGAATCCCCCGGACAGGGTCGACAGGGGCCGGCCGTGAAGATGGGCCTGAATTCCCAGGCCCTCCAGGATCTCCGCGGCCCGGGATTCAGCCGCGTATCCGTCGTGGTGCTGGATCGTCTCCTCGAGCTCCGAGAACCGAGCGGCATCGAAGTCGCCGTCGGCCGCCGCGAGCAGCGCTTCCTTCTCGGTCATCGCCTCCCACAGTCCCCGGTTGCCCATCAGCGCGACCCCGAGGATCTTCTCCTCCTCGTGCAGAAACTGGTCCTGCCGCAGAACCCCGAGGTTCACGTTCCTGGGAATCGAGACCGAGCCCGCTGACGGCTCCACGCCGCCGGCGAGGATGTTGAGGAGCGTCGTCTTTCCGGAGCCGTTGGCGCCCACCAGCCCGTAGCGCTCTCCCCGGTTGAGCTCGAACGAGACATCGCGGAACAGTGTCCTGGCGCCGTACGACTTCGCGAGGCTGGAGACGGAGATCATGGGCCGGGGCGACTCAGTCGTCGATCACGCGGATGTAGTTGGGCCGCGCGTAGGCCTGCCGGAAGCCGAATCCCAGGGTGTTTCGCCACGACGGCGATTCCCGCTCGGACGTCTGCTGCGCGGTCTCCACCACCATGGTCCGGCAGCCCAGCACCGCGGCGTCGCGGATGCGGCGGGCCAGCAGGCCACTCTGCGCCCCCCGTCCCCGGTGCTCCGGCAGGGTGGCCGCGAAGTCGAGCCATGCGCATTGCCCCGTCGCGAAGAACGCCCCCGTGGCGACCGGAATGTCTCCGTCGAACGCCATGTAATGGCTCCAGCCCTCGCGCCCGACGGTGTCACCCACCCACGGTCGCACGGTCTCCGGCCACCCGAAGCACTCCACGGCGATGGCACCGAACCCGGCGGCCTCGGATGCGCCTATGGGTCGAATCGTCAGATCGCTCGCGACATCCGGCGGATCGGATCCGTCGCGGCACAGCTTGATCCAGTTGTTGTAGTGCCGGAACCCCTTCCTCTCGAGCAGGCGCCCGAGATCGGGCGGAGCCGCGCCGGGGGCGACCTGGACGAAGAAGCGGGAGGTTTCGGCCGCGGCGTACGCGTCCACGATCTCCTCGATGTCACTCTCGGCGGCGGGCTGCCGCAGGCCGAGGCCGACGACCCGGTTAAAGGCAAGCACGTCCGGCGCCGCGTGCGTGAGGATCGCGCCGGCCACCGTGCGCAGGCCGGGGGAGCAGGTCTCTCGACTCGCATCTCCGGCCGCGCGGTACCAGTCGGCCCACGCCTCCATCTCGCAGGCTTCCAGCGACCGGACCTCGGCGCTGTCGTAGCGGTCGCTCAAGACATGTCTCCTGCCTGGATGCTTCCGGTTCTGCCCGTGGAAGGCAGGTGTCGATCTTCAGCTCGCGAAGTTCATCCGGCGCAGGAACCTAGGTCCCCGGTTCCGGTACGGGCAATCGCTTTTCAACGGATCGTGCTTCCATGGACGCACCTAAGGTGGTGCTCACTTCCCGTTGACATGGGAGCATCCGAACATCAGAATCGCAGCACCCGCACCGGGAGGCTCACCATGGGTGCCACGACGCACATTCTGCTAACCACGGATTTCTCCGAGGCGTCCGAAGAAGCTGTTGAAAAGGCCGCAGAGGTGGCGCGACAGACGGGCGCCAGGCTGACCGTCCTGCACGTTCACCGTCACGCGCCCGCCGCACCGGAGGCCGTGATTCCGACGGACAAGCAGGTTACGTCCGAGGACCTGGACACCGAAGCGCACGAGAGCCTGGAGGGGCTGAAGCGCACGATCCTCGCCGACGTGGAGAACGTGACGCTGGTCACGTTGGAGAACGTCAGCGCCCCACTGGCGATCTGTGATTACGCGGACCGGAAAGCGGTCGATCTCATCGTGATAGGCACACACGGGCGCACGGGTATGCCGCGTCTGCTGATCGGCAGTGTGGCCGAGAAAGTCGTGCGACACGCGAACTGCCCCGTTCTGGTGGTCCCCCACGGCAAGCGACTCTCCGCGACCTGAAACGCGGTCGCCGACACACATGACGGAGCTTCGGAAACAGGACGTGCGAAAACCAACGAAATCAATTATCATGCTTTTGTCCGTTATTATTCGAACATCTAACCAGGCGCCGCGGAGGCCGTTCACGGATTCCAGATCCGAATAAACACCTCCTCCCGGGCGGCGCACGCGACGCCGGCGGCCGAGCCGCCAGGTTCGGCCTGACCTCTGAGGGCAGGTAGAGCATGTTGAAGGGCACGAGACGTCTCACGACCGTGATATTCCAAGCAATCCTCTGCGCTGTGCTTTCGGTCCCCCTCCTTCACTCCGGAGCGGTTCGGGCGCAAGCCTCCGCCGACCAGGGCCGCGAGATCTTCCAGACACTCTGCTCGGCATGTCACACGATCGGCGGCGGATCGCTCGTGGGGCCCGACCTTCAGGGGATCGACGAGCGTCGCAGCGAGGCCTGGATCGTCGGCTTCGTCCAGCACTCCCAGGCCATGGTGGACGAGGGCGACCCGGACGCGGTGGCGATCTTCGAGGAATTCAACAGGATTCCGATGCCGGACCAGGCGCTCACCGAGCAGGAGATCGTGGCCGTTCTGGACTACGTGCGCGGTACTTCGACGAGCGGTGAGCCTCCGGCCGAGCGACAGCCGGCCACGGAAGAGCAGGTACGCCTCGGACGGGCTCTGTTCCAGGGCAACTCCCGATTCACCAACAACGGCCCCACGTGCAATTCGTGCCACGAGGTAAGGGGTGAAGACGTGCTGGCCGGCGGCCTGCTCGCGGCAGAGCTCACGTCCGTGGTCTCACGCGTGGGCTCGCAGGGGGTTTGGGCGATCATCAGTCGACCTCCGTTCCCCCTGATGCAGAAGGCGTACGAGGGCCGACCCCTCACCGATGAGGAGGTCGGGGCGCTCGTGGCGTTCCTCGAGCGCGCGGACGCCGAGCAGGCGATGTACGAGCCTCGTGCCTACGGCATCCCGTTGTTCCTGGCCGGCATCGCGGGCACCTCATTGCTCCTGGGGCTCTACACGCTGATCTGGCGCAAGCGCAGGAAGGGCTCCGTGAACCAGGTGATCTTCGACCGGCAGGTGAGGTCGGCGTGATCGGGCGACGCCGACCGGAACCGTCCGGAGATTCCTCCGTTAACCGCTCGCAGACGACACGCAGATCCGGTTGATCCGAATCCACAGCAGCCAAGAGATCGAGAAGAGACCATGGGCTGGATCAAAGACATCATCTCGCCGCAGACCCGGAAGTGGGAGGAGTTCTACCGCAACCGGTTCCAGCACGATCGAATCGTGCGCAGCACGCACGGGGTGAACTGCACCGGCGGGTGCTCCTGGCAGATCCACGTCAAGGATGGGATCGTCACCTGGGAGACGCAGCAACTGGACTACCCGCTTCTGGAGGATTCCCTGCCTCCATACGAGCCCCGGGGATGCCAGCGCGGAATCTCGTTCTCGTGGTACCTGTACAGCCCGCTCCGCATCAAGTATCCGCTCATCCGTGGCGCGCTCATCGACGCCTACAGAAAGAAGAAACGGGAGACCGGCGACCCGATGAAGGCGTGGAAGGCTCTGCAGGAAGACGAGGGAGCCCGCCGGGCTTACCAGGAGTCGCGCGGGAAGGGCGGATTCCGGAGAACGAGTTGGGACGAGGTCATGGAGATCATGTCCGTCGCCAACATCCACACGGCAGAGAAGTTCGGTCCCGACCGGGTGATCGGGTTCAGCCCGATCCCGGCGATGTCGATGCTGAGCTATGCGGCCGGCGGCCGGTTCCTCCAACTGTTCGGCGGCGTCAACCTCAGCTTCTATGACTGGTACTGCGACCTGCCCACGGCCTTCCCGGAGATCTGGGGGGAGCAGACCGACGTGTGCGAGAGCGCCGACTGGTACAACGCGAAGATGATCGCCGACATGGGTGCCTGCCTCAACATGACGCGGACACCCGATTGCCACTTCTTCGCCGAGTCGAGACACAACGGCACCAAGGCGGTGGTGTTCTCACCCGACTTCAGCCAGGTGTGCAAGTACGCGGACCAGTGGGTGCCGCTCCACGCCGGCAGCGACGGCGCGTTCTGGATGGCCACGACCCACGTGATCCTGAGGGAGTTCCATCACGAGAGGCAGACGCCGTACTTCATCGACTACGTGAAGAAGTACACCGACAGCCCGTTCCTCGTGAAGCTCGAGAAGGACGGCGAGGCCTACAAACCGGGCCGGCTGCTTCGCGCGTCGGAGATTCCCGCGTACAGCGACATCTCGAACGGTGACTGGAAGTTCCTCAACATCGACGCCGCCACCGGTGAACTGGTGGTCCCGAAGGGGAGCTCGGGATCCCGATGGGACGAGAAACAGGGCAACTGGAACATCAGGCAGGAGAGCGTGGTCGACGACCGGGCCTACGATCCGGTTCTGACCCTGCTCGGACGTACCGACGAGGTCGCACAGACGAAGTTCGTCGAGTTCGGCCTCGATCGGGAGACGCTGCGCGGCGTTCCGGTCATGCAGATCGAGACGACCGACGGGCCGGTCACGGTGACGACGGTGTACGACCTCACGATGGCCCAGTTCGGTGTGAGCCGGGGCCTGCCCGGCGACTACCCGGCCGACTACGGCGACAAGAACGCCGCATACACACCCGCCTGGCAGGAGCTGTTCACCGGGGTCGCGTCCGACACCGTGCTCCAGTTCGCCCGCGAGTGGGCAAGTACCGCCGAGGCCACGGGCGGCAAGTGCATGATCATCATCGGGGCAGGCATCAACCACTGGTACCACGCCAACCTGATGTACCGGGCGGGCGCCATGGCCCTGATGCTCACCGGCTGCATCGGCAAGAACGGTGGGGGCCTGAACCACTACGTGGGGCAGGAGAAGCTTGCCCCGATGGACTCGTGGGGCGCGATCGCGTTCGGCAAGGACTGGCAGGGAGCCGTCCGGCTCCAGCAGACGCCCATCTGGCACTACATCAACACGTGCCAGTACCGATACGACGGCCAATTCTCCAAGTACAACACGGTTCCGGAGAACGAGATCACCGGCCAGCACACGGCGGACCAGATCTTCAAGGCCGTCCGCATGGGCTGGATGCCGTTCTACCCGCAGTTCGACCAGAATTCACTCGACCTGTGCCGAGAGGCCGTCGAGGCGGGGACGACCGACGACGAGGGTATCAAGCGGTACGTCCTCGAGAAGCTCCGCTCGAAGGAGCTGCAATACTCGGTGAGCGATCCGGAGGCCGAGCACAACTTCCCGCGCGTGTGGTACATCTGGCGCGGCAACGCGATCATGGGGAGCATGAAGGGGCACGAGTACGCCCTGAAGCACTACCTCGGCACCCACACCAACGCCATCGCCGAGGACTCCGAGGACCACACCCGCGAAGTCAAGTGGCACGACATCGCGCCGGTCGGGAAGATGGACCTCATCGTGGACCTCAACTTCCGCATGGACTCCTCGGCCCTGTACTCGGACATCGTGCTCCCGGCCGCCTCGTGGTACGAGAAGGCGGACCTGAACAGCACGGACATGCACTCGTTCATCCACCCGCTGTCGGCTGCCATCGCGCCGGTGTGGGAGTCGAAGACCGACTGGAACATCTTCCGCGACCTGGCGAAGGTCACGAGCGAAGCGGCGGAGAAGTACTTCCCCGAGCCGCAGAAGGATGTCGTCGCCACGCCCATCGCGCACGACTCGGCAGGCGAGATCTCGCAACCGGTGATCAGGGACTGGTACCGGGACGAGTGCGACGCCGTGCCGGGGAAGAGCATGCACAATCTGGTCGTGGTGGACCGCGACTATACGAAGCTGTACGACAAGTTCATCAGCCTGGGCGACCGGATCCGCACCTCAGGCCTAGGAGCGCACGGAAACCACTATCAGTGCGAGGACGCGTACGACGAGATGGTCGCGTCCGCCCACTTCCCGGTCGAGCGCCGCAACGGGGACCTCCTGCCGTCGCTGAAGGAAGACGAGTGGGCCGCCAACGCGGTGCTGCATCTCTCGACGTTGACGAACGGCGCACTCAACGTGCGTGCTTATCGCGGCGCCGAGAAACGCACAGGCCTCGATCTCGTGGACCTGGGCGCGGGGAGCGAGGACCTCCGGATCCGTTATGCCGACCTGCAGGCTCAGCCGCGACGGTACAACACGTCGCCGCTGTGGTCGGGCGTGATGAATAGAGGCAGGGCCTACGCCGCGTTTACGTACAACGTCGAGAAGCTGGTCCCGTGGCGTACGCTGACCGGCCGCCAGCACTTCTACCTCGATCACGAGATGTACCTGGCGTACGGGGAGAACCTTCCGACCTACAAGCCGTCACCCAAGCCGGAGGCGTACGGCGACCTGAAGCAGACGCTGAAGGACGGGGACGCGATGATCCTGAACTGTCTCACCCCGCACGGGAAGTGGCACATCCACTCCACGTACGGCGACAACCACCGCATGCTGACCCTTTCGAGGGGCTGCGAGCCGGTGTGGCTGAGCGAGGTGGACGCCGAGGAGCTCGGCATTCAGGACAACGACTGGTGCGAGGTCTACAACGACCACGGCGTGTACGCCGCGCGCGCCGCCGTGAGCGCCCGCATCCCGAAGGGCGTGTGCATCGTGTACCACGTGCCCGAGCGCACGATAGGCATTCCGAAGTCGCAGGTGCGCGGCGGCAAGCGGGCCGGGGGACACAACAGCTTCACCCGCATCCACCTCAAGCCCAATTTCCTGGCCGGCGGCTACGGCCAGTTCACGTACCACTTCAACTACTGGGGCCCCATAGCCCCGAACCGGGACACGCACGTCGTCGTCAAGCGGATGGACAAGGTGGAGTTCTGATCGCCTCAGGATCGCGCAAGCACGGGAGACTCGAGATGGATGTTCGCTCACAGATTTCCATGGTGTTCCACCTGGACAAGTGCATCGGCTGCCACACGTGCTCGATCGCGTGCAAGAACGTGTGGACGGACCGCAAGGGCGCCGAGTACATGTGGTGGAACAACGTGGAGACGAAGCCCGGCACCGGTTACCCAGGCCTGTGGGAAGATCAGGAGGTCTATAAGGGTGGCTGGGAGAAGAACGGCGACGGGATCCACCTGAAGGGGGCGGGGAAGCCCAAGAGCCTCACCAACATCTTCCACAATCCGCACCTGCCGGTGATCGACGACTACTACGAGCCGTTCACCTTCAAGTACCTGGACCTGATCGAGTCACCGGCGGGCGATGACCAGCCCACGGCGCAGCCGATCTCGATGATCACCGGCGAGCCGATGGACATCAAGATGGGACCGAACTGGGACGACGACCTGGGCGGGTCGACCGATTTCGCCCGGAACGATCCAAACATGGAGGACCTGTCGCCCGCCGAGAGGGAGGCCATGTTCCAGCTGGAGCGCATGGCGTTCTTCTACCTTCCGCGGATCTGCAACCACTGCCTGAACCCCGCGTGCGTCGCCTCGTGCCCCTCGGGCGCGATATACAAGCGCGGCGAGGACGGGATCGTGCTGATCAACCAGGAGGTATGCCGCGGATGGCGGATGTGCGTGACGGCCTGTCCGTACAAGAAGGCCTACTACAACTGGAGCACGGGTAAGTCGGAGAAGTGCATCCTGTGCTATCCGCGGATCGAGGCGGGCCACGCGCCGGCGTGCATGCACTCGTGCGTGGGGCGGATCCGCTACCTGGGCGTCCTGCTGTACGATGCCGACAGGCTCGAGAGCGCGGCCTCGGCCGACGATGCCAACGTGATCGCAAGCCAGATGGATATGATCCTCGACCCCTTCGATCCCGAGGTGATCGCCGCCGCCAAGGGGAACGGGGTCGCCGATTCTACGATCGAGGCGGCGCAGTACTCGCCCACGTACAAGTTCGTGAAGGAGTGGAATCTGGCGCTTCCCCTGCATCCGGAATTCCGCACCCTCCCGATGCTGTTCTACGTACCGTCGCTTCTTCCCGTGATGGCCTCCGTGTCGGACGTCGACAACACGGAGCAGGCCGGCGAGCTGAACTCGGTCGCCAAGCACTGGCCCGACAGCTGGCTGTACGACACGAGCACGACCGAGTTGTTTGGTACGATCGATGAGGCGCGCTTCCCGCTCCAGTACATGGCCAACCTGTTCAGCGCCGGCGATACGAGGGAGGTGGGAGACCGGGTGAAGAAGCTGATGGCCGTCCGGCTTCACCGCCGCCAGGTCACGGTGGGGGACGTCCCGGAGGACACCGTAAAGCAGGCGCTGGCCGAAACCGGACTCACCCCGCAGGCGGCCGATGACATCTATCACCTGACGTCTCTCGCGAGTTTCGACGATCGATTCGTCATCCCTGCCGCGCACCGCGAGCAGGCCATCGAGATGATGGAGGACACCGGCGATGTGGCGGGAAACATCGGCTTCGGATTCAAGGCCGACACGGCGAAAAGGGGGGTCTGAGATGCCGGTTCTGACTCGCTACGAACGGCTCGCCGACCTCTTCGAGTATCCGGGCCCGGACTATCCGGAGCGGGTCGACACCGCGTGGAACCTGCTCGAGGGTCGCTATCCGGAGGCGGCGTCCAGGCTGGAGGCCTTCGCGAGCGCCCTGCCGCCCGGAGACGGGACGCTGTCAGAGGAAGAGCTGCACGAGGTTCAGGAGATCTTCACCCGCTCCTTCGACGTGCAGCCGATCACTACGCTCGGCGTGGGCTACGTCATGTTCGGGGATGACTACAAGCGGGGTGAGGTTCTGGTGAACCTGAGCCGCGAGCACCGGGAGGCCGGCGTCGATTGCGGCACCGAGCTTCCCGACCACCTTCCGACGGTGCTGCGGCTGCTGGCCAGATGGCGGAACCCGGAACTTGCCACGGAGTTCGTCGAGGCGCTCCTGCACCCGGCGCTCGAGATGATGATCGCGGAATTCGAGCCGAACCACATGGAAGAGCGCAATCGACTGTATCAAAAGCACTTCAAGACCTTGATCGCCTCCTCGCGGGAGCGAAGTACGATCTATCGCGAGCCGCTGGCAGCGCTGTTGGCCGTGCTCAGAGTGGACTTCGAGCTCTCTGAGCTCGAAAGACCGGTGCAGGTGAGCGATTTCCTGAGTTCCATCGGCCGCGAGCTGGACATCGAGGCCAGCGAAGGGCGCCGGGCGAAGTCGAGGAGCATGCTATGAACGTCCTCAACACTGTTTTCTTCATCGCGTTCCCGTACGTCGCGATCATGGTCTTCGTGCTGGGGCTGGCGTACCGGTACCGGAGGAAGAGCTTCACGATCTCCTCGCTGTCCTCTCAATTCCTCGAGGGAAGGCAGCTCTTCTGGGGCAGTGTTCCGTTTCATGTCGGGCTGCTGGTCGTGTTCTTGGGCCACCTGATAGCGTTCCTGCTCCCGCAGGCCAACCTCGCGTGGAACCGCGTTCCGGTACGCCTGATCATCCTCGAGGTGACCGCCTTCGTGTTCGGCGTCACCGTGTTCGTCGGCCTGGTCTCCCTCATGTGGCGTAGGCTCACGAACAGGCGCGTGCGAGCAGTGACCACGCCGATGGACATCGCCATCGAACTGCTGCTGCTGGCCCAGGTCGTGCTGGGACTGTGGATCGCCCTCGGCTTCCGCTGGGGAGCCTCCTGGTTCGCGGCGGACCTGTCGCCATACCTGTGGTCCCTGGTCACGCTCACCCCGGAGACGACAGCCGTGTTCGCGCTGCCGTGGGTGATCAAGCTCCATATCCTGGGCGCGTTCGTCCTGGTTTTCATGATCCCGTTCACGCGACTGGCGCACTTCATCGTCGCCCCTCTGCACTACATCGTCAGGCCGTATCAGAAGGTGATCTGGAACTGGGACCGCAAGGCGATCCGTGATCCCAGGACCCCATGGACGCGGGTGCGTCCGCGCAACAACTGAGGACGGAGACGCGCGCCGGGGAGGTCGGGCGCGCCCGAAGGAGCGACAACGGAGGAACTGGATGACTGACGACCAGGGCAGGAGCTGGCCCGACTACTGGGATCCGGAGGACGGGGCGTTCTGGGGCCGCGAGGGCAAGCGCATCGCGAACCGGAACCTGTGGATCTCGATTCCCAATCTGCTCCTCGCCTTCGCGGTGTGGATCTACTGGGGAATGGTCGCCAAGTACATTCAGCAGCTCCACTTCGCCTCCGGCGGCGATCTGTTCAACTTCACGTTCATGAACGGCGGGGAGCCTTACGCCGAAGCCGGATACCGGGCCCTTCTGTTCACCCTTCCTGCGGTCGCGGGCCTGGCCGGGGCGACGCTTCGGATTCCGAATTCGTTCATGATCGCCATCTGCGGAGGGCGGAACGTCAAGTTCATGACGAGCGCGCTCCTCATATTGCCGGCGCTCTCCACCGGGATCGCGCTCCAGGATCACACCACTCCGTTCTGGATCTTCATCATCCTCGCGGCGCTCTCGGGCGTCGGAGGCGGGGCGTTCGCCTCGTCCATGTCGAACATCAGCTTCTTCTTCCCGAAATCGAAGCAGGGGCTGGCGCTGGGGCTCAACGCGGGCCTCGGCAACCTGGGGGTCAGCGTCATGCAGTTCGTGATCCCCTGGGTGATCACCTTCCGCCTGTTCGGTGCCCTGAGCGGTGACCCCTACGAGCTTCAGGCGGCCGGCGCGCCCTCGGAGATGTGGATCCAGAACGCGAGCCTGGTCTGGGTACCGATCCTCGCGCTGTTCGCGATCCTAGCCTTCATGGGCATGAACAACCTTCCCTTCCACAAGGTCGGAGCTACCCCGACCGCCGTCGGGAAATACCTGTGGCTCACGTTTCTCGGATTCGTGGGCGCCGCGGCCGGTATCGTTCTGCTGATTCTCCCGTGGGGGGGCTTTCCCGTTCTGCTCAAGACATTCGTGGTCGTGGTGGTTGCCGTGGTCGTCACGCTGGCAGGAATGCGCTACCTGACGCCGCGCGAGACGCGGGAAAGCCTGGACGAGCAGTTCGGAATCTTCAAGATGAAGCACAACTGGATCATGACCTATCTGTACGTCATGACCTTCGGTTCCTTCATCGGATACGCCAACGCCTTCCCAAAGCTGATCGACGACGTCTTCGGGGTGATCCGGGTCGGCGAGCAGGCCGGCCAGGCGACGGGCCTGAGCTCTGCCGCCTACATCTGGATCGGCGCGGGAGTCGGAGCGCTGATCCGGCCCTTGGGAGGCTGGCTGTCGGACAAGCTGGGCGGTGCCCGCGTGACCCACTGGGACACGATCGTCATGATCGGGTCGACGATCGGCGCGGGATACGTCGTTTCGCTGGCCCTGCAGTCACCGGACCCGGCGCAGTACTTCTTCCCGTTCCTGGGCCTGTTCATCGTGCTCTTCGCGACGACCGGCATCGGGAACGGGTCCACGTTCCGCATGATCGGCGTGATCTTCAAGAAGGACAATCGCGGGCCCGTGCTCGGCTGGACCTCGGCGATCGCCGCGTACGGCGCCTACCTGATTCCGAAGATCTTCGCGACGCAGATCCAGGCAGGGACGCCGCAGAACGCGCTGTACGGGTTCGCCGTGTACTACGCGACCTGCCTCGCGCTGAACTGGTGGTTCTACGCCCGGAAGAACGCGGAAATCGTGTGTTGATCGGCGCCCACCCCGTCCATCGAATCCCGGGCCGGCCGTCCCGCCGGTCCCGCAACACCGGTGAGTCGAGCTCATGAAAGAACAGCGCGGAGCCTGGCGCATACTCGCGCTCAACACGATCGCGTTCACGGTCTGCTTCGCGGCCTGGATGCTGAACGGCGTGCTGGTGACATTCCTGGTGGAGAACGGGATCTTCGATTGGGACACGGCGCAGATGGGCACCCTGATCGGTATCCCGGTTCTCACGGGCTCTATCATGCGACTGCCTCTCGGGATGCTCACCGACAGGTACGGGGGCCGCCCCGTGTACGCGGCGCTGATGCTCCTGTGCGCCGTGCCGATGTACCTGCTGAGTCAGGTTAATTCCTACGACGGCTACCTCCTGGCCAGCCTCGGCTTCGGGCTCACGGGCACATCGTTCGCCGTAGGCATCGCCTTTTCGTCGGTCTGGTTCAGCCGTGAGCACCAGGGGACGGCGCTCGGGATCTTCGGAGCCGGAAACGCCGGCGCCGCGCTGACGGTCATGCTCGCGCCGGGGATCCTGCGGTCTCTCACGAACGGCGGGCAGGATCTGGAGCGCTGGCGAATGCTTCCGCAGTACTACGCCGCCCTGCTCGTCGGCATGGCGATCGTGTTCTTCCTGTTCACGAAGAACAGGAAACCGGAGGTCGCCTCGCAGCGGACCGTGCTACAGATGCTCGGGCCGCTCCGGAACATGCGTGTGTGGCGCTTCGGCCTGTACTACTTCCTCGTGTTCGGCGGCTTCGTGGCCCTGGCACAGTGGCTCGTGCCGTATTACGTGAACGTCTACTCGATGACCATCGTCACTGCCGGCCTCCTGACGTCCATCTTCTCGCTTCCGTCCGGCGTGGTCCGCGCCCTTGGTGGATACCTGTCCGACAGGCTGGGGGCACGCACCGTGATGTATTGGATCCTGGGGACGATCGGCGTGTGCTGTCTGCTGCTCTTCTTCCCGAAGATGGAGGTCGAGTCGCCGGGCAGCGGGGTCATGGCCAGGAGGAGCGGCACGGTCACGCGGGTCACGGACGCCGAAGTCCGGGTCGGCGACGACGTGTACACCCTGACCGCGAGGCCGGATGACGAGATCGACGAGTCACGCGCTCATGTCCTGCCGGTCATACGTTCCTGGCACGTGCCCGAAGTGACCCTCGGCCAGACCGTGGGAAAGCGGACCCTCCTGGCCAGCGGCGTCACCAAGATCTTCTTCCAGGCCAACGTCTGGATCTTCACGATCCTCGTTTTCGTCATCGGGATCGCGATGGGAATCGGGAAGGCCGCGGTCTACAAGTACATACCCGAGTACTTCCCAACCGAGGTCGGCGTCGTGGGCGGAGCCGTGGGGGTCATCGGTGGTCTCGGGGGCTTCTTCTGCCCGATCATCTTCGGTTATCTGCTGAGAGGTATCGGACTCTGGACCACCACCTGGATCTTCTTCTTCCTGGTGACAATGACGTGTTTGATCTGGCTCCACATCACGGTGAAGCGGATCACGCGGCGGGAGACGGCCATCGAGGCTGTCCAGGCCTGAGGCGACAGACGGAAGTCGCGAGTCAGGTGGCGCGAGAGCGGCTCTCTACGGTGCGCGCCGCGAACTTCTCGAACGAAGTGGGCTGACGACCGAGCAGTCGCCGGAGAGCTTCGGAGCTACCGGTGAAATCGTTGCGATCGTAGTAACGGAACATCCGGACCAGGGCATCGACCTGATACTCTCCGAGGCCGGTTGCCCCTGCCGTCCGCTCCCAGTCTTCCACCTCCTCGAACTCCGCACGAACGGGTCTTCCGAGCTGGCGCTCCAGAGAATCTGCGATCCCGGTGACCGCGATCGCCTCAGGTCCGCACAGCTCGTACGTGGCGCCCTCGTGTCCCGGCGACGTCAGCACGACTGCAGCCGCCTCCGCCACGTCCTCGAGATCGACGAGGCTCATCTCGACATCGGTGCCGTACGGGACCCCGAGCACACCACGCCCCACGATCGAGTCCCACTCGGCCAGCACGTTCTGCATGTAGGCGCACGGCTGGAGGATCGTGAACTGGAGCCCGGAGTCGCGCAGCCGCCTCTCGACCCCGTGCTTCAGCCAGTGGTGGGGCATCGCCTCGACGGCCGGCAGGAGCACCGAGTGGTACACGAAGCGTTCGACCCCGGCGGAGCGGGCGGCGGCGATCGCGGATTCCCCGATCGCGACCTCATCCGGATGCACGTTCGGGCAGATGTGATAGATCGTCCCGACGCCCGACGCGGCGACGCGGAGCGCCTCCGGGTCACGCATGTCGGCCGCCACGACCTCGCTCGCGCCAAGCCGTCGCATCGTCTCGAACGCTTCCTCGCGGAACACCAGCGCCCGAACCCGCTCTTCCCGGTCCGCCAGCGCCCGCACCGCTGCACATCCGGTCTTCCCGGCGGCGCCCGTCACGAGAATCATCTGCAGCTCCACTCCCGACGCGCTCTCGTGAGCACAAGATCCTGGTTGCCCGTCATGATCGGGGTCGCCTGTCGTTGCGCCCCCGCGGCGGTCCGATTCAGCGTGAGAGAGAGCTTCCCGTTCCTCGCCCTGACTGCAAACATGGTATACATTTCCGGCGCCCTCCGCCGTGCACGACATGCGCCGACCTTGATACCGAGAGCTTCGACCACGGGTCCGCGAGAGCCATGACGATCAACCTGTACGCCGCCTGGATCGGGTTCCTGCTCGGCGCCCTCGCCGGGGCGATCACCGGCCTGTTCTTCCGCGACGAGCGGTGGCTCGGCGGATATGCCGGATGGCGCCGCCGGATGGTCCGCCTCGGTCACGTGGCCTTTTTCGGAATCGGCTTCCTGAACCTCGGGTTCGCCCTCACGGTGGGCGCGCTGCGAATCGAGACCGGAGTAGAGCTCCCGGGCTACCTGCTGCTCCTCGGCGCCGGCACAATGCCCGTGGTGTGCTACCTGGCCGCGTTCCGCGACGGCTTCCGTCACCTGTTCTTCGTTCCTGCCGGCTCCGTGATCGTCGCGATCGCGGCCTTCCTGTGGAGGCTGGCCCTCCGATGAACATCGGTCTGATCGCGGTGAGCGGGATTCGGGTGGTCGACCAGGAGCTTCTCCACCTCGGCCTCACGCTCCCCGGCTTCGTGGAGCGCAGCAAGACAATCGCGTCCCTTCCCAGCCTGGGGCTTCTGACGCTGGCGGCGCTCACGCCTCCCGAACACGAGATCCACTACCTGGAGGTGCCGGATCCTGGAGCGCCGGGCCACATCCCCGACGGACTCGACCTGGTCGCCATCTCCTCCTACACCGCACAGATACCCGAAGCCTACGGGCTCGCGGACCGGTTCCGCGAGCGGGGCGTGCCCGTCGTCATGGGGGGACCGCACGTCAGCGCTCTGCCGGAGGAGGCCGCGGACCACTGCGACGCCGTGGTGATCGGCGAGGGCGAGCCCGTCTGGAACCGGCTCCTGTCGGACTGCGCCGACCAGCGGCTCGAGGACGTGTACGACGCCCGTCCCCACGAGTACGATCTGGTGGAAGCTCCCGTCCCGGCGTTCGAGTTGCTGGACATCTCGCGGTACAACCGGCTGACAGTGCAGGCGAGCCGCGGCTGCCCGCACCGATGCGAGTTCTGCGCCAGCTCGGTGCTCCTGACCGACCGGTACAAGCAGAAGCCCGTCGCGAGCGTTGTCCGGGAGATCGATCGGATCCTGGAGATCTGGGACCAGCCCTTCATCGAATTCGCAGACGACAACGCGCTCGTGAACCGGGCGTACTGGAAGGAGCTTCTCGTCGCGCTCGAGCCCAGAGGGGTGAGCTGGTTCGCCGAGACCGACCTGTCCGTGGCCCGGGACGACGAGCTTCTGGAGCTGATGCGCCGGAGCGGGTGCGCCCAGGTACTGATCGGCCTCGAGAGCCCCGTTCCGGAGGGCCTCGCGGGCCTCGAGCTGCGGAACGACTGGAAGTACCGGAAGTTCCCCGGCTGCCGGGACGCGATCCGGACGATCCAGTCGCACGGGATCACCGTGAACGGCTGCTTTGTCCTCGGCCTGGACGGACATACGCCGGGGATCTTCGACCACGTGTTCGAGTTCGTGCGGGACGCGGGTCTCTACGAAGTCCAGGTGACGATCCTTACTCCGTTTCCGGGCACGCCGCTGTACGAGCGACTCGAGCGGGAGGACAGGCTGCTCGAGCCGCGGGCCTGGGACAGATGCACCCTGTTCGACGTGAACTACCGTCCCGCCGGCATGTGCCCGGCGGACCTGGCCGGCGGGTTCAGGGACCTGGTCGTGCGGCTGTACAGCGACGAGTTCACCCGCCGGCGACGCAGCAACTTCCGGAAGTCCCTCCGGGAGGACCTCCGAGAGAGGAGAAGACCGACATGAGGGAATCGCCCGCGACCTCCGTGCTGTTCTACGTGGCGGCCGTGTACGACGCGGTGCTGGGTGTGGCGTTCCTGACCGCCGCCCCGGCCCTGTTCGAGTGGGTCGGCGTGACCCCGCCGAACCACTTCGGATACGTGCACTTTCCGGCCGCGCTGTTGATCGTGTTCGCGCTGATGTTCGTGGCCATCGCCCGGCAACCGGCTGTGAACCGCTCCCTGATCCCGTACGGAATTCTGCTCAAGGTCTCCTACTGTGCGGTCGTGTTCTACCACTGGCTGACGGCCGGCATTCCGTATATCTGGAAGCCGTTCGCGATCGCCGACCTGGCGTTCCTGGTCCTGTTCGCGTGGGCGTACCTGGACCTCGGGAAGACCTCGAGGGAAGTCTCCGCGGTCTGACGACGCTCCCGGCGCGGGTCCGCCGGGACGAGGGCCGTCGCCAAACGCCCCCATCCGGGGCGTGATGCAAGACTCCCGGCCTAGCCGAGGAGCGCTCCGGCGATGGAGCCGACGACGGCCACGGCCGCCAGAGCGCCCGACGACCACAGCAGGACGGCGCGCCGTTGGCCGAGCTGACGCGCGCGCTTCTCCCCGCCCCCCACGGCGAACAGGACAAGCGGGAACAGGAAGCCTCGCATGACGGCGACCCCGCACCCGGTAGCCAGCAGGGCGAGCAGGGCCGTTGCCGCGACGAATCCGGCCGCGTGAGGCGATCCCGTCACGCCTCCGAGGAGCACGAACAGGGATCCCGCCACCAGCGCCATCGCGGCGACCAGTAGCGCGGCTCCGAAAGCGAACCGGGGACCATCGAGGGTCGCTATTCGTCCGTACCACGGGGTGACGGAGCCGATCCACTCGTCCAGCTCCCGGGACAGCCTCATCACCTCCCGCTCGTCTCCGGAGACATGATATCGGACCGTGGCGCTGCGGTTCCGGCGCAGACTCACGATCGCGACGCGGGCCGAGGGAGCGTCGGCGAACGCGAATGGCGGTGGGGTGCTCTCCACCGTCATGGCCTCGATGAGCCGCCCGGAATCGTTCTTCAGGTCCGCGACGTCCGTCACCCGTTCGGGCGAGACGGTCGAGCCGTCGCTCAAGTCGATCGAGAGTCCGGTCAGCAGCTCGTCGCCCCCGAGGATCTGGACGAGTCTCTCGACGTCCCACGGGGCCACATGCAGCCCCAGGCTGGCGTCCCTGGTCTTGATGACATTCATTCTTCCAGCCGGCCTCCCGCCGTCACGCGTCACAGGGGGATCTGAGGACATCCGGGACCGGATCCGCGCCCCGGCTCCGACGTCCCACGGTCTCGCTCCTCACCGAGCAATACCCGGACCAGGATTCGGGCGCACCCCGCCATCTGGAGTTCCTCCGACCCCGATCCGCCGCCCGGCACGCGGGCTGCTCAGGCATCCCGACTCGCACGAACCGATGATCTCCACCTATGTTCTCCGGTCTTTCGAGACCGAGGAAGGTGACGAACGGAACCCGTACGGGGGGGCGGATGGAGCTCTTTCAGTGGCTGGCGGACATCGGTAACCGGTACATCGTCGAGCTCGGCATCTCCGTGGGCGAGGAGACGATTCCGTTCATGGTGCTGCTCCTGCTGGGAACCGGCGTCTTTCTCACGCTCCGGCTGGGACTCATCCAGCTCCGACGTCTGGGCCACGGCTTCAAGGTCACGTCTGGCGCATACGACGATCCCACGGAGCCGGGAGACGTGTCCCACTTCCAGGCGCTCACCACGGCCCTCTCTGCCACGGTCGGGATCGGCAACATCGCGGGTGTGGCCATCGCGATCCACTGGGGCGGTCCCGGTGCCCTGTTCTGGATGTGGATAACGGCCGCCCTGGGCATGGCCACCAAGTACACCGAGGTCACGCTGGCGCAGAAGTACCGGAACGTCGAGGCAACCCACGGCCACGCCTGGGAGGGGACGGTGTCCGGCGGCCCCATGTACTACATCGAGAAGGGTCTCGGCCCGAACTGGAAGTGGATGGCAGTCATCTTCGCGCTCCTCCTGGGCGTGACGGCGTTCATGACCGGGAACGCGATTCAGGCCAACACCGTGGCCGACACGATGCGCTCGACGTTCGGGATCCCTGTGTGGGCCACGGGGCTGGTCACATCGGCCGTCGTGGCGGCCGTGATCCTGGGCGGAATCACCCGCATCGGGAAGGTCACCGCCGTGCTGGCGCCCGCCATGGCCGCGCTGTACGTGACCGGCGCCCTGCTGATCATTGCCCTGCACGCCGGCGAAGTGATCCCGGCACTCGCGCTGATTTTCAGGGAAGCGTTCAACCCGACGGCCGGTGTGGCCGGGACCGGTGTGGGCGCCTTTCTGCTGACCATGATGTGGGGCGTCCGGCGAGGCCTGTTCAGCAACGAGGCCGGCCAGGGATCGGCCCCGATCGCGCACGCGGCGGCCAAGACGGACGAGCCCGTCTCCGAGGGCGTAGTGGCACTTCTGGAGCCGTTCATCGACACGATCGTCATCTGCACGATGACGGGACTCGTGATCATCCTGACCGGAGTGTGGAACGCACGTCTGCCGACCGAGATCGTGCTCAGCGGTGGAGATCTTTCGTATGTCAGCCTGGACGCGGACGGTCGCCTCTCCGACGTGGATGTTCCGGAAGAGATCGTGATCGCGGAGGGAGTACCCCTCGAGACCGTGGATGCGCCGCTGGTCGCGTGGCACGACGTGGCGGTCGAGCGCCTGTTCGTGGACCTCGAGATGACACGTCCGTTCTCGGGCACCATCCGGCCCGCGCAGGCCACGGCCGAGGGGAGCGACGGCCGAAGCTACACGTCGCTGCACGCGGCGGCGGCGGAAAGCGGCGCCCCGCTGACCCAGGAGGGATTCAGGATCGGGCTGTCCTCGTTCGGTGGGTGGGGCGGTCTGATCGTCGTGGTGGCGGTCCTGCTGTTCGCGCTCTCGACCGCTATCTCGTGGAGCTACTACGGCGACCGGTGCGCCAACTACCTGTTCGGCTCGTGGGCCGTTCTACCGTACAAGATGGCGTTCGTCACGATGCACTTCGTCGGCGCAGTGCTCCCGCTCACGGTGATCTGGAACCTCGGAGACGTGTTCCTGGCCGTGGTGATCGTGCCGAACCTGATCGCCCTGATCCTTCTTTCCCCGCAGGTCATCGAGGAGACGCGCAGCTACTTCGAGCGGAAGCCGTGGCTCGAGAACGAGGCCAAGCGGAAGGAGCTGGAGCGGACGCAGTTGTTCTGAGGGAGCTGCCCGGCGCTCTCCCCCGGCCGGTTCACGGCATGGGGCAGCCGCTCACCTCGTAGGCGACCTCGATCCCGTTGGCGTCCTGCGCGAGGTTCTCGTGGCGCGCCGACCGCTCCTCATCGAGTCCTGACTCGAGCGGCGACACTCCGTTCACCGCGTAGGTCAGCCACAGGCGTCCCACCTCGGAGAAGGCCGCCCGCAGATCCTCGCAATCGATCAGCTCTGCCTCGAAGGACGCGGCCGCGGCACGGAACGCTGTCATCGCGGCGATCGTGGAATCGGCAAGCTGGTCCAACGTCCTGAGGCGTGGATCGGCGCTCGCCGGTACGGCGCCGGGATCCTCCACGGCCGGAACTTCCGCACCGACTGCCGGCGGGAGCACGACTCTGCCCTGGCCGGCCCGGGCCGCTCCCGGAGTCTCCGCTCCGTCCGATTCGCCGTCCGTGTCCGCCCCCCAGCTGCCTCTGTCGAACACGGTATGACCCGGGTTCAGCTCGGTCCACCGCATCACTCTCTCGACCCCGAACGCGCCGGCAGCCAGGATGGCGATGGCCGCTGCCACATTCCCCGCGCCACGGAGTCGCCTTGAGCGCCTCTCGCGCCTCTCGCGGCGCTCTTCCTCGCGCCGCGCCTCGCGCTTCTCGCGCTTCGCCTCGGCGACCTCCGCCCTCACGCGGGCCTCCGCCTCTGCCTTGCGACGCGCATCGGCGTCCGCCACTTCCTGACGCGCGAACTTCACGGCCGCTTCTCGAGCCGCCTCTTCCGCCTGGACACGGGCCGCTTCGGCGGTCGCCCGTCGTCCCTCCTCCTCCCGTCGCCGCGCGATCTCGCGGGATTCGGCCCGACGGAGCGCCTCCAGCTCGGTGGCCCTCTCCTTTACGGCTTGCTCGAGGCGCGTACGCTCCATGCGCAGCCTGGACACTTCCTCTCGCGCCAACTCTGCCACCTGGCGGGCCTTGGCCGCCACGCGGGCCGCCTCTTCCTCGGCCGCCTGGCGAGCCTTCTCGAGCTCGCTCACCCGGGCTGCCGCCGCTTCCTCGGCCTCCTTGCGGCGCTCGGACTCGAGGCGCGCGGTCCGCCAGGCATCCTCGGCTTCCGTCGCCAGCACCGCGGCACGTTCTTCGGCAACCGCTTTGGCTTCTTCCAGCTCCGTCACTTCACGCGCGATCCGTTCCTCGGTCGCTCGCAGCTCAGCCTCTTCCTCGACCGTCTTCTGGGCTGCCTCGGCCTGAATCGCTTCTTGTGCGGCGCGCTTTTCGGACGCCTGGCGCATCGCGTCCTCGGCTGCCTGGCGGGCTCCCTCAAGCTGCAAGGAGCGCCGGGCAGTCTCTTCCTCGGCTGCCTGCCGGAGCTCGGCCTCCCGCGCCGCAGCTTCGACCGCGGCGCGCGCCTCTTCGGCCCTGCGCTCGGCCTCCAGGCGCGATTCCAAAAGGGATGCTTCGACCTCCTTGACCCGGGCAGCGGCCTCGACCTCTGCGGCACGTCGGGCGTCCTCCTCCTCCCGCCGCCGGGCGGCCTCGCGTCGAGCCGCCTCCAGCGCCGCCTCCGCCCGCGCGTCCCGTATCGTCGCTTCCTGAGCAGCCGATTTGCGCTCGGCGTTCAGGGTGCCGGCGATGCGCTCGGCCTCGGCCTCGGCCGCCCGGCGGGCCGCCGCTTCGGCTTCGCGGCGCGCCGCTTCACGGGCTGCCGTGCGACGAGCCTCCTCGACCTCGGTGGCCCTGCGCGCCGCCTCTTCCTCGGCTGCCTTGCGCGCCGCCTCCAGCTCAGCCGCCTTCTGGATCGCCACCGTCTCGGCGTCTCGGCGCAGAGCCTCCTCGGATCGGTACTTGTCCGCGTCGGACTGGGCGATCCGGCGAGCCTCTTCCGCTTCACGAGCGCGCTGCTCCGATTCCTCGGCCGTCCGTCGAGAGAGCTCCACCTCCTCCGCCCGCCGCGCGGCTTCCTCTTCGGCGGCTACGCGCGCTTCCTCGGCGGCCCGGCGGGTTTCCTCGAGCTCCAGGGATCTGCGCCTGGCTTCGTCTTCCGCCTCGCGCCGGGCGGTTTCCGCTTCGGCGGCCCATCGGGCGGCTTCTTCCTCCGCTACCTTGCGCGCCGTCTCCATTTCAGCGACCCGGCGCACGGCGTCGGCGATGGCCGCCTCGTGAGCCTCCGCCTCGGCCTGGCGTCGCTCGGCCTCGCGCTCGGCTGCCTCGCGAGCGGCCTCCGCCTCGGCGGCCCGGCGGGCCGCCTCTTCCTCGGCGGCCTTGATCGCTGCCGTGGCCTCGGCTGCCTTGCGCTCGGCCTCGGCCTCGGCGGCCCGGCGGGCGGCTTCGGCGGCCTGGACCGTGGCCTGGAGCTCCGCGGCCTGCCGGGCCGCTTCCTCTTCCGCGGCCTGGCGGGCGGCTTCCAGCTCAGCGGTCCGACGAGCGGCCTCCTCCTCGGCCGTCTGGCGGGCGGCCTCCAGCTCGGCGGCTCGACGGGCGGCTTCCGCTTCCGCCTCACGCCGCGCCTCGTCGGCGGCTCGCAGGGTCTCCTGGAGCTCGGCGGCCTGGCGGGCGGCCTCTTCCTCCGCCACCTGGCGGGCGGCCTGGAGCTCGGCGGCTCGCCGAGCGGCCTCCTCCTCGGCGGCGCGACGCGCCTCGTCGGCGGCTCGCAGGGTCTCCTGGAGCTCGGCGGCCTGCCGGGCGGCCTCTTCCTCCGCCGCCTGGCGGGCGGCCTGGAGCTCGGCGGCCTGCCGGACGGTCTCTTCCTCCGCCGCCTGGCGGGCGGCCTGGAGCTCGGCGGCCTGCCGGGCGGCCTCCTCGTCGGCCGCTCGCAGGGTCTCCTGGAGCTCGGCGGCTCGTCGAGCCGCCTCCTCCTCGGCCGCGCGTCGGGCCTCATCAGCCACCCGCAGCGTCTCCTGCAGCTCGGTCGCCTGCCGCTCGGCTTCCGCTCCCGCGGCCTGCCGTGCAGCTTCGAGCTCTGCCGCGCGCCGGGCGGCCTCCTCTTCGGCAATCTCGCGGGCCTGGTTCGCGGCACGCAGGGTGGCCTCCAGCTCCGAGGCATGGCGCTCGGCCTCCTGCTCGACGGCCTGGCGGGCGGCCTCGAGCTCCGCCGTACGCCGCGCCGCATCTTCCTCGGCGGCCCGGCGGGCGTGCTCGGCCGCCTCCAGTGTGGTCTCGAGCTCGAGGGCGCGCCGCTCGGCTTCCTCCTCCGCCAGCCTGCGGGCCTGCTGCACTTCTTCTACCCGCCGTGCCGCGTCCTGCTCGGCCGCGATTCTCGCCAGCTCCTCCGATCGTCGCCGTTCGGCTTCCTGCTCCGCCGCCTGGCGCGCGGATTCTGCCTCGGCCGCCTGGCGCGCCGCCTCCTGCTCCGCCGCTTCCCGGGCTTCCTCCTGCTCCGCCACCCGGCGTGCGGCGTCCGCTTCCGTGGCGCGCAGGGCTGCTTCGAGCTCGGCGACTCGCCCTTCGGCTTCGACCGCCGCCTCGCGCAACGACTTCAGCTCGCTGACGCGCCGATCGGCCTCATGCTCCGCCGCGCGTGCGGCAGCTTCAGCCTGGCGAGCCAGGTCCTCCGCCTGTCGCCGCTCTTCGGTGGCGCGGGCCTCACTCTCGGGCGGTGCCTCCGATGTGCGCTGGGCCGCTTCCTGCGCCGCGGTTCGCGCGGCTTCGAGCTCGGCGGCCTTTTGCTCGGCTTCCCGTTCGGCCTCGAGAGCCGCCTCTTCCGCTGCTCTCCGCTGCTGATCCAGATCCGCGGCGGTCCGGGCAGCGGCGGCCAGCAGCGAGCGCCGCGCGATCTCCTGGGCGAGCGGACTGGAGAGATCCGAACCGCGGCCCGGCCGCCTCGTGATCCAGGATGGACGCGCGCTCACGCCGGTGCCGTTGCCTTCCGACCGACTCGGGAGCGCCTCCAGGTTCTCGCGGACGATCTCGGCGTCCGTTTGCACGTTCGTCCAGTCGAGCAGAGTGCGGCGCTCGCCCTCCGACAGCGACTCCGTCGCCACGACTTCGTGGAAGGGCAGGGGCTTCCTGCCGATGTTGCCTCCCGATGTCTGGCGGAAGAAACCGCCCCGGGGGGACTCGCCTTCCGGGGCGACCAGCACCGCACTGTGCCACACCTCGCCGAAGTACTTCCTGTGCGTGGCGATCTCCGCGTCCGTCAGCTCGATTCCTCCGTCGCGGTGACGCAGGTACCAGCCGACCAGATTGCCGGAAAGCCGGCCGGCTTGCTCGCGCAGGGCGTCCCACGCCTCCGGGGGAATCATGTCTCCGGGATCGCTGATCAAGGGGATCCGGGATCGGCATACACCGCTGATCAGGACGTACGGCCGGCCGTCCTCGATGTCCTCGCACAGGTCACCCGACAGCAGACCGAACGGACGTTCGTTCCTGGAGGCTTTCCGCAGGTGATTCAGGAGGTCCGCGAGGGCGCGCTGCGTGATGAAGACGTCGTAGGCTCCCCCGACCGGGTGTTCTTCCGATTCGGAGGGTGTCCACAGGATGCTCCGCAGCAGGGGGCGCGGCACGGATATGTGAAAACGCTCCGGCGTGCTCCCGGAGTTCACACCTTCATCAGGCTTCGAGCGCCCGTCGACTATCGCATCCGTCATCGTGGCTCGCTGCTCGCAATGTTCCGGCGCCGCTGCAAGGGGCGGCCGGCCCCTGGTGAACGCGGCGATGTCTTCGACCGAAGTAGCAAGTGCCGTTCCAGCCGTCCGCCGGGATCCTGAGCACGATCAGGCCGCATACTTCGGCCACGGACAGGCAATCTGGCGGGCAACTCGCAACCTCGTGGTGCCGGAAACACGGGTGAAACAGGTGAAGTGTGGCGAAACGCGCAAAAAAGTGGGCCGGATCGTGCCTCACGCCATGTTCCGGGTGGCCTCTTCCGTGATCAGGATGTCGAGCAGGTCACCCACGGCGTTCGCCGCCCGCTCCAGACCCGGCTCCTGTCGGTGCAGATGCTCGATGCGCGCAAAGACCATCTGTGCGACGGTGAGTTCGAGATACGGAAGGTCGTGCGCCTCTGCGGTGAAGTCGGCCAGGTCGTCATCGCGGGCCGCCTCGATGAGCCGGAGCACGTTCGGGGGAAGGGAGTCCTGCCCCTTCTCCAGGGCGCCACTCCAATAGGTCGTCCAGTCGTAGAAGCCGACCTGCATGCCCATGCTCCTTGCCGCGAGTGATCACTTCGATCCAAGCAAGAGGCGAGCCACCTTGTCCCCGGCCGCTGGATGTTGGCTACGGAGCGCCTCTTCCGCCTGTCGGCCCCCGTGCAGACCGGACCCGGGCCGGGCCCGCCCGGGGCAAAGCGGCTCTCCGTGGCGCAAATCTCCCCACCCGACTTTGCGGTCGCCCCGGCTCGCCGCTACCGTCCCCGCATCGTTTCGGAATCGACCACCCGCATCTCTGCGAGATCCGCCCGTGGCGAATCGACTCATTCGAGAGAAGAGTCCCTATCTTCTGCAGCACGCCCACAATCCGGTGGACTGGTACCCGTGGGGAGACGAGGCCTTCGAGGCCGCTCGCGAGCTGGACCGGCCGGTTTTCCTGTCCATCGGGTACGCGACCTGCCACTGGTGCCACGTGATGGAGCGGGAGTCGTTCGAGGACGCGGAGGTGGCCCGCCTGCTGAACCGCACGTTCGTCAGTGTCAAGGTTGATCGCGAAGAGCGCCCGGACATCGACGGCATCTACATGACCGTGGCGCAGCTCACCACGGGCCGCGGCGGCTGGCCGCTCACGATCCTGATGACCCCGGATCGCACGCCGTTCTTCGCAGCCACCTACATCCCGCGCGAAAGTCGGCACGGGAGCATCGGGATGCTGGACCTCGTGCCGCGAATCGAGGGCGCGTGGACGGCGGATCGGGAGGCGCTGCTGGCGGCAGGGGCCTCGATCCGCGAACACCTCGAACGGCTCGCCGGAGCGGACCTGTCCGGTCGGTCGCTGGGCGCGGATACGGTGCGAGCCGGGTTCAACGAGCTGGCCGGAGCCTACGATCGACAGCACGCCGGGTTCGGCGACGCCCCGCGGTTTCCGGCCTCGCACCGACTCCTATTCCTGCTTCGCCACTGGCGCCGGACGGGCGTCGCGCAGGCGCGCGACATGGTGGAGGAAATACTCGACGCCATGCGCGCCGGCGGCCTCTACGACCACCTCGGCGGGGGCTTTCACCGGTACTCCACCGACCGTGAGTGGCGCCTGCCCCATTTCGAGAAGATGCTGTACGATCAGGCGATGTTGATGCTGGCGTACACGGAGTCGTATCAAGTCGAGCCGTCGGCGAGGCGCGAAGCGACGGTCCGCGATGTCGCGTCATACGTGATGCGGGACCTGGCGTCGGAGACAGGCGGGTTCTTCTCGGCGGAGGACGCGGACAGCGAGGGCGAGGAAGGGAAGTTCTACGTATGGTCGCGGGAGGAGATCGACCGCGTCCTCGGGCCCGCCACCGCCGGACCGGCAGCTCTGGCATGGGGTGTCACGGAGGAGGGCAACTACGAAGACGAGGCGACCCATGCACGGTCCGGTCTGAACATTCTCCACCTGGCGCGCCCGCTCGGTGCCGCCGCCGGCGCGGCGGGGCTCACGGTCACCGAGCTGGCCGAGCACCTCAGCGAGGCTCGCTCGAGACTGTTCGCTCACCGGGAGGCGCGCGAGCGTCCACTGCTGGACGACAAGATCCTGACCGACTGGAACGGCCTCATGGTGGCGGCGCTCGCCCGCGCCGGGCACGCTCTCGCCGAGCCCGACTTCCTCGCGGCGGCCCGGCGAGCCGCCGATTTCCTGCATGACGTCATGTGGACCGATGGGGAGCTGCTGCACCGTTTCCGGGACGGAGACGCGGCCATCGCGGGCAACCTGGACGACTATGCCTTCCTGGCGTGGGGAGAGATCGAGCTGCACCAGGCCGGCCAGGACACGCGCCACCTTCGCCGCGCCATCGATCTCACCGACGCGATGGTGGACCGCTTCCACGACGGCGAGCGCGGCGGTTTCTTCTTCAGTCCCGCGAACCGCCGCGACCTGATCGTACGCCGGAAGGAGCTCTACGACGGGGCCGTACCGTCTGGCAACTCGGTCGCCCTGTACAACCTGCTGCGCCTGGCCCGCCTCACGGGGAGCGTGCGCTATGAAACGCTCGCCGCCGAGACAGCGGGGGCGTTCTCGCGCCAGGTCGCCGCGCAGCCGTCCGCCTTCGCGTTCTTCCTCGCGGCGCTCGACATGGCTCTCGAACCGTCACAGGAGCTCGTGATCGTCGGTGAGCCGAACGCGGAGGACACGCTCGCGCTGCTCAATGTCGCGTGGGAAGGATACCACCCGAACCGCGTGGTCCTGGTGCGGCCGCCGGGAGACGATCCGGCCGGACTCGAGGCCTTGGCGCCCTTCACCCGCGGCTTCGCCACGCTGGACGGCCGCGCGGCCGCCTACCTGTGCTCGGGGTTCGCCTGCGAACGTCCCACGGCGGAGCCGGCTGTGCTGCGCGGGCTGCTCGACGCCGTCGAGTGAGGCGCCTTGGCGGGCCACGAAGAGGCGCGGCGCTCGCCCGATCAGTCCCGGGCTTTCGTCTTTCCGTCGAGCACCGCCCGAACGGTCACATGCCACCGGCTCACGCCCGACTCGCCCACCTCGGCGCGAACCCTCGTGACCTCGATCTCCTTCAGGCCCGGTAGAACCGTGCGGGTTTCCGCCAACGAGGCCTCCACGGCGTCCTCGAGGGACGTCTCGGAGCTTCCCTGCAGCTCGAGCTTGACTTCCTGCGAGGCCACCAGGATGTCGTCCGACGAGACGACGGTGGACAGGTACCGCTGACGGGCGCGACGACGCCCTTCCTCGAACGCGCGTCGGGCGACCTCGTCTCCCAGCCCGAGGTCGTCGCGCAGACGCTTCAGGAATGCCTCCTCGTCAGCCTCCAGGCGGTGATCGGCGAGGACTTCGTCGATCGCCGAGCCGTAGATGGCGCACGAGACCTCCTCCTGCACCTCGGACGCTGCCACCTCGTCGAGGGCCAGCAGCAGGCGCAGATGCGAGAGATCGGCGGCCTCCTCCTCGCTGAGCGCCTGGTCCACGAGACAGTGCTCCAGGTAGCGCCGGTAGAGATCACGACAGCTGGACCGTAGTCGCGAGAGATCCGTCCCGTGCCGTTCGGCCGCCGCGGCGACATCCCGTTCGGTGACGTCCGAGATGTTCACGGCGCCGGCCAACAGGGCTTCCACTTCCCGCGCCGCGGCGCCGCGTGCCCGCCGGGCGAGGAGCCGCGAACCGAGGCCCCTGTCGGGCGTCGGGCTGTGCTCGAAAGGCCCTGCCATGTGTGACCTCCGCTTCGATTCGCCACTGCCGGCGCCGGGATCCCGGAGCCGAATTGCCCATGACAATGGGGCTACGCCCAGCGGGGGGCAATCGGGTCTCGGGCGATCCGGCGGCCGGCGGTGGAGTCAGTGGAGGAGGTCGTCGAGGACCTGTACGCGAGAGTCCAGGGTGCGGATCGCGAGCGTGAGGTCATCGGCCAGCCGGTGCGCGCCCCGTGCTCTGTGCCATTCGCGCTCTGCCTTCAGGGCGTCGCACAGCAAGCGCAGGGCGCCGATGCTGAGGTCCGCCGTCGCCGCGGCTGCCAGGCTTTCGTAGCTGGACATGGGCGACAGCATGAGCACGGCGCACAGGTATCGGCGCTTGAAGCCGAGCACCAGATCGCGCTCGCCATGCGAGACCACTCGATTCTCCATAGCCTGGGTGTTCCCCGCATTCAACGTGCCATCGTGCGCCCGGGCCTGCTTCATGAGTGCGGTTCGGAAGAGCGGTCACGGTCATGTGGCAACGGAAAGGCGATTCGGCGGCGATCGGTGCCGATAGCTGCTCCATTCGGCGCCCGTCGGCTCTCCCCCGCAACCTCCGCAGCACGGAATCGTCTGCCGGATCGAGGACATTTTGCACGCCCGCTCAGATCTCGCGGCCGCCCAGCCGACCGGAGCCCTCCTCTCCCTGGTCGTGAACAGGCCCATGAAACCGGGCCGGAACGGCCGCGACCGTTGCGCCGCCGACCGCCGTCCGTGGCACCGGCGCCACAGCACCCGACAGGACGGGCGTGCCGCTGATTCGGCACCGCCACAGGTGGCGAGACCTTGATTTCTTCCCCATACTTACGACGTTGTTACAACGGTAGGCCTTACCGAAAAGGGCAACTCGACTCTCCGTCGAGGCGCAAAGCCGGGGGTTCTCCGCCACCCACGAATGCTCCGGCTGCCGAAGAAGGCTCAAAGAGCGCCCATCCGCGCTCGTACATCCATCCCGATCGGGGAGGAGAGTCCGCTTGTCGGAGCCAACCAGTGTGTCCCGGCGTCGCCGGCGCCCGGGACTGCGTGTCGGCGCGACGCGCGATGGCAGCTCGGATCGCGCCCACGACCTCGCGCCGGCTGAGGAAGCGACGGCCGTCGATCGGCCATCGTCCGCCGGAATCGGAACGCCCCGACCCCGCGCAGGGGGAAAGTTCCTGTTCGTCGGCGACGAGAAGCTGTACGTGCGGGGGGCGACGTACGGGACGTTCCGGCCCCGCGGGGATGATTGCGAGTTCCCCGAGCCGGAGACCGTGGACCGGGACATCGCTCTCATGGCTGAGAACGGCCTGAACGCCTTCCGCACGTACACTCCCCCGCCGCGCTGGCTGCTCGACCGGGCGGCCGAGCACGGCATGCACGTGATGGTGGGACTGCCGGCGGAGCGCTACATCGGCTACCTGGCCGACGGACGGTCGAACGGTGACCCGGACGTGGCGGACGTCGTGCGCGAGGGCGTCGCCGGGTGCGCCGGTCATCCGGCGGTCCTGTGCTACGCGGTCGGAAACGAGATCCCGGCGGCAGTCGCGCGCTGGCACGACCGCGGCCGGGTGGCGCGGTTCCTCGAGCAGCTGTACCGGGCGGCCAAGGCGGAGGATCCCGAGGGGCTCGTCACCTATGTGAACTACCCTTCGACCGAGTACCTGGATCTGCCGTTCCTGGATCTGCTCTGCTACAACGTCTTCCTCGAGAGCCGGCGGGACTACGATGCCTACCTGGCGCGCCTCCAGAACGTCGCGGGCGACCGTCCCCTGCTGATGACGGAAGTGGGTCTGGACAGCCTGAGGAACGGAGAGGAGGCGCAGGCCCGGTCCCTCGACTGGCAGGTGCGGACCTCCTTCGAGGCGGGTTGCGCCGGAGTGTTCGTGTACTCGTGGACCGACGAGTGGTATCGGTCGGGCGAGGACGTGCACGACTGGGCCTTCGGTCTGACGCGCCGCGATCGCGAGCCAAAGCCGGCACTCACCGCGGTGAGCGAGGCGTTCGGGGCCGTCCCGTTCGCCGAAAACGGAAAGCTGCCCCGCATCTCGGTGATCGTCTGCACGTACAACGGTGCGCATACGCTGGCGGAATGTCTCGCCGGCCTGGAGAGAGTGGAGTATCCCGACTACGAGGTGATCGTGGTCGACGACGGCTCGCGGGACGGCTCTGCCGCGATCGCCGATCGTTTCGACTGCCGGGTGATCCGCACGCCGAACCACGGGCTCAGCAGCGCCCGCAACACCGGCCTCGCCGCCGCGACGGGAGACATCGTCGCGTACATCGACGACGACGCGTATCCCGACCCGCATTGGCTCGCCTACCTGGCGGCCGCGTTCCGTCGGGCCGACCACGCCGGCATCGGCGGCCCCAACATCGCGCCACCCGGCGACGGATTCCTGGCCGAGTGCGTGACCAACGCCCCCGGCAACCCGGTGCACGTCCTCCTGACGGACCAGGTGGCCGAGCACATTCCGGGCTGCAACATGGCGTTCCGCAAGTCGGCTCTGGAAGCGGTCGGTGGCTTCGATACCCAGTTCCGGGTGGCGGGCGACGACATCGACGTGTGCTGGAAGATCCAGGAAGCGGGCGGGACCCTGGGCTTCTCGGCCGCCGCCATGGTGTGGCACCATCGGCGCGGAGAGCTCAAGACCTACTGGAGGCAGCAGCTCGGGTACGGCCGGGCCGAGGCGGCGGTGGAGCGCAAGTGGCCGGCCAAGTTCGGTCCCGCGTGCCAGGTGGCATGGGGCGGGAGGCTGTACGGGAGAGGACTCAGCCGCACGCTCGGCTGGTCGCGGGGTCGCATCTACCACGGGGTGTGGGGCGCGGCGCCGTACCAGTCCCTGTACGAGCCGGCGCCGGGCCTGCTGAGATCCTTGCCGCAGATGCCCGAATGGCACCTGCTGAGCGCCGCTCTCACCGGGTTCGTGCTCCTTGGTCTCAGCTGGCCTCCTCTGCTGCTGGCGGCGATTCCACTCGCGTTCACAGCCCTCGCTTCGCTGCTGCACGCCGTAGCGAGCGCCGTGGGGGCGGACTTCGGAGACGACCACGGCGATGTCCTCCTGCGCTGGCGGAGACGAGCGGTCACCACGGCCCTGTACCTCATTCAGCCGGTGGCCCGTCTGTACGGCCGCGTGAGTGGCGGCCTCACCCCGTGGCGCAGCGTCCCCGCTTACGGATTCGCACTTCCGTGGCGCTCGACGAAAGCGATCTGGACGGAGCACTGGCGGGCGACGGAAGACCGACTGCACGACATCGAGACGGCCCTGAACGCTGACGGGGTGTTCGTGGTTCGTGGCGGCGACTTCGATCGCTGGGACCTCGCGGTGTACGGGGGCGTCTTCGGCTCGGCGCGCCTGCTGATGGCCGTCGAAGAGCACGGCTGCGGCACACAGCTCGTGCGGATCCGACTGTGGCCACGCTGGTCACCCGAGAGGCTGCTGCCTACGGTGCTGCTCGGAGGCCTCGCGCTCGGTGCGTGGCTCGACGGTGCGTCGGTCGCGGCCGTCGTGCTGGGAGCGGTGTTCCTGCTGGGCGGCTGGAGAGTGCTCAGGGATACGGCGTCCGCCTGCTTCGCGTTGCGGCACGCCGCCGAACAGGCCTGAGAGGTGCTTCCGATGGATCGACACCGCGCGGGCGATCTCGGCCTGTACCGGCGTATGTTGGCCCAGGCCCGGCCGTACCGGGCTCATTTCGTGGCCTACATGCTGCTGGCCCTGCTTCAGAGTCCCATCGCGCTCCTGAATCCGGTGCCTCTGAAGATCGTCGTCGACTCCGCCGTGGGCTCGGAGCCGTTGCCGCGGCCGCTCGACGCCCTGCTCCCCGCAGCCTTCGCGGAGTCCGGGGCGGCGGTTCTCGTGTTCGCGGTGCTGCTGCTCGTCGCGATCGCCCTGCTCGGCCAGCTGCAGTCGCTCGGAAGCCAGCTGGTGCGCACGTACACGGGAGAGAAGCTCGTCCTCGATTTCCGGGCGCGACTCTTCCATCAGGCCGAACGTCTGTCCCTGTCGCATCACGACACGCGTGGCGCTTCGGAGTCGGTGTACCGGATTCAGCGCGACTCCGCGGCAATCAGGAACGTCCTCGTGGACTCCCTGATTCCGTTCGTCTCGGCGATCGTGACGCTCGTCGCCATGCTGTACGTTACGCTCAGGATCGACTGGCAGCTGGCGCTGGTCGCTCTGTCCATCACTCCGGTCCTCCTGTTCCTGACGGGGAGGTACCGCTGGCGCATGCGGCGACAGGCGCGCACGGTGAAGAGGATCGAGAGCTCCGTGTGGGCGCTGGCTCAGGAAACGATGGGCGCCCTGCGGGTCGTGAAGACATTCGGCAGGGAGGCGGGGGAGGCCCGCCGGTTCGCCGATCGGGCGGGGCTCGGGGTGTCGGCCCGGCTCCGGCTGACCGTGGTGGAGGGCAGCTTCGGTCTCCTCATCGGCCTGACGGTCGCGCTGGGTACGGGAGCCGTGCTGCTCATCGGTACCCGGCACGTGATGGCCGGGCTCCTCACGCTCGGCGACCTGCTCCTCGTGATGGGGTATCTTGCCCAGTTGTACTCGCCCCTGAAGACGATCAGCCGCAAGGTCACGGGTCTGCAGACGTACCTGGCGAGCGCAGAGCGCGCCTTCGAGCTGCTCGACACGGAGCCGGACGTCCCGGAGCGTCCCAATGCCCGACCCCTCGACCGGGCGCTGGGAGCGGTCGAGTTCCGCGACGTGTCGTTCGCCTACGAGGGCGGGGAGGCGGTTCTCCACGATGTCTCCTTCGACGTCGCCGCGGGCAGTCGGGTGGCGCTGACGGGCGAGACGGGGGCGGGCAAGACTACCCTGATCAGCCTGCTGACGCGCCTGTACGATCCGACCACCGGGTCGATCCTCCTCGATGGGACGGACCTGCGCGATGTCAGGCTTGCCGATCTGCGGGCCCAGTTCGCGGTGGTCCTGCAAAGCCCGGTGCTGTTCTCGACGACGATCGCCGAGAACATCGCCTACGCCCGCCCGAACGCCGCGACCACGGAGATCGTTGCCGCTGCGCAAGCCGCCGGGGCGCACCACTTCATCACGGGTCTTGCGAAGGGCTACGATACGCAGGTGGGAGAGCAGGGGATGATGCTGTCGGGCGGAGAGCGCCAGCGGGTCTCCCTGGCGCGGGCGTTTCTGCGGGACGCTCCGCTGTTGATCCTCGACGAGCCCACGAGCTCCGTGGACCTGGCCACCGAAGCATTGATCCTCGACGCGATGGAGCGCCTGATGGAGGGGCGCACCGTGTTCCTCATCACGCACCGGCCGAGCTCGCTCAGCGGCTGTGACACGCGACTCGTCATGCGTGGCGGGCGCCTGACCGCGTCGGCGCGCCCGGACTCTCGGACGCGGCACGCTCCCCCGACGTGGCGCTTTCCGCAGCTGGACTCGGAGGTCGAACGGTGAGCACGCACGCGCTCGTGGTGCCACCGGACACGGCGGAAAAGATCCTCCGGTCGTGCATCGAGGACGGCCCGCGAAGGGACTCGATCCCCCCGGGAGGCATCGCCGACCTGAGCGTGACGCCGTTCGAGGGAACGACTGCGTTTCCGACCTACGTGGTCCGTGTCCGGTGGACGGAAGGAGGGGGGCGCACGCTGTTTCTCAAGACGTTCGGCTCTTCGCAACTTCCCAAGCGGCGCCTGGGGGAACGGCGCGAACGAGAGCTGAAGGTGTACCGGGACCTGCTCGACGGCCGGGAGCTCGGGACCGCACACTACTACGGGGCGATGTGGGATGATGAACGATCACGGTTCTGGCTGCTGCTCGAGTTCGTGGACGCCTCCCAGCTCCGTTCCCTCGGCTTCGACCACTGGGTGCGCGCTGCGGCGTGGCTCGGACGCATGCAGGGAACGCTGAGCGGGAATCCACCCCGCGGGTCCGACACCGAGCTCCTGGTGTCTCACGATGCCGAGTTCTTCACGGCCATGGCCCGGGAGGCGCTCGCTGCGGTGACCGGTACCTCGCCTGCCCTGGGATATCGGCTGGCGGCCGTGCTGGAAGACTACGATCGCATCATCGAGGTCATGACGACTCAGTCCCGCACGCTCGTGCACGGGTCCTACCGCTCCCAGAACATCCTCGTCGATCCCACCGGAGACCGCGTCTGCCCCGTGGACTGGGAGCTCGCGGCGTGGGGGTCGCCTCTGTACGACCTCGCCTTCCTGTGCGACGGCTTCCGAGCTCCGCGGCTCCACACTCTGTGGGACGCCTACCTCGACCAGCTGGCTGCGCATGGCGGCCCCGTCCCCGTCCTCGAGGAGCTACCACGGGTCGTGGAGTGCTTCCGTCTCCACAAGCAGGTGAAGTCGCTCAGCGATTCTGTGCGCCTGGAGTTCCCGGCTCACTCGGTCGCCAAGCTGGTGGGGCTGGCGGAAGCCATGCGGCCCGGTTGCCGGACGGAGTGAAGGGTGATGACTTACGTGATCGATGCGCGTGAGCACCCGGCCGCCCAGGCCTGGCTTCGGATTCGCGGCAACGGACAGGAGGTGACGGCCGTCACTTCCGTTCGGGGAGCTACGACCCGTCGGGGCGTGTGGCGCCTCGAGCTCGCGAACCGGGGTCCCTCGCCCGTCATCGCCAAGCGCTGCCTCACGCAGTCGGCGCGCGTCGAGCGCATCGTGTACGAGGACGTGCTTCCGGGTCTTCCGGTGTCGGCTCCGCGCTGTTTCGGAGCCTGGGAAGAGAGCTCCGAGTACTCGTGGCTGTTCTTCGAGGACGCCGGCGCGGAGCGCTTTTCGTCCGCGGATCAGGAACTGCGCGCGCTGGCGGCGCGGTGGCTGGCGGCCTTGCACCTCGGCACGACCGACCTGCGCCTGGGAGACGGACTCCCACGGCGCGATGCGGAGCACTACCTGGGCCTGCTGTGTCTGAGCAGGGACACGATTCTGCGCGATCTCTCCAATCCCGCGTTCGACGGCGCGGACCGGGCGGTGCTGGACGATGCCCTCGCAGAACTGTATCGGATAGAGTCCGAGTGGCCGCGCGTGGAGCGATTCTGCGATCGGATGCCTTCGGCGCTCGTGCACGGCGACTTTCGCTCCAAGAACATCTTCGTGCGTCGCGCGGGCCCGGAAACGGAGCTGCTGCCGATCGACTGGGAGACGGCGGGCTGGGGAGTCCCGGCCGCCGATCTCGCTCGCTCGAGACACCTGCACGCCGAGCCTGAAGCGGATCTCGCCGTGTACGCGGAGGCGGTGGGCGGCGTGTGGGAGCACGTCGATGAGACGGCCGCCCGGCGCCTGTCGGAGGTGGGACTGGTGTTCCGTCGCCTGATGGCCATCGCCTGGGCGAGCGAGAGCCTGCAGTATCCGTGGCCCGTCACGCCCCTGGCGAGGATCCAGCTCTACGTGTCCGAGATCTCCGATGCCCGTGCAAGGGGAGCCTGGCCGCCGTGAGGCGTATGCGTTCCGGCGGCCGAACATCAGGAAGGAGTCACATGCAGGAGATTCTGAGCAACCTGGGTGAGGATACGGGGCAGGCGGGGCTCGAGGAGCTGGGCGAGGCGGTCGCCGGCGTGCTCGGGGCTCCGGGTCCGGGCGGTCGGAATATCCGGACCGACCAGCTCAAGGCCGGCGTGTACCGCCTGCACGTGAACGGCGGGGGAGACGCTCGCTCGCTGATTGCCAAGCGGCTCGATCCGGACATCGCACACCGGAACCGACTCGTGGCCGATCGCTGGCTACCGACGCTGCATCTCGGCCACTGCGGCCCGATCCTGCTCGCCGTCGCCGCGGAGCGAGCCGGCGCCTGCGTGTGGCACGTGTACGAGGACCTCGGACACCGGACGCTGAAGGACGTGGATCACGACGAGGACTACGTCCAGGCAGCCGTTCAGGCCATCGCCGGCATCCACGCCGGTTTCGCGGATCATCCCCTGCTCGGGGAGTGCAGATTGTGGGGAGGAGACCTGGGGCCGCATTTCTTCCGCTCCAACGTCCACGACGCCATCCGGGCGCTGGCGGGCTTGGAGCCGCCCGCAGTCTCGCTGACGGCGGAGCAGGCCGCGCTGCGGGACCGGCTGCGGCGCACGCTCGGTCGGCTGGCCGACGAAGAGCCCGCCCGTTCCGCCCGCGTGCGGGAGCTGGGTGGTCCGGAGACCCTCGTGCACGGCGACCTGTGGACCAAGAACGTCATCGTGATCGACACGTCCGAGGGGCCCCGGGTACGGCTCATCGACTGGGATCACGCCGCCGTGGGGCATGTGAGCTATGATCTCTCGACGTTTCTCACGCGCTTCGCCCGTGGGACCAGGTCGGGTGTCGTCGAGAGGTACCGGCGGGCGATGGAAGAGGCTGGCTGCGAGCTCCCGGAAGCGGCCGAGCTCAACGAGCTGTTCGATACCGCCGAAAGGGGCCGCATCGCCAATCGCGTGATCTGGCCAGCGCTGGCGATCCGCGACGGAAATGCGGACTGGGCCTTCGACGCCCTGGCCGAGATCGAGTCGTGGTTCGAGACCCTGGAACCGGTTCTGGAGGTGTGACTGTGCCCAAGGTCATCGTGTTCACGAAGAAGTGGTCCAGCTGGCCCGGCTTCGCCGGATCCACGTGGGTCCCGATCCAGTATCTGGCGGGACTGGAGAGACTGGGCGTCGAGGCCTACTGGGTGGACTGGCTGCCCCGGGTCGATCAGCACCGCCACGCACACAGTCTCTCGTACCTGATGCGACGATTCGACCAGACGGCAGCGGATTTCGGGTTCTCGAACCGGACCTGCGTCGTGTATGGCGGGGGACAGCGCCACTTCGGCATGGAAGGGGAGGAGCTCGCGCAACTCACTTCCGAGGCGGATCTGCTCCTGGGATTGAGCTCGAAGGGCCTGCCAGGCAGGTCGTCCCTCCACCAGGTTCCGCGTCGCGCATACATCGATGTCGATCCCGGCTTCACCCACATCTGGGCCCACCAGGTGAACATGGGCCTCGATGACTACAACCTGTTCTTCACCGTGGGTCTCAACGTCGGCGGGCCCGGTTTCGACATTCCCACGCCGGGAATCACGTGGCAGACGATGCTTCCGCCCGTCGTCCTCGACCTGTGGCCCGCGGTCCCGGACGATCCGTGCGACCGGTTCTCCACCGTCGGGGACTGGTGGGGGAAACAGAAGGCCAAGTACCGGGACAAGTACTACGGCGGCAAGAGAGAAGAATTTCTCCAGCTGCTCGAGCTCCCGAAGCTCACCGGCCAGCGGTTCGAGCTCGCCCTGACGATCACGCCGCAGGACCACAAGGAGATCGGGCGACTCCACCGCGAGCGGTGGACGATTCTCGATCCGTACCTCTACGCCGGCGACCCCCATTCCTACCGGGAGTTCATCCAGTTCTCGCGGGCCGAGTTCAGCGTGGCGAAGAGCGGATACGTCATGTCCAGGAGCGGGTGGGTGAGCGACCGGACCGTGTGCTACCTCGCATCGGGCAGGCCGGCACTCGTCCAGTCGACGGGATTCGAGCCGTACCTGCCCACCGGCAAGGGTTTGCTCACGTTCAGCACGCTGGATGAAGCCGTGGCAGGCGTCGACGACATCAACCGGGAGTACGACGAGCACAGCCGGGCTGCGCGAGCGCTGGCGGAGGAGTACTTCGACTCGGACATCGTGCTGGCATCGCTGCTCGAGCGGGCCGGACTGTGACGAGTCGGTGGACCGCCGCCCCCCCCCGATCCCGGTACGAAATGAAGGCCGCGCGCCCGGTATTCCTGGTGCTCCTGGCGGGCATCGGGGCCGTGGCGGCGCTCCTGGGGTGTCCGTCCCCGGGGTCATCGCAGGAGGTCGGACCTCCGCTTCGCGTGTTCATCGACTGCGACAACAGCTACTGCGACTTCGACCATTTCCGCCGGGAGATCATGTTCGTGGACTACATGCGCGACCGGCAGGACGCGGATGTTCACGTTCTGATCACGACTCGCGAGACCGCGAGCGGCGGAACCGAGTTCCTTCTCGAGTACATCGGAGCGGGAGCGTTCGAGACCGTCGATGACTCCCTACGGACCTTCTCCAGCGACACCGACGTGTTCGATGAGGTCCGCGCGGGCTTGACGACGATGCTCGAGCTGGGCCTCGTCCGGTACGCGGCGCGCCTCCCGACGGCACACAGACTCGACGTCACGTACGATGCGCCGGACACGACCGGACTGACGCGTGGGGCGGTCGACGATCCCTGGAACTACTGGATCTTCCGAATCCGGGTCGGCGGAGACATCGCTGGCGAAGAGCGCCAGAGCGTGTTCTCGGCCAACGGAGCCCTGTCCGCGAATCGGACCACGAAGGACTGGAAGATCAGGCTGTTCGCGTCGGGGTGGTACAGTGAGGACAGCTTCGAGCTCAGCGACGGCACGCAGTTCGAGAGCATCGCACGCGAGCTGGGGAGCGGAGCCTTCTTCGCCAGGAGCCTGGGCGACCACTGGGGACTCGGGCTCGACACCGAGGCGCGGGTTTCCACGTTCCTCAACTACGATCTGGCTCTCGCGGCGGGTCCCGCGGTTGAATACAACATCTTTCCCTACGCGCAGTCGTCGCGTCGGGAGTTCACGTTCACGTACCGGGTCGGCGTCAACTACTTCGACTACGAAGAAGTCACGATCTTCGACAAGCTGGAGGAGACGCGCCCCTCCAATTCCCTCGAGATCTCGTACTCCGTTCGCCAGCCCTTTGGCTCCATCAACACGTCGCTGCTGGGGTTCATGTACCTCGATGACCGTTCCCAGCACCGGTTCGTATTCTCCGCATGGTTCAACGTGCGCATCGTGCGCGGCCTGGAGCTCAACCTGAGCGGATCGGCGCAGCGACTGAAGGACCAGATCAACCTGCCGCGGGGCGGCGCGACCGACGAGGAGGTGTTGCTGCGGCGCCAGGAGCTGGGAACCGACTATCGCTACTCTCTCGGGGTGAGCCTGAGCTACACCTTCGGCTCGATCTTCAACAACGTGGTGAATCCGCGGTTCGAGTGACGATCCATACGCGGCGCATTTCGCCGCGATGTCGATTCTCCACCTCTGTGTATTCACAGGAAAGTACTCTCCGGCTATCTTCCGGCGCCGTTCGGGCGGGTCCCGGAGTGGACCCGACCGCGGAGCCCTCCCTGCGAGAGGTTTGATCTGGGTTTCTCGAAGACGGAGTCCACCCACCTGACGCTCCTCACAGGAGCCAGCGGGTACGTGGGAGGTCGGCTCCTCGAGGAGCTCCAGCGAATCGGGCTCCCTCTGCGGTGCCTGGCGCGGCGCCCGGACTATCTCCGTCCGCGGCTCGCTCCCGGCACGGACCTCGTGGAGGGGGATATTCTCGATCCCGCCACCCTCGCACCGGCCCTCCGAGGGGTTCGCACCGCGTACTACCTCGTACACTCGATGGCCGCGGAGGGCGACTTCGAGGAGATCGACCGAAGGGCCGCCTTCTATTTCGGCTCCGCCGCCCTCGCGGCGGGCGTGGAGCGAATCGTCTACCTGGGCGGCCTCGGATCCGGGCCCGGCCTGTCCCGCCACCTGCACAGTCGCCAGGAAGTGGGGGACGTGCTGCGCCGATCCGGCGTGCAGACAATCGAGCTGCAGGCCGGGATCATCATCGGCTCCGGCAGCCTGTCGTTCGAGATGATCCGGGCCCTGGTGGAGAGGCTGCCGGTGATGATCACGCCGGCCTGGGTCCGCGTGCGCACGCAGCCCATAGCCGTGGAGGACGTGATCTCCTACCTGGTCAAGGCGCGCGACCTGCAGCTCGAGGGACACCACGTGTTCGAGATCGGCGGCGCGGACCAGGTCGGCTACGGGGACGTCATGATGGAGTATGCGCGGCAGCGGGGCCTGCATCGGGTCATGATCCCGGTCCCACTGTTGACGCCGCGCCTCTCCAGCCTGTGGCTGGGGCTAGTGACGCCGCTGTATGCGCGCGTCGGCCGATACCTGATCGACGGGGTCCGCAATCCCACGGTGGTGGACGACCCGGCCTCGGACGAAGCCTTCCAGGTTCACCCGCGCGGCGTGGCCGATGCCATCTCCCGCGCCCTGGTCAACGAGGACCAGCGCTACGCGGCGACGCGGTGGTCGGACGCCCTGTCCTCCAGGGGGAAGCTCCCGCACGGACCCATGCGCTACGGTCGGCGCCTCATCGACGTGCAATCGACCCGCGTGTCCCGCTCTCCCGATCGGGCCTTCGCTCCCATCCGGCGGATCGGTGGGGACGTGGGCTGGTACTACGGCAACTGGATGTGGAGGGTACGGGGACTGCTCGACAAGCTCACCGGTGGACCGGGATTGCGCCGCGGCCGGCGCGACCCTGAGGACCTGCGGATCGGCGAGGCCATCGACATCTGGCGCGTGGAGCGCTACGAGCCCGACCGACTCCTTCTCCTGCGGGCCGAGATGAAGCTCCCGGGCCGGGCGTGGCTCCAGTTCGAGGCGGAGCCGGAGTCGGGCGGCACGATTCTCACCCAGACTGCGATCTTCGATCCGATGGGGTTGGGAGGAATCCTGTACTGGTATATCCTTCTCCCGGCGCACGCCTTCGTGTTCCGCGGCCTGCTGCGCGGTGTTGCGGAGGCCTCGGCTCCGCCGGCGGACACCCCCTGACGGACGCTTCCCGCGCTCCTTACCCCAGGTCCTGGCCCTCGAGCGGCAGGTCCCTCACCCGCCTTCCCGTCGCCGCGAAGATTGCGTTGGCCACCGCTGGCATGGTCGGCGGCACGCCCGGCTCACCGATACCCGTCGGGAGCGCGTCCGCCTGGATGATCTTCACGCTGACGGGCGGCATCTCGGTCATCCGCAGAATCGGATAGTCGTGGAAGTCGTTCTGCTCCACGGCTCCGTCTCTAAGCGTGATCCGGCCGTACTTCGCGAGCGTGAGGCCCATGGCCACCGCCCCCTGCATCTGGCTCTCGATCGTGTCCGGGTTCACGACCGGACCGCAGTCCACCGCGCAGTCCACCTGGTGCACCGTGAGCTCTCCGGACGCGTCCACCGCCACGTGTGCGACCATCGCCGCGTAGCTGAAGAAGCTGTGATGCATCGCGAAGCCGAGACCCTGACGATCCGGCATGGAGCGACCCCACCCGGCCATCTCTGCCGCCGCCTCGCCGACCGCCCGCAGACGTCCCGTGTCGAATGGGTACCGCCTGTCGCCGCCGATCCTCAGGATGCGCGGAGCGCCCAGCATCTCCATGTGGAATTCGTACGGGTCGCGTCCCAACTCGTGCGCCAGCTCGTCCATGAAGCAGTTGACGGCGTGCGCGTGGAACGTGTTGCACACCGATCGCATCCAGCCGATACGCACGCTGGACGGAATCGTGCCTGCCTCCATGCGTATGGCCGGGAACCGGTACGGCATGGTGGTCATGCCCTGTGACAGCTCGCCATTGCCGGGACTCGAACCGCCGGGCTCGAAGGCCCAGCCGATTCCGGGGAACACGGTCCGGTGCAGCCAGCCCGTCGGGCTGCCAGCCGCGTCGATCGTCGCGACGAGCTTCTGTAAGCTCTCGGCCCGATAGAAGCCGTGCCGAATCTCGTCCTCTCTCGTAAACGCGAGCTTGACGGGCCGCCCCACCTTCTGCGCCAGGAGCGCCGCCTCCACAGCATAGTCGGGCTTCGATTTCCGGCCGAAGCCGCCCCCGAGGAACGTGACGTGAACGGTGACGTTGCCGACCGGGATCCGCAGTGCACCGGACACTTCACGGGCCGTCCACTGCGGGGTCTGGGTGGGAGACCACACCTCGCACGTGTCTCTCCCGACGCGGGCCGTGCAGGCCGGCGGCTCCATCATGGCGTGCACGGCGTACGGAGCGTGATACGTCGCCTCGATGACGCGATCCGCGCCGGCGGAGGCCGCGTCGAAACTGCCCTCGGTGCGGACCACTCGCCCCCCCTCCGAGGCGATGCGCTCGAGTTCGAGTCGGTAGTCGACGCTCGTCTCGGTGGCCAGCGGGCCCGGTTCCCACGTCGGGTTCAGGGCCTCCCGGCCCTTCATGGCGGCCCACGTGTTCGTCGCGATCACGGCAATGCCGGCATTGGTCAGGCCGCTCGCGTTGGGCTCGAGCTCCACGACGTCCAACACGTCCCGTACGGCCTTGGCTGCCGCGGCGTCGTACGAGCCTATCGATCCCTTGGGGACGGGGCTCCGCTCGACACTGGCGTACACCATTCCGGGAAGCGTGACGTCGGTTCCGAATACGGTCTTGCCCCGGACCATGTCTGGAACGTCGAGGAGTCTGCGCGGTGTGCCGATCAGGACGAAGTCCTGCGGGCTCTTGAGCCTCGGCTTGTCCGGCACGGGAAGCTCGGCGGCGTCGGCCGCCAGCTCGCTGTACGTCAGGCTGCCCGAGCCTGAGGGGTGGATCACGGCGCCGGATCTCGTGGTGCAGGCCGCGGCGTCCACGCCCCATCGGGAGGCGGCCGCCTCGACCAGCATGTGCCGCGCTGCGGCGCCCGCCTCGCGTAGCGGAATCCAGTTGAGCCGGACTGTCGTGCTGCCCTCGGTCGCCTGTCGCCCGTAACGCGTGTCGGCGAGTCCCTGGATCACCTCGACACGATCGAGATCGACGTCGAGCTCCTCTGCGAGGAGCATGCAGCACGCGGTACGCGCGCCCTGGCCCATCTCGGAGCGATGCACCGTGAGCCTGACCGCACCGTCCTCTCCGATATGGACCCACAGGTTCGGCTGGAAGCCGCTGGCCGCAGCGTCGAATGCCGCGCCCGGAACGCCCGGTCGACTTGCGCTCAAGGACCGCACGCCCAGGACGAGCCCCGAGCTGGCGATCCCGGTGGTCCGAAGGAAGCTCCGTCGCGAGACCCTCACCACGCCGCTCACGACGTACTCCTCTCGGCCGCGCGTTGAATGGCCTCCCGGATCCGCTGGTAGGTGCCGCACCGGCACAGGTTGCCGGCCATGGCGGTGTCGATCTCCGCATCGCTCGGCCGCGGTGTGCGGGCGAGCAGCGCAGCCGCGCTCATGATCTGGCCCGGCTGGCAGTATCCGCACTGGGGCACGTTGGCCTCGGTCCACGCGACCTGAACCGGGTGATCTCCGCTCTCGGCGAGCCCCTCGATCGTCGTGATCGCGCGTCCGCTCGATGCCTCGAGCGTAGTGAGGCAGGCACGGACGGGCGCGCCATCCAGGTGGACGGTGCACGAGCCGCACAGGCCAGCACCGCAGCCGTACTTGGTGCCCGTGAGCTCGAGAAGGTCGCGCAGGGCCCACAACAGGGGCATCGAAGGATCAGCGTCGACGGTACGTCGCTCGCCGTTGACCAGAAGCGTAATCATGGATTTCTCCGGCACACGGTTCGGGCGGAAAGGGCAGTACGGCAAGCTAACCGGCGATCGTCCGGGCGGCGAACGGACCGGACTCGGAGTGACCTGCGCTCAGCCTCCAGCGTCTGCCAGGCGCGCCGCCGTGCGAGATGCCTGCGGAGAGTCGGCGCCTAGGTGCGCCACGACCTCGTCGTGACCGTCGCGCAGAAGCCGCATACCCTCGCCCCGTCGTCCCTGTGCCATGATCGCTGCCCCGAGAAGGCTGGAGGCATCCCCCACGCGCCAGTGCGGCTCCGCGAGTTCCGCGTAACTCTCCAGCGCCTGGCGCAGCTCGCGCTCGGCCCCCGCCGCATCGTCCGAGGCGAGAAGCGCCTCACCGAGCGGGTGCAGGGCCCGGCCCACCGCCGGATGGGGTTCCTCGAACAGTTCGCGGCGTGCCGAGAGCACGGCCTCGAGGTCCGCGACCGCCTCCGAAGATCGTCCCTGCCGAAGCAACAATTGCGCTCGATCGACGCGCACCGCCTGCATGTACCGATGCCCGGGACGCAGTATTCCCTCCGCGAGGCCCAGGGCCTCCTCGAACAGGTGATCCGCTTCCTCGTCGTCGCCGCGCGCCACGGCCACGTTGGCCAGCCCATCGAGCGCCATGATCGCGTACACGCTGGTGCGGCCGGCGCCTCGCAGCGCCTCCTCGTACAGAGCCTCCGCTTCCTCGAGCCGTCCCGCGAGCCAGCGCGGATCGGCGGCTCGCATGAGAGCCATGATGAAGTTGGGGTTCTCCGGTCCGAGTCGCATGCGCTTCACCGTGACCGAGCTGTCGGCTGCGGCCGCCGCTTCGGCATAGCGTCCCTGGTGAAACAGGACCGTCCCCAGCCGCTCCCGGACGGTGAGGGTCGTGGAATGATCGGGGCCCAGCGCCTCGTTGGCTCGCTGCAGCGCGTCTGCCAGAACGGCCTGCGCCTCGCGGTAGCGACCGGTCTCCCTTAGCGCTACGCCCCACTCGCTCATCGCCTCGATCACGTCCGGATGTGTCCTGTCGTACAGGGCCGCGCGCATCGCCACCGCCGATCCGGCCAGCCGCTCCGCCTCGTAGACTCGTCCGCGGAGCCGTCGGATCATCGCGATGTTCACGAGGGCCTCGGCGGCCAGCGGATGGGGGCGCGCGCGGGTCGTGTCGAAGCGTGCCAGCGCCCGGCCGAAAACGGCTTCCGCCTCGTCGAACTCCCCCATGTCGTGGTGCGACGTGGCCAGGCCGAACAGTGTAGAAGCGGCGTCGGGATGATCGTCGCCCAGGAGCTCCCGCTGAATCCCCAGTGCCTCTTCGAACAGGGCCGCCGCTTCCTGGTGGCGGCCCACGGCCCGGAGCTGCCACGCCAGATCCGATTCGGTTCGCGCAAGGAGAGAATCAGGCCCGGACACGGCACCCCGTCGGACATCGAGCGCGTGCTCCAGGTACTCGATGGCTTCTTCCCGCTCCCCCTGCTCGGCCAGCAGCCGACCGACCTGTCCGTAGCTCTCCGAGACCTCCAGACTCTCGGAATCGAGGTGCTCCAACCTGAGCTCGAGAGCCCGCCGGGCGAGCTCCTCCGCCCGCGCGAGAAGTCCGATGTTGGCGTACACGCCCGCCACGTCCGAGAGCATCGCGGCCTGCATCTCCGGCTGGTCGCCGAATTCCCCTTCGATCCGCTCGGTGCCCCTGTCCAGGATCTCGCGCGCCGTGACCGTATCGCCCAGGGTTTCGGTCGGATCCGAGAGCCGGAACAGCTCGAACATCAGGTCGCGCTGCTCGGCCGCCAGCTCCGCCTGGCGGGTCGCGCGGTGAGCCTGTGTGACGGCCGCCACCGAGCCACCGATGAGGGACACGAACACCACGACCGCGGCGCCCACCCAGACGCGGTTCCGGGACACGTACTTTCGCATCCGGTAGCCGGCGGAGTCGGCTCGCGCTTCGACCGGTCGGCCCTCCAGGTGCCGCTCGAGGTCCTCGACGAGACGCGCCGGCGAGCCGTACCTGCGCTCCGGCTCCTTGCGGAGGGCCGTGAGCAGGATGCGGTCGAGGTCTCCACGGAGCCGGCGTCGGAGCCTCTGCCGTTCCTCACGACTGGCGATGCTTTGCGCGTCAATCTCGAGGGCGAGATACAGGCCGGCCTCTCCCGCCGGCGTCGAGGCCGGGTCCCCGTCATGCGCCGTTCCTGCCGGGTCGGCAGGCCCGTCGGGGGGGATGAGCGGCGACAACAGCTCGGCGACCGAGCTGGGCGTTGGAGGCGCCGCCTGCAGGATCACTCGCGCCCACTCGGCGGGGGACCGTCCGGCGATCTGCAGGGGGCGGCGGCCGGTAAGGAGCTCGAACAACACGACACCGAGCCCGTACACGTCCGTCGCCGTCGTGATGTGACCACCCAGCACCTGTTCGGGGGCCGCGTACTCCGGGGTCATCAGGTGCAGGCCCGTCCGGGTCTTCGGAGCCTCGCCTCCCACCACCGACGGATCCAGGATCTTGGCGATGCCGAAGTCGAGCAGCTTCACCTCCCCGTCTCGCGTCACGAGGATGTTGGACGGCTTGAGATCCCGGTGCACCACGAGGCTGCGGTGCGCCTCATGCACCGCGCGGGCCGCCGTGCAGAACAGTCGAACCCGCTCGGAGACGTCCAGCCGATGCACCCGGCAATACTCATCGATCGGCAGGCCCGGCACGTATTCCATCACGAGGTACGGATGGCCGTCCGGGGTCACGCCGCCGTCATACAGGCGGGCGATGTTGGGGTGATCGAGGCTGGCCAGGATCTGTCGCTCGGCCTCGAAGCGAGCCCTCAGGTCCGCCGACAGCCCCCCGCCGATGACCTTGATCGCCACCTGTCGGAAGAAGTGCCCGTCGTCGCGCTCCGCCAGGAACACCACGCCCATCCCACCGCGTCCGAGCTCTCGCACGACACGGTAGATGCCGATACGGAGCGGAGCGGATGCGATCGAGGCATCTTCGAGGGAGGGAGGGAGGCCGAGGGCGTCGAGCGGCCCCGGACTGTCGAGAATCCCTGCCGGGTGCTCGTGGGCCGCGAGCAGGGACTCCAGCTCACGCCGCAGGTCCGGGTCCTCCCGCTCCGCCCGGGCCAGGATCTCTTCCCGTGCCTCCGGGGGGGAGTCGAGGACCTGATCGAACAGCTGGTCGATCAGGCGGCGCCGGTCGCCGCTCACCTGTGCCTCCGGATCACGCGCCTTCCAGTCCGGGGCCTCCGGCAGTCGGGTACAGCGACCGATACAGCCACGCCCGGGCCTTGACCCACTCCCGGCGGACCGTGCGCGTGGAGACGTCGAGAACGTCGGCGATCTCCGACTCTTCCATTCCGGCGAAGAACCGGAACTCCACCACCTGTCTTTGCCGGGGGTCCAGCTGCTCCAGCGCCTCGTCGAGCGCGATCATCTCGTCGGGCTGGAATTCGACCGGCGCCCCCGCGTCGGTCAGGGTGGTGCGGACCACGTCGCCTCCCCGCTTGAGCGCTTTGCGCCGCCGGGCGTGATCCACGAGCACCTGCCGCATGGCACGGGCGGCGATCGCCAGGAAGTGGGACCGGTCCGAGGCGGGCATCCCGCTCCCCGCCAGCTTGAGGTAAGCTTCGTGGACGAGCGCGGTGGCGTGAAGCGTGTGGCCGGGGACTTCCCGGTACAGCTCGCGCTGCGCCAGGTCCCGCAGCTCCCCGTACACCAGGGGGACCAGACGATCGAGGGCGTCCGCGTCTCCATCCCGTACCGCCTGGAGAAGCTGCGTGACCTCGCCCGCACGGTTGGCTTCCTGTGCGTCCATCTCGTTCGCCTGTCACGGTTTGGCGACCGCAGCCCCGAGGATCGCGTGCGCGCCGCTCTGATCCCAGGATGGTGGGTGCAGCACGGGGTGACAAGTAGGCCCCGAGGCTACATCTTACGGCCGCCATCCCGCGACCACGGGTCGGGAGGGGAGGAGTTCGGTGCCGGTCGTCCTGCATAGAGTCCCGGAGGCAGTGATGTTCCAGTTTCACAGAACCAGGGAGCGCGTCGTACGGCTCGCCCTCTCTTCGATCCTCGCTCTTCCCGCCCTCATCGTGGGGCCCGCGCCCGCGTCGGGACAGCCCGGCGTGAATCTCGACACGATCCGGGCGGGTCGCTTCGACTACGGCAAGATGTGGACGTTCGAGTACCCGCCGACCGAGTACTTCAGCGACACATACGGCTTCGATGCGAGCCCGGAATGGTTCGAGCGGGCCCGCCTGTCGGTGCTGCGCATTCCGGGCTGCTCGGCCTCGTTCGTGTCTCCGCACGGGCTGGTGGCCACCAACCACCACTGCGTACGCGGCGCCGTGGCGCAGGTGAGCGGAGCGGGCGAGGACCTTCTGTCGGACGGCTTCGTCGCCCGCTCGCTTTCCGGGGAGCGCGCGATCCCGGACTTCTACGCGGATCACCTGATCGAGGTGCGCGACATCACGGATGACGTGTACTCCGTTGCGGATGCCGCCCCGGACGAGACGCGCGAGCGGGTGATCGCCGAGATTCAGGAGCGCCTGAAGAGGGAACACGCGACGCACGGGGATTCGATCTGGGTCGAAGTCATCGGCCTGTACAACGGAGGACGCTACTCGGCGTACGTGTTTCGCCGTTTCACCGATGTTCGCCTGGTGGTGGCGGCCGAGCTCCAGCTCGGGTTCTTCGGGGGTGATCCCGACAACTTCACGTACCCACGCTACGATCTCGACTTCGCCTTCCTGCGCGTGTACGAGAACGGCCAACCGTATCGGCCGGAGCACTACTTCGGGTGGGGCGAGGGCGTGGAGCCCGGAGATCCGGTCTTCGTCATCGGCAACCCCGGACAGACCAACCGTCTCAAGACGGTAGCCCAGCTCGAATACCAGCGGGACGTGTCGGTCCCGGCGGCCGTGCACCTGCTGGAGACTCGTCTCGAGGTACTGGCGGACTACCGTCGGGCGTTCCCGGAAGCGGCACGGGAACTGGGGATTCGCACCAGCATGTTCCCTCTCTCGAACTCACTCAAGGCGTACACGGGGCGCCTCGAGGCCCTCAACGATCCGGTGATCATGGCCCGCAAGGCGGACGCGGAGAGAAAGCTGCGTGAGAACATCGCGTCGAACCCGACGCTCGGCGGGGAGTATGGGGATCTATTCGACCGGCTGGCCGCGATCCAGGCCGACAAGCAGCAGCTCGCGGCATACTCGGCGGCTTTCCGCAGCATGGGTGACACGCGCGCCGGCTCGCTGACCATGGCCCGCGCCATGGCGGCCGTCGCCGTGCTGGACGCCCGGGTGCGCGGCGCATCGGAGGAGGAGCTGGCCGCGCTGTTGGAAGAGCTCAGCGGCATCGCGGATCGGCCGCTAGAGCTCGAGGTCGGCTTCCTGGCGCACCGACTCGCCGACTTCGAGCGTTATCTGGGTGTGGATCACCCGCTCACGGTCGCGACGCTCGGCGGGCTCGACCCGGAGGCGGCGGCGAGAGCGATTCTGGAGAGCAGTGTCCTGTACGATCGGGAGTCGACGCTCGAAGCGGTCGAGACCGGAACGCTCGGGATCGACGATCCGATGGTGGCCCTGATGGCCGAGTTGCTCCCGTACACGGGCCCGTACGAGCAGGTCATCGGCGCCCTGCAAGGGGAAGAGAATACCCTGCAGGCCGCTCTCGGCCGCGCTCGCTTCGCCGCATACGGCGGGTCGGTTCCCCCCGACGGCTCGTTCTCGCCGCGCATCGCGGACGGGGTCGTCCGGGGCTACCCGTACAACGGCACGCTGGCGCCGCCGTACACGACGTTCTACGGTCTGTACGATCGCTACGTGGCGCACGGGCGCGGGCAGGGGCTCGGCGAGGAGTGGGACCTGCCGGAGCGCTGGAAGATGCCGCCCGCAGGCCTCGATCTGAGCACGCCGCTGAACTTCGTGTCGACAGCGGACTCGTACGGAGGCAACAGCGGTTCGCCGGCCGTCACTCCGGAGCTCGAGCTGGTCGGCCTCAACTTCGATCGCAACATCGACGGCCTGTCGCGCGACTTCATCTATCTGCCCGAGCGGGGCCGCAACGTGATGGTGGATGTACGAGCGATCCGTGCCACGCTGGACGTCGTGTACGACGCGGACCGGATCGTGGCCGAGATCGTGGCGGGAATGCTGTACGAAACCGAAGAAGCCGCCGACGCCGTGGCCGCTTCCGGACGCTGACGGGATCCCGCGTCGGCGGGCTGGACGCGGAAGCGACGCAGCGAGGCTGGTGCCGCCGGCCTCGCGCTCAACCAGGAGAGGAATCACATGAACCGAATCAAGCTGGGAACTCTCGTGCTGGCTGCGAGCCTCGTGATCGCCACGCCGACCTTCGCGCAGCGCGCACCGCGCAGTCGGGCGGCGGTCGGAATCTCCGCCGGTGCGACCACGAGCGATATCGAGGGTGGGTTCATCAACACGAGCTCGCGCTGGGGCTTCCTCGGGGGCGTGTGGGGTGCGTTCCGGGCGAGCCGCAACAGCACGGTCGGCATCGAGGTCAGCTACGTTCAGAAAGGCGGCAAGGACCTCGCCCGCCTGGACTACATCGACATCCCGCTCCTCGTCGGGGCGGTCATCCCGACGGACAACGACCGGCTGAATTTCAATTTCTACACCGGGATCGGGCTCGGCATCAAGGTGAGCTGCGGCGAGGACGAGGGAAACACTTTCAGCGATCCGTGCGGCCGGGCCAAGGGCACCGAGTGGACATGGCCGCTCGGGCTCGCATTCCTCGTTCGGTCTGAGAACGGCAAGTTCTTCGGCCTGGACGGTCGGTATTCCATCGGGATCTCGGACGCATTCGACGGGGCCACCGCGCGCAACCGGTCGTGGCAGTTCAAGGCCCTGTTCGGCATTCCTGCGGGATGATCCCCACTCGAGCTTGAACCCGGGTGAAAACCGGACCCGGCGAAGACGCAACGGCGGAGGGCGGCCACGTGGCCGCCCTCCCCGCATCGAATCCCCACCGTCATGCGCTGCCGGGACTAACGGAGCGCCGCCAGCGCCTGCTCCGCAGCATTCAGCATCGCCTCCGGTCCGACGGGCGAGCCCGTCGCCTCCTTCATCCACAGGTCGGGCGCTACCTCACCCGTGAGGGTCATGCGCTCGAATTCCGGCCCCACGGTCCCGGCTCTCTCGACCTGCTGCTCCACCTGAACGGCGATCATGTGGCCGATCGGATAGTCGGGCAGATAGAGCTGAGAGTGGATCATGTGTGAATAGACCGCGAGCAGGGTAAGGTCTTCCACCCCGATGAGGGGCGCGTAGTACTCGTTCCACACATCGCGCGCGATGTCCAGCGTCGCTTGCTTGAGCTCGGCGGCTGTGGCGTCGGGGTGCTCGTACATCCAGTGCCACACACGCATGTCCACCAGGGCGACGGCGGCGATCTCGGACGCCCCCCAGTAGTCGTCGAGCGCGCTCAGAGCAGTCTGCTCGGGATCCGACGACGCCAGGCCCAGAAGCTCCAGGTCCCGAGCCTGGAACACGAACGCCATCGCCTCGGTGAACGCGGTGTTCGGAACGCCGGACAGCGTGAAGTGATCGATGCCGTACAGAGAGATCGTCTGCTCCACGTTATGCCCCAGCTCGTGCACGGCGATGTTGTACCCTTTGTAGTCCATTCCATCGGGGCCGACGCGCGTGCGAAGCCGCGACACGGTGCCCCGCATGCCGGCGCCCCAGGCATGACCCGAGCCGCGTGCGGGCTCCACGACGATACGGCTCGAGATGGCCGACGCGTCGTCGAGGCTCCAGCCCAGGTCCACGAGCATGCGCGTCATGTCCCGTTCAAAGGCTGCGGGCCCCGGATACCGCGTTGCCACGATCCGATCCAGTTGCTCCTGCGGATGCTCCCCGCGCGGCTGGAATCCGTTGTACCAGATGTCGAACGGTTCCAGATCCCGGCCCAGCCTGCGCTCGATCAGGCGTGCCGTCTGCATCAGCAGCGGAGAGGAGAGAAGCTGCTCGAACATCTCCTCCACCCGCACCTCGGGAATCTCCCGATCCTCGTCGAACCGGCGCGCGATGTGGGTCGGTGCGGTAGGCGAGTACGGGTCCGCAAGACGGGCGGCGTGGTATGAGCTCAGCAGAACCGCGTACCGGGTGTCGGGTTCCGGATCGGCCGAGATCACCATGTCCACCGGCGGGTCCTCGATCGAATCCACAGACTCTGCCGCACGGACTTCGTTGGCGAACGGATCCCAGTCGACGTGCGGGTTGTTCACGACGACCGCCGGAATTGACTGGTCCACGATCCGCTCCATCACCTTCTGGATCGTGCGTTGCTTCGCCAGGCCTTCCTCGCCGCCCCCGTAGCTGGCCTTGATCTCGTCCCGCAGGTTCCAATGCGACAGGAGTCGCATGCCCTGGGGGAACAGTCGCTGCCCGGAGCCGTCCACCAGGTGATGCATCCAGATGTTGTATTCGGCGATGTACTGATCGGCAGCGGAGAACACGCGCGCCTGCTCGAGCCTGACGTCGGCCGGAATACGCCGCGAGAAGCGCTGGGCCAGACGAACCTCCGCCCACTGGCGGCGGGTCCACGACTCTCCCTCCGTCAGGCGTTGCTCCAGCGTCGTGAGCGGGAAGTTGAGCAATACGACGAATGCGAGCCCGTTGGCGAAGAAGTCCTCACTGACGTGCGCGCCGGGATCGTATCCGGCGAACGCCTCGTCGAACGGGTGGATCGGGCCCAGGTCCAGATCCGATTGTCGCCTGAACTCGAGGCTGATCTCCAGCAGGTGCCCGTCCAGCTGCTCCAGCAGTCCTTGGAAGCGGACGAACATCGCGTCCAGGGTCTCGGACTCGCCGGCGAAGTTGGCGCGCACGAAGTCCTCGAACTCTCCACGCGAACCGTCCGTGTCGCGCCAGAAGTCGGCCACCTGTCCGACCCCGCGCCGGGCCCGCTCACGCTGGTCCTCTCCGTACCGAGCGACGAGCTCCTCTTCCAGTGCCGCCGTCGCCTGGTCCAGCCACGCCACCGCTTCGGATCGAGTCGGAACCGCCTCCGACGCAGCGTCGGAACCGTCGCAGGTGGCGCAGACGGCCGTCAGACAGATCAACGCGAGGGGCGTGATGCGCGGGTGCGACTTTTGGGATCCTTCCGGTGTATGCATCGTCATCTCCCGGAGTGTATGTGCCGGATGAAACCACGTGGGCCGTGGCAGTCCCGCACCGCTGGCTGGACTCCCGCGAGTCTATACGATAGGTCCGGAAGGGCAGGCGGGCCAAGCGGTCAGGCTCGGCGTCCGCGACTCGACGCCTCGCGCCGGAGGAGCCGATGTCCACGCCAATGGTAACCGAGCTGATGAGACGGCGAGTCCCACAGGTCGTGGGGGTGTATCTCGCCGCCGGATGGGGTCTGCTCGAGTTCACCGACTGGGCGGTCGGCCGGTTCGCCGCGTCGAACGGCGTCACGGACATCGTGGTCAGCACCTGGATCATCTTCCTTCCGATCGTCGCGATCCTCGCCTGGCGGATCGGAGCCTCGGCAGGCGAGGCGCGCGCACGCGCCGCGGAAGCGGATCCGACCAACGTCGTCGTGCTTCCGTTCACCAACCTGAGCAGCAACCGCGAAGACGAGTACCTGAGCGACGGAATCAGCGAGGAGATCACCAACCAGCTGGCTCGCATGCAGGGCCTGCAGGTCGTGGCACGCACCTCCGCGAACGCCTACAAGGGAAAGTCGGAAGACGTGCGGACCATAGGCCGGGAGCTGGGGGCAGGCGCCGTGCTCGAGGGCAGCGTGCAGCGGTCCGGCGATCGTCTTCGGATCACGACGCAGCTCGTGGAGGTGGAGAGCGGCTATCACCTGTGGTCCGAGCGCTTCGACCGTGAGATGAAGGACGTCTTCGCCATCGAGGACGAGATAGCGGAGAACGTGGTCAAAGCCCTCCGTGGCATCCTGCAGCAGGACGAGCGCGAGGCGCTGGCGAAGAACCCCACCGAGGATGTTCAGGCGTACGACTATTACTTGCGCGGACGGCAGTTCTTCAGGCAGAGCAGGCGCCGCAGCCTCGAGTACGCACGCCAGATGTTCGAGAGGGCGATCGAGGTCGATCCCGGGTTCGCCCTCGCGTGGGCCGGTGTGGCCGATTCGATCTCTCTCCTGAACATGTACTACCCGTCCGCCGACCCGGATCTGGCCACGGCCGAGGAGGCCAGCGGTCGGGCGCTGGAGCTGGATCCGGATCTCCCCGAGGCACACGCGGCCCACGGCTTCGCGCTCCTGCAGTCCAGGCAGTTCGAGGAAGCGGAGGCGGAGTTCCAGACGGCGATTCGCCTCGATCCTATGGCGTTCGGCGCGCACTATTTCTACGCGCGGGGGTGTTTCCAGCAGGGGCGGCTCGAGGACGCCGCACGGCTGTTCGCGCAGGCAGCCGAGATCCGCGAGGACTACCAGGCGGCGTTCTTCGCGGCCCAGGCGCTGGAGGCCCTCGGGCGCGAGGATGAGGCGGTCGAAGGGTACGGCCAGGCCCTGGCCGTAGCGGCGAAGTACATGGAGCTCAATCCGGACGATCCCCGCGCTGCCACCATGCGCGCCGTGGCCCTGTGCCGCGTTGGAGATCGGCCCGCGGGTCTGGAATGGGCCGAGCGGGCGCTCGAGATCGATCCGCAGGACGCAGGTGTTCGCTACAACGTCGCCTGCCTGTATGCCCTGGAGGACCAGGCCGACGAAGCGATCAAGTGCCTGGAGCGGGCCGTCGACGCCGGCTTCGGCAACCGGGACTGGATCGAACAGGATCCGGACCTGGACTCCCTGCGTGAGCACCCGCGGTTCCAGCGGCTCCTCGACCGCGTGTGACGGGCCCGGCGCCGCCGTGGCATGGCAACTCCCGCCTGCGCAATGTTTGCGGGGCGCTGCACCGGCTCCCGTCCGTACCGGCTGTCGCGACTCCGCCGCGCACTCCGTAAGTCCTTCTCACAACTCGGTTTGAGGATGCTCGATCCGGTCGGTCGGGCCGGCACGCCGGTTGCGGCAGCGAAGGTCGCGATCGTCTGACATCGACCCTCCCTACCGAGGCCGACACATGAGAACTTTTGGCTGGAGCCTCCCGGTGCTCACCGTTTGCGCGATGGCGGCCTGCGACACGGCACCGGTGGACCCGGGAACGGCGGACGGCACCTCCGACGGCACACGGCCGGTGGCCGCCTCCGTGCTGGGCCTCGTGCCCGTGCTGAACGAAGCCGACGGTCACCGATACGAGGCAGTGCTCGTGGACGACGGCATCACGTGGGCCGACGCGAAGACGGCGGCCGAGTCCACGAGCGACGATGGCTGCCAGGGATACCTGGTCTCGATCACCTCGCAGGAAGAGAACGACTTCATCGCTGCCAACCTGCCCGATGCGATTCCCTTCGCCGGGAGTGGCTACTGGATCGGCGCCGAGCAGCCGCCGGGAAGCGCCGAGCCGGCCGGCGGATGGTCCTGGGTATCCGGTGAGACGTTTGCCTACGACAACTGGACGGTCGGCCAGCCGGACGACAGTTCGCCACTCGGCCCGGAGGCCGGGGAGGATGCCGCGCATTTCACCGGCGGGACCGGCGGATTCGGTTTCAGCGTCGAACCGACGTGGAGCGATCTGAATCGAGCCGAAACCACGCCCGGCTACGTCGTGGAGTACGATGTGGGCTGTACCCTCGCCGACGTCCTCGACCCGGCGGTGCTGGTCAAGCCCGGCGATGGCGATGAGCCTCCTCCCATCAACTCGAAGAGCCAGGGCAAGATCGCCGTGGTGGTGCTCTCCACGGGGGACGGAGTCTCGTTCGACGCGACGGCGATCGAACCCGCGACGGTCACCCTGGGGGACGGAGAGGATGACGACGACGCGCCAGTCGCCACCAACAAGCACGGCAAGCCGATGGCCTCGTGGGAGGACGTGGACGGCGACGGCCTCGATGACGCCGTGCTCCATTTCCTCACGCAGGACCTCATGGACGATCTGGCGAACGGTGGGTTCGTGAGCGCCGAAATCGTCGTGCTGACCCTGCAGGGCGAAGCGAACGGGACGTCATTCGCAGGGACCGACGAAGTGCTCATAAGATAGGTGACTGAGGGCCGCTTCCCGGCATGACTCGTCCGATCGAGCCGTCTCCTGCTGGAGTCTCCGGTTCGCCGCCGGCTACGGCCCGACGCGAAAGCCGAGGGCGGCCGCCGCCGCGTATACGAGGCCATAGGCCAGCTCCGCGAACCCGATTTGCTTCGCGCGAGCCGGGGTGCGCCTCGCCGATAGCCCCCGGATCGAGCGAGCCAGCAGCGCGACGAGCGCTGCCACGGCCAGGAGCGGGGCCAGCCGGATCCACCACAGCCACGCGACCGTGGCGACGGCCGCGACGTGGGCCCACGCCGAAGGTCGGCGGTCGATCCGGGCTCCGCGCTCGAGTCGCAACCGCGCGCGTACATAGAGAATGGAAGGAACGGCCCGTGCCTGCAGGATGGCCCACAGCGCCCACGCCGAGTCCCATTCCCAGCCCCCGGTGAGGGCGATGGCGGGTGCCGCGGCGGCGAGTCCCATGGGCGCTGCGAGTTCTGGGAGGAGCCGTCTTCCCCGGTTGCTCACGTCGTAGGCGGCGTACAGGACGAGCAGCGGACTCAGGATGACGAACGGAAGGAGTGGCTTCCACCCCGAGACACCCGCCGCGACGGCGAAGCCGACCAGCGCGATCGCCGCGTAGAGCACCGCGAAGCCTCCCGCCACTCGAAACCGGGGCGAGACATCGAGTCGGTGACGGTTGCGCCAGAACAGCTTGGCCGGATGCCGAATCAGGAACATCGCGCCCGTCGCGCCGGCGATTGCCACACCTCCGACTGACGGTGCCACCAGCAGAGCCAGCACGAGGGGCTCGGCGAGGAATCCCCATCCGCCGTGCTCGACGGGCAGGGCCACGGTCTTGAATCGGGTGTTCTTCGTCGTGCTCATAGCGCCGGAGCATATCGCAGGGTCGCTCCCGCCGGAAGCGACGCGATCAGTCGGATTCGCCCACCGGTCTCCCGCGCTCCTCGTACAGAAAGGCGCCCGGGAAGTCTGGCGGCGCTTCCTTCCGCTTGCCGCTCCAGGACTCGATGTCGATGCGGAAGACGCTCGTGCGTTGCAGCTCGTCCGCCGTGATCGGACGATAGTCACGGCCTGGACGCAGGTGCGGAGCGTACTTGTCGAGCAACAGCTGCAGGCCCCGCTCGGCCTCCGCCGGATCCTCCACCACGACCCCCCTTCCGAACACCACGACCCCCTCGTACTCGACGCTGAACTCGAGGGCCTCGTCCGCCGGGAGGAGCCGGCCCATCTCGAAGGCCGTGAACGCGACGTGCTCGTCCGACCGGACGTTGTCCCTCGTTCGCCCGGCGCGGGCCGTGTGCAGATACAGGGCGCGCCGGGCCTCGTCGAACACGAACAGGTTGGAGTTCACGAACGGCTGTCCGTCGTCGACGGTCGCGAGGACTCCGACCGGTGCCTTCCGAAGGAGCTCCGCGATCCGCATGTCGTCGGTCGAGCGATCGCTGCGCCGCAGCCTTGGTCTGTCGTCCACCGTACCTCCCGGCCCGCGGGGCGAGCCAAGCTCGTGAGTCACGTCTCCATTCCGGACCCCGCATCATTCATGTTAACATTATGAGGCAGCGCCGGTCCCTCGTGAGAAGAGGAGAACATGAGCCTCGTTCCCGAATCGAAGCGCGATTCGAGGGGCGCGCGCCGCGCCCTGGGTCTCCTGTTCGCCATCCACGCGGTCCTTCTGCTGTTGATGCTGCGGGACTACTTCGCCGACAACGACCTGGGCTACCACATCTCGCTCGCTCGCCAGTATGCCGAGCACGGCACGTACTGGTGGGACTCGCTGAACTGGGCCCCGACCGGTCGGCCGAACCTCCAGGGACCGGCGCTGCACGTCGCGATCGCGGGCCTCGGCCGACTCCTGGGGGGCGCCGGGTGGGATTTCGTGCTCGCGTTCTCCCTCCTCGCCGTCGTGCAGTGGTCGGCCGCCGTATTCACGGCCGTGTTCTTCGCGCGCCGGTTCGGGGGAGATCGGGCGGCGCTGTTCGCCGGCGCCCTGTTCATGGGGAACATATTCTCCGCCGCCCCGTTCTTCGTGGGCGTCCCCTCCGGCTGGATCTTCATCCTCTCGGCCTGGGCGATCCACTTCTTCCTCGAGGAGCGTTACATCTGGTCGGCTCTTTTCGGGGCGTTGACCACGTACGTGCACCTGGGAGGAGCGCCCGTCATCGGGCTCGGCATCCTGCTGGCCGCGATTCTCACTCGACGCTGGCGCGGGCTCGTCATTACCGGGTGCCTGACGCTGGTCCTCGCGTCTCCGTACATCGTCCACGTTCTCGTACACCTCGGTTGGTACAATGGCCAGCGCGGCCATGTGGCCGGATCCGTCGCCCTTTTCACCTACGCCCTCGCGGCGCCGGGCCTGATTTGGCTCCTGTGGCGACGCGAGCGCGGCCTGTTTCTTCTCTTGTGGGCGATCGCGCCGCTGGCGTGGCTTTTCCAGGACGGGCTGCGCTTCTTCCTCCAGTCGACGGTCGCTGCCTCGGCGATCGCGGGCGTCTTCGTCGCGTGGTTTCTCGACCGGTTCACGGGCGAGGAGGTACAGCACTGGCTGACCGGCACGGTCGTGCTCGTCGCGACGCTGTATCCGTTCGCCATCCCCAGCCTTCCCGTCGAGACGGCGTGGGCCGCCGGCCAGGGCTTCCCGCGCGAGCTGGACTGGCGGGAGGCCGAGGCCCTGGCCCGGGCCGTGGACGAGAGCGGGCTGCAGGATCGGATCTTCTTCCCGTACTACGA
>JBDGXC010000008.1:0-67534 GCA_039584815.1 Gemmatimonadota bacterium
CGTGCTGAACCGGCCGCCGAGTCGGGAGAATCGTCGCGCGAATTCGACCAGATGTTCGACGACCTGCGTGAGGCCTCCGGGCCCGAGGAAGCCGAGGGACCGGACTACGAGTCGCACTACGAGCTGGGAGTGGCTTTCCGACAGATGCAGATGTGGGACGAGGCGGCCCGCGAGTTCCGGCTCGCCGCGCACGGATTACGCGAGCCGCTTCTCGCCTACGAGCTGCTCGGGGAGTGCCTGATCGAGCTCCGACGTTACGAGGAAGCCCGGCGGATACTGGCCACGGCCGCCGCCCAGCCGGGCGAGGAGGCGGACCGGATCCCCATCCTGTACCTCCTGGGCGTGGCTCACCTGCGAGCGGGCGATCGACAGCAGGCCCGGGAGTGCCTGGATAGAGTGGTACGCAACGACTCCTCCCATGAGAAGGCCGCACAACTGTTGTCCACTCTCTCCCGGTAACGGTATGTTCCGGTCGGCCGCGCATCCGCTGGCCTGGACAGAGCCGTTCGACAGACCGGGGAGGCGAATGCTCGAGGCTGCCATTCCGACGCTGGAGGACCTCCGAACACCTATCGCGGAGCGCCTGGAGGCGGTCCAGCGAGACCTCGCGGCCATGGTGGAAGCCGATTTCGGGGCCGTGAACGAGGTCAGCGACTACGTGCTCTCGGCGCGGGGCAAGTTCCTTCGCCCCACGCTCGTTCTGCTGAGCAACGCCGTCGGAGGCAGACCGGCCCCGGAGGCCGTCCGGCTGGCCGCCGTCGTGGAACTCATGCACCTGGCGACGCTCGTGCACGATGACGCGGTGGATCACTCGCCGGAGCGCCGAGGGATGCCGACCGTGAACTCGCGGTGGAGCCATCAGGTAGCGGTGATCATGGGCGACTACCTGTATTCGCGGGCCCTGGTGGAGATCACGGAGCTTGGCCGGGTGGAGGCCGTGCGACTTCTGGCCGACGCGTCCAATCGCATGTCGATCGGCGAGATGAGACAGCTGGTGGCACACGATACGCTGGGAGCCACCGAGGACGACTACTACCTGCTGTGCGACGGGAAGACGGCCTCGCTCATTTCCGCCGCTTGCGAGCTGGGAGCGATGTACGGCGCGTCGGAGCACAGGGAGGCGCTGGCGTCGTACGGACGGGACCTGGGCATGACCTTCCAGATCACGGACGACCTGCTGGATTATACCCAGACCGCTGAAGTCACAGGCAAGCCGAGCGGGCTGGATCTGCGTGAGCACAAGGTGACCCTGCCACTCATAGCGGCCCTCCCGCACCTCGATGACGAGGGGCGAAAGGCCGTGGAAGAGGTGTTCGCCGACTCTCACCCGTCGGACCAGAAGATCGATCGAGTCGTCGGCATCGTGCGAACTGCGGGCGGACTGGCCTACGCCGAGGGAAAGGCCCGGGACTACGCCGAGGCCGCCAGACGACGGCTGGCGGCGTTGCCCGATGAGCCGGCCGTGCGCATTCTCGATCAGGCGGTGGACTTCGTAGTGGGGCGTCGCAAATGACCATGGATTTCGGAGGCCGGCGCAGGCCGTCCGCGAAGCGTGTAGCTCTCATCGTCGCGGGAGGGTTTCTGTTCGGCGCGCTGCTCACGGAGCTCGTGGCGCTCACGCTTCCGGCGAGCGCCGCGCGCGAGTTCTTCGTGACCACGGTGGCCGCCTCTCTCGGCCCGCTGACCGTCGACCTGCTGATCATCGCCCTCACCGTGGGTCCGTTGGTGATCCGCCTGAACATTCTGAGCGTCGTGGGCGTACTACTACTGGCGTGGTTCGCCAAGTCCCTGCTCTAAGGTCCGTCACCGGGAGGAAGAAGCCATGGGTTTCGGCAATCTGGGGATGTGGGAAGTCATGATCATCCTGTTCATCGTCCTGCTCCTGTTCGGCGCCCGGCGCCTCCCCGAGATCGGAGGCTCGCTCGGCAAGGGGATCCGGGAGTTCAAGAGCTCGATGAAAGACGTGCAGGACGAGCTGAAGGAAATCGGAAGTGGCGACGATGCGACGGACCGCACTCCATCGACCGAGAGTCAGAAGGAGAACCAGCCACACGCGTGATCGGGATCGCCCGCCGCGCTCCGAGAAGGCAGCGGACCCGCGTCCGCTGCCTTCTCGACGACCCGCGCCGCCCCCCCTTGCGCCCTTTCCTACAAAGCTGCCGTCTGGCTGTTCAGGCGGTCCCTGCGATCCACGATCGTGGCGTTCTCACGCAGACCCTCTATCCACTGGGTCGCCCGCTGCTGCGCCAGCTGAAACCGCACTTGCGAACGAAGCTGCTCTCGGACGGCGACGAACATCTCCGGGTTGGCCTCCACGCGCTCGTCCACTCGCAGGAACACGATCGTCTCCGCCGCATCCAACGGGCCCACGACCGCACCCACCGGGGCGCCGAACGCCGCGCCCACAGCCTCGGTATCGCGACCCAGTCCAGCGACAAATTCGAGTCGCGTAAACGGTCCGGCCGTCCCTACGGTCCAGCCGAGCTCTCCGGCCGCGGCCTCCAGCGTCTCAGCTGACTCGACGTCCGAGATGCGGGCGCGTGCGGCCTGCATGGCCTGCTCGGCGCGCTTTTCCCGAGCCAGGATCTCACGGATCTGACCCCGCACTTCCTCGAGCGAAAAGGTACCTCCGGGAGCGCGCCGGACGACTTCGAGGATGTGATAGCCGGTAGCGTTCTGGAAGTACTCGCTGACCTCCTCGAGCGGTGACGCCGGATTCAGGGCCCAGTCCACGCCCACGCCCAGCGCCGCCGCTCCCGGAACGAAGTCGAACCCTTCCGTGACGGTGACGTCCGTTGCCACCTCGACACCCAGAGAGTCGCCGGCCGTCCGGATTCCGTCCACCAGGGCCACTCCCTCGAAGTCGTCCATCAAATCGAACAGCTCGTCCTCGCCGTCCGGGGACAGCACGACGGGAAACAGAATATGCGATACTGTTACGGTATCCCCGACCCGTTGCGTGACCTGGAGAACGTGAAAGCCCTGCTGCGAGGTCACGGGCTCGGAGATCTCTCCCACCGCGAGCCCCCTCGTTGCTTCCTCGAACGCCGGAAGCATCTGACCCGGTTGGAACCGGCCCAGCTCGCCGCCCTGGTCGCGGGTCGCAGCGTCGGCGGAGTGGTCTGCCGCGGCGTCCTCGAACGTCGTCGTTCCGTCTAGGATCTCGGCTCGAACGGAGTCCGCGGCGGCCATGGCATAGGCCGTGTCCCGGGCGCCGGGCGTCGTGGAAAAGCTGGCGATGTCGATGGTCGCGGTCGCCGGGCGCTCGAAGTCCGCCTCGTGCTCCCTGTAGTACCGGCGCATCTCGTCGTCCGTAACCACGACCTCGACGCCCGCGGACGCATCCGTGACCGTGGCGAACGTCACCGTGGCCGTCTCGTTACGGTCCCGGAACTCCTGCCATAGCTCGGAGTCGCTTACGGCGCCGCCCTGCTGAAGCATCTGGCCCAGGCGCGACCGCGGCAGCGTCTGTCGATAGTAGGTCTCGATCTGGAGGAGGAGCTGCTCGTCCACGCTGGGGTCCGCAAAGAACTGCTGATACTTGCCGTAATCGAACTGTCCGTTCGTCTGAAACGCCGGAAACCGCATCAGATCCGGTGGCGGCGACAGCCGGAACGCTTGCTGTACCTCCGCATCGGTGACCTCGATTCCCAACCGACCGATTTCCTGTTCGATCAGGATGTCGTCGATCATCTGGTCCCACGCCGCCTGCTCAACCTGCCGCGACTCCTCGTCCGTGAGGACGGCGCCGGCACGCACCGCACGGGCATTGTTGAGCGCGGTCTCGTACGTGGTGCTCCAGCGGACGTAGCGGATCTCCTCTCCGTTGACCACTGCGATGACCGGGTTGACTCCGACGGCCGCGGCCGTGTCACGACTCTGAACCCAGTCCAGTACCAGCCACGCGGCGAACGCGACGGCAAGAAACAGCATGATCCACTTCGTATTCGCTCGAATCGAGCGCATCATCATGCGGCTACCGACTCCTTCTAAGAACGTGTCGCCCGTGCTCCTTCGCGTGAATAACACGGAGGCGCACGGGCGTCTGGAACCGCTCCAGCCGGTCCTGACGGAACCGGGAAAACCTATTTGAGGCCGCGGGGCGAGGCAACATCGACCGCGCGCCATCACGTTGACACTCCGGAACGCGGCCCGGTAACTTGCCAACGGTCCCGCCCACCGTAGCGGCTCGGCGTTCGAACCTCAAACCCGATGACCTCATGGACCCTGATTCGTCCCCGCACGAGGAAATCCAGCGCTTCGAGGAGCAATACCGTGGCCACCCGGAGGGCCTCGTGTTCGCGCGCCTCGCCGACGCGTACCGGAAGGCGGGCCAGCCGGACCGTGCGCTGACGATCCTCGAGGATGGAATCGATCGACACCCGGAATACCCGAGCGGCCATATCGTGCACGGCCGGACCCTCAAGGATCTCGGTCGAATCGACGAAGCCGTGGCCGCCTTCCGCCGCGTGCTGGGGTTGGACGGTCAGAATCTCGTGGCCGTGCGCGAGCTGGGCGCGCTGGCGGACGAGCGCGGAGACCTCGAGACGGCCGGGCGCTGGTACGAGCGCCTGGCGCTGCTGGATCCGACCAACTTCGAGGCTCGCCGCCGACTCGCGGAGCTCCGGGCCTCGGTCGCGGATGAGCCGGAACCGACCGAACCACCGGAAGCCGCGGTGAGCGACGTCCCGGAGCCGGGCGCCACTCCGACGGATGAGGCTCTGCGGCTCGAGCATGAGACGACCGGCGACACGTCGACAGACAGCTCGAGCGGGCCTCTCGTGGCGGGGAACCGGCCGGCCGATGAGGCAATCGAGGCAATCCTGAATGGCGATGTTCCCGAGACCATCAGGGCGGAAGACACCTGGTGGTTTGAGGAGAGACCTCCGGACGCGGGAACCGAGCCCTCGCGCGACGCCGACCTGCTGACGCGCACCATGGCGGACCTGTACGCGGAACAAGGGCTCTACCGGGAGGCCGAGGAAATCTACGCAGAGCTTCTGCGTGACTCGCCGGAGGATCTCGAGTTGCGGGCGCGGCTCGCGGAAGTGAAGGACGCCGCCGCATCACCCAGGGGCAGGCAGGCCCGCGACCGGGACCCGATGGAATCGGTCGAGGCGCCGGCGCCCTACGGCGGACCTTCGGGTCCTCCCGTGGCTGACGAGCTTCGCCGGATGCTCCGGACCGGCGAGGAACGGGCCAGGGAGCTCCCGTTGCCGGAGTCCGGGACGGACGTCGAGATGATCGCCGCAGAGAGAGTCCCGGAGGACGACGATATGCCGCGCGAGCCCGCCTCGCCCTTCGCCGAGCACGAGCCCGGCGAGGTCTCGGGAGAACCCGCAGAGGGTGAGCCGCTGAGCGATTTCGCGCGCCAGTGGATTCAGGACCTCCCCGATTCCGAATGAGCGTTCACGGTCCACTGCGCATCGGCGTGCTCAACGGTCCCAACCTGGATTTGTTGGGGCGTCGCGAGCCGGATCTGTACGGAGCGGAGTGCCTCGACGAGATACTGGCCGATCTGGATGTCTTGGCCCGGGAGCTCGACGCTCGAGTCACGGCCTTTCAGTCGAACCACGAGGGCGAGCTGGCCGATTGGGTGCGGGATGTCGGTTCCGGGCAGGACGGTCTGCTTGTCAACGCGGCGGCGTTCACTCACACCAGCGTGGCGCTGCGCGACTCGCTGCTGGCGGCGGACGTGCCCTTCGTGGAAGTCCACCTGACCAACATCTGGGCCCGCGAGCCCTTCCGACACCGATCCCTCCTGTCGGACGCCGCGCGCGGCGTCGTGGGCGGCTTCGGAGCCCATAGCTACGCGTTGGGTCTGCGGGCACTGTTGACCCACCTGCGCGAGGCTCGGTGAAGGTCGATTCCACCTGGAGTGGTGGAAGCCTCCGCTTACGACGGGTGCGCGACCGACTGCACGAGCAGCGGCTGGATGGCCTGCTGCTGAGCCAATTGTCGGATGTGCGCTGGCTGTCCGGCTTCAGCGGATCCGCCGCCCTGCTCCTGGTGGAGCCGGGATCCGCGACCCTGATCACCGATTTTCGCTACGCCACGCAGGTCTCCGAGGAGGTCGATTCCGAGATCGCGGTGGTGATGGCACAGAACGACCTGTTCGAGGCTCTGGCAGGCTGTCTCGACGAAGGCCCGGCATCACGCATCGGCTTTGAGGAGCACGACCTCACGGTGCGTGACCGGAGAGCCATAGGGGAAGGTTGCGGCGGCGTGATATGGGAGCCGGCAGGACCCATCGTGAGCGGACTGCGCTCGGCGAAGGACGCGGGAGAGATCGCGGCGATCCAGCGGGCGGTCGAGGTTGCCGAGACGTCTCTCAGCCAGGCTGTCGGCGCCGTCAGCGAGGGTGTGTCGGAGAGGGATGTGGCCGCCGAGCTCGTGTATCGTCTCCTGCGGAACGGGTCGGAAGCGCTGCCGTTCGAGCCCATCGTGGCGGCGGGCGAACGGAGCGCCCTCCCCCACGCGCGGCCGGGCGAGCGAGCACTGCGCGAGGGAGACCTGCTGCTCATCGATTTCGGTGCCGTGGTGAGCGGGTATTGCTCGGACGTGACCCGGACCTTCGTGCTGGGTGGGAGCGATCAGTGGCAGCGGGAGATTCACGGGATCGTGCGCGAGGCAGTGGATCGGGCGGTGACGGCGATGGCGGCCGGGGTGCCCGTCCGCGACGTGGATCGGGCGGCCCGCCAGGTGATCGAGGCCGCCGGCTACGGCGAGAACTTCGGGCACGGAACGGGTCACGGAGTCGGCCTCGAGGTACATGAGCATCCACGCATCAACGCCCGTTCACGCGACACGCTCGAAGCGGGAAACGTGGTCACGATCGAGCCCGGTGTATATCTTCCGGGCCGAGGGGGCGTCCGACTGGAGGAAGTCGTGCTGGTCGAAGAAGGGGCCGGTCGGGCGTTGACGCGGTATCCGCTTTCCCTGCAGGAACTCTGACCCGTCGCAATCGGCGGCGCACGAAGGCCGGGAGACGTCATGGCCGATACATCGAGTTTCAGGAACGGGATGGTGATCGAGCTCGACGGGACGCTCTACCAGATCACCTACTTCCAGCATGTCAAGCCCGGAAAGGGTGGGGCCTTCGTGCGCACGAAGCTCAAGTCCGTCCTCACCGGTGGTGTGGTGGACCGGACGTTCCGCGCGGGCGAGAAAGTCCATGAGGTGCGTCTCTTGCGCCGACCCATGCAGTACTCCTACACGGACGGGAGCCTGTACTACTTCATGGACATGGAGACCTTCGAGATAACTCCGCTGTCGGCCGACATCGTCGGACGGGAGGAGCTTGCCTATCTCCAGGAGAACATGGAGTGCGAGGGGCTGACCCGGGACGGAGACGTGTTGGCCGTCGAGCTGCCCCAGTTCGTCGAGCTGGAGGTCGTGGAGACGGATCCCGGCGTGAAGGGCGACACCGCGCAGGGCGGCACGAAGCCCGCCAGGCTGGCGCCCGGCGCCGTCGTCCAGGTGCCCCTGTTCATCGACGTTGGTGATATGATCAGGGTGGATCGCACCATCGACAAGTATCTGGAGCGGGTGACGCGATGATCGACCTGGAGTGGATCCGACGTCTGATCGACATGGTGGACGAGTCGGGGATCGACTCGCTGGAGATCTCGCGGCTGGGCAAGCGCGTACGGATCTCCAAATCTCCTCCGGTTCAGCTGACGGGGGGCATCGCCCCGGCCGCGGCGGCATCGACCGGACCGCCGGCGGCCAATCCGTCGCCGACCCCCCTCGCGGAGACGGCGGAACCCCCACCTGAATCGGCCGGTGCCGGCTTCACAGAGGTGTCCTCGCCCATGGTCGGGACGTTCTATCGGTCACCGGCCCCCGACGCGCCCCCCTACGTGGAGATGGGGGACCGGGTGGAAAAAGGTCAGACTCTCTGCATCCTGGAGGCCATGAAGCTGATGAACGAGCTGGAGACGGAGGTCGCCGGGACGGTTCGCGAGATCTGTGTCGAGAACGCGGATCCCGTCGAGTTCGGTCAGGTCCTGTTTCGCATCGAGCCTGACTGAGCGGCCGCCCGCGGTGTTCGAGAAGATTCTCATCGCCAATCGCGGCGAGATCGCGCTGCGGGTGATCCGGGCCTGCCGGGAGCTCGGAATCCGCACCGTCGCCGTCTATTCCGAGGCCGACCGTGATTCCCTGCACGTACGGTTTTCCGACCAGGATATCTGCATCGGGGCGCCCGCCGGACGGGACAGCTATCTGAACATTCCCCGCATCGTAGCCGCGGCCGAGATCACAGGCGCCGAGGCGATTCATCCCGGATACGGCTTCCTGGCCGAGAACGCCGAGTTCGCAGAAATCTGCGAGCGCAGCGGGATCGTGTTCATCGGCCCGACGGCCGAGCAGATCCGGCGCATGGGCGACAAGGCCGAGGCGCGGCGCTCCATGATCGAAGCCGGCGTCCCGGTAGTTCCTGGCTCGCAAGGCGCCGTAGACTCTCCGGACGAAGCGCGGGCGGACGCGGCGCGCATCGGATACCCGGTCATCATCAAGGCGGCGGCCGGGGGCGGCGGAAAGGGAATGAGGGTCGCCGCGTCAGCAGACGTGCTGGAGCGGACGTTCAACATGGCTCGAAACGAAGCGGCAGCGGCGTTCAACGACGCCCGTGTCTATCTGGAGCGTTTCGTCGAGCGGCCCCGCCACGTCGAGATTCAGGTGCTGGGCGACAGTCACGGAACCCTGATCCACCTCGGCGAACGGGATTGCTCCATCCAGCGACGGCACCAGAAACTGGTCGAAGAGGCGCCAAGCCCCGCTCTGACTCCCGACATGCGCCGTGCCATGGGCGAGGCCGCGGTGCGGGCCGGCCAGGCGATCGGCTACTCCAACGCGGGCACCGTGGAGTTCCTGCTTGCCGAGAGCGGAGACTTCTACTTCATGGAGATGAACACGCGGATCCAGGTGGAGCACCCGGTGACGGAAATGGTCACGGGCGTGGACCTGGTCAAGGAACAGATCCGGTCGGCCGCGGGCGACCGACTCCGCCTGAGCGCCCCGCCGACCATGAACGGCCACGCCATCGAGTGCCGGATCAACGCCGAGGACCCGGAGCACGACTTCCGGCCGTCGCCCGGATCCATCACTACCTTTCATGCGCCGGGCGGTCCCGGGATCCGCATCGACACACACGTCTACGCCGGGTACATGGTTCCCCCGTATTACGACTCGCTCCTCGGCAAGCTGATCGCGCACGGCGCAACCCGTGAGGAAGCTCTCGGTCGGGCCAATCAGGCGCTGGAAGAGTTCATCATCGAGGGGGTGAAGACGACCATTCCCTTCCTCCGGGAAGTGCTGCGACACCCGGATTTCGTGGCCGGCGACATCGACACCCACTTCGTGGAGCGCATGCGGGAGGGAGCGTGACGTCCGCAGCGAAACCGGACGTGCGAGGCGGGAGGGGCGCGTGAACGAGCGTCAGCGCCGGGAGGCGCTCGGCATCGGATTGATAGCCCTCGGCGTACTGATCTCGCTGGCGCTCCTTCCGCCGCTGCTGTTCGGCCGGACCGACGCGGGGAACCTGATCGGGCCGGCGGGAGAGCTCCTGCGGAGCAGTCTCGGCTTCGTGTTCGGGCTGTCGGCCCTGCTCGTGGCACTGCCCGCGTTCGTATGGGCGCTGTGGTGCTTCGGGGTTCTCGAGCGGGGCACGGCGATTCGCTGGTCCGTGCTCCTCGGCGGGGCCATGCTGTTCCTCCCCGCCGGCTGGTGGTTTGTCGGCATGGCCGCGGGAGGGACCGGCGCCGGTGCCGGATGGATGGGGCGGGCCACGGCGGAAGCCCTGCGGACTGCCTTTGGCACGGTAGGTGCGCAGCTGATCGTCGGGGCGCTGATCCTCGCGCTCATCGTCCTGACCCTGGGGATCTCGCCGCGCAATCTGGCCGCGCTTGCCTCCCGAGGCCTCTCGAGGCTTGCCCGTACGGCATGGCACGCGGCGCTCGGCGCGTGGGCGGCTCTACGGAATCGGCTCGCGGACCGGGCACGGTCTGACCCTTTGCCGGTGGAATCCCCGTGGGAGCCCCCCCCGACGCCGGCGCCGGAACCGGAAGACGAGGACACTCCCGAGGTCGCGCCCCTCTCCCCTGCGGAGGAAGGCGAGCTTCCCCCTCATCTACCGGACTATGGGGATCCGGACGAGGACGAGTTACCGCCGCTCGAGCTTCTCGAGTTGCCCGAGCGCGCCGGACCGGGCCTCGCAACGGGGCAGCTCGAACGGCTCGGTCAGATCTTGATCGACAAGCTCGCCACCTTCCGGGTCGAGTGCACGATCGGTGGTTGGACCACGGGTCCCGTGGTCACCCAATTCGAGGTCATTCCTGCCGAAGGCGTGAAGGTGGGCCAGATCGCGGCCCTCGCCGACGACCTCGCGCTGGCTCTGAAGGCCCCGTCCGTGCGCATCGTGGCGCCGATCCCTGGCAAGGGAGCCGTGGGAGTCGAGGTCCCGAACCCGGAACCGGAGATCGTGCAGCTGCGGGAGATTCTGGAGTCTCCGGCATGGCGCAGGAGCCGTGCCGAACTGCCGCTCGGACTGGGACGCGATCTCGACGGCGACCCGTACACGGCGGACCTCTCCCGCATGCCCCACCTCCTGATAGCGGGCGCTACGGGCTCCGGGAAATCCGTGTGCATCAATACGATCATCACGAGTCTCGTCTACCGGTACAGTCCGCGGGACCTCCGCCTCCTGCTGGTCGATCCGAAGATGGTGGAGCTCGTCGTCTACAACGACCTCCCCCACCTTCGCCACCCCGTGGTGACGGACAACGCCGACGCGGCGGCGGTCCTTCGCTGGGCTGTGCATGAGATGGGGCGGCGCTACCGCCTGCTCTCGGCGAACTCGTGTCGCAACGTGGTCGAATTGAATCGACGAATCCACGCCGGAGACGAGCTGGAACGGCCGGGAGGATGGGGGCGGCGACCGTACGACGAGGGCATCCTCCCCTACGTCGTCCTGGTGATCGACGAGCTCGCCGACCTGATGATGACGGTGCAGGGGGAGGTCGAGACGCCCCTCGCGATTCTCGCCCAGAAGGCACGTGCCGTCGGGATCCACCTCGTGGTGGCCACCCAGAGGCCGTCGGTGAACGTCATCACCGGACTGATCAAGGCGAACTTCCCGTGTCGCATAGCCTTCCGTGTGGCCTCCAAGACCGACAGCCGAACGATCATCGACCAGAACGGGGCGGAGAGCCTGCTGGGCAACGGGGACATGCTCTTCCTGGAGCCCGCGGAATCGGACCCGCACCGCATCCAGGGCGCGTTCCTTCAGACCGGGGAGACGGAGCGCCTGATCGGATGGTACCGGGAGCGTGCCGCGGCACGGGCCGTCGATCCGACCGAGGAAAGCGATATCCTGGAGGAGGTCCGCGACCTGGAAATCCAGGAGAGCCAGGTCGATGTGAGCGAGGAAGTCCGCGCGGACTGGGACCCGTACTTCCAGAAGGCGGCGGAGATCGTGGTCGCCAACGGGTCCGGTTCCACCAGCCTGCTTCAGAGACGACTGAAGATCGGGTACGGTCGCGCCGCCCGCATTATCGACCAGCTGCATGACGTGGGAGTGTTGGGTCCTCCCGATGGCTCCCGGCCCCGCGAAGTGATGGTCTCCCCCGCCCAGCTCGGGACGGTGCTCAGCGGTGAGGATCTGCGTGCGGCCTCTGCCGCCGCGGACGCCGTCGACGTCGACGGCGGAGGTCCGCCGCCGGAAGGGAACACCGGAACGGCCCCGGGCGCGGAAGGGTAGATGGAGCCGAGGAAGCGCTTTCGGCAACCGTATGATCGGGAGGGGGCGTGAAGTCCGACGACCGAGGTCTGTGCGCAACCGCCGGGGTCACCCTGGCGCTGGCAGCCATAGCCGTGGCCTCGCCCGGTGTCGCGCGAGCGCAGACGGCGGCGGACGCTCAGGATGTGCGCACTCTGCTCGAGCGAGCCGAATCGGTCTACGAAGCCCTCGAATCGATGCAGGCCGGGTTCGAACAGACGATCGAGATCCCTCTGCTTGGTCGGCGCCGCGAGGGCAGCGGCATGTGGTACCAGAAGGGTCGGGGTCGCTTCAAGATGGAGTTCGCGGACCCGCCTGGTGATGTGATCGTGGCCGACGGCATGCACCTGTGGCTGTACTACCCGAGCACCCACCCGGGCCAGGTCATCCGGTCCGAGATCGAGGCGAACATCACGGGTGCCGGCATGGTCGACTTGCAGGGTCGGATCTTCGAGGAGGCCGACACGGAGTACGAGGCCGCCCTCGAGGGTGCCGAGGAGGTTACCGGGCGATCCACCTGGCGGATCTCGATGACCCCCACCGGCGAGTCGCCGTACCGCCGCGTGCGTGTGTGGGTGGACCAGGGCTCGTTCCTCGTCCGTCGTTTCGAGATCCTGGAGGAGAACGAGACGATCCGCACCGTGGAGTTGCGGAACCTGCGTCCGAACGAGGTGATCCCCGACTCCGTGTTCGACTTCGTTCCCCCTGAGGACACCGACGTGTTCGAGGGCTGAGCGGGCGCGCATGAGAGTGGGCCTCATCAGCCTCGGATGCGACAAGAACACCGTCGACTCCGAGCGCGTGCTCGCGACCCTGTCGGGGCACGGTGCGGAGCATGTCTCAGATCTTTCCCGGGCCGACGTGATCCTCGTCAACACGTGCGGCTTCATCGACGCGGCGAAGCAGGAATCCATCGAGACGCTGATCCAGGTCGGCGGTCTGAAGGAAGACGGGACCTGCAAGGCTGTCGTTGCCGTCGGATGCCTCGTCGAACAGTATCGCGAAGAGCTCGAGCCGTCGCTCCCGGAAGTCGACCTGTTCGTGGGCCTGCGCGACCTGGGGCGGCTGGTCCCCGAGCTTCAGAGCCGCGGGCTCCTGAGTCGCTCGTCCACGCCGCATCCTGGGGAGCGCGTTGCGCTCACCGGTCGAAGTCACGTGCGGTACCTCAAGATCAGCGAGGGCTGCGACCACGGATGCGCGTTCTGCGCCATCCCGCTGTGGAGAGGAAAGCACCGCTCGTTCGACGCGGACCGGCTCGTGGCCGAAGCGCAGCGGCTGGAGGCTCAGGGGGCGGTGGAAGTGAATCTGGTGGCGCAGGACCTGGCCCACTACGGTCGGGAGCTGCGCGACGGCACGGACCTCGCCTCGCTCCTGCGCCGTCTGCTCGACGAGACCGGGATCCCGTGGTATCGACTTCTCTACATCTATTCGGCGGGGCTCAGGGAGCCCGTGATCGATCTCGTAGCGACCGAGAGCCGATTGGTGCCGTACCTGGACATGCCGATCCAGCACGCGAGCGACAGCGTCCTGCAACGCATGCGGCGCCCGGAACGACAGGCGAAGCTGCGCGAGAAGATTGACTGGCTGCGTCGCTCGATTCCCGACCTGACCCTCCGCACCACGGTGCTCGTCGGGTTTCCGGGGGAGACGGAGGACGACTTCCTGGACCTGCTGCACTTCATGGAGGAAGTGGAATTCGACCGGCTCGGGGCCTTCGCGTTCTCACCGCAGGCGGGGACCCGTGCGATGGACCTTCGAGACCTGTTCCTCCCGGACGGCGTGGGTGCCGATCGGCTGGAGGAACTGCTCGAGGTGCAGCGCTCGATCAGCGCGGACCGGCTTGCCACAGCGATCGGACGGACCGTTCCTGCCCTGGTGGACGAAGAGGGATCCACGGCCGTGGCGCGTACGTGGAGCCAGGCGGACGACGTGGACGGCGTCACGACGATCGAGAACGGAGCCGGGCTGAGCGCTGGCTCCATCGTCGGGGCCGAGATCGTCGGGGCCGATGACTACGATCTCCGCGCGGAATGGCGGGAGGTGATCCGATCTCCGCGGCCCCGGGAGAAAGCCACGGACGATGCAGACCATCGGCGGACGCGGACCCTTCCAGTGGTTTCGCTGGGCCTCGACGCCGTCTGGGGTCGCTGAGACCGTGCGCCCCTCGGCCCCCCTTTGGTCCGCATCGACCGCCCTCACCCTGGTCGTCCTGCTTCCCCTCGCCTGGTCGAGCCTTTCGCTCTCCGGCACCTTGTGGACGCCCCTCGCACTGCGACGGTCGATGAGCCACGCGGAGCTGGTGAGCCTCTCCGGGGCGGAGCCGACGGTGCGCGTCGGCGTCGTGATCGATGAGCCGCGGATTGCGGTATCCTCACCGGCGGGACTGCGGTTCGCGGACGCCCTGACGGGTCAGCCGGCCGGTGAGGTCGGGTCCCACGGGATCGTCTATTTCACGGCCGATGGAGCCCTCCTCGCGGCACAAAGCGACGAAGGTGCTCCCGCCTCCGGAGTTCCCTCGCTCGTGCTGCGTCCAGCACAGGACGGGGCCCCGATCATCATCGACGGGAAGGCCTTCCGGGGTGCGGCCGAGATCCGAGCAGTCGGGCAGGGGCGGGTGACTGCGATCAACATCTTGCCCCTCGAACAGTACCTGCTGGGAGTGGTACCGCTGGAGATCGGCCCACGTGAAACCGCCGAGCTCGCCGCCGTGGAGGCCCAGGCCGTCGCGGCCCGCACGTACGCCGTCTCCCACCTCGGCGGCCACGTCGAGATGGGCTTCGACCTGTTCGGGAGCGTCGAGGACCAGGTATACGGCGGCCTGGGGGCGGAACGGGATGAGTCCACGCGAGCCGTGCAGCGAACGTCCGGCCACATCCTTCTGTTCGATGACATGCCTATCCGGGCGTTCTACCATTCGACGTGCGGCGGCCGCACGGCGGCCGTCGAGGAGGTGCTGGATCGGGAACCGGCGCCCTACCTGCAGTCGGTCTCCGACCAGCGACCCGATGGATCCGACTACTGCGCCCAGTCACCCCGGTATCGGTGGACCGTCGCCTGGACACCCGACAGGCTCGACTCCATCGCCCGACCGGGACTCGCGGCCCACTTCGGTGTCTCCTCCGACGAGGTCGGCCGCGTCGATCACGTGGAGGTACAGAGCCGGACGCCCAGCGGCCGCGTGCATGACCTCGTCTTCCGGGGACCGGGTGTCGCGCTCGTGCTCAGTCGTCTCGATATTCGTCGCACTCTGCGGAGCGAGCGCGGCATTCTGTTCTCCACGGACTTCGCCGTTACAGACCGAGATGATGGTCTGGTGGAGCTGCACGGGCGCGGCTATGGTCACGGAGCGGGCATGTGCCAGTGGGGAGCTATCGGCCGCGCGCGCGCTGGCCAGACGTACGAGGAGATCCTCGCGACTTACTATCCCGGTGCCGATGTGGTGCGGGTGTACGGAGGAGATGGGGGATGAGCGGAGTGCTGTGGAACCGTGGCGGGATCCGGCGGTTGGCTCACATCATTGCGATGGCCGCGGGGCTGGCGCTCACGGCGCTGCCAACCGCTCCCCGGGCGGCGGCGCAGAACCTGGAAGACTACGACTACGAGAACCTGGGCTTCCGGGCTCTCGGCGTCGATATCCTGTACGCCAGCGCAAAGGACGCGGAGGGTACCATCGGCTTCGGCGTGCGGGCCGACCTCGGTTTCCTCGGTCCGTACCTCCGCGTCGTGCCCCGGTTCGCGTATTGGAGCGCCAATGTGGACGACGGCGCGGTGGACAGATTCGAACAGAATCTGGAAGACCTGTGCAGCCCGCCCGGTTGCGACATCAACCTCGGCCGTCTGACGAGGGACTACTGGGTGCTGGCGTTCGACATCCAGTGGACCCTGCCGGAGCGGACCGTCGCGCCCTACGTGGGGGTCGGGGTCGACGCGTACATCCTCGACGACTCCGGCGACGCGATCCAGGGAACCTTTCTCGACGACGCGATCGTGACAGCGGGCCTGTCGGCTGTCGGTGGCCTGCAGCTGGATCTCGGCCGGCATCTGCGGCTGTACAGCGATGTGCGTGGCACCCTGGTGACATCCGCGAGCAACTGGGCCCTGTACGGGGGCGTCGCGTACCGCTTCTGACGGTCGTCCAGCACGGAAAGGAAACCGCCACTTGGCACGCACCGTGAACGTGGCCGTCATGGGGGCGGGAGGCGCCGCCCAGGTGGTCCATCTCCCGATCCTCAAGCGTCTGGGGGACGTCACCGTGGCCGGGCTCGTGGATCCCGATGTGGCAAAGGCGACAACCATCGCCGAGCGCTTCGTCATCGATCGCGTGGCGCCCACGCTGGACGAGCTGGCCGATCAGGCCTCATTCGATGCGGTTCTCGTCTGCTCCCCGACCAGCGAGCACGAGGCGGGTGTGCTCGCGGCGCTGGCGCACGGCGCGCACGTCATGTGCGAACGCCCGCTCGTTGCAGAGGCCGCAGCGGCCAGGCGTCTCATCGAGGCGGCCGCCTCCGCCAACCGGGAGCTCATGGTCGCCAACAACCTGCGCTATCGATTCGACCTACGCGCGATCAAGACGTTCGTGGCGGCGGGCGAAGCGGGCGAGGTCTCCCACATCCGCTCGATATGGCTCAATCGGCGTTCGCGCCGTCCGCGCCGTGGCTGGCGGCGGGATCCGTCACGCGCCGGCGGAGGCGTTTTGATGGACCTTGGCGCGCAGACACTCGATCTGCTCCTCTGGATTCTCGACTACCCGCGCGTCGAGCGGGTCAGCGCGCAGCTTCACGGGGACAGCGCCGTCGAGACCACGGCGGTCGTACAGCTGGCCCTCGCCGGCGGGACGTCGATCAGCTTTGAGGTGACCTGGGAGCTCGTGGACGAACGGAACCGCCACTCGGTTGTCGTGCTCGGCACGCACGGTTCCGCGTACTCGTACCCCCTGAAGCTGTTTCGCACCACGGAGACGGGCGTCATGGACGTGACGCCTCCGCTCGATCGGCCTCCCTCCGAGCTCTACGCCGACTCGTATCGCCAGGAATGGGCCGAGTTCCTCCGGTTCGTGCGCGGCGAAAAGGACCTCGAGTTCCCGGATGATCAAGTACGGCTGATCGAAGCGCTGGAGATCTGCTACCGGTCCGCGGCGGACGGACGCGAGATCATCACATGAGCGAGGCCGAGTCTGCGTCTTCGGAATCCGAGGCGCGGCCGGCACCGGAGCTCACCGGACTGGCCGGCGAGTTCTTCCTTCCGGAGGATCTGCACTACCTCAACTGCGCCTACATGGGGCCACTTCTCCGCGTGGTCGAGGAGGCAGGGATCCGGGGCATCCAGCGCAAGCGATGCCCGCACGAGATAGTCCCGGATGACTTCTTCCGGGAGAGCGACGAGCTCCGGGCGGCCTTCGCCCGCCTGATCGGGGCGTCCGATCCGGGTCGCGTCGCGATCGTACCTTCCGTGTCGTACGGCGTCACGACAGCAGCCCGAAACCTGGACACCCCACCCGGGTCCCGCATCGTCGTGGTGAACGAGCAGTTCCCGAGCAACGTCTATCCGTGGAGGCGACTGGCGGCGGCCCAGGGCCTGGAGATCGAGACGGTCGATCCTCCGAGGACCGATGGTTCCAGGGGTGAGGCGTGGAACGCGGCCCTTCTCGCGGCGCTCGATCCGGGTGTATCGGTCGTAGCCGTGCCGCACTATCACTGGGTGGATGGAACCCGTTTCGACCTGGCGGCAGTCGGCCGACGGGCGCGAGAGGTGGGAGCGGCGCTGGTGGTCGACGGAACCCAGTCCATCGGGGCGGCTCCCTTCGACCTGTCCGACGTCCAGCCGGATGCTCTGGTTTGCGCCGGCTACAAGTGGTTGCTCGGTCCTTACAGCATCGGACTCGCGTGGTACGGTTCCCGACTTGACGGGGGACAGCCGCTGGAGGAGACGTGGTTCTCCCGCGTGGGAAGTGAGGACTTCCGGCGGGTGGCCGAGTACCGTGACGACTATCGGCCAGCCGCCGTCCGGTACGACGTAGGGGAACGGTCCAACTTCATCCTCGTACCGATGCAACTTGCAGCGATACGCATACTTTACGAGTGGAGTCCTGTCCGAATACAGGCATTTTGCCGAGGCCTGACAGGCTCGGCGCTCGAGGTTGCGGCCACCCTCGGCGTGACAGTGGAGCGGGAGGAATGGCGGGGGAGCCACCTGTTCGGGCTCCGTCTCCCGGCAGGCGTGGACACGGCTCGCCTCGGCCACGAGCTTCAGCGGCGCCGGGTCTCGGTGTCGCTGCGGGGAAGCGCTGTGCGAGTGGCCCCGAACGTATACAACGATGAAGAAGACCTCGACGTCCTGCTGGCGGCGATCCGGGCGACACTCGGCTGAAGCCTCAGCGGCTTGACGTCCCCTCAGACGATAACGCGGCCCCGAACCCCGTCAGGGAAGCCGGGGCTCACGGCTCCACGTGCGCACCCTCCGGTCGTGGGACCGCCGCCGAAAGACCGCTCACCTGCGCCGCACACGTGTCTTGCGGAACCCGAGCAAGTGAAAGACCTGCACGGTCAGGTCGATGACCCGGATCCAGGCGGAGTCACGATCCAGCTCCCGATCCAGGGCCCGCATGAGCTCGGCCTGCTCGACGTCCTCAGCAGCCTGCCCAGGCGCCGCCCTCGCCCTCGCCATGCGGCGCGGCGTCCAACTTCGATTGAGGTCCCGCACAAGGAACCGGCGACCCGCCCGCAGAGCCCGGATGTTTCCGGCCAGCGCTACCATCTCGCCTCGAAACGGCGGCGCGATATCCTGGAGGGACGCCAGCACACGCTGGAGTGCCAGGACGCCGGACGGCTCGTTGCCGTGCAGGCCCCCGATGCTGATGAGCTTCGGTCCGGGCCCCGACCCGTAGCGCCCTATGACCCGACCGGTGTGCAGAGCCGCTGGGCGACCCCTTCCCATGCCGGGGTCTTCGTCGCCATCGTCTCCCGTGCGTGGCGGACACTCGACCGCCCGCCTCACTCCCGCAGCTTCTCCTCGAGTAGCTGCCTCGCAATACGCATGAAGTCGTGCTCCGTGACGATGCCGATGAGGCGGCCATCCTTGACCACCGGCAGACAGGAGATCCCGTGCTCGCGCATGCGCTCGATCGCGTCCACCGTTCGCGTCTCGGGCCCGACGGTGATCAGGTCGGAGGCCATTACCCGACTCACCGGGATCGGATCCTCGACCTTGCGCGCTTCGTCACTGGCCAGAAAGCGAAGCAGAGGGCGGTGTGAGACGAGCCCCACGAGCCGGTGCTCGTTGTCCTCGACAGGCACGTGGTGGATCCGGTGCCAGTCCATGAGGTTCGCCACGAGATCGATCGGTTCCTCTTCGTTTACGGTGAGCAAGTCCGTCGACATGTACTGCTCCACGCGGAGATAGCTTGGCTTCCACCCTCCGGCCTCGTGGATCTCAGCGCGAGCCCACTCATGCACGGGCCGTCCGTGACGCTGGCGCTCGACGGTCGCCGCGACCAGGGCCGCCATGCGCTCCTCAAGGGTTCCCTGACGCCCCATGGTCGCCAGCGAGTGGAGCTGCCAGCGTGCGCCGGTTCGCCGGGAATCCACCCGTGCCTCCACGGTGTCCAGATAGCGCTCGATATCGGCCGAATCGATGCCGCGGATCTCCAACCCGCGACGGGCCAGCGGCAGAAGCGTCCGGCAGATCAGCTCCTGCGCCGTCACGGTGTCGCCGTCGAACCACGTCAGCTGGGCGTCGAGGCCGTGCCGCGCGGCCGCCAGGAAGTTGGTGAACACGGTGTCGAAGTCTATCACCTCCCGCACGTCGTGGATCTCGTCGGCGAGGCCGCTCATCAACCCGAACCAGAAGGCGGCGTTGGCGATCTCGTCCCGCACCGACGGTCCGCACGGGAGCACCCGGTTCTCGATGCGCAGGTGCGCGACCCCGTCCGCCACTCCGTAACACGCCCTGTTCCATCGGTAGACGGTGCTGTTGAACAGCTGAAGTGCTTTCAGGAAGGGCACGCGTCCCTCTTCCAGCGCCTCCAGCGGATCCTCATCAATGGCCCGACCCAGCAGGACCCGGAATCTCGACACATCCGAGCGGAAGATCTCGATGACGGATTCGTTGACCCACTCCCGCCCGAAGCTCACCCGCGCCGGAACGTCCCGGATCTCCGAAATGGCTGATCGCGTGTCCACCGACTGTTGGAACACGGCGATGCGCGTTTCATGCCACAGCCGGCGTCCCAGCATGAGAGGCGAGTTCACGGCGGCGGCCAGCACCGGCGCTGTGGCCGTCATCGCGATGTTGTAGAGTCGCGCGAATTCCTCCGGTCCGACCTGGAAATGCACCTGGAAGCTGGCGTTCGCCGCCTCCAGCATGACGGAATCGTGCGTGACACGCAGCTCGTCGGTTCCCTTGATGCGGAGATCGTAGTCGTTTCCCCGTAACCGGTTAAGGGCGTCGTTGAGAGCGTAGTAACGGTCCGCCGGAACCATATTCTCCAGCGTGAGGTCCGACTTCCGAAGCGTGGGGAGGATGCCGATCAGTGCCACCTCGGCGCCCAGGTCGCGCACGACTCGCCGCACCGTCTCGAGCAAGTCGTCGAGACGGTTTTCCATCAGGCGCAGACAGTTGCCCCCCAGGAGGAGCGGCTCGAGGTTGCACTCCAGGTTGAAGCGGCCGATCTCACTGGTGACCCGTGGATCCTCGATGATCTCGAGTGCCTCCACGGCGACGGGAGCGGGGCGCCACATGTCATCGACCAGGAACAGCTCCTGCTCCAGCCCGATCCGTCGCACGCCCGACTCTATCGCATCGCCCTCGAGCATGCTCTCGAGCGCGCGGACATCCTTGAGAAGGGCCTGTGTGAAAACCCGCAGCTCCGCGCTGTCGAGTTCAATTCGGATGTCCTTGTCGCCCAAGGCAACCTCCGGAACGGGTCGCGCAGGGAACCTGGTAGCCGGCCGACACGGACGGACAAGGTCGCGTTCGGGTTACTGCCTGACAAGTTCGGGGTGGAGATTTACGGCGAGACGACCCCCGGCGGGCTGGTCCGGGAGTTGGAAGCGAACGCCCCACGCGGTACGCGCGTGTGCGAGCGGAGTGTCACCGGCGCGTGGCGTGACGGTCAGGATGGGATCACCGTACACCTCGACCCAGGCCCCGGCGAGCGCCGATCCGGCCGTGACGTCGAGGACGACCTCGTCGCTGCTCTGTCGGACGGACATGGTGGTCCGCGCACGCGCCAGCCACCAGTCCGCGATCTGGGAGCCCTGCGCGAGCCACCAGCCCTGGTCCGCCGCCCGCAGGCTGTCGATCACTTCACCCACGACGCTCACCCGCTCGGGTGTGCCGGCGATCTGTGTGTGCAGGCTCAGGTACGCCAGGCCGCCCAGCGGTCCCAGCTTGCGGATTCCCGCCATCCACGCGTCCCGCAATTCGGACGAACGGCGAGCGCCGTCCTGCACGAAGACGTTGTAGTCGTCCTTGACCAGACGAGGAAGCAGCACGACGGCGCCTCCGGGCGTCTCGAAGATGTCGGGCGTCGCTGACCGGGCGTAGTTGACGGCGGCGACATACGTCCCTCCGAGCTCCCGCCACGCTCGAAGCGTGAGCGCATCGAAGCGTTCCTCCGGCGGACGCAGCCCGACCGGAGCGACACCCGACCAGGCTCTGAGATCGGTCCAGCTCTTCTCGAGACGGACGGTCTGCTCGCTCAGCGAGAGACCGATGGTCGCCTTGTGATCGGCCGTCTGGCTGCCGATCTCGCCCACGGAGAGCAGAACCGATGCGAGCTCGGGTTCCTCCGTGACCAGGTCCGAGACGGCGAAAAACGTGGCCTTCGCGCCGCGGGTCTCCAGCACGCGCGCCAGGGCTTCCGCGTTCCGGAAGCCGGACTCCACGTCCAGGCCGATCATTGCCGCCGCCCGATGCCCGTTCGGCCAGGGCGCGATCTCGGCCAGCAGGCCACCTGAGGCCCACACCGAGCCGTTCTGCAGAATCCGACGGATGCGCCACTCGTCGTTGGGCTGCGCCCCCTGTCCGGGTCGGAACCCGAACCAGGCCACGCGTCCCCCGTCGGCCGTGCTGAACAGGACGGCCGCCGCGTTTGCCGACGCGGCGACCGGATTGAGCGCCCAATCCGACCAGTAAGCGCGTGGCCCGGAGAGAGACAACGCCAGGTGTGCCTCTGGAAACACCTCGAGGCGGCTGCCCGGCGCGAGTCCCACAGCTAGGGGAAAGCCTGTCGGAACGGTCAAAAACGGCGCGTCTCCGGGCTGGCGCTCGATGACGTCTTCTGCCCCGGTGAACGAGAGGAGCGCGTCCCACCCGCGCCACTCGCAGGCTTCATCCCGAACCGCCGTGGCCCACGAGAGGATGAGGCCGCCACCGCGAGCCAGGTGTCGGTGCAGAGCCTGCACCTCGGTTCGAGACAGGCAGACCGCGTGCGGTGCTACCAGCAGGGAGCCCGCGTCCAGCGCCTCGATCTCACCCGCGGTCGATACGCGGTGTGCTCCCAAGCCGACGTCCGCCAACAGATCTTCCCACCGTCGCAGAAGGGCGGGGTAGAACTTCGAGTCCGGGTAGTACCCGGCGCTGGACGGCGAGGCGAGGAGCGCGGTCGACGCGCCGGACGGTAGCACTGCCATCGGCCCCGCCACATCGGCGGGCACCGGGAGCGGCTCGCTGACTGCCGAAGCCCGTCGCGCAAGGCCCTGGACGTCCACGTTCTGCCACAGCGCCACCGCGGCGACGACGATACCGCCCCCCATCAGGCCGAGGAGCAGAAGACCGCTCAGCCAGTGTAGAGCGCTACGCGCCCTCGGAACCGGCTCCGAACGAGGAGGCACGGATCACTTCTCGTCGGCAGGCGACGCCTGCGGGTCGAACCGCAGGAAGTACCAGGAATCCCGGCCCGCGTCCGTCTCCGTAGCGGGCCGTCGGGCCCGGCGCAGCTTGTAGGCTACGTACGTGACGATCCCGAGCGCGATGGTCACCAGGATCGTGACCACGATGATCATGATCAGCAGGTCAACGATGTTCATGCGACGCCCTCCTCGGCGGCGGTGTGTGCCGGAATCCGCTGTACCTTGTCCCAATCCATTCCGAAGCGGAAGAACTCCTCTACCGCCGCGAACGCTTTGGTCACGTCGAGGAAGAGGATGAAGAAGAAGCGATAGATCACGGCCAGCGGGACCAGCCACAGGGATTCCTCCTCCATGGAGACCGTGACCAGCGCGGCCACCAGGTCCAGCAGAGTGAGAAGGAACCACCAGTACAGCAGCAGCTCGGAGAAGCCGAACAGAATGGCCACGAGCGCGAAGAACAGGTGGGCGTAGACGTTCATGACTGGCCACAGAATCGCCTCGAACACCATCTCGCCCACCGAGAGCCACAAGGGAAAGTCGGGAAACGGTCGAAACAGCAGACTCCTCCGCTTACGGACCGCCTGGAGGATGCCCCGGGTCCAACGATAGCGCTGCTGTACCAGGTCGAGGTAGTTCTCCGGCGCCTGCGTCCACGCGATCGCCTGATCCTCGTAGACGATCTTCCATCCCCCGGTGATCAGCTTCAGGGTCAGGTCGGCGTCCTCCGCGAAGGTGTCGGTGTCGTAGTTGCCAACGTCAGCCAGGGCCTCCCGGCGGAAAATACCCACCGGGCCGGGAACGATGTTCACGGCGGCGACGAATCCCTGCGCCCTCCGCGGCATGTTCAGACCCTCGATGTACTCCAGCGCCTGAAGACGCGTGAGAAGTCGCTGCCGGTTCTCCACCTTCACGTTGCCGGCCACCGCTCCCACGGTTGAATCGATGAAGTGGGGGATGGCACGCCGCAGGATCCACGGTTCCACCAGCGAGTCTGCGTCCATGCACAGGATGAACGGGTACCGGCTGCGCTCGATGCCGAGATTCAGCGCCGAAGCCTTCCCGCCGTTCGACTTGGTGAAGACCCGCACGTCCACGTCGGGGTGCAGCCTCTCGAAGACCACGGCGGCCGCCAGGGTGGCGTCCATGGATCCATCGTCTACGACGATGACCTCGAACACCGGGTAATCGAGAGCGACGACGCTCTCGAGGGCCCGGTCGATCACCGTCTCTTCATTGTACGCGGGCACGATCACCGAAACGGGAGGCAGCTCGGCGAGAGGGATTTCCCCGCGGACGTCCCGTTCCGTGTGCTGCAGGTGGCTGAACCACAGCAGCGAGAAGAACCGGACCAGGAGGATGCCTAGGAAGATGAGGAGGCTGATCAGGACCAGGCGGACGAGGAACACCCTCACCTGTCCGGGAGAGTTGAACGCCCACAGGGTGAAACCGACCGTGAGCCCCATCGACAGGAGCACGAAGAGGATCGGACCGAGCCTCCGCAGCTTCACGGCGCCCGCCTCACGCGCAGTCCGAGACTCACTCCGAACGAGCTGTAATCCCGCTCGCGTCCGCTGCGATAGAAAGCGCTCAGGGCGAGGTCACCCCCCGCCCACGGGCGGAACACTCCGGCGCGGGCGCCGAACTGGGGAACCCACTCCGCTCCGGTCGTGAAGCGCTCGTCGATCAGGGCCGCACCCCCCGTGAGCAACGCATTCCACCCCCAGCCATCCGGCGGGCGTTGCTCGGCACCGATGGTCAGGGTCGTCGGCCAGTAGAGCTCGGGGTCCCAGTAGATCCTGCGTGTCGCGCCCTCCGGCGCTGCGTTCGCGAACGAGAGAAGGCTGGTCGCGAGCTCCGTCCGCCACACGGAAGACAGCTCGCGGCCGAGTGACACCCGCCCACCTCCGCGAGCGTTATCGTCGCCGCTCTGCGAGTAGGAGGCGCCGTCCACCGACAGTCCGAGAGTCCACGGCCCGCCAAGGTGCCGGTACGCGGTCACGACGAGCGCATCCGCGCCCACGTCCGCGGCGATGCTCTCGTACGTCCACGTGTAGGGGTACGCCGGCCCGTGATCGTAGGATGCCGTCAGGGCCCAAGCGCCTGCGTGCGGTATCTCCAGGTCTGCGCCCAGGGTCGGCTCCGTCCCGAGCGCGTCCAGATGCTGCACGCCGGCCCGCAGGGCGGTGCGGACGGTCGCTTCACGCCACCAGTGGGCCACCTCAGCCTCCGCGTGCGGTCCCTGGTCAGAGGTCAGCAGGCCGTCCAGTCCCAGGCCTTCCACCCAGCGGAATCCGGCGGCGGCGCGCACCGCCGTCATCGAACCGCGCCAGGCGCCGTCGGCGTCGAGGTCCATGCGCAGGTAGTCGTCGGAGTCGCCGAACGTCTCGAAGAAGGGCCCGACGCCCCAGGGCTCGGCCGCGGCTACGACCCGAGCGCTCGCCTGCCGGACTGCCTCCCGCCCCTCCAGCGCGCCGAGGTGTCCCGGTCGCACATCGAGGGCTCGGTCGTAGGCATCCATCGCCGCGATCCGGTCGCCGTTCCATCGGTAAAGGTCCCCGCGCAACGTCCACGCATCTACCCGATCCGGCGCCACGACGAGAAGCGAATCGAGGGTGGTGGCCGCTTCGTCGAGCATTCCGGTCCAGGCCTGAAGCTCCGCGAGCCGCATCTGGAGATCCGGGGTGAGTCCGAACACGTCGCCGAACTCGACCAGCTCATCGCGCGCGCCGGCGAGGTCCTCCTTCCGGTACTGCCGGAAGTCGATCCACTCGAGCCACAGCGCCCGGTCCGTCGGGCTCTCCGTGAGCGCCACCCGGTACCATTGGTCGGCCGACACGTAATCGTCCCTTGCGGCTGCCTGTTGCGCCCGCGCCACAGAGGTCAGGTCGATGAGCGTAGAGGGCTCGAAGGGAGCCAGGGACGCGCCGATCTCGACGTCCAGGAGGATCGCCTCCCAGATATGAGCGGAACGTGCTCCGATGCCGGTCAGCAGAACCCGGGCCTCCCCGGGTCGATCCGTCCAGAAGAGAATGCGAGCCAGCTCGAGTCGAGCTTCATCGCTTTCCGGGTCGCGGCGGAGGATCTCGCGGAGCTCCGTCTCCGCCTCCTCGTAGCGCTCGGCCCACAGGAGCGCGCGTGAGAGCTCCAGGCGAGTCGCCGTGTCATCGGGGCGTTCCGTCAGCAGCGCCCGGTACGCCAGAATCGCTCCGTCGAGCTCGCCGGCGTCGCGGAGGAATCGCGCCAGAGCGAGCTGATCCTCTCGTGAGCCCGGATCCCGGGCCAGTTCCTCGAGCGCCGCCCGCGCTTCGGAATCCCGTCCGAGGGCCATCAGGATCCGCGCGCGCTCCCTGCGCACTCCGGTATCCGCCGGGCGCTCTCGCAGGTAGTCGTTCGTCAGCTCGAGCGCCTGACCGAACATTCCGGCCGCTAGCAGCGGCGAGAGGTCTCGCCACAGGATCTCGGCCGGTCCGGGCGGCGGCGGCTCCGTCGGAAGCTCCGGAATGACGATCGGCTCGGGATCCGGCAGATCGAATCCAGGGGTGCCGGCTGGGAACGAGATGCCCGACTCGCGGAGGTTGGCCTGTAGGACGAAACGCTGCGGGAGCACGACGAGCACCAGGATTCCCGTCATGCCCACGAGCACCATCGTGACGACCATGAATCGGAGCCAGTAGGGGAGGAATCCCCGCTGCTGCTGATCCCGTGCGCTCTTATAGGCCATGATGACGCTCCCGTCAGTCGCTGACGGCCGCCCGGATCTCGTCTACCTCCTCCGGGCTCGTCAGGATCTGCACTTCCAGATCCCGGTCTGCCTTCTTGAGGGAGCTGAGCGCACGGTCCAGGAAGACCCGGGCATGTCGGGCCCGCGCATCCTGGAGCACGAAGCCGAAGCCGTCGCCGGCGTGCCCGGCGAAGTCACCGGTCTCCGAGCGGAGACACTCGCGCATGGCCTCGACGATGTCATCGCCGGCCGATTCGGGCACGAGAAGGAGCGTCAGGTACCCGTGGGTAGGAGAACCGAGGCGTTCCTGCACCTCGGCGGCGAAGCGACCCGCGTCCACTATGTCCCGGATCGCTTCGAGGCCGTCTCCGTTCACCACGGGTCTCGTGCCGTTGCGCTGGTACGATGCCGCTTTTCCGAGACGAAGCTTGAGCTCCTGCACCGCGGCATCCTGCTGAAGCACTTCATCCGCACCCGCCTCCAGAGCGCGGGCCCGGTCGGTCGAGCGCAGCCGGTCGTGGGACAGCAGGACGATGGCGCCGCGCGTCAGATCGCGAACGGTGCGGCACACGCGTATCGCCTCGCCTACGTCGGATCGCGCCACCGATATGGCCACCACGCCTACCGGCTCCGCCTGCAGCAGGGACACCAGCTCGAGCGGATCCGAAGCCTCCGTCACGTCGTACTCCCCGCGCAGCCAGGCCTCGGCATCCTCGGTGCCGCTGTCGCTCAGACGGAGGAAGGCCAATCGCTTTCCTTCCAGGTCTGGAGTGTCGCCCGCCCGCCGGCCCGGCCGGGTGGCGGGCGCCGCGAGGCCTACTCCCGGCTTCAACTCGAGCGTGAGCGGACCGGGGTCCTCGACGGGTGGCCGTACACGATACATCGTCAGCTCGCGCAGACCGCTCGACAAACGAGCCAGCCGGTACACGCCGTCCGCCCGCTGGATGACCCAATCGGTGGATTGCGGGAGATTCTCGTCCAGGTCTGTCACTGCCGTCGCAGCGACCGTCGCCTCGAGTCGCTCGTGCCACGCGAGGAACGTGTTGGCCATGGCCATGCCCGCACGTGTTTCCCACAGCAAGGTGCCAGGATCGACGGCCAGTCTACTCACCGGGCCTTCGAGAAAGTTCGACAGCTCGGCCAGCGCCTCCTCCGGGTCCGCCGCGTGCAGGATGCGGCGCGGGTATTCACCGCGGAATCCAAGGACGGTGAACTGATCCTTGCGCCATGCCCGTTCGAGACCTTCCAGACCCCAGTAGCGGGCCTGCTCGAACACTTCCTCCGGCGAGTGGCCGCTGAGCAGGGCCAGCCTCTCTTTGGCTTCGAGCCCGGCCGCGAGAAACTGGAGCAAGAACGGCATTTTGCCCGCCCCTGGCGCGCCCGCCAGCAGGTATAAGCCTCCCGCACGCAGCCCACCCATCCGCTCGTCGAAGGGCGCAACTCCGCTAGAAATGATCACCTTGCCTCACCTGTCCTGAGATCGTATGGCTCAAACGGGCCCACGACACCACACATTGGTCCGCGTGTGACGCATAATCTGCGCCACCGATCGTGCCTCTCGGAAAGCACGCATCGTGCGAGGGGCCGGCCCACCGTGGGCCGGCCCCTCGATTCAGAAGTGCCACGCGCCCGGGACGTTGTCCCGATCGCGCCGGTACGGGGATGCTCCGTCACCGCACGCCACCCATCAAGGTCTTGATCGGACGGGCGAACAGGAAGAACAGCACGCCCATCACGCCGACACTGATCGAAACCGTAAAGAACAGCTGCGGCAGGGGCATGGTCTCGAACTGTCCGGCCACCAGTCCCGCCACGAGGTTCCCGAGCGCTGCGCCCATGAACCAGGTGCCCATCATCTGTCCCACGAACTTGGGCGGGGACAACTTGGTGATGCTGCTCAGGCCGACCGGGCTGAGGCACAGCTCACCGCACGTATGCAGGAAGTATGTGGAAACGAGCCATGCCGGGCTGACCAGCTGGCCCTCGACCGTGTACGTCGCACCCCACGCGATCACGAGAAACCCGACACCGAGAAGAACCAGGCCGAGGCCGAATTTCAGCGGCAGCGACGGCTCCTTCTTCCGCTGGTCGAGCCACACCCACAGCCAGCCGAATACCGGTGCCAGGGTGATGATGAATAGCGGGTTGACCGACTGCAGCCAGCTGGCCGGCGCCTCCCAACCGAAGACGTTGCGATCGGTGAGACGCTCGGCGAACAGGTTCAGCGACGAGGCGGCCTGCTCGAACCCGGCCCAGAAGATGGAGGCGCCGAGGAACAGGATGAAGATCACCACGACACGCTTCTTCTCGACCGAGTCGAGTCCCCCGAACGAGAGGACCGAGGCGAAGAACAGGACCGCGATCGCCAGGATGATCACTCCCGTGGCCTGTGCCGCACCCTCCAGCGTGATGTTCAGGGTGCCGCGGCTGTCCAGGAAGTAGAGCGCGATGGCGATCACGGCGACGAGAGCCACGCCGAGCATGAGCTGGCGCATCGCCTGCGGCTTCGTGGCCCGAGCCTCGTCGCGGAACTTGCCGGCCTCACCCAGAAAGCCCCAGCCGAGCCGATACTGGATCAGGCCCAGCACCATCCCCACGCCTGCCGCTGCGAAGCCGAGGTGCCAGTCGATGTTCTCGCCCAGGTAGCCGCAGATCAGCGGAGCGACGAACGCGCCGATGTTGATCCCCATGTAGAAGATCGAGAAGCCGGCATCTCGCCGTGCGCCGCCCTCGGGGTACAGTTCGCCGACGATCGTGCTCACGTTGGGCTTCAGCAGGCCCGTACCGAGGACGATCAGGATGAGCCCGGCGTAGAATGCCGTCATCCCGGCCGTACCGTGCGCGGCGATGCTGAAGTTGCCGGCAGCGATCAGAACACCGCCCCACAACACGGAGCCGCGCTGGCCCATCAGCCGATCGGCCACCCAGCCGCCCGGGAGGGCGAACAGGTACACACTGGCCGTGTACAGGCCGTAGATGGCTGCCGCGGTGACCGCGGTCATCCCCAGGCCGCCCGTCGTGACGGCAGCCGTCATGAACAGGATCAGGATCCCACGCCCACCGTAGTAGCTGAAGCGCTCCCACATCTCCGTGAAGAAGAGGGTCGCGAGGCCGCGGGGATGCCCGAAGAAGGAGTGATCGCCCGGTGGGACGGACGCAGGGGATGTCGGAGCCGAACCCGTGGTCTCGCTCATCAGCTCACGCGCCTCCTGATCGATTGGTGAGAGGACCGGGACGGGGATCCCGCCCCGTCGGAACCGGACGAATGGAACCGCCCAATATCGTGACCCGCCCGCCCGCGGAGCAAGTCGCTGTCGCGGCCGGGCCACCAGCTCCCGGCGCCCGGAGGCTACGTCCTCTCGACCCCCGCGAGGAACTGCCGGGCGACGTCCGGCCACGCGTAGCGTCGACACCTCCGTCGCCCTGCCTCTCCTAAACGACGCCGCATGTGGCGATCGCGCAACAGGCGCACGATGGCCTCGGCGACTCTGTCCACGTTATCGGGCGGAACGAGAATCGAGACTTCCCCTTCCGGAGCCACCTCGGGAACCGCGCCAGCTCGTCCCGCTACGATGGGCAGGCCGGCGGCCATGGCCTCCAGGAACACTATCCCGAAGCCTTCCTGCCGGGATGGGAGGCAGAAGACGTGCGCTGCCGCCAGTTCCCGCTGAACGGCCTCGATGCCGGCCAGTGATCCCGGCAGGCTGACGCAGTCGTCGATCCCGAGGGACGTGGCCAGGGCTCTCAGACGCGGGAGCTCGGGACCGTCCCCGATCACCCGGAGCTGCACGCCGGGAACGGCCCGACGGACGCTCGGCATCGCGCGCAGCAGGGTTTCGGTATTCTTCCGGCGATACTGCCTCGCGACGCTGAGCAGCACGGGTGATTCCTCGACCTCGCGCGTGGGGCGGGAGACCGCCGACCACGCATCGACGTCGATTCCCTCGGGCACGACTCTGAGTCGCTCGGCAGGCAGCCCGTACGCGGCCGAGGCGACGGCCGCGCTGTGCTCGCTGGTCACGAACACCCGCCGCGCCCGCCGGGCGTTGCGCCTTTCGAGCGCGGTCAGCAGATGAAAGCGGACGGCGTTCCAGCCGAGCTCGTGCTTCCGCTCGTCCGCACTGACACCCTTGAGCGAGACGACGTATCGCGGAAGGAGTCTGTGCGGCAGGAAGCAGCCGTCGAAGTCGAAGCCCACGATCAGGTCGGCGGAGCTGAGAAGAGGCCGCGTGCCGACCTCCAGATTGAACGCGATGCGCGTCAGATCAAGTGACGGAAGGTGGACCCGCGGGCGTGCGCGGGCCACGCGATGTCCCAGGGCTCGGAGGCCATCTTCAAGGCCCGCGATCGCGACCGTGGACCCGCTGCCGCGCGCCCGATCCGTATGCCAGGAATCCAGGAATACGATCCGGAGCGCGGGTGCTTCATCGCCGCCATCCCGGTCCCGCACAGCCCGTCGCTAGAGTCGGTCGATGCGCGCGGCGAGGACGAAATCGCTCTCCGTCAACCCGTCGATCTTGTGCGTGAAGATCTCGATCTCGACCCGTCCCCAGGACAGGCGGATGTCCGGGTGGTGGCCTTCCCCCTCGGCCAGCTCTCCGACCCGATTCGTGAACTCGAGGGCCGTGGCGAAATCCGGGAACGGGATGACCTTGTGCAGGTGGTGGCCGTCGGCGACGCTCCACCCACCCCCCAGTTCCTCATGCAGCGCCTGCAGCCGGGCTCCTTCGAGCGGAGGGACGCCCCCCCGGCATGGCACGCAGTGCTTCGCAGCGAGCTCGTCGCTCATCGATTCTCTCCTCGCATCTGTTGCATCAACGCAACACCGGCACGCCGAGTGCCTTCACGACCGGGCATCCGGTCGTCTCCTGCGATGCCCCATTCAGCGAGGTGCGCCGAACGTGACTTCGATCTCGATCGATTCTCCGTCGCGCAGCACGATCACAGGAGCCGTGTCGCCAGGATTCGCCTCGGAGAGCACGACCATGTAGTCCTGCACGTTGGCGATCTGCATGTCGCCGATCCGCACGATCGTATCACCCCGGCGCAGTCCCGCCCGGTCGGCTGGGCTGTCGGGACGCACGTCCGACAACAGCAGACCCGGAGACCCATCCGGTGGTCCCGCGTAGTCCGGGATCGTCCCGAGCCGCGCCTTGAGAGCCATCCGCTGACGCTGCGGCCCGTCCGACGTCTTGACGAGCGTCAGCTCGCCGGCGCGGTTCGCCAACGAGCCGGCCACGTCGGACGCCAGCCAGGCGATCCGTGCCCCGCCTTCGGAGTTGATGAACGCGGCGTCGTCAGAAGACTTGTGATAGTCGGAGTGCGTCCCGGTGAAGAAGTGCAGAACCGGCACATCAGCGGCGAAGAACGCCGATTGATCAGAAGCCCCGAACCCATCACCCCCGATCTGGCAATCGAGATCGTGCCGCTCGCACAGTGGAGCCACGAGATCGTTCCACTCCTCGGCGGAAGCTCCGCCGAGGACCTGCAGGCGGTCGTCGCGCAGCCGGCCCACCATGTCCATGTTCAGCATCGCCACCACGTCCTCGATCACCAGACCCTCCGGGGGCCGGCGCACGACGTTGCTGGCGCCCACCAGCCCGCGCTCCTCCGCCGAGAAGGCCATGAATACGATGTCGCGCTTGATCTCGGCCCGCCGCCCGAACACCTGTCGCGCCACCTCGAGGAGCGCTGCCGCTCCGGACGCGTTGTCATCGGCCCCGTTGTGGACTGCCCGCAGATCGGGTTCGAGGGAACCTTCGCCCCCGAAGCCCAGATGGTCGTAGTGCGCGCCGACCACGACCACTCCGTCCAGCTGTCCGTTGCCAGGGACACGACCGATCACGTTGAACGCGTACAGAAACCCCTTCTGGGCGTGCGGGTCGTCGGGGTCGGCGATCGGAACGCTGAACACGTGGCGGAAGCCGCCGTCGTCTCCGGCCGGCTCGAGGCCGATCTCCTCGAACTGCTCTTCCAGCCATAGTCCCGCTTCCGCGAGACCTCGCGAGCCAAGTCCCCGGCCCATGCGAGCGTCGTCGGCCAGCCAGGTCACGTCCGCCTCGTACCGCTCGGCTGCTGCGTCGAGTCCGCTGGAGATCAGCTCCGAGCCATCCGTCTGAGCCACCGTGGCCGGAGCCGCCACCAGAACCAGCCCCAGGGCGAGGGCCACGGAATGAGTTGCCCTGCAGAGTGACATCATAGGCCTCCAGGTCGAGATCGTCCTGCATGGTCAGGTCGCAAGAGCGTTCACGCCGTTGGCGCATCGATCCACGATCGGGGAAAGTACTCGCCCCGGCGCCGCCCTGCTCGCGGTGTCAACGGGTCTCAGAACGCGCCGCCCCCACCCCCTCCGAAACCGCCTCCCGAGAATCCCCCGCCTCCCCCACCGGAGAAACCAGAGCCACCGGAGCTTCGTGGCGCGGAGGTCATCGCGGTGGCCGCGTGCTGGGTCATTCCGGAAAGATCTCCGACGAAGATCGACGGATGGAACGTTCGGTAGCTCGTTCCGCGGTACCAGTCGGGCGGCTCCTTGCAGATGTCGGCGAAGGCGGCCGCCCACCCCTTCTCCACGCCGAGAGCCATGGCGTATGGCAGGAAGCGCTCGAACATCTCCGGTCCGGTGATCATCCGCTTGAACCTGTCCGTCTCCACGCGTCGCAGGAATTCTTCGAAGCCCAAGGCCGACTCGAGCGCCCGCGTGCCCGCCACCGTACGTGCCGGCATGAAGAGTCCGAACGCCAGAACGATCGCGCCGGTCAGGCCACCGGCGAGCGTCGCCGTGAGCATCGACATGCCGTAGCGGGCGGACAGCCCGGCCCCTCCGGCGATCAGCAGCGCTCCGATCACGACCCCGGCCCCGATCCACATCCCGAGGACCCGGTCCGGGCGGCTCCGGTAGTAGCGTCGGTCCATCAGCTCACCGAAGATCCGTTCCTTGATCTTGGGCAGATCCTTGTAGAACTCGTTCTCGAGATCGGACATCTGGACCCGGGCGCCGTCAGCCGCGGAACCGAACACCGCGCTCAGCAACTTCCGCTCGTGGCTCTTGAGGTCGTCCCAGTCCCCCTCGCCACGGCGAAGCTCCAGGACGTAGTCCCGTTTCTTCATCAGTCCGAGGAACTTCTCCGTTTCGGTCTCCTCGATCACCAGGTAGCCTCGTACCGCAAGATCGACGAGCATGGCTGTGATGTCTCTCAGGTCCGGCCGGTTGTCCACCAGTACCCCGACCTCGGACGGTGTCAGGCCCTCGGGCGGCTCGTAGCATGGCGCGATCGGCCGACGCTGCGGGTCTCGACCGTGACGGAGCCAGATCCTGTACATGACGAAGAAGGCCAGGATCGGTAGCAGCAGCGGCCAGTTGCTGCGGAAGAACTTGAAGATCCGCTCCCAGCGGGGCGGACGGCGGATCAGGTACTCGCCGGTGCTCAGCTCTGCCGGCGGGACCCCGGAGCTCGCGGATTCTGTGACGTAGGAATCCCACGCGATAGCCACCGTGAGACCTTCGTGGATCCCGAGTGACCGCGTGGCGCGGACGTCCACGAGATGCTCCGTGATCCGTACGTCCACCGACTCCTCGGTGGATCCGTAGCCACCCGTGAATCCACGGGCCCGAACACCCGTCACCGCAGCTGGCAGCCGAACCCTGACGCTGGCTCGCTCGATCGTCACCGGCCACTCGTCGCCGGTAACGTTCCAGTACAGCTCGTCCCACGCCTGATCGTCCTCTTCGAAGAAGCGGAGCGCGTTGTCCACCCGGTATCGGATCACCACGGTGCGTACCGCGTCGGAAGCGTCCGGCACCCAGACTTTGATCTTACGGTAGTGTCGCTCCCGACCGATCTCGTGTCGGAGAGGCTGTCCCGCGTCGTCTTCGACGCTCAGGACGTCGAGCCCGAGCGTGTAGTTCAGATTGGCGCGAGTTCGGTACTGAATCGGTATCGTGCGGAATATGCCGTTGTACGACCCTTCGAAGCGTACCCTGATCGTCTCGGTGACGTCCACCTTCCCGCTGCGCGGCACGTGCACTTCAGCACGGAAGTCCTCGATGAGCCAGGACCGGGCCGCGGGCGACCGCCCGGAGAAGATCGACGGTTCCGCCGCCGCCGCGTCCGCCAGGAGAACCAGGCAGACCGCCACCGCGAAGCCGCCCGTCGCGACGATCCAGCGACGAGGAGTCACCGTTTCACCTCCAGTTCAGGCCTCGTTCTCACCGAAGCTGACCTTCGGAGCCTCTCGTTGCGCCTCGTCGTCCAGCTCGAAGAACTCCTCCTTTTCGAACCGGAAGGCGTTCGCCACGAGCACGGATGGGAACTGCTCGACCTTCGTGTTGTAATCGCGCACGACCGCGTTGTAGTAGCGACGTGCGTTCTGGACCGCGCCCTCGATCTCGTCGAGGGTGTTCTGAAGGCTCGTGAAGCTCTCCACCGCCCGGAGCTGCGGATAGGCCTCCGACAGGGCGAACAGCGATTTCAGGGTCCCGGTCAGGACGTTCTCGGCCTGTGCCTTCTCGGCCGGGCCGGTCGCTGACATCGCCTGGTTCCGGGCGCTGATGACGGCCTCCAGCGTGTCCTTCTCGTGGCCCGCGTACCCCTTCACTGTCTCCACGAGGTTGGGTATGAGGTCGTAGCGCCGCTTGAGCTGCACGTCGACGTCCGCCCAGGCACCCTGCGCCTGCGTGCGCAGCTTCACGAGCGAGTTGTAGATCGTGATGCCACCGACGACGACGATCGCCAGGATGATCAGAAGCCATGTGGTCAAGGTACCCTCCGGGTCCGGGGGTCTATGAGCTGCGAACGGGCGAAGCCAGAATACGCGACCGTCTCCTGCCGTGTAAAGCGCGCGCGGGCGACTCAGCCCGTGACGCGGCGTCCCAGGGCCCGAGCCACCATGCGGAACCGGTCCGGCCACGGAAGCCGGCCGAGATTGGTCCGAACCACCCCCCGTGTGAACCATGTCCGACGCGTGTAGTCGATGGCGACGTCGACCGCCACGGGGTGCCCTCCGGCGAGCCGCGCCGCCACCTCGGCGACCGCACCTTCGATCTCGTCATCGCCGGCAATGCGAAGGCAGTCGACTCCGGCGCCGCGGGCGATGCTCTCGACGTCGAAGTCGGGTAGAGCGCTGGAGGTCTGACGGTTGTACAGCGTCGACTGGAACTGCGCGATCTGAGCGAGCTCCCGGTCCCGCAGAATCAGGAATGCCACGGGAAGCTGGTGCTGCGCCGCCGTGAGCATTTCGAGCCCGGTCATCAGGAAAGCGCCGTCCCCGACGATCGCCGCCACGGGCGTCCCGGGGATGCCCAGAGCGGCTCCGATGGCCGCGGGGACCGCGTAGCCCATGCACGAATAGTCCACCGGGGCCAGGAACCGACGCGGTCCGTCGAGAGTGAGGCACTCGGCAGCGATGAACGTACCGTTGCCGCTGTCGGTCGCGTACACGGTCTCCGGCCCGAGGGATGCCTGGAGCGCGGACAGCAGACGCCCCGGTGTGACTCCGGCGGCGTCTGTCGATTCAAGCTGCCGCCGGCGGGCATCTTCACGCCCCCTCCGGATGGAATCGCGTAGCCTCGAATCGGGCCCCCGCGCGGCGAATCGGGGACGCGACTCGAGCTCGGCGACAAGCCTGGGCACGAGCGCGGCGGCGTCCGCTACCACGCCCAGATCAGGGGCGAAGTTCGGGCCGATGGCCGCCGGGTCGATGTCGACGTGCAGCAGGGGACGGGGGGGCTGGAGACCATAGCTTCCGGTCCCGACCTCGGAGAAGCGGCACCCGATCGCCAGCGTGGCATCGCACCCTGAGGCGACGCGCCGGGCAAACGGGGGCGCCGCGGCGCCGAAACCGGGCCACACTGAGAGCGGATGAGACTCCGGAAACACGCCCTTGCCCTGCAGCGTGGTAGTCACGGGGGCCTCGAGCAGCTCGGCGAGGGCGACGATCGACTCGCCGCACGCCGCGGCGCCGGCTCCCACGTACAGCAGGGGCCGCCGGGCTGCCGCCAGCCGTTCGACGAGGGCGCTGACTTCGCCGGCGGCCGGCCGAGGCGCGTCGGATGCCGGAGGTCCGTCCACCGGGCCGGCGTCCGCCGCGACGTGATCCGGTCGCATGTACAGGTTGGCGGGGATCTCCACAATCACTGGTCCGGGCGCTCCTGAGCGGGCCAGAGCGCAGGCCCGGCGCACCGTGGCGTAGATCTCGCTTCCAGCGGCCGGCCGGAACACGCCCCTGGCCACCGGCGCGACCATCGCCAGCTGATCCACGTCGTGCAGCTGGAACGCATGGCCCGTGTCCCGCCGAATCCCGCACCCGAGCACGAGCATCGGAACGTGGTCCAGGTGCGCCTCCGCGATTCCCGACATGGCGTGGGTCAGACCGGCTCCCGGCACCACGTTCACGCAACCCATGCGTCCTGAGGCCCGCCACAGTCCATCGGCCATGAAGGAGGCGCTCTGCTCGTCGGTCACGAGGACGGCCTGCACCGTATCCGAGGTGGCCAGTCGATCGTACAGCTCGACATTGTGGGTGCCGGGAATCCCGAAGGCGAAGGGGATGCCCTCGGCCTCGAGAGCGCGCACGACCGCGTCGGCTCCGCTCAGGCGCGGGCCGTCCACTCCCTCGCGTGCCGTCACCGGAAGTTCCCTGACTCGTGATCGAGGAGCTCTCCGGCCTCCCTGCGCACGGCCTCGGCCGCGCGGTCCGCCAGAGCCATGACCGTCAGGTATGGGTTGATCTCGAGGCTGTCCGGGAACAGGCTGGAGTCCGCGACGCGGAGCCACGGCGCTTCGTGTACGCGACCCCACCCGTCGGTCACGGAGTCCGAAGCGTCGGATCCCATGCCGCACCCGCCCATGAGATGGGCTGCGACCACCGAGGTCTTTCCCGGCAGGAAGAGCGAGGCCCGGATGCGATCGTCGACGTGCTCTTTTTCGGTCCGCTCGAGCAGGGGCGGGTGTGCCAGCGGAGCATGTATGCGGACTGCTCCCGCAGCGAAGAAGATGCGTGCGGCAGCCCGGTTGGCCGCGGCGAGCGCCTCCCGCACCTCGGACGTGAAGCTGTAGTGAACCCTGGGCCGTCCGGATCGATCGACCGAGACCCGATTTCCCGGGACAGCGCGGTCGCAAGCGAGAACGAGGATCATCTGGAGCCGGCGGAACGCCCGCATCAATGCGCTGTGCTGCCACCCGAATCCCGTCAGGTTCTTCGCCGTGACGAACGGGAAATACATGCAGGTCTCGAGCACGAACCTCTCCTCGACGGCCCGGTCGAGGAAGTAGCTCTTCGGGTGACCGACATCGTTCGTGATCTCCCGTTCGTGCTCACCGACGAGGATGAGGGCCGGGTGGCACGTGAACCCCTCACCGAGTCTCGGCAGGGAGGCGCCGAAGCCGGATCGCAGCAGCAGCGCCGAACTGCCGACGGCTCCGCCTGCCGCGACCACGATCCCGGCCTGGATCCGATGATCCCCACAGGGCCAGGCGGAGCGTCCTCCCCTCTCACCCGGGCGCGGCTCCGAGACGCGAACGACGACTCCACGCTCCTCGACGCGGAGCACTTCCGCGCGCGTGACCACCTCCACGCCCTGTCGTTCGGCAGCTGGAAGCTGGACCCGATCCGTGCCCTGCTTGGCTCCGTTGGGGCAGCCCAGATTGCAGAGGCTGGCCCCGCGGCACCCCCTTACGTTTACGGGAAACTGGTCCGCTCGGTAGCCCGCCCGCCGGCATCCCTCACGAAACAGGCGATTGTTGTCGTTGATCTCCTCGTCCGGCAGGGGGTGCACATGGTTCTGCTCCGCGTACCGAAGGCTGCGGCGCTCCACGTCGTCGTGTTCCAGGCCCGGCACGCGCCACCCCTCAATCACCCGATGCGGCGCCACGAGCGATGTGCCCGTGTAGACGGTCGTCGATCCCCCGAACGCGCGTCCGAATGCCAGGCTGAGGGTACCTTCGTCTGTCAGGAATCCGCCGCCACTCTCGTACAGGGCGTCGGCCATCTCGACCTCGACGCCCGTGAACTCCTCGTCCTTCAGACGCGCGCCCTGCTCGAACACCACGACGCGACGTCCTTGCGCCACGAGGGGCGCGAGAGCCTGCGCGACGGTACCGCCGCCGGCACCGGACCCGATGATTGCCACGTCGCAGGGCGCGACGTTCACGGCGAGCTCCGCCACCCGGTTTCCGATGCCTCCCCGTCGGTGTCCGGCGCTCCTCCGGGAGCGGACGCGATCGCTCGCGCATCCCAGCCCGCCGGGGCCGCGCGATAGCCGACGGCGGCTCGTCCGTTCGCTGTGCCGTAGTATGTCAGGAACGCGAGGGTGCGGAGTCCCCACACGCCCCGGCGGACCAGGAGAACGGGAGAATCCTGCAGGGAGGAGAGCAACCGCTCGCGACGGTCGCCGTCTAGCCGGGCCAGGCCGTGACCGTGGCGCAGGAGAGCCAGAACGTCCAGAACACGGATGAGAAGCCTGACTTCCCGTCGCACCTTGGACGAACGTCCGGCGAGCAATCCCTCCACGAGCGTTTCGCCCTCGTCCCACGCCTCGGCGGTCAGCGCGCCCGCTTCCGGCACGAAACTGACGACCAGTGCCCGAAACGGGCCGCGCACGCCTTCCAGGACGGCTGGGCTCAACTCGGATCCTCCAGCATGGAGTCGATGATCGAGCGGGGCACGGCACCGGTCTGACGTCCGACTTCCGACCCACCGCTGAACAGAATGAGCGTCGGGATGCCCCGGATGCCCATCGTGGCCGCGATCTGCGGATGCGCGTCCGTGTCGAGCTTGGCGACCAGCACGTTCCCTACTCTGTCCGAGGCCACCTCGTCCAGAACAGGTGCCATCACTTTGCACGGCGCGCACCAGTCGGCATAGAAGTCCACGAGCACCGGGACCCGGGCCTCGCCGACCAGGCGGTCCAGGTCCTCGCCTCCGATCTTCACGGGCCGGTCCAGCAGAAACGGGCGGCTGCACTGTCCGCACTTCGGCCGCTCCTCGGCCCGGTCCATGTCCAACGTGTTCAGGGTCAGGCAGAACGAGCAGCGCAGCGTCACCGTGCGCTCGCCGGCCGCGCTCGTCTCGGACATCGAACGTCCTCCGGGCTCTGGTCTGTCGCTGATCCAGCAAAGAAGGTAGGTAGATGGGAAGGACGAGCAAGGTGCAGGAAGTGCCGACCGCCGGTCGGCCACGCGAATCGCGGCATCTGAGCGGAGATCGGATTGTGACCGGACGTGACCGATGGACGTAGGCCAGAGCTGGAAGATCGTGCACGCGGAGAGCTCACGGGAGTTCGGCGGACAGGAGCGTCGCGTTCTCTCCGAGAGCGTGGGCATGCGCGACCGGGGTCATGACGTGTCGATCGCGACGCCCCGGGGCGGGGCTCTGGCTCATCACGCGGCCGACGCCGGCCTCGACGTGATCGCCGTTTCGTTCGAACGGTCGCGCTTGCTCGGCAGCGTGCGCCGCGTCGCATCACTCCTGCGCCGACTCAGGCCCGACGTGTTCGTCACCCACAGCTCGGAGGACAGTTGGCCCTCAGCGCTCGCCTGTCGGATCGCGCCTCGGCCGGGGGCCTTGATTCGGAGCCGACACATATCGGCGCAAGTCAGCCCGGGACCCCTGCACCGCTTTCTGTACCGCCAGTCCGATTTTCTGATCACTACGGGAGAGGCGATCCGACGTGAGCTCGCGGACTCCGGACTGGCCGATCTTGATCGATCGGCGTCCATTCCGACCGGTATCGACCTGGACCACTTTCGTCCGGATCCGACCGCACGCGGTGCGGTGCGGCACGCGCTCGGACTGCAGGCGGAAACTCCAGTGATCGGGGTGGTGGCCTTCCTGCGCCAGGACAAGGGACACGTCGTACTTCTGGAGGCGATGCGGGCCATCCACGAGCGCCACCCGGGCGCCGTTCTGCTGGTCATTGGCGACGGACCGGAGCGAGACCGTCTCGCGGCTCGGGTGAAGGCCCTCGGACTGGATCCTGCGGTCCGTTTTCTGGGTCGCCGCGAGGACATTCCCGCTCTCCTCTCGTCCCTCGACGTGTTCTGCCTGCCTTCGATCCGCAACGAGGGGGTGCCGCAGGCCCTGTTGCAGGCTTCCGCCGCGGGCATGCCCGTCGTGAGCACGCGAGTCGGGGGCATCCCGGAGGCGGTACGGGACGGAGCGTCGGGCTACCTCGTGGATCCGGCGGATCCCGCTGCACTCGCCGACGCGCTGGTCGATCTGCTCGCGGACCCGGGACGCCGCGCACGGTGGGGTGTCGCCGGACGGGCGCACGTCTCCGAGCACTTCTCCATCCAGGGTATGCTGGACCGAACGGAAGCGGCGTACACCACGGCTCTGACGATGGCCGCGCGCCGTCTTGTCACCCCCCCGGGGCGGTCCATGATGCAGAGGCTTCCCGCGACTCGGTCCACCGGGCCAGGGCCGGCGCTTCTAGCCCACCGGAGGCTCGTCGCTCCGGACGCCCACCCGGATCGGTGGGTCCTGTTCCTGCACGGGTTCCTCGGAGCGGGACGCAACTGGGGATCGATCGGACGCGGTCTCGTGGATGCGCGCCCCGACTGGGGCGTTGTCCTCGTCGATCTGCGGCTGCACGGCAAGAGCCAGGGTTTCGCGCCGCCGCACACGATAGCCTCGTGTGCGGCCGACGTGAACTCGCTTCTCCTGCACCTGGGCGGGCGCGAGGCCGTGATCGTCGGACACAGCTTCGGCGGCAAGGTGGCTCTCGCGGCGGCGCGTCCCGGATCATCCGTGATACGACAGGTCTGGGTCGTCGACAGCACACCGGAGCGAGGTCGTACGGACGCCGGAGCGGATCGGCTTCTTGCCGCCCTCGCCCGCATGCCTGCGAGCTGGACGGATCGCCGGGCCGCCGTGGCGACGATAGAGGAGGCTGGCTTCGAGCCCACCATCGCGGAATGGGCGGCCACCAATCTCTGGAAGAAGGGGAATGCTTACGAGTGGCGCTTCGATCTTCCGTCGCTGGAGCTTCTCCTCGCCGACTTCTACCGCGAGGATCTATGGAGTGTCGTCGAGTCCCCTCCCCACGGCGTCGAGCTGGTCTTCCTGCAGGCCTCCCGGAACTCGATCCTGCGCGACGAGGCTGCCAGCCGGATCGCTCGTCAGGAAGCCACGGGAGGCCGCGTGCGCCTGTTCGCAGTCGAGGGAGGGCACTGGCTCAACATGTCCAACCCGGAGAAGGTGCTCGGTCTGCTCGGCTCGGAGCTGCCGCACTGAGGGACCCCCCCTCAGAAGTGCTCGGTGCGGCTCCCGGGGACGACTCGGACGGGCCCTTCCATGATGCGCCGCCCGAGCACGCCGAGCCTTCGCGACGCGAACGCGAATCCGGGCCCATCGGACGTTCCCACCGTGGCCCGTACCACGACCCGGTACATCGTCTCCGCCGAGTCGAGGACAAGAAGTCGTGACGCCTCCAGGCGAGCGGCGCCGCCGCCGATCTCATAGGACGCCGTGGCCGGTTGTTCCGAGGTGGCAAGCCACGTCTCGAGCGCGGCCTCGGCGACGTAGGAAGCCCTGAAGGCCGCGGCGTGGCTCAGTCCTATGCGCAGCTCGGCGCGGGCCGCCAGGAAGATCCCGGTGGCCGACGCGTAGAGAGCTACCAGCAGCAGGAGTGCGAGCAGGAGAGCGACTCCCGCCTCGCTCGCCCGTCGCTCCGAGCAGGAGCCGCCGTTGGCGATCCTGTTTCTCGCCTTCAAGCATTCCTCCGGTTGCAGGTCACTGCGTGGCCCTCACAGTGAGATCTTCGATCATCTGTGCCTCAACCGACACGGTCCGCACCTTTTGCGCAGGCTCTTGGCTTTTTGCCATCAGACAGACGGCTGTTCGGCCGCTCGGCCACGGGAGCGACGAGAGTAGTGTGTTTTATAATCAATTACACAACAACGTGTTAAGGCGCAGCGTGCTGGTCCGGTCCAGGATGGCAGCGTGCTTGCCCATACACGTTGGGGACGGACGTCGCGCGAGTGCGCCATGACGTTCGCGAGAGGCAGAGCGGAAGGAGCAGCGGCCATGCATTACAGCACGACCACCGAGGCCCTTCTTCACGCGATCAAGAACGACGTACGGCAGCGTGTGGACGGGATCGTCGTGTTCGCGGAACAGGCGGCGATGACGATGACCTCGCCTGACGAGGTCGACGCGGTCTTGGAGCACGCGCTTCTTGAGGTGGAGCGGGCTCTGGCGGAAGCTGCCCGAGCGATGGCTCGCGAGATTCATCGCGAGCGGATGTATTGACCGCGTTCGGAGCTCGCCCTGTCCCTTTGTTTCGATGCTGCTCGGGAGGACGGGCCGCCGACATGGCTGGCAGTGATTCGCGAACGGCGCAATAATTGCACGACAGTGACGGGACTCGACGTCCCCGCGACGACGTCCGATGCGCGCGTTCTTGCGCGATTCGGGGTTGGACGGACGAATTCAGGGCCTCGTGGCCACGTTCTTGCGCCACGGGCGCCGGCAACGCGTATCGGTGACAGGGTGGAGCAACTTCCTTCGCCCCGCCGGGCAGGATTCCGAGAAGGCGCAGCCCCGCGGACATGACAGGGGGAACAGGATGAGAGGGCGATCATGAGTGCTCAGAGCGGTGATGCCGGTTCCGCCGCGTCCCGGTCCGAATCCTCGTTTCCGGCGGACCGCCGGGAACGGTCCGATGAGGGCCGAAGCGGTCCACAGCCTACCTGGCTGGACCGGGTGAGGGACATGGAGCCGGAGCCACAGGAGCCCTTGTGGGCGCCCGAGCCGGTGCACGAGGCCGAGTCGCCGTGGTACGGCGCCGCGGGACTCGAGCCGGAAACAAAGCTGGAACCGGTCACACCGGAGCTGGATTTCGATCTTGAGCCGGTGGCGGAAGCATGGCCCGACGTCGAGACCGTGGAGAATGCGGCGCCCGAGCTCGAGCTGGTCGTGGAGCCCGATCCTGAGCCTGTTGCGAAAGCGGATCCAGACCCCGAGCCGGTCGCGGAGCCCGATCCCGAGCCTGTTGCGAAAACGGATCCAGACCCCGAGCCGGTCGTGGAGCCCGATTCCGAGCCTGTTGCGAAAGCGGATCCAGACCCCGAGCCGGTCGCGGAGCCCGATCCCGAGCCTGTTGCGAAAGCGGATCCAGACCCTGAGCCGGTGGCGCCAACTCCGACGTTCGGCACGGTGCCACCCACCCTCGATCCAGGCGCCATTCCCGAAACCGAGGGCGCCATCCTGGAGGAAAACGTCGGTCTTTCCGTCCGGATGCTGCGCTACGCGGCGATCGAGATGGCCCGTCGCGATGCTGGGGCGGAGCTGCCTTCCGTCGACACGGCGGGACGCTCGAAGTCGGAGGAGGAGCTGCGGGACCGCGCGCTCTCGTTGTTCCGCAACTGGCAGGCGCGCGAGCGGACGCGCCTCAACTCCGTAGTGGCCGAGCGTGAGGGTCTCATCACCCGTACGCTGGCGGGCATTTCGCTCGACATCGACCGGTTCGGTCGGATCACGAGTGAGCTGTTCCGTCTGAAGCGACGCTGGGACATGAACCGAAGCGTCGTCGAGACAACGCTCGAGGAGGAGGACACGACGGAGGAAGCTCCCAAGAAGAGCACCAGGGCTTTCAAGACGCACTGGTATGCCGCCGCCATCGGATTCCTCGGTCTCGTGGAGTTCCTCGCGAATGCTCCGGTGTTCGGAGCGCTACTACCCCGTGACCCGCTCACGGAGCGGCAGATCCGGTACGTCGCCGAGACCAGCGAGGGCTGGTTCGCCGGCGGCCTTCGCGTGGCCTCGCAGTTCATTCTGCGACCAGACGCCGCCCTTCTTGCCGCGGGTGTGGTTACCTTCCTGTGCGTGCTGGCCCACTTCTTCGGTCACTCGCTGCGGGCACTGATGATCCACAAGTCCACGACGCGATCCGGCGACACCGTAGGGAGGCGGTCGGCCGGCGAGTTCGTCGTGCCGATGGTCCTCGCGGGGCTCGGGCTCTCCCTTGTCATCGGCGTCCTGTTCGAGGCTCGTGTCACGCTGGGCGAGGTGGCGGAAGACCGGTTCGCCCAGGATAGCACGAAGATCGAGGAGCTCCGGCGAACGGCCAGCTGGCTGCGAGTGGACGGAAACCTGGTGGCCGCCAACGAGCAAGCCAACCGAGCCGACGATCTGGAAGCGTTGGCCAAGGAGCAGCGGGAGTACGCCGCTTCGATGAGCGGACTGAGCTTCCCGATCCTTTTGCTCAACACGACGCTGGTTCTCGTCGCGATCTCCGCCGCGTATTTTCATCTGCGGGATCGGCGAAAGGAACGCTTCAACGAGATGCCGTTCGAATCGGAACGCCGCGAGCTCCTCCAGCTGGGCGACGCAGCGCAACAGCGCGTGGCAGGAGCGATGGGGGACGCCGTACGTCTTGTGCGCGAGCTCAGCAGTCTGCTGATGGAAAGGCCTCTGAGGGAGGCACCAGCCCTGGCGAGCCAGCTCGAGGCGACGATCGTGGCGTATCGAGCGGAGAACGGACGGCTGCGCGGTCTGGATCCGCGCGACATCTCAGCATTCTCGGAGCCCGTGCAGCTCGAGCTCACCGTCGAGGAAGAGGACACGCGCAATCTCATGATGCGTGATCCAGAGGACTACGAGGCCGAGCGCAGAGGCCTCCAGGACAGCTTCGAGAGAATCCGAACCCGGTTCACGGAAGAGGCCACGACATGGTAATCCGAAGGCTCTGTGTTCCGGCGGCGGGGCTGATGGCACTGCTCGCCGGCTGCGGCATGCCGGAAGGCAATGCGGCTGGTGGGGAGGGTGACGGCGGCGTTCTGCCGGGATCCACTCCGCAGCTCGTCGTGTTCGTGTACGATCGCTCGACGAGCATCTCGCATCACCAGCTCGAGCTTGCCCGCCAGCTTACGAACGCCCGGATCCGCAAGCTGGATCATGGAGACCGACTCGCGGCACACCAGCTGCTCCAGCTCTCGCTCGAGGAACCGGCGCAGCGCTGGTCCGAGACGGTGCCGCAGCGTCAGTTCACCGACGAGGCGATGATGCGCGACTCGGTCACACGGGCCCGGTTCCTCCAGGACGCCCAGGACTACCTCATCGCATTCACGGATACGACAGGGCGCGAGGACATCAATGGGACGGACATCCTCTCGACGTTCCACGACGTCGCCGCCGACCTCGCCGCAGCTCCCGGTCGAAAAGCCACGCTCTACATGTTCTCCGACATGCTGCAGTCCAACCGCGTAATCGACATGGAAGAGCTCCATCGGATGCCGCCGGAGGGTTGGGTGGAGAGCGAGAAGGCGAACGGCACGCTGCCGGGTCTCTCCGGGTTGTGCGTGTACATTGTGGGCGCCCGCGTGGATACCGAGGCCAGCCAGATCGTCAAGGACTTCTGGGTCGAGTATTTCGAGGCGACCGGTGCCATCTTCGAGAGCCGCAACTACACGCTTCGCCCGGTCGAGCTGCCGGAGCATCCCTGCAGCTGATCAGGCCCCGGCCCGCCGCTCCAGCACTTCCACCTCGTCACCGACGCGCAGCATTCCGCGCTGGTCGTGGATGAGATTCTGGCCGAACAGGACCCTTCCATCGCGCTTCCGGAACTCCGCGAGAGCCCGCAGGGGCTCCCTCCCGGGGATTCCGGTGCGCTGATCCACGGTCGTCACGACACAGCGCGGACACGCCTTCACCACGCGGAACGTGATCTTGCCGACACGAATGCGGACCCAGTCGTCTTCCTCGAAGCCGGCCTCGCCATCCACGACCAGGTTCGGACGAAACCGATCCATCGGAACAGGCGCGTCGAGGCGCGCGTTGAGATCGGCCAGGGAGGCCTCACTGGTGAGCAGGAACGGATAGCCGTCGGCGAACCCCACCCTGTCCCCGGGCCCGCCGTACCGCCGATCGACCGAACGTTGGATCTCCTCCGGCATGAACACCAGGCATGCCTGCCGGCCCAGGAACCGCAGAAGCCAGTCGCCGGTGTGGCTGTCGGCATGCACGCCTTCCGTCACATCACCCCAGATGTCGATCCGCGCGCTCCGGCTCCCGGGCGACGGCCGATCGACCGCAAGATCGGGACACCCCGGTGCGCTCAACCGGATGCCCCCGCGGGTCCGTCGAACCGCAAGCGTTGCCAGGGCGGGGCAGTCCCGCTGCGTGATCACCTTGCCGTCCGACCCGAGAATGGCCCATCGACGGTCGCCCTCGATCCCCATCCAGCCGAGCCGGGCCTCCGGTAGGGAGACCCCGCGGGCCGACTTCACGGGATAGCGATACAGACCGGTCACCCGCACAAGAAGCCTCAGAAGGGCTTGGTTCCCGCCAGCCAGGCTCCGGCCACTCCCAGAAGCGGCGCCACGATCCACACCCAGCGTCCTGCCTCGGGCCGCCGACCCGGCAGCGCGAGCAGCCCGCCGATCAAGAGCCAGATCCCGATCTTGACCCAGGTCCAACCGGGAATCCCCTCTCCCATCACGCCGGTGGCTCCCAGCCAGCCGAAGCCTCCCAGCAGAATGAGTAGCAGTCCGGCACCGTAGGTGATTCCGACCAGGCGCCGGGCGGCGTTGGTCTCCCGCGTGCCACCGTTGATCGCGTGGAGCGACAGCCCTCCGAGGGACATGAACACGAGGAGAATGCCTGCCACGTGCACGATCTTGTAGACGTCGGGTTGTAGCATCGGGCGATTCCTCCGGGCTCAGGGCGGCGACTGTGCTTCGTGTCCTTCCGTGCGCGGTCCGGCCGGTAGCTTAGGCCGGCTCGGCGTGTCTTGCCAGATGCCGGTCTCGCCTGGGCAGCAGGACAACGGGAGATGAGCGTTTCGCGCCGGATTGAGCGGCACGGACGACTCGAGGACCTGGATCCGGCTCCGCGGAGGGATATGAAGCGCTCGTCGCAACCTGCAAGCTTTGCTCTTTCGGGAGGCGGGGACGGCTGCCCACCGCGGTTGCCGCAACTGCTTGTTTCGGTATGCGTTGCCTCAAGATCGCGGATTTGGGCAACGATAGTGCAATGACAGACCTCTGACCCGTTACGGGCCCCAGGGACAGATTGTCCCGTCGGCCGGCGGGAGAGGAGGAATCATGCTTCGGAGCCGGATATCGCCCCTTCGCGTTCTGGGCTATGCGGGGTGTGCCGTTGCCGCGCTCACCGGCCTCGACGTCGGGCTGCGGCTGGCGGCGGAGGCGGCAGGTGTATGGGGCGTCATCGCCGCGTCCGTCCTGTTCCCGGCGACGATCGCTGCAGCTCCCCTGTACGCCCTTACTTGGGGACAGTGGCTGCCGGCCGCGGTGGTGTACGGAGGTGGACTGACCGCGGGTCTTCTGCTGGCCCGCTGCGAGAGGTCCCGCCCCGGCTACGGTCCCACCGTCGTTCCTTGAGATCGAACCGTCACATCTTGATGTCGATCAGCTCGAACTCGTAGATCAGCGCTGCGTTCGGGGGAATGGCCCCCGGTACTCCTCTCGTGCCGTACGCGAGATGGGGAGGAATCACCAGGCGTCGCACTCCGCCGATGCGCATGCCGCTGACACCTTCCTCCCAGCCGGCGATGACGTCCCGGCGTGCCCCGAGCTGAAAGCTCCGGGGGTTCCCAACATCACGCGTGGTGTCGAATTGCTCGCCGTTCGGGAGCCAGGCCGTGTAGTGCACCACGACCACGTGTCCGGAACGAGCGGCGAGGCCCCGACCCGTGGCAACATCCTCGATGTACAGGCCGGATGGGGTCTGCCGCATGGCCTCCAGGTCGATGCCCAGCTCCTCGGCGAATTCGCTCGGGACGAATGACTCAGATGCGGCGGTCTCTCTCACCGGGGCAGCGTCGGGCGTCTCGTCTTGCTCGCCGGGCCCGCACCCCGCAAGGAACGCGGCGAGCGTGATCAGCCAGCAGGCAGCCGGACCGACGGGCGACATCCGGTGGCGCACCATCGCCCGGGCCATGGCTCTATTCCCCATCATGTTCGGGACCGCGGGCGCCCAGGTCCCGGTCCAGCATGAACAGCGCGGGGCCGTCCGAACCGAAGATCTTCATCCGCTCCACGATCTCGTCGATGCTGGCCTCCTCCTCGACCTGCTCCGTGATGAACCACTGGAGCATCACCTGTGCCGGCCGGTCCCGTTCCTCCTGTGCGAGGTCGTACAGGCCGTTGATGCGCGACGTGACGAAGCGCTCGTGCTCGAGGGAGCGCTCCATGATCTCCAGAGGCGATCCGAACTCGAATGGCGGCTTGTCTATTCCGTGCAGTTCCACACGACCTCCCCGTTCGAGGAGAAAGTCGTGGAACCGCATGGCGTGCTCGACTTCCTCGCGGGCCTGCATCCGGAGCCAATGAGCGAATCCCGTGAGGTTGCGGTCGGAGCAGTCGGCGGACATGGCGAGGTACATGTAGGCCGAGTAGAGCTCGTACTTGATCTGCTCGTTGATGGCGTCCCGGAGTTTCTCGCTGATCATCGTGATCCCGTTCGAGGCTGCATGTCCATGTGAGCGAAGGAGCCGTGTCTCCACTCCTCCGACAACCTGTTTCATGCCGGCCGGAGCGGCAAGATGGGAGCATCCCCCGGCGGACGCTCTCTCACGCCCCGCCGGGTCCGATCCAGACGGTCTTGATGTTCTGGAATTCCCGCATTCCGAATGCTCCGAGCTCCCGTCCGTAGCCGGAGCGCTTGATTCCTCCGAACGGCAGCCGCGGGTCCGACGCCACCATCCCGTTGACGAACACCGATCCCGCCTCCACGTCTTCGACGAACATCGCCGCCGCCGTGTCGCTTCCCGTCCATACGGATGCCCCGAGTCCGAAGTCGGTATCGTTAGCCCGCCGCAGCGCCTCCTCGGCCGAGCTCGCCCGGAAGAGCGCAGCGACGGGGCCGAACACTTCTTCGCGAGCCGCTGCCGAGTCCCGCGGGACGTCGGCGAGCACGGTCGGGGGATAGAAAAAGCCCGGACCGGACGGGAGGCTGCCCCCGACCGATCGTCGGGCCCCCGCCCGCACTGTCGCCTCGACCTGCTCGTGTACCTCGTCGCGAATCGCGGCCGTCGCGAGGGGGCCGACGTCCGTTCCCGGGTCCATAGGATCTCCCACGCGCAGCTCGCGCATCGCTTCGCAGAACCGGTCTTCGAACGCTTCGGCGACGTCGTCCTGCACGATGAAGCGCTTGGCCGCGATACACGACTGTCCGTTGTTGATGATCCGAGCCCGCACCGCGGCGCGCACGGCCGTATCCAGATCTGCGTCCGCCAGCACGACGAACGGGTCACTGCCGCCGAGCTCCAGCACGGTCTTCTTGAGATGCTCTCCGGCGATGCGGGCCACCGCCCGTCCGGCGTCCTCGCTTCCCGTGAGGGTGACAGCCGCTACCCGCCGGTCGGCCACCACGTCCCGCGCGGCGGACGCGGAAACCAGCAGCGTCTGGAACGCCCCGGCGGGAAATCCCGCCTCCTTCAGAACCGACTCGATGGCCAGGGCGCAACCGGGCACGTTCGACGCGTGCTTGAGCAGCCCGGCGTTCCCGGCCGCCAGTGCCGGCGCAGCGAAACGGAAGACCTGCCACAGGGGGAAATTCCACGGCATGATGGCGAGAACCACTCCGAGCGGCTGAAACCGGATGCGGCTCTCCCGGGCCGTTGTGCGCACGATCTCGTCCGCGAGCAGAGCCTCACCGTGGTCCGCGTAGTACCTGCACACCCAGGCGCACTTTTCCACTTCGGCCGCTGCCGCCGCGAGCGGTTTCCCCATCTCGGCGGTCATAAGGCGGGCGAGATCGTCACGGCGGCCGGTGAGCACCTCGGCAGTCCGGATCAGCCAGCCGGTTCGGCGGCCGATCGGCTCGCGGCGAAGCCTTGCCTGAGCCTCGCTCGCCAGGGCCACCTTCTCCTCCAGCTCGATTCCTGTGAGAGTCGGATACTCAGCGAAGACTTGCCCCGTCGCGGGGTTCACGCTCTTCATGGACATGGCTCGCTCGATCGGACACGTCGTGAAACCGACACCCGGGGGGCGGCGTAGGGTGCACCAAAGATAACCGCATCCCGGCTGGAGAGCCCGTGCTCGAGCGTTCACGCGACATTCTTCTCGCCTGCGGTCTGGTGGCTGCCATCCTCTCACTCTCCCCGTCGCTGCGGGCCGCCGTGGCGGACGCCGACCCTCCGGTCCGGGTGCGGGAGGCCGGCGCATCCGTCTCGGACACGATTCCGATCGACACGTACGCGGACGAGGGTGCTCACCGGATGATCGAACGGGCCCGGACCGCGCGCGGGACGGAAGCGACGGGCCTGGACAGCTACGAGGCGACCCTCTCCGAGCGCCTGTACGTCGGTCTCTCCGCCGCTCGCTTCCGCAGAGAGCGTGGTCTCTTCCTCAGCGAGCAGGTGGCCCGGATCCGTTGGTCCGCAGAGGGCAAGGAGACGTACCGCTGGATCGGCAGTCGACAGGAAGTACCCATCGTCGGTGACCTGGCCGACGGCGAGGATCGGAAGCTCGAGCGGGGTGAGCCCGGCGAAGGCCCGGACGACCTGATTCCGCTCGATCCGGCCGGCGATCGCCTGCTGCTGGCGGGCGAGGCCTTTTTGCACCCGCTCGCCGACAGCGCCGCGTTTCACTACCGCTACGCCTCCGGGGACACGATTCGGATCATCCTCCCGTCGAGCGACACGGAGATCACACTCGTGCAGGTCCGTGTAGAGCCCCGCCGGGCGGAGTTCGGGTTGCTCGCCGGTGCCGTGTGGTTCGACGCCGAGACCGCCGCCCTCGTGCGCGGGGCCTTCCGGCCGGCCCGCGACTTCAGCCTCGATCTGGATGAGCCCGAAGACGCGAGGGAAGTGCCTGGTTTTCTCAAGCCGATCACGGCCCGCGTGGACCACATGATCGTGGACTACGCGTTGCAGGATCTTCGCTGGTGGCTGCCGTGGCGCGTGCGGTTCGAGGGCGAGGGTCGCGCCGGTCGGCTCCTGCGCGTTCCCGTGGTCATCGAGGTCTCGGTCTCTGATTATTCGCTGAATGAAGCCGACACGCTCGACATTCCGGAGGACCGGCTGCCGCCGGGCTGGGAGCGGAGGACCGCGGAGCGCGAGCTCGATGATGGGCGCACGATCCGGGAAGTCACGATCCTCCCGCCGCAGGACTCGCTCAGGAATTCCCCGCTCCTGTCGGAAGAGTTCTTTTCAGGCGAGCCCGTGAGCTTCAGCCGGCGGGAGTTGTCTCGAGTACGGGAGGAGCTCGACCGGGTCGCTCTGCAGGAGACCGTCGCCTTACCGTCCCTCTCCGGACTGGCGGCGTTCCGTTACAACCGTGTCGAGGCTATCAGCGCGGGACTGACACACCAGAGGTCGGTCTCCAGCGGACTGACGGGGTGGGGCGAGATTCGCCTCGGCGTGGGCGACCTTGTTCCGAACGTCGAGGCCGGTCTGCGGGAGGACCTGTCGCGAGCCTCCGTGCAGGCGGTGGCCTATTACCGGCTGCAGGCGGCCAACGACTGGGACAACCCGCTGAACCTCGAAAGCTCGATCAACATGCTCCTGGTGGGATACGACTTCGGCGAGTACTACCGGGCCGGGGGCGTGTCGATCGACTGGAGCGGGGAGGCTAGCCGGGTCCGGTACGATCTCAAAGCGTTCGCGGAATCGCACCGGGCGGAAGACAAGAACACAAACCTGTCACTCGCCAACCTGCTCGGCCGCTCCGATCCGCCTCCCAACATCGAGGCGGACGAAATCGAGCTCGCCGGTGTCGCGGGACGGCTTCGCGCACAGTCCGGCGTGGATCCCGCAGGACTGATCACGACGGGCACCGTGTGGGGCGAGGTCGGGGTCGGTGGGGCCGAGTACGCTCGTCTGGCGATCGGGGCTACCGCTGCCCACCCGTTGCTGTGGCGTCTCGCCGGGAGCATTGAATGGTCCGTCGGAACGACCTTCGGCGACCCTCCCACGCAGCGTCTCTACTATCTGGGCGGCCCGCGCAGCCTGAGAGCGTTCGAGGCCGGGCAGGTCGCCGGCGAGGCATTCTGGCTGGCCCGTGCCGAGCTGGGATTCGGGCACGCCGGCCTGCGCCTGGTCGGGTTCAGCGATGTCGCGTGGGCCGGCGACCGCTCCGAATTCGCGATGTCGGATCCTGCGGTGGCCGTCGGCGCCGGGGTCTCGGCGCTCGACGGCCTGCTCCGTGCCGACGTGGCGCGCGGCGTACACGGAGGCGGGCCACTTCGCTGGCAGCTCCACCTCTATCTGGATGCCCTCATGTAGGGTGTCGGGTCGGCTCGCGGCCTCTCACCCCACGATGCGCGGAAGCATCTCCCCGGCGGCCCCGAACACACTGACATCGGCGAAGGCCGTGAGAGGGGTCGACGCGAGATTCACTTCGACGACGGCTGCACCGCGGGCGGCCGCCCAGCGGGCGAACGAGGCTGCCGGCTCCACCACGCCGGACGTTCCGGCGACGAGCATCACGTCACACTCGCGAATCGCTTCGTCCGCCCCGGCCATCGCCGCCTCGGGCAGTTGCTCGCCGAACCAGACGACCGCCGGGCGCAGGAGGTCGCCGCAGTCGGGGCACGTGGGAAGAGGGTCGTCCGAGAGCTCCTTCGTGGGACGGCTGAAGCTGCACCTTCGACAGCGAGCCGTCGCGAGCGTGCCGTGCAACTCGATCACGTTTCGGCTTCCCGCCGCCCTGTGCAGGCCGTCCACATTCTGAGTGATGAGCCAGAACTTCTCGGCTCGCGCTTCCAGGTCCACGAGGGCCTCGTGTCCCGGGTTGGGGGCCACGTCCGCAAGCGCCCGAATCCGCCACATGTAGAACTCCCACACCGCGCGCGGGTCGCGATCGAACGCGCCCTGAGTGGCCATGTCGATGGATCGCCGTCCCTTCCACAGGCCGCCGGCCCCCCGGAACGTGGGGACGCCGCTCTCGGCCGAGATGCCGGCGCCGGTCAGCACCGCGATTCGCCGTGCGCGGCCGAGGATCGACGCTGCCCGGCGCAGGTCCAGCTCGTCGAAAGCGCTCATCCGTTCCTCTACGTCGCGATCTGGCACTGGAAAAAATCAGCCCGCACACCGCAAGTTATCGACCCATGGAGACTCTCGTCATCCTGAATCCCACCGCCGGGGGCGGCGTCGATCCGGCGGCCTTCCGCCGGCACCTGCGACGGACGCTCGAAGCCGAGCTCGCGGTGACGGGCGCTCCCGGAGAAGCCGGGGAGCTGGCATCGGCAGCCGCCCGGGCCGGATGCCAGTGTGTCGTCGCCGCCGGCGGGGACGGAACCGTCGCCGAGGTCGCGTCCGCCCTGTACCGCGCCGGAGGAGAAGCCGTGCTCGGCCTGATCCCGGTCGGTACGGGCAACGACCTGGCGCGGTCTCTCGGGATCCCTCTGCGAGCGACCGAAGCGGCCCGCATCGTGGCCGCCGGCCGGTCGCGGGTCCTGGACCTGATTCGGGCCGACGCCGCGGATGATAGGGCCGACTCCCGTCTGGTGACGAACTCCGCGGTGGCAGGGTTCGCAAGCCGCATCGGCGAGAGCATGAGTGCCGCCTTTCGTCGCCGCTGGCGTCCCGCTGCCTACCTGATTGCTGCGCTACGCCAGTTGGGAGACCTGCGTCCGTACGACGTACGCCTCGAGGCGGACGGTCGGCGCATCGACGAGCGCATCCTGATGGCCATCGTCGCCAACAGCCGCTTCGCGGGTGGGAAAATCCCCTTCGCTCCGACCGCCCGCACCGACGATGGGTGGCTCGACGTGGTGCTCATTCGGGCGCAGCCCGCGCACCGCGTCGCCGCGCTCATTCCACGGATTCTCCGGGGCCGCCACGTCGCGCACCCGGGCGTTCGAACCCTGCGCGCCTCAGAGATTCACCTGGAGTCGGATCCCTCCATGTGGATCAACCTCGACGGGGAAATCTGGCATGCGGCGCCTTCCCGATTCCGGGTGCTCCCGTCGGCCCTCCGGGTCCTCGCTCCTTGAAACAGGCAACGCTGCCCACCACCCGCATGTCCAAATGGCGAACGGGAGAGTCGGTTCCTCCGCGTGCGAGCGGGCTCGCGCCGGAGTCGGGTGGGAAGGACATGAAACAAGGAGCGGTGTGGACATGAAACAGAAGGCCAGGGACCTGGCGGCCATGGCGGCACTGGTAGGCGGAATCGTACTGGCGGGACCGCTGCAGGCTCAGCAGGGCGAGGAAGAAGGCAGAATCCGTGTGCTCACGATGTCCCAGGGAAGTTACCTGGGAGTGTTCATCGACGACGTCGGGGCGGAGGACGTCGAGCGCCTGGGCCTCCGTGAGGAGCGCGGCGTCCTGATCGAGGGGGTGGCCGAGGAGGGCCCGGCCCGCGACGCGGGACTGCAGGAAGACGACGTCATCCTCGCCTGGAACGGGAGCCGGATCGAGAGCCAGGCCCAGCTCCGTCGAATGCTGAAAGAGACGCCTCCAGGGCGCACGGCCGAAGTCAATGTGTTCCGGGACGGCTCCGAACGCTCCTTCCGGGTCGAGCTGGGCGAGCACGGTCCGCGGGCCTTCAGCTTCCGCTCGGAGTGGGACGACGCGAAGGCGCACCAGCTTCGCGAAGGGTTGGAAACTGCGCGCGAGAAGCTTCGGGGCATGGACGTGCGTGTCCGCGGAATGCCTCACATTACGAACCTGATGACGGTGCGCGGCGCTCGGTTGGGCGTGGGCATCCAGAGCCTCCAGCCGCAGCTGGCCGACTACTTCGGCCTCGGGGACCGGTCGGGAGTGCTCATCACCACCGTGCAGGAGGATTCTCCGGCGGAGAAGGCAGGTCTGAAGGCGGGCGACGTCATCCTTGCGCTCGACGGCGAAGCGATCGAGCGTCCCGGAGACGTGTCCCGCAAGGTGTGGGACGCGGAGCCGGGTCCCGTCGCGATCCGGGTGCTGCGGGATCGGAGCGAGCGGACGGTCACGGTGGAGCTGCCCGAGAAGACCGGCCTCTGGCATTCCGAGGAAGGTGAAGTGCACGGCTTCATGTTCGGGCCGGAGGGCCTCGAGCTCGATGACCTGAACGTGGAGTGGGCGGAGCCCATTCGCATCCGCATCGAGGAGACCGGACCGTTCATGTGGCGCCATGACGGACCGTCGTCGTTCGACATTCACGTTCCGGATTCCGAGGACCACGTGGAGCCGGTTCACTTCACGTCGCCGTCTCCCCGCGTGCTCTCCATCTGATCCGGGGCCTTCCGTCGATCGGAGGGGCCAGGTGTCCGGGGGGACGGTCAGCCGACCGCCCCCCGGATTCCGTTTGTGGCCGCACCACGCGGTTGCTTAGTTTCCTGCCATGTCCAACGACAGGGACCCGCGCCAGACGATAACCCCCGACGCCTTCTCGGTGGCGCCGGAGTTGCTGGGTCTGCCGTTGGCCCACCCGTGGCGCCGGGCTACCGCAATCCTCATCGATCTCGCCATCATCGGCCTGTTGGCCAACGCACGAGGTGTGCTGCTTGCCCTGGCCGCCGGAGCCTTCCTGTTCTGGCTCGCCTTCCGCGGGCGCCGGGCCGGACTCGGCAGCAAACTCGCTCGAGCTACGATCGGCTGCACAGGCGCGACGGTCGTGTTCGTGGGCGTGCTCGTCGTGTGGTTCACGATGTTTGTGGATGAGGACGCGGTTCTCTTCGAGACGGAGGAGCAGAGTGGGGGGGTCGTGCCCGTGACGCTGGGTACCGCGGCGGATATTCTCCGGCTTGTCGGGAGCGCGGACTCCGCGGAGGCAGAGGAAGCAGCGACTCGATTGGTCGAGCGTCTGGGGGACCAGGGGATCTCACGGAACCAGATGGAGGCCGTGCTTACCGAGGCGAGCCAGGAAGCAGATGCCCCGATCGTGCGCGCGATCGAGCGGGCCATCGAACAGGTCGAGCCGGAGCGGGAGGACTCCGATCTCCCGGTGGACTCGCTCCTGGCAGCGTACCAGGCCGCGCGGGCGTCTGGAGATACGGCCTCCGAGAGCCGGGTAGCCGAGTTGCTCGGCCGACGGCTCACGTCCGAAGACAGGGAAGCTCGCGAGCGCCAGATCGTTCGCCTGGAATCCACGAACGAATCGCTGCGATCGCAGGTGCAGCGCATCGAAGAAGAGCTCGAAGAAGAGAGGAACCGGGGATTCCTGAGCACGATACTGGGGTTCTTCGACGAGCTGGGATTGGGGATCGGCTGGTCCGGTCTCTACTTCACGTTCCTGACCGCGTTTTTCCGGGGGCAAACTCCCGGCAAGCGGCTGCTCGGAGTGCGAGTCCTGCGCCTGGATGGCCACCCCATCACGTACTGGGTCGCCTTCGAGCGGTTCGGGGGGTACGCGGCGTCGCTGTTCACGGGGATGGAAGGGTTCGTCCGCATCCTGTGGGATCGGAATCGACAGACGCTGGAGGACAAGCTGGCCGAGACCGTCGTGATCCGGGATACGAAGGCGGCCCGGGCACGGCTGGCGATCGCCGCAGCCGAGCGAGGCGTCGCGGACCAGGAGTGGAAAGGAGGGGTCGTGCCCGGCGCCGGCTGATGGTCACCACGGCCGGAATCCGACGCGGGCTACCCCCGCCTCCGGTCAGCCGCGCAGCAGGCTGATGTCTCCGGAGCCCGTGTCCACCTGTAGCGTTCCGCCGCCCTCGCCGACCCGTCCGCGCACGGAGTCTTCTTCCATTTCCTCGACGGTCATTCGGAAATCCGAGTGGATCTCCCCGGAGCCGGTGTCCAATTCGATCCGCGCCGCCCATGCGGACGGCAGGGTAAGGCGTACGCCGCCGGAGCCCGTGTCGACCAGAATGTCCTGCGGGCTCTGGACGAAGCCGATCTCCACGTCCCCCGATCCGGTGTCCACAAGCACCTCGGTGGCGCTCACCGAAGCAAGGGTCACGTCGCCGGATCCCGTGTCGACGTGCAGGGATCCGACCTCGATGCCGCTTCCGCGGACGTTCCCCGAGCCGGTGTCGGCCAGCAGCGGGCCCTCGCGGACATTCCTGATCTCCACGTCTCCCGATCCCGTGTCGATATGCACGTCTCCGCGCGCGCCTTCGACCTCGATGTCACCCGATCCGGAGTCCAGCAGCAGGCGGCCTCCGGTGGCCGAAGTACGGACATCGGCCGCGCCCGCGTCCACCGTGAGGTCGCCGTCTACGTTGGACACGGTGACCTCCCCGACGGCCAGGTACAGGAAAAACGTGTGGCCCCTGGGCACCTCGATGTCGAGGTCCGCGTGCGCCTCCAGCCCGGATCCCGCCTCGCGGATCCTCACCTTGCGGCCTCGCTCTCTCCCCTCCCGGTAGAAGGTGCCGTCATCCCGCACCCGGATCTCCGATTCACCCGCCGCGGGGTACACGATCTCGTCTCCAGGATAGACCACGCGGAGAGCGTCGACCCGGCCGACACCGTCGCTCTCCAGGGAGATCTCTCCGGTGCCGATCTCGAGGCGGTCGGCGTCAGCTCCGCCCCGTCTCACACGGACGGTGATGGCGGATCCTCCCCCGGTCACGCTGACGGAACCGGCCAGATTCCACACGGCGGCCCGGTCACCCTGTAGCTCGTACGACTCCTGGCCCGTCGCGGGAAGCGCGACAGCCACGCTGGCCACGACGGCCCCAAGACCGCCGAGCGTTCGGCGAACACTCACGGTCGGCAAATGGAGCATCGCTCGCTCTCCTTGTCTCCAGGTGATGCTGTGGTCACACCGATCCCATCAAGGAGAAAGACGCATGGGAAGAGCAGAAGGTTGAATCGCAGGGTGATCATCATCCGGCCGCCGCTCTCGATGCGGCTCAGGTACGGATCGGTTGGATCGACCATGACACGGGCGGACACTAGCCGGGACGTCCCCACCCTGCAATCGTAACGGGACCGAGAGCACCACGTGAAGCGGAGATACCGGATGGAAGTGCAATTCCTGGGCGGTGCACGTGAAGTGACCGGGTCCATGCATCTTGTGCGGGTCGGCGGACGCCGGATCCTGCTGGATTGCGGCCTGTTTCAGGGCCGTCGGAAGCACGCGTTCGAGCGCAATCGGAACTTCCCGTTCGAGCCGTCTTCGATCGACGCGGTGATCCTGTCACACGCGCACATCGACCACAGCGGAAACCTGCCGACGCTGGTGCGCGGCGGCTTCCGGGGAAAGGTCTTCTGCACGGCCGCTACCCGGGACCTGTGCGAGCACATGCTGGCCGACTCGGCTCACATCCAGAAATCCGATGTCCGGTTCGTGAACCGTCGCCGCCGGCGCCAGGGCAAGCGTCCCTTCGAGCCGCTGTACCTGGTGGGCGACGCCCGCAAGGCCCTGCGACGGTTTCGTCCGGTGGACTACGGCCAGACGTTCCAGGCGGTCGCGGGAGTACAGGGCCAGCTCATCGACGCGGGCCACATACTGGGCTCCGCGACGATCATACTCGACCTGACCGAGGGGAGCCGGACGCGGCGCCTCGTGTTCTCCGGCGATATCGGTCGAAACGGGTTGCCCATCCTGCGCGATCCGCAGATTCCGAGCGACGCCGACTACGTCATCATGGAAAGCACGTACGGGAGTCGAGACCACGAGCCCCCCTCCCGTGCCCGCGAGTACCTTCGGACGTGCGTCGCCCGGGCCTACGAGTCGGGGGGGAGGCTGCTCGTCCCGGCGTTCGCCGTCGGACGCACCCAGGAGCTGGTGTACCGCCTCAATCAACTGTGGGAGACGGGAGACCTGCCGCCGGTCGACGTGTTCGTGGACAGTCCGCTCGCGGTGAACATCACCGAGGTGTATGGGCGGCACCCCGAGTGCTACGATCGCGAGATGCTTGATACGATGGCCGCCGACTCGGACGGCGATCCCCTGGGATTCAGACGGCTGCGCTATGTGCGGGACACGGAGGAGTCGAGGGCCCTGAACACCAGAAAGGGATCCGCGGTGATCATCGCTGCCTCGGGCATGTGCGAAGGAGGGCGGATCCTCCACCACCTGCGAAACCACGTCGGTCGCCGCAGCACGACGGTGCTCTTCGTGGGCTACCAGGCCGAGCACACTCTCGGCCGCCGGCTCGTGGAGGGACACCGAGAGGTCACGATCTTCGGCGAGCCCGTGAGCGTACGAGCCCGCATCGAGCGCGCGGACGCGTACAGCGCCCACGCCGACCGGACGGCACTGCTCTCCTGGGCGGAGGGGGTGCGAGACGCGGGTCGGGTGGCCCGCTACTTCCTTGTGCACGGCGAGGAGGACAGCTCGTCGTCCCTGGCCGCTGAGATCCGGGCCGCCGGGACGGCGGCCGTGGAGGTCCCCGAGCGCGGGGCCGTGTTCCCGCTGGAGTGAGCCTCGGTCAGGCTCCGTCCGAGGCCCATTCCTCGAGGTTGCCCCGGATGACGCGAACAGCCTCGTCCACCGTGTCCACGCACACCGGGATCTCCAGGTCCTTCGGGTCCGCCAGGTTGCCGTCCGGCGAGAGCCAGTGACGCCGGCCCCACTCCACGAGGTCTCTCCACATCTCCCCCACCAGGATGAGGGGTCGGCGCTCGAGGTGCCCGACCTGGCAGAGCTGCCACATCATGAACGCCTCGAGCGTCGTGCCGATGCCTCCGCGCACGACCACGAAGGCGCTCGACAGCTGCACGAAGTGATGCAAGCGGGAGAAGAAGGTTCCGTGATGGTACAGCTTCTCGACGAAGGGGTTCGCAGTCTGCTCGTGCGGCAGGTCGACGTTCAGGCCGATCGAGTACGTCCGGTTGCCGACATCGCCCAGAAGCTCGCCCTCGTTCGCCGCCTGCATCAGCCCGGGTCCGCCGCCCGTGACGATGTCGCACCCCATTGCCGACAGCTCCTGCGCCAGACGCCGGACCTCCAGGTACCGTTCGTCTCCCGCGTGCATGCGCGAAGAGCCGAAGATCGTGACCCGATAGTACGTCGGCCGCGGAGGCATCACGGCGGCCAGTCCATCGACCACGCCCCACAGCTCACGCAGAGAGCGCTCCATCGTCTTGTACATCACCCGGGCCGCCTCGGGCGACAAGGCCGGCGTTTCGATGCGGAGCGCCCTCTGCTCGTCCGCCTCCGGCCGGTCGCCTTCGCGGCCTTCGCTGTCGGGTCCGATCACCAGGTTGTCCACCCCGTTCCTCCGCGAATGGCGCACCGCGCCATCGTGTGTCGCATAATCCGGCTCCTCCCTATCCACCCGTCAGATGCACCGGACGGTCCCCGGCGCCTCATCCCTCTGCCGCCCTGCGGACGCGGGGCCCAGCCCCCTTCGGGGAGAGGAAGATCCGTGCCGCCGTGCTCAAGGAAGGCGAGCAGATCGCACTGTGGAGCATGGTCGCCCGGGTGCAGAGACCCGGCAGCCGACGGAAGACCGGACGCGTTCAGCACAGGGATCGACGACGGCCTCGCGGCGGGCCAGACCATTCCGTGCGGCCGCATCCACGGGATACGTCGGCACGCGGGAGACGTCGCGGATCCGACGGGAGGGCTGCGCGGGATCGTGCCCGGCAAGGCACGCTACCGGGAGGGCTGAGGACGCCCGCCCGTTTAACGTCGGCGAACCCGCCCGCTAGCTCGGCGGGAAGTCCTTGAGCAACTTCCCGACGGCCTCCTGGACGGTCTTCTCCCGCTGCTCGGGCGAATCCATCTCGTCGATCGTCTTGGAGGCGCTGCCGCGCCATATGAGCTCGTTCCTCTCCCCATCGATCACGTCCAGGATCAGCGTGCCTTCCGTGTACGTCCGCACCGTGGTTGTCGTCATTCCGCCGCCCCAATAGCCGCCCCACCAGCTGCCGGCGCCGTATCCGTACGTGTCGTACTGTTGGCGATCCTGCGTGCCCGTGTGATAGGCCATCAGGAAGTCCGCCCCGTCGGCATCAGTCCTGGTAAAGCCCTTGGCGGCCAGCTCGCCGTCGACCGCGACGTACATTCGCCGAAGCATGATCTCGCTGACACCCCCCTCGGGCGCCTGGTCCATCCAGGCATACGACGACAGCGACCCGAAGTCGAAGGACTCATCCCAGTCCACCGACGTGGAAATACCCGAGCAGGCTGACAGGATGATGACGCTGGCAAGGCTTGCGAATACGGTCTTCATTCGTGACTCCTCCGGAAGACGGGAACCTCGAGCGCAACAGTCTAACTCCCCGCCGTGAGAGGCCACAATATCCCCGGCCGCAAAGCCGTTTTGCCCTTCCCCCGGGCGTGCCGCGGGCGTCTTGTTGGGACGTCCATGTCAGGATAAGATCCGACGTTACCCTCTCTGTCCCCGATTCTGATCCTTGATTCGAGGAGTGGCCTATGCGACGGGTTTACTCCCTGTACGGCACCTCGGTCGGCAAGAAGTTCACCATGGCCGTCTCCGGTGCGATCTTCGTTCTGTTCGTGATCGTCCACATGTTCGGGAATCTGAAGGTCTACCTCGGACCGGAGGCCTTCAATCACTACGCGGAGGGCCTGCGCGAGTTCGGCGAGCCCTTCCTGGGGTACGAGTGGTTTCTGTGGGCCTTTCGGACGGTCCTCGTCGGCGCTCTGCTGATCCACGTCGTGGCCGCGTGGCAGACCTCGAGGCAAAGCTGGGCTGCCCGTGGGCACAAGTACAGGAAGCAGGAGAATCTCGTGTTCCACTACGCGTCGCGCACGATGCGGTGGGGTGGCGTGGTGCTCTTCCTGTTCATCGTCTACCACATTCTTCACCTGACGACCGGCACGCTCCACCCGGACTTCGTCCCGGGTGACGCGTACCACAACTTCGTAGCCGGATTTCGCTCCCTGCCGGTGGTGGCTGTCTACACGGTGGCCATGATCGCGCTGGGTCTTCACCTGTACCACGGGACGTGGAGCGCCTTCCAGACCATGGGCCTGGACGGGCCGCGCATCAAGAAGTGGCGCGAGCCGATCGCCCTCGCGGTGTCGCTGATCGTGGTGCTGGCCAACCTGTCGTTCCCGGTGGCGGTTCTCACCGGGATCATCCAGTAGAGGGGAGGGAGACATGGAGCTGCGCTCGAAGGTCCCCTCCGGACCGATAGACGAAAAGTGGACGAAGCACAAGTTCGAGATGAAGCTGGTCAATCCGGCGAACAAGCGGAAATACCACGTGATCGTGGTGGGCTCGGGCCTGGCCGGAGCCTCGGCTTCCGCCACGTTGGCCGAGCTCGGCTACAACGTGAGCTGTTTCACGTATCACGACAGCCCGCGCCGCGCGCACAGCATCGCCGCGCAGGGTGGAATCAACGCCGCGAAGAACTACCAGGGGGATGGCGACAGCATCTTCCGCCTGTTCTACGACACCGTGAAGGGCGGCGACTTCAGGGCTCGCGAGGCGAACGTGTACCGCCTGGCGGAAGTGTCCAACGAGATCATCGACCATTGCGTGGCGCAGGGGATTCCGTTCGCCCGTGAGTACGGTGGACTGCTGGACAATCGGTCGTTCGGCGGTGCCCAGGTGTCGCGAACGTTCTACGCCCGCGGCCAGACAGGCCAGCAGTTGCTGCTCGGCACGTACCAGGCGCTCATGAAGGAAGTGCACCGGGGACAGGTCAAGCTCTACACCCAGTACGAGATGCTGGACGTGATCCTGGTGGACGGGCAGGCCCGCGGAATCGTCACCAGGAATCTGGTCACCGGGAAGATCGAGGCGCATCTGGCGGACGCGGTGGCGCTCGGCACCGGCGGGTATTCGAACGTGTTCTACCTGTCCACGAATGCCATGTACTGCAACGTCACCGCTGCGTGGCGGGCCTACAGGCGGGGGGCCGGGTTCGCGAACCCGTGCTACACGCAGATCCACCCGACGTGCATACCGGTGTCCGGAGACTACCAGTCCAAGCTCACGCTGATGAGCGAGTCGCTACGCAACGACGGCCGCATCTGGGTGTCGAAGACGGTCGGCGACGATCGGGCTCCGGGCGATATCCCGGAGGATGAGCGCGACTACTACCTGGAGCGCATGTATCCGGCGTTCGGAAACCTCGTCCCGCGCGACCTGGCGTCTCGGCGGGCCAAGGACATGTGCGACCAGGGCAGGGGCGTCGGCGAGACGAAGCTGGGAGTGTACCTGGACTTCGAGGACGCCATCCGGAGGCTGGGCAGGGATGCGATCGAAGCCCGGTACGGCAACCTGTTCGAGATGTACGAGCGCATCACGGGCGAGGACCCCTACCAGATCCCGATGCGCATCTACCCGGCGCCCCATTACACCATGGGCGGCCTGTGGGTGGACTACAACCTGATGACGACCGTGCCGGGTCTGTATGCCATCGGGGAGGCCAACTTCTCGGACCACGGCGCGAACCGACTCGGCGCGAGCGCCCTCATGCAAGGTGTGGCGGACGGGTACTTCGTCCTTCCGTACACGATCGCCGACTTTCTGGCGCAGGCGAAGCTGGATCCGGTCGCCGAGGACAACGCAGAGGTACGTCGCACGCTCGAGGAGGTCGAGTCCCGGACCGCCCGGCTTCTCTCGCTGAACGGCGACCGCACGATCAACTCCTTCCACAAGGAACTCGGCCGCATCGTGTGGGACGGGTGCGGGATGGGACGCACTGCCTCGGGCCTCAAGGATGCTCTGGCGAAGATCCCCGCTCTCAGGGAGGAGTTCTGGGATAACGCGAAGGTCGTGGGGGACGGCGAGTCCGTCAACCAGACTCTGGAGAGGGCGGGCCGGGTGGCGGACTTCCTCGAGCTCGCCGAGGTCATGTGCCTCGACGCGCTGGTGCGGGAGGAGTCGTGCGGCGGCCACTTCCGGGAGGAGCACCAGACCCCGGAGGGAGAGGCGCGGCGCGACGATGAGAACTTCACGCACGTGAGCGTGTGGGAGTACGCGGGCGCCGACGAAGCTCCGCGGGAGCACCGCGAACAGCTGGAATTCGAATACGTTCCTCCGACGCAACGGAGCTACAAATAATGAGACTCACGCTTCACGTCTGGCGGCAGGCGGGAGCCGCCGCCAAGGGGCGGTTCGTCACGTACGAGACGGACGCCAGCGAGCACATGTCCTTCCTCGAGATGCTCGACGTGGTGAACGAGGAGCTCGAGTCGAAGGGTGAAGAGCCGATCGCGGTCGACAGCGACTGTCGGGAGGGGATCTGCGGAACGTGCGGGATGGTGATCAACGGCCGCCCGCACGGGCCGTGGAAGCGCACTACGGTGTGCCAGCTGCACATGCGCGAATACGGCGACGGAGACGAGATCTGGATCGAGCCGTGGCACGCGGACGGGTTTCCGATCCAGAAGGATCTGATCGTCGACCGGTCGAGCTTCGATCGGATCGTGGCAGCCGGTGGCTACATCAGCGTCCGCACGGGCAGCGCACCCGACGCGAACGCCATACCGGTCCGGCAGGAGAACGCCGAGAGGTCGATGGACGCGGCGGCCTGCATCGGATGCGGTGCCTGCGTGGCTGCGTGCCCCAACGCGTCGGCGATGCTGTTCACGTCGGCCAAGGCCGCTCACCTGAACTTGCTCCCACAGGGACAACCGGAGCGGTGGAACAGGGTGCTGAACATGATCCTGACTATGGAGGCCGAGAGCTTCGGCACGTGCACGAACCACGGGGCATGCGAGAACGCCTGTCCGAAAGAGATCAAGATCGACGTGATCGCGATGCTCAATCGCGATTACATGAAGGCGCTCCTGAAGGCGAGTTGATCGGAACGGGCGGTACGGCGGAGCCGTGCGAGGAGTGAACATGGGTTTCTGTGCCACACAGCTGGACCGATTGGCGCCTTTGTGGGAGCGGATGCTGAGACATCCGTTCCTCGTTCAGACGCGTGACGGGACGATCCCGCACGACACGTTCGCCAGCTGGATGCGCCAGGACTACCTGTTCGTGGAAGCCGCGATTCCGTTCCTCGCGGCGCTGATCCCCAAGGGTCCCGCGAGCCATTGGGAACCCATGACGCAGGCGATCGGCGCGCTGATCCGAGAGCTCCGATTGTTCGAGGAGCGCGCGGAAGCGGTCGGCGTGGAGATCAAGGGCACGCAGCCCTCCTTCACGACCCACGCGTACATTCAGTTCCTGCTCGCGACCGCGCAGAACGCCTCGTACGAGGAGGCCTACACCGTGCTGTATGCGGCGGAGAAAGCCTACCACGATTCGTGGAAGATGGTGCGCGCGGGGCTGGATCCAGACTCTCCCTGGTGGCCGTTCGTCGAGAACTGGGCCGGTCCCGAGTTCGGGGCCTACGTCGCCTATCTGCAGCTGGAGCTGGACAAGCTCGCGAAGGAGGCGGGTCCGGAAAGACTGGACCGCATGGTCGAGGCGTTCGAAACGACCGTCCGGTACGAGGTGGCGTTCTGGGAGATGGCGATGACCGGCGAAGACTGGCCCGGGATCCCGTCGACCAACTAGGGGGCAGCGCTTGGAATTCACCGACGAGCTGTACGAAGCCGCGAGACGGATCTGGGAGGCCCAGGTACATCACCCGTTCGTGCGTGGGATCGGCGACGGAAGCCTGGACCCGACGATCTTCGAGCGGTGGGTGCGCCAGGACTACCTGTATCTCGTCGAGTTCTCCCGTGTCTTCGCATGGGCGGCCGCGAAGGCGGATCGGCCGGAATCGATGAGCTGGTACGCCGCGGCGCTTCACCTCACGTTGAACACGGAGATGAGCCTGCACCGGGAGTACGCCGCGCGGTTCGGAATCACGAGGGACGAGCTCGAGGCCGAGCCGATGTGGCCCACCACGCGGGCCTACACAGATTTCCTGGTGCGTACGGCGGCCGACGGAGACCTGGCCGATCTCGTGGCGGCGTTGCTACCCTGTGCCTGGGGCTACGTGCACGTGGCGGAGCGACTCGCCGCGGCGGACCCGCCGGCCGACCAGAGATACGCAGACTGGATCGATCAGTACGCCTCGCCGGAATTCGCGGAGGCCGCCGCATGGCTGCGGATGGAGATGGATCGGCTCGCCGCAGGCGCGAGCCCGGCGAAGCGAGACCGATTGACGGACCTGTTCGTCCTGTCCAGCCGATACGAATGGAGTTTCTGGGAAATGTGCTGGCGCGGGGAGACCTGGGACGCCTGACAGGCTCCGCCCCCCCTGACGCTCACGACCCGCTCGTATGAGGGTACAGCTCTCCGGCCTTCTCCGATGCCGTGATGATGCCGCGGATGAGCGCGGAGCTGAAACCGCGGTTCTCCATCTCGTTCAGTCCGTAGATCGTGCACCCCTTCGGAGTCGTGACCTTGTCGATCTCGATCTCCGGGTGGTTGCCGAAGCTGAGGAGCAGATCGGCCGCTCCCTTCGCCGTCTGCGCGGCCAGGGCCAACGCCTCGTCCGCGTGGAAGCCGATCTCGATGCCCCCCTGCGACGCCGCCCGAATCGCCCGGAGGAAGAACGCGATGCCGCACGCGCACAGGGCGGTAGCGGGGACCATCTGCTCTTCCTGGATGAGCATGGCCCGTCCCAGCCCGGCGAACATGTCCCGGGCCACCTCCACCGAGCCGGCGGAGGCTTCGTCTCCCGCGAGGCACGTCATGGACTCCCCGATGGCGATCCCGATGTTCGGCATGGCTCGCAGTACGGGAACGCGATCTCCTAGGAAGCGCCTCATCTCGGCGATGCTCACGCCCGACACGGTCGAGATCACGATGTGCCGTTCCGCGAGCACATCGACAACCAGCTCCTGGAGCACCGCATCCAGCTGCTGTGGCTGTACGCACAGGAGCACAACATCAGCCTCGCGGGCCGCCGCGCCGTTGTCCGCTCCCACGACGAATCCTTCGGCGGCCAGCGATTCGAGAAGCTCGGGACGGCGCCGGGTGACCGAGACGTCGGGCGGGGCGAAGCGACCGGAGGACACGAGTCCGCGAGCGATGCAGACTCCGAGGTTGCCGCCGCCGACGATGGCGACGCGTCTGGGATCGGCCATGAAGCGTCCCTCCGCAGAACGGGAATCGGGGCCGCCGTGCCGGCTGAAGCACCGCGAGGACGGTCGGACTCCGGAGTGTAACACCGCTCCGCCGATCGTGCTTCGGTGCTGCGCCGTGTCACGATGCACGCAGGCTCCGACCGAGTGGCCGGAGCCTGGTGACGATTCAGCTCAGCGGGCGGGCTCCGTCACGACTGCCCGATCCGCATCCACACCCCTCATCCCGTCAGCCCGTGCCCGCCGAGCTCACAGCGAATCGGTCCGTCAACCGATCGCTTCAGCCATTGAGACACCGGAAGCTGCCGTAGGGTTGGCCCGTGATTCCTCGCGCACGACGCGTCCGTCGAACAGGTGGATGGTCCGCTCGGCGTACCTGGAGTAGCGAGGGTCGTGGGTCACCATGAGGATGGTGGACCCTTCGGCGTGGAGCTCCTTGAGGAGGTCCATGACG
>JBDGXC010000009.1:0-59815 GCA_039584815.1 Gemmatimonadota bacterium
AGCATGGCTTTCCTCCTGGCATGGTTGCCGTTGCGAGTGCGGACTCGAGCCGCGTGAGCTAGAAGACGTCGTTCAGGCTGTTCGCGATACCGAAGAAGTCTCCGATCGTTATTCCGAGTAGCCGGACGGCCGCGAGCGTCGCGAGGGCCAGGAGAACGAGCAGCAACGCGTACTCCGCCAAGTTCTGACCGGATGCGTCCGTCCACAGCTGACGGGCCGTACGCCGCAAGACTGTCCCCGTAGAATCGCGATCAACAAGCGCAAAACGTAGACGCATCATACATACCTCGGTTGAAGCGCCGGGTACAAAGCGTAAACTTCTCTGACAGCCTGTCAATTGTGGCGTGCGTGCTACATGCTGGCCGCCGCCCCGCGAGCGAATCTAAGCACCCGGTGTGAACGGCGTCCACAGTTCAGCATGAGGGTGCAAAGTGGGGGCTGACTCTCAGGGAGCCTATCTCTACGAAGACCGGGAACGACTGGCCGCGAAGGACGAGGCGTCAGACCCCGGGTGGTCCGGACCTGGCGACCCCGCCCGGCCCGGAGCGGACTCGTACAGGACGGGGCGCATGTCCTCCACGTGAACCTCCCACCATTCCGTGGCCCGCTCATTGGACCACTGCTCCTCCAGCGGTACCTTCCGAAGCGTGGCGTCGAGATCCTGTACCCTCTGGAACCGGTCCTCCGGTCGTTTCTCGAGGCACCGCAGGATTGCCGTTTCGAGTGCCTCGGGAACCGCGATCTCCGTTATCCGGGAGGGTGGCTCCGGTGGCTTCTTGACCTGGTCGATCAGCAGCTGCATGGCCGACTTCGAGCTGAACGGCGGGCTTCCCGTGAGCAGGTAGTAGGCGACCGCGCCCAGGCAGTAGATGTCGGATCGGGTGTCCACGGGAAAGTCTCCGTGGATCGCCTCCGGCGACATGTATTCTGGAGTCCCGACGAGCAAGCCCTTCCGGGTGACCTGTTGCCCCGACTGAACCTGCTTGGCGAGCCCGAAGTCGAGCACCTTGACGAAGTCGAACAGACCCCCGCGTTGCGTCAGGAAGATGTTTGCAGGCTTGAGGTCCCGGTGCATCACCTGGCGATCGTGGGCCTCGGCGAGCGACCCGCAGACCTGGTGGAGCACGTGGATCGCCCGGGCTGCGCTCACGGGTCCGAACCGCTTCACGAGCCGGTTCAGGTCCATGCCCTCCAGGTATTCCATGGCATAGTAGAACGTAAGCCGGTCGGCGCGCCCGTAGTCGTAGATCGTGATGGTGTTGGGATGGGTCAGACTGGAGGACGTCTGCACCTCCCTCTCGAATCGGGCGAGGGCCTCCTCGTCGAGGACGCTCGAGACGCGCAGCACTTTGACCGCTGACGGCCTGACCATGCGGGCGTGTCGGGCGACGAACACCTCGCCCATGCCTCCCTTGCCGAGCTCGCGCTCGATCGTATAGTTGCCCAGCTTCCGCGCCTTGTGGGCCTTCCTGCGAAGGCTGTACAGCGTGTTCGTAACGAGCACGGACGTCGCGGCGAGTACGATCAACACGACGGACGAGACCAGCAGGTCCTGCCAGAAAGCAGCCACGCTGAGACCGGAAACACCTTCCAGCGTCTGCATGACGATGCGCACGATGATCGGAGACAGAACTGCGATCACACCCAGGGCCATCTGGTGTCCGACACGCCACGGGATAACCGCCGCGGGCACGAACAGCACCAGAGCGAGGATCACGGCGGACGGATAGTCGGGCGTGACCTGAAGAGCCTCGATGTTCACGACGACCAGCACTGCGTTCAGCGCGATGACGGCGAAGGCCGTGTTGTGGAGCCGGCGGAGACCCGGCGAGCCTGTGTAGAGGACGGCCAGGCCGGCGCCGAACGAGGCGAGGATGGACAGGTCCAACACCCGCTCCCACGGACCCCACACTCCGCCGATCGCCACACGGGACAGGAGGATGAGGATCGCGGTGATGCCGAGGCCGAGCCCGAAGACGAGCCGGGCGCGCCGCCTCATGAGGTCGCGCTCCTCCTGAACGAATGACTCCCTCGAGGCGAGTGGATAGTCGTCCAGGGACCCGAGGAAGGACGCGGTATCGAGAGAGTCGGCGAAGATGTCGGTCATCGGCACTCCCATGCACGCGTGTTCCCGGGGCCGGACCAGCGGAGGAATGTAGCCACGTAGCGCCCGCTGGTCCCACCGGGCGGCGTCCACCGGGCTTCCCATACATAGCCCTTCCCGACCCGGCTTCCAAGCGCGCGAATTTCCACTTCGCGGTCATCGTCCCACACACTCAGCGCGCCACCCGAAGTCCGTGTCCTGGAGAGCCGGAGAATCGGCCCGTTCGACGGCAGCAGCGTGCCTGGCCTGTCGTCGTACCAGCGCACGACGGCCGTATCCCGGGCACAACCGGAAAACTGGACCTGAAGTGGCTCCCGGTCTGCACCCGAGTTCTCTCCGGCCTCCGGCAGAATGTGGTGCGGCTTGCCCGGCTCGACCGTCAGCGGGAGGACCAGTGCCTCTCCACCCTCCGGCAGGGTAGCGACGAGGTCTTCGATACCGCGCTGCAGTACCCCGGCGGATCCCGGCCCGTACAGCGTGGACCCGCCCTCGTAGTGCTGCACCGAGTACTCCTCGGCTGTCGAGATGTACTGCACGTAGCCGTTGGCTTGACCGACGACGGCGGCGCCGTGGACGTCCAGACTTCCCGCGGCCGCCGCCGCGAGCATCGCGTCCCGAATGCGGAAACCGACTTCGGTTGTTGGCTCCGCGGGAACGGCTGCCAGGAGGAGATCGCCGACCCGCACGACCTGAAGCTGCAGCGCCTCGGACAGCACCAGCGGGCCCGCCAGGAGTCTCAGAAGCCAATGAAGAGACTTCTTGGGGGCCTGGCAGTCGTCGGAACGTTCATCGACCGTCCCCTCCCGCGCCTCGATGTCCACTAAGCCGAAGATCTTCCAGTTGCTCGCCGGGCTCTTCCCGTCCTCCGCCCCGCCTCCCGCTCCTCTGCCGATAGAGGGCTCGGGACACAGGCCGTCCGGGACGTTACCGCCGGACAGATCGTAGGTCCGAAACGCACGGCCCAGCTCAATGTCCGAGGTCAGCCTGGAGCCGGCCTCCCGGTACAGGTCTCGTGCGCGGGCGGCGAGACTGTCTCCTGCTTCGGAAACCAGCTCCCGGGCCTGCTGCACGCATTCGGACCCGGGCACCTTGGATTCGTCCACCCAGTGGTCGTTGGAGCGCGGGCTCCTGGGCCCCCCCGGTCGGACGCCGTGCACTTGCCTCGCGGGCAGGCAGCGGGATCGCGACATGCCGGTGAGCGACACGTCTCCCTCCGATCCGTTGAAGAACAGGTGGATCGAGTGGGGAGCGTATTCTGATGTGGTGCCTGCCAGCGCATCCATGTGCCGTTCGAGATCCCGCTCGATGATGGCCGGAACGTCCCCGTCGAACAGGTCGTTGGCCGACGGATTGCCCGTGGCGTGAAACCCGAACACGCTGATCGCGGCACCGGGAATCGTATCGCCATCCGCATCGATCGTGTCGATACGCAGCAGCGTCCAGGTGGGATCGATCGCGCGCTGGTCCTCTGGCAGGCCGGGAGGAGGCATGGGCCGTCCCGGCACCTCCGGGTTCATGCGGTACGCCGTCAGGCTCCGATTGCGTGTGAATCCCCATACCTGGCCCTGAACCCACCCGACGACCGCAGGCCGCAGGTCCGCGCCCGCCTCCGACACAGCCCGTGCGATCCGATCGGTGATGAACTCAGCCACCGCCGGGTCGAAGCCTGGCCGCGCCGGCCCGTACTTGTTAATCGCCTCGTCAGACATGAAATGGCCCGGACCGGCGTGGGTGTGCGTGGCCCCGAGCAAGAGTCGATCGGCTCCGATCCCTGTCTCCAGGGTTTGGGCTGCTACATTCCGGTGGAGCAGGAGCGAGGCGTGGGCCAGGTCGAGGGCCACCAGAGCCACTCTCTCGCCGGCCGCATCCTCCAGGAGCACGGCGCGAGCGTACAGACGGGTCCGGAAGCCCTTCGCGACGCTCCCTGCCGGCCCGTAGGCCTGGATCCCGAGCCCCGGCGGCGGCGTGATGTCAGCCCTGCCGAATCCGGCCCGGAGGCCCGGTGGCGCGGGGGGCTCCGGCCTCGGCGAGGCGACTGCCGGAAGCTCAACCGTGTGCGGCGCGCAGGCGGCGATCAGGAGAGCGACGGCGGGCGGGATTCCGACGGCAGCCCTGGTTCGGACCGCGGGGCGGATTCCGGTGGCGGCCCGATTCATCAGAACACCCCCAGGACCCAGGCGTCGCTGGCTCCGAGACCGAACCACCACCCGTCCCCGCTGTTCCCCGTCTCGGAGGCGTGTGCGCCCTCGTCCTTCTCGACGAGGAAGTGAAGCTCGACGGATACATATCTTCGCACACCGCCGACACGTATGTCGATGTCGAGGTCCAGATGCGTGAATCCCGCGTCCGAGAAATACGCCGCCTCTTCCAGACGCGAGTCGTCCAGCTCCTGCCCCAGGCTCCACCCGGCGAGCGCAGTGAGATACAGTCCGACGATCGGATCGCGGCTCGGAAGAACCGGCACGCGCAGGTCGAGGCCGGTCTCGACGTACGCCCCTCTCACCCGGTCCACGTCGTACCACAAACCGACTCTGGGCACTAAGGCGCCCAGGCTGGCCCACGCGTCCAGGTAGATCTCGCTCGTGCTCACGGCGTCCGCCGTCTGCCCGAACGCGTCATCGGCGAACGCGTACCGCACGAATCCGCCGCGCAGGTACAGCGGCGCCAGATCCGCGCTCCCCTCCAGCGACAGGTCGCTCTGGCCGAACCAACCCTCTCCGAGCCCGATATCGCCTTCCTCGGCACTCAGGCTCTGGAGCTCGATGGTAGACCACCAGGCGACCGTCAGGCTGAGTTTCGGGCCGGCCACCGCCACATACAGGTCCGGCTGGAGCACCCAGCCACCGCTCCGCGTCTGTCCGCGCCAGATGTTGGAGGAGCGCAGCACGGCATCGGCGCCGGTGATGGCCTGCGTCTGAGCGAGAATCTGGCCCGGTAAGAGAACGGAAGAGCCGAAGGTGACCAGCACGCACAGGAAGAGTCGCGCCCGGGCGGCGGGTGCACCGCGGCCTCTGTGTGGTCTATTCAGGAAGCGTGTCCGATGGGCAGGAGACTCGATCGCTCTACCCCGCCTTTCGGATTCCAGGTTCGTTGAACGACTCAGCGCGCGCCTTCGAAGTTCGCATCGCGTCCCAGACATCAGCGCCAGCTTCAGACTTGTCCAGACGCCTCCTGGCCATCAGGAGTGACCTGACTCCGCCTTCCTCGATAGGGCCAGATTGCCACCGCGAGGCCGAGGACTATGAAGCCGACTCCAAGAAGGCCCGTAAGAGGCTCGGCGACGCCATCGTCGTAGAGATCGAACATGTACAGAGCGGTCTGGACTCCTGCCACGAGCCCGAGAAGAAACACGACCACGGTGCGGAGCAGCGTAAGACTGGCACGGCTTCGCATTCCACCCTCCCGATTCGGAGTGGCCCAACGGTCGGCGCTGGACTCGTTGTCAGCCTGCGCGTCCGACGCATTTTCGCTGCAACCTAGTCCACGGGCCCACGTTTCCGCGGCGCGAACAAGGGCGCGGGCCAGAACTCACAACGCAACTGGAGGCAAGCCTGGGAATCAGACGCTTGCACTGATCTGACGCGAAACATCGTCAACTGACTCCTAACGGTCGGCGCCTGAGTTGTACGCTGCGTAGCCAGCGCACGCGGCACATGATCTTACAGTCCAGGTCGCATCTTACTGATCTGTCCAGACCGCCAGTTCATTCCCGCTCGGATCCACGAAGTGAAACCGCCTTCCTCCTGGGAATTCGAATGTCTCCCGGGCTATCCGGCCTCCGTATTCTCTGATCTGGGCTTCGATGTCTTCCAGGTTTGCAGCGTAGAGCACGACCAACGGACCGCCCGCCGCAACTTCCGATGCGGCCCAGAAACCGCCGCTGAGCCTGCCGTCATTGAAACTGGTGTAGTCCGGGCCGTAGTCAGTGAACTGCCAACCGAAGACCCCTGAATAGAACCTCTTGGTCTCGCTCATGTTTGTGGTCCGGAACTCGACATAATCAATGCGCCGATCTTGCTCCACTTGACTCATGAGTGCATCCCTCCCCACAGATTCGATACTCCACGTAGTCAGGAATACTCGCCACTACCCGTCCGGCCTCTTCCTCACGAGCCACACGAAAGTCCCGGTGAGCGAATCCGGTTCGACCCCTTCCGGCCGAGTTACCTCAACATTGCTCGCTCTCAGGAAAGCGAGATGGCCACGTCCGTCGATCTCCTCGACCCGGCCCGTGAACTCCTCCACCTTGAAATCCGAGGGCTCGTAAACAGCGGCCCAATCCGCCAGGAGTGCGGGTGACCCCTCAGGAGGGACAAAGAGGGCATCCTCTTCGTAGATCTCCCACCATGGGGCCCAGTCCCGGGCTTGAACCAGGTCCGCCCGCTGACTCAACAGCTGCTCAATCGCCGCCACATCCTCCGCCGGAAGTGACCCGGTTTGAGCCATCACGCCTGACACAGCGGCCAGTCCCCAGGCCACAGCGAGCATCGCCGGCATTCCGGTTGCGGGTCTCTGCATATCGCGCCTCCAGCGTTGTGGATATCGGACACCGAGCCACGTCGACAGAGGTGCGGCTCCGCTCGCCGGAAGAACCACCAACAATCTAACGGATCGGACCGAGGGCGGACGCCGCCAGGCACGACACCCGGGCGGAGACCGGGCATATGGAGGCTCGGCGGCAGCGCGATTCCCGGCCAACGTGTTTCTCACGTAGCTAACCCGTGCCTGTGAGCGGACTCTCGCCGGATCGCTTCGGCCCGCTCGGCTGTCGCAACGTGAGATGGGGAGGAATCATGATAAAGTCGGTCACGGTGATGATGATGGGGGTGGGGGCAGTCCTGTGGGTTCAACCCGCTGTCGCGCAGACGTCTGCAGATTCGGCTGCGATCGTGGAGACGGCCCTCGACTACATCGACGGCTTCTACACCAGTGACGCGGCCCGCATGGAACGGGCTCTCCATCCCGAGCTGGCGAAGCGGATCGTGGTCACACAGGGCGGCGAGAGCCGGCTGCGAGACATGACCGCCGAGCAGCTCGTTCAGGCGACCGCTGGCGGAGGAGCGAAGCAGATTCCGGAGGAGGCGCGCCGCGAGGACGTCTCGATTCTCGACATCTACGAGAACGTGGCCAGCATGCGGATCGACGCCGGTCCGTGGATCGACTATCTGCACGTGGCCCGCTGGAACGGCGATTGGAAGATCGTGAACGTTCTGTGGGAGATGGCGCCCCGCGACTGATCCGTCCGAGCGTGCGGGACTCGATCACGGCGGAGGACCCCGCCCTTCAACCGCATCGCCGGACAGCACTTCCGCGTCGATCCAGGAGCCGATTTTCGCCTGGAGCATCGGGAGGGTGATCGTGCCGTCCTCGATGACGCGATCGTGAAACTGGCGGATGTCGAACCGATCGCCGAGCGCGATCTCCGCCCGTCGCCGTAGCTCCTGGATCACGAGGCTCCCCGTGAGATACGCGGTAGCCTGCCCCGGCACGGCGATGTATCGGCTGATCTCCGACTCCACGCCGGCTCTCGACGCTGCTGTGTGGTCCAACATGTAGTCCACTGCTTCCTGCCGGCTCCAGCCGAGCGCATGCATGCCCGGATCCACAACGAGTCGGGCCGCCCGAAAGGCTTCGTTCGACAGCATTCCGAGCCTGTCCACGTCGGCCGTGTAGAGCCCCGCTTCGTCCGCCAGTCGTTCACTGTAGAGAGCCCATCCCTCGCCCAGTCCCGAGCTGAAGAAGTACTTGAGCACGGGATGCACCCCCGATCCCTCAAGCCCTACATTCACCTGCATGTGGTGCCCAGGGTACGTCTCGTGGAAGGTTGTGGCCTCGAAGCCCCCGCCCCGGTTGAGGTTCCGAGGTTCGTAGGTCCCGAATTCGAAGGTTCCCGGTGTGCTGCCGTCCGGGGCCCCGGCCGAGTAGAACCCGCCGCCCGTCACCCGCATGTAGTCCGGATAGGGCTTGAGGGCCACCTCCGCCCGGGGAAGGACGCCGAACCAGTCCGGCATCGCGGCCTTCGCGCGATCCACCGCGGCCCGCGCGAACGCGACGATAGCTTCCGGCGTCTGGAAGCTGTAGGCGGGATCGGCTCGCACCATCAAGAGAAGCGTCTGCACGTCCTCCGTGCCGAAGCTCCGGCGGCCTATGTCGCGCATCTCACCTTGGATGCGCTCCATCTCCCTCAGCCCCGCCTGGTGGATCTCCTCCGGTGTGAGCGGGAGCGTCGCGTGGTACAGAACCGAGGCCAGGTAGCAATCTCGGCCACCCGGATCCGCGGTCACACCGATCTCCTCGCGGGCGGTACCCATATACTCGTCGGCCAGGAAATCACGGTAGCGCCGTGCGGCGGGCAGAAGCTCATCCGAGATCACGACGGCCAGCTCGGTGGCGAAGGCCCGCTCTTCGGTCCGAAGCGCGGGATCGTAGTACGGCGTTTCCTCTGCAGGTACAAACAGCAGCGCGTCGAGTTGGTCGATCACGCGCTCGACGTTCGAGCGAGGCGCCGTGAAGCCCTCCTGAACACCTAGCCGGAGGTTCTCGATCTCCGTGTCGATGTAGCGGGAAACGTCCCGTGCCCGCGCGATGCTGCTGGATCTTGCATCCTCGGTGCCCACGGGTTGTTTCGCGAACACGCCGGGGAAGAAGTTCTGCCAGCCCGTCCACGTCGGGCTCACGGTCCACAGCTGGGTCCGGCACACGCGTCGCGCAACCGACGCCTGGAGTCGCTCGAGAGAGAACGTGTACGGCACGGCGGCTTCCGAGCCCTCCAGCAGGTCGGAATCGATCGAGCGCAGTCGGGCCAGCCAGGCGTCCTCTCGCGCTTCCCAGGCCTCCATGGCCGTTGGGCCATGGTCTCCCATGCGCTCCAGGGGGGCGGGGTAGCCCGTCTCGTAGGCCTCTTCGGGAAACTGATCGTAGTAGCCGGCAACGTACTCGTCGGCGATCGCCAGGGCCGCGGCGATGGCTTCGCTCGCCGCGTTCTCCGACGCGCCGGGATCTGCTTCTTGCGCCTCGTCCGGGCTTCCGCATCCGATGAACCAGGCCATGACCAACACCGTCGTCGCGTACCGTCTCATAGAACCTCCGGAGGACTGGAGGGATCGCCTCGCGTCCATCTGATCACCGGGCAATGGGCCGGAAAGGGCACGCCCCACTATTGACGGTTTCTGTGTGCCGTCCCACGAAAATGTACGACCTGCGCAATAGGGTGCTCAGCGGGGCCTCTCTTCCTGTGCGATGGCACGGTCGACGAGGACGGTTCCGTCATCCTGCAATGGGATTGGAGCACGCTGTGTGACTCCACGTCCGGCGATCCGGCGCTGTACGGGACGTCCGACGGCAGACTGCTCTCCGTCTCCGGCTCCTTCCTGTGTGACGCCGAAGATTTCACGATGTCGTTCGCCGGAGCGAGAGACTGAGGCTCGGACGCCGGTCTGAGATCTTCCTGTTTCCGGGCACTCCCACAGCCCAAGCGATGAGCGTCAGTCTTCTCCGTGGCCGGAGCCGGGGCCGGCCAGCCCATCGTACGCGAGACCCACGAAGACGTCCGGAGTGATCGGACCGCCGCTCCAGACGGCGTCCAGATCGGCGGTCGGCCTTTCGGCCACGACCTCGTCTCGGCTCCTGCCTTCCGCCATGAGTCTGCTCAGGCGATCGCGCACGGTAACCAGCATCCGCCGATAGTCCTCCACCGCCGCGGCATCGCCAAGCGGTCCGTGACCGGGGATGATCTTCGTGTCCTCGTCGGCCATGGCCAGGAGGCGGTCCGCCGCCGCGATCGTGCCGTCCAGCGTGCCGCCGTGCGGAACGTCGATGAAGGGATAGATGCCGTTGAAGAAGACGTCACCCGCGTGGATGACGTTGGCCTCCGTGAAGTGAATCAGCACGTCGCCGTCGGTGTGGGCGGCCTCCACGTACGCTATGCGGATCTCGTCGCCGTTCCAGTGGAACGTGACTGCATCCCCGAACGTGATCACGGGCAGGGCGGCCTCGGGCGCGGGCGGTGACCGCATGTTGAAGGTCTCGATGAACGACTCCACCTTCAGCCGTTTCCGGACGTTTTCGTGCGCCACGATCACGACCCCGCCGCGACCGAGATTCTCGTTTCCACCCGTGTGATCCAGGTGAAAGTGCGTGTTTACCAGGAAGCGCACCCGCTCGGAACTGATCGTCCCGATCGCTGCGAGAATCGCGTCCGTCAACGGAGCGAGCTGGTCGTCGACCATGAACGCGCCGTCGTCGCCCACCGACACGGCGATATTCCCACCGGTGCCGAACAGAACATAGACGTTCTCGGCCACATGAACGATCTCGACGCCGCCTGCTTCCTGCGCGGCGACGGATGACGCGATGGGTCCGGGGACCGCAGCCAGAGTCAATGCACATGTTGCGGCGAACCGGGTCGCTGTGGAGCGGCACGTCATGTCTTCCCTCGCTTGCCTGTTGGTGGGATCGAGTGCTCTCGGGAGCGCGTCGGGGCTACAGGGCGCGCCCGGCCCGCAGCGTGGACTCGGCGGAATTCCAGAATCCAGCGAGGCCGCTCCAAGAAGAATTCGCTGCCCCCGGACTGTCAAGTGTGTGGCGGTCGCTCCAGATTCCGGGTCTCGGCTCGAAGATTCGATGTTCGGCCCGCAGGCTTGACAGACGCGACGTACTCGGACCTTCTAGAGCGTGTGACGCGCCCACGCCATCGCGATCGGAGCGGGTGTGTCCGCCGGATTTGGTGCATACTCGTGCGACTGGAGGCTCTCATGGCACTGCATCGGCCCCGTCCGGTAATTTCCCTGGCACTGGGAGTCGGATTCCTGGTGGCCGCGGCCTGTCAGCCGCCGCCTCCTCCACCACCTGATTACGCGGAGTCGCAGCAGCCCGCGATCGACGCTTTCCTCGCTGCCTGGAACACGGGGAGCGTGGATGCCATGGACGCCGCGATGTCGCCGGATGTCCGCCGGGATGCGCCGGGAGAAGCGTCAGACGCGGCCAACCTCGCCGAGCTGAAGGAAGTGGTGCTCTCCATGCGAGCCGCGTACCCGGATGCCCGCGTAACCCTCGACGACGCGTACTACCTGGAGGATCTTTCCTTCGGCTTCTGGACCTTCACGGGCACCAATACGGGTGAGGGCGACATGCCGCCCACCGGGGCGAGTGTACGGATTTCGGGGCTCACGGTGCTGCGGTTCGCGGACGGAAGGATCACGGAAGAGATCGTCTATTTCGACAACGCGGACTGGCTGAGCCAGCTCGGCTTCACCTTCGAGCCACCCGCGGCGGAGTAATCCGGATGATCAGCCGGGAGTGAGGATCCGCATCCTACATCGGCGTGCGCTGGAAGAGTGAGTGCCCGGAAAGCGGCATCACGCGAGCACCCGCCGAATGCCCGCGCAGGACGATGGGTCCGTCCCACCGCTCGCCATCTTTCACGAGGCGGCCGGCGCTCTCCCGGCTCACCACGACCATCAGCTGGTGCCAATCCGTTTTGCCGGTCAGTCGACCGCTCGGCTCGATCGTACCGAGCTCCATGATGCTCTCGAACGTGGGTGTGGTCAGCCACACTCGGTACGACTCGTCGGCCGTGGCGGGCAGATCCGCCACCTGCACGGTGAGCTCGTACTCGACGCGTCCCTCCTCGTCCACCGACACGCCGAACGGCGACCACGGCTGGCGAAGGTAGACCATACCCGATGCACCTTCGCTTCCCAGGGTCGGGAAGAGCGGAAACTCGTCCGGGTAGGGCCGCGCGGACACGTCCGGCGCCGCGGCCGGCGGCGTGCCGAATGGCGCTGCCCACAGCAGGAGAGACGGCAGGACGCCGAAAAACGCCAAACCGCCTCTCCCGGCGCATATTGAGACCATCTCGAAGCGCTTCATCATGTCCCGATCCAGCCTTCGTTACGGGACAAGGCCCATCGGCCCGTGGTCCCAGTCCTGCACGCTGGAGATGTTCGGCATCCCGTGGTCTGCTCCGTGCCACCCGTCGAACCCGTCGAGCTTCAGCAACCACAGGCCGGTGACCATATCGCTGACGACGATGAGACCGTCGTGGTTGCGGACGTCGATGCCGAACGCGCCGTTGAAATCGCTCTCGCCCACCGGGTTTCCGGTGCTCATGCCGCCGTCGGGCGCCAGGCCCGCCTTCTCCGGACCGTGATAGGTGTCGAAGTACGCGACACCGACCGGATTCTCGGGATCGCTGATGTCGAAGATGTCGATCCCGTCCTTGTACGAAGACACGAACACGTAGGGGTAGCGCAACTCGTTGTTATGCGAGAGGGCCTTATAGTTGCGCGTCCAGGCGCTCAGCTCGGACGTGATTCGCTCCTGGTCCCCGTGGATCCCGCCCTCGAGATCGTAGATCCGGATGGGGGAGTATCTGTACTCGGTTTGCCCGATCCCGATCTTCGCGTCCGGCGTGGCCGTCAGCGTGTGGGCCAGGGTCACTCCCATGACTCCCACGATCGACGTGATCAGGTCCGGGCTCGCCGGGTCCGTGATGTCGTAGATGTAGTAGCCGTCCAAGCCCGACCCGTAGAGGAGGTCGCGCCCGGACGCCGGTTCGTACGCCGCGTAGAAATCGTGGTAGCCCTGTAGCGAGCCGAACGGTGTCTCGATCGCCGTGGACGGCCATGGGATCCGGCCCACCAGACCGTGGTCCTCCGCCCCGTCCAGGAAGGATGCGAGATCGTACACGTTGGCGTGTGGACCACCGGTCGTCGTGATGAGAAGCGGCGTGCCTGACGAGTGCTTGTAAGCGAAGATGTTGTGGAAGCCGCCCGGCGTGTCCGCGGCTCGGATGCGCCCCGCTTCCCTCACCGTCGAGGCGTCCGGCAGCCCCGTCACGTCAAGGACGACCGCTCCGAGCTCGGCGTCCGGTCCGCCCATGAACTGCATTGACTGGATCACGTAGTAGCGACCGTCGTGCTTGAAAGACTTCGTGTCCATGCCTCCGAGTCCTATGTGGAGCTCCGGATCCTCGATGCGCCACTGATGGAGTAGCTCGGGTCTCGATGCGTCTTCCAGCGACACGATGTCCACCCCCATCGTGGGTCCCAGCGCCCGCGCCAGGTAGGCGTACGGACGGCCCGGCTCCTGCTCGATTTCGACGTCGGTATAGCTGATCTCCAGGCCATCGTCCGTGTGGAAGCGGCCGATGATCTCCATGTTCTCGGTGCCCGTTTTCTGCTTGCCTTCCTGGGCGAACAGGTCCGGAGCCCAGACCAGAAAGGTGATCGCCAGGACGACCGGCCCGCCGATCCACTGAAACGTTCTCGTCATTCCCGTCCTCCGTGCTGGTTTGGTTCTGCGCCCGAGTCTCACGGACGCGAGATCGATTTGCGCCGTCAGCCGCTCGGCTCGACGGCGAACGCCATCATCATCCCGGCTTCCAGGTGCTCCGCGATGTGACAGTGGAGCATCCACCGGCCGGGGTTCGTTACCTCGAGCAACAGGTCAACGGTCGCGCCGACCGGGAGGAGAGCCGTGTCCTTCCACCCCAGGTTCTCGTTCGGCACGCCGTCCCGCGACAGCACCAAAAACCGCTGCCCGTGCAGATGCACCGGGTGGTGCATCGGGTGGAACGCGTCGGGGTCGTTGCGTAGCCGGATCTTCACGACGTCGCCAACCTCGAACGTCCAGTCGATATCCATGTTCTCGGTGCCCGTGTCCACATCGCGCAGGATCCAGCGCACCTCGTTCGAGGTTGAAATCCAGTTCATGTGCGACATGACGTCCGTGAACTCGACGGGAGAGCGGTACACCGTGTCGATCGCTATGAACTGCATCACCTGGACGGGCAGGTCCTCGATGTCCACAGTCAGCAGAAGCTCGCGGTCCACCGGTGCATCCACATACCGCCGGTACGGCTCCACTTCGCGCCGTACCACCTCGTCCATGCGGAGCGCCCGGAACGACTCCGAGCGGTCCGGCAGGGCTGCTTCCTCCTCCACCCGTACGATGCCGAGCGTGTCCACCGCGGAGAAGAATTCCCCCTGCATGTGGTCGAGGGCGGTGATCCGATTCGACACGACGTACTCTCCGGGATTCTCGAACATCACCTCGACCACGTACCGTTGCGCCGGCGCGATCGCCACGCTGCGCACGAACAGTTCCTTCTCGAAGCGGCCGATGTCGGCGCCCACCAGCTTCATGGGTGCCCCGCCGAACGAGAGGTTGTAGGTGCGCGTGTTGGAGACGTTGGTCAGATAGAAACGAACCACCTCGCCCCTGTTCGCGTCCAGCTCGTAGCGCTGCTCGCCGTTGATCAGAAGCACGTTCCCGAACCGCCCCATGATCGAGAAATTGGCCTCCTCTCGCCCGAACGGAACGAGTTGCTTCCCCTCGATCAGGATGTCGTCCAGCGTCACGACCTGCTCGCTGTGCACCGGATCTTCGTACGGCTCGCGATCCGGGCGGACCAGCATGTTCCCGTACAGCCCCAGATCCTGCTGGATGTCCTCGCGCAGGTGCGGGTGATACCAGAAGATGCCCGCGTCCGGGAAGCGGATCTTGTAGTCGAAGGTCTCTCCCGGCTGGACGGGATCCTGCGTGATTCCCGGCACTCCGTCGAACCGGTTGTCGATCCGGATGCCGTGCCAGTGGACGGTGGTGGGCATGTCGATCCGGTTCGTGAACCGGACACGGATCTCCGCACCCTTCCTCACGCGGATCAGCGGGCCCGGAATCTGCTCGTTGAACGCGTACATCACGAACGTCTGGCCAGCGACCGTCTTCCGGACGAGCGAGGCCTCGAGAGCGAGGGTGTCGCCGTCCACCAGGTCCACGATCCGGCGCGGCCCGGCCATCGGGAGCGACAGCGGGTCCGTTCCCGGGTTGGGCAGGAATTCCGACACCGATGGCCGCGCGTTCCTGAGGCCAGGCAGCATCGGGCTCCGGATCATCGGCATGATCGTGGCGGCCGAAGGCATCACCGGGATGTCTCCGTGGGCCTGGTCGTGCACGTGGTCCATCTGCTGGGCCGCGGCAGGCCGCACGGCGGAGAGGTCGATGAGGAGCGGGAACAGGACGACGGCGCCGAGCCGCCTGACGGCCCGCGCCGGGATGTGACTCACGGGCGCCAAGCGCGCCCTCTCCTGTCTTCAATCATGTGGGCCTCGGAGCCAGTGGGTCGTCCATCCTAAACGAACGGACGGGAACTGTCTACTGTAGAATCGTGGCAGAGTTCCGCCGTAGATGCAGATCGTCGCGGATGCGAACGTCTGCACTCGCGGCCTCGCGGCTTGAATCCGACGACTGACCCGAGATCAGGGGGTTGTGGCGCGGAGGGCTTACTCCGGGTCGCTCGCCGGCTCCTGCCCGTCCAGCTCTTCACTGATGAAGTCCGGGATCTCCACGTCGGCGACGGTGAGGTACCGCGCGCGCACGGCCCGGATGCCTTCGGCGTGGCCGACGATGCTCAGCCGGTCACCGGCTCTCAGCGCCGTGTCCCCGCTGGGGATGAGGATCGCGCCTTCCCTCCGCACGAGAGCGAGCAGCGTACCCTCGGGCCACGGCACGTCCTTCACCGCCACACCCACAAGCGATCCCGTCGGCGCGCGCACGGCGATGTGGAGCGACAGGAAACGCTCGTCCCTGAGTACCGCTTCCCGGAAGTCCCCCGGCTCCTCGGCCGCGAGCCACGCGTCCATGAAGTCATCGTCGTCCGCGCGGCCCGCCACTCCGGCCAACAGGCGGAGATGCTGTCCGGGGTTTTCTTCCGGGCTCACGAGGAAGAACACTGCGTGGATGCGTTCGCCGTGCTGTTCGTCGGTAAACTGGTCGCCCACGTCCACCGTGAGTCCCGAAACCGATCGAGCGAGCACCATTTCGGGCGCCGCCACCCCCTGAATCCGCAGGTGAGGAAGGGCCGTCCCGTGCGACACCGGCGTGGCCCCCGTGCGCGTTCCGTGCAGGAAGCCCTCGACGAGGTGTTCGGCGCCTACCGGCAGGCGCTGCGCGAGCCGGTTGGCGGCCCGGCGTGTGGCCTCCTCGAAACTGTCATCCTCTTTCAGGTCCAGTGTGTACGCCCGCGCCACCACCTCGTCGAACGCGTCTTCGGCCCGGACCCCCTTCTCCTTCAGGATTCCCCTCAGCTCGGGGTCGAGCCCCTCGAACCGGCGCTGGCCGAGACGCTCGAACCAATGCAGGAGCGCTCCGCCCCGCACTACGCGATCGCGTCCATAGTGGAAGTACCAGACCAGGCAAACGCCGACGAGACCGATCGCGAACACGATCGGCATCAGTCCCATGACGGCGATGAGCAGTGCCGGTGCCAGGAGACCCACGACCTGCACCCACGGATATCCGGGAGATCGGAAGCCTGGATCGTAGGCCTCGATGCCGCTCTCCCGCATCACGATCACCGCCAGGTTCACGAGCGCGAAGATCAGGAGCTGGAAGGTGCTGGCAAGCTTGGCCACGCTCAGCACGTCCAGTGTTGAGATGGCGAATACCATCAGCGCTCCGGTGGCCAGCAGGGCCAGCGACGGCGTCTTGAAGCGACCGAGCCGGGCGAAGCGCGGGCTGATCAGGTTGTCGCGGGCCATGGCCAGCGGGTAGCGCGAGGCTGCTAAAATGCCGGCGTTCCCCGCGGCGGCCAGACCCGCGAGCGCTGGCACGACGACCAGGCCGAGAGCCACCGGCCGGGGGATCCAATCGAAGAACGAGAGTCCCGCCGTGGCGATTGGAGTCAGATCGCCGTGCAGGACGTCCGGGTCGACGACAGACACCACGAGGAAGATTCCAACTACGTAGACGGCCGAGGCAGTGAGCAGTGCCAGGAGCATGCCCAGGGGAAGGTTGCGGTCCGGGTCCCTCACCTCTTCCGATATGCTGGCCACCTTCGTGAGTCCGGCGTACGAGATGAACACGAGTCCGATCGTGGCGAATAGGCCCTGCGCCCCGTGTGTGAAGAACGGACTGAATCGTGTTTCCCGCATCGTTGGCAGGCTCTCGCCGCCCGTCAGATTCATCAACCCCTGGACCGTGAACACGGCAAGAAAGACCAGGACGGTGATCACCAGAAAACGCTGTAGCCCGCTGGATTCCTTCGCTCCGACGAGGTTCACGAGCACGAAAACGGCCGTCAGCCCGATGGCCACCGACTTCATGGGATAGCCGGCGATCAGACCGAGATAGGCACCCATGCCGATAAGCGCGAACGCACTCTTGAGTATCAGCACGAGCCACGTCCCGAGACCTCCCACTGTGCCGACCAGGGGGCCGAGACTGCGGTCGAGAAAATAGTACGTACCACCGGCCCGCGGCATCGCCGTCGCCAACTCTGCCTTGGACAGCATGGCGGGTAGGACCAGCAGGCCTGCGAGGAAGTACGCCAGAACCACCGACGGACCGGTCTTGGCAGCAGCAAGGCCGGGCAGCAGGAAGAAGCCGGAGCTCAGCATGGGCCCGAGCGCGATGACGTAGACATCGAGCAGAGTGAGTTCCTTGGCCAGCTTGCGCCCGCCATCCGATGTCATGAATCCTCCGGTCGAAGACCGTGTTCGCCGCCCGTTGGTCACCGGCGCAGCAGCCGGATTCCGGGGGCCGATGCATCCCTAATAGTATGGAGTGGTCGAAGATGTGCCCACACGGTCCGGCGTACGGACCTCAGTCGTGCGCAGCCGCGAGCGCTCCAGCTTTCCCCGCGTCCGTCCCTCCTCTATGCTTACCAGAAGCCGTTTCGGACGGCAGACCCGTGCAGACTTCCGCGCCAGGGCACCGGAGTCGGGTGCGGTCAGCGGCGAGGTTCAATGTGGGTATCGACGGGTCCTCCAGGTGCTGCCGCGCGCTGGCCGTCGTGTGGCTGGCGGCGATGGCCGCGGCGCCCCCCCGCGCCCCAGCGCAGGACCACACCGCCGGGACGCCCGGATCCGAATGCCTTGCGATCGAGCACCACCCCGAGCGCAAGGAACTGGTCCTGGTGCTCGGTCCGATCGACCTCGCCGCGCACAGCTCGCACCACGCCGTAAAGCAGCTTCCCGTGCAGGAAGGACTCATTCCGTTCGACATGACGGTCAACGGGTACCGAGTCGAAGCGGTAGACCGGCACGGGAGACGCGTGCCTCAGGACGTGATCCACCACATCAATCTGCTCGATCCGACGGACCGGGAGCTCTTCCTCCCCATCATGCGGCGCGTATTGGCCGCCAGTCACGAGACGCCTCCGGTCAAGGTTCCCGATCTCCTGCTCGGCGTACCGCTCGAGGGCGGTGACCGGTTCCTGCTGCTCACGATGCTGCACAACCCCACGGCCGAGTCCTTCGAGGGGGTAACCGTGCGGTTGGTGCTGAACTACAATCGCTCTCGGACCACACCTCTGTACCGCGTGTACCCGTTCCACGTCGACGTGATGGTCCCGCTCGGCAGCAAGGCGTTCGACCTGCCGCCGGGCCGCAGCGTCCGGCGATGGGACGGGAGCCCTACCGTCGCCGGCGGCATCGTCGGGATGGGGGGACACCTGCACGCGTACGCTCGCAGACTGGAGTTCATTGACTTGACGGAAGACCGGGTGCTGTGGCGCTACGAGCCGGATCTGGGACCGCAGGGGGAAGTCAAGGAGGTGCCGGTCCTCCTGCCTCGCGGTCGCGGAATCGGGTTCCCCATCCGGCCGTCACACCGCTACCGTGTGCAGGTTACGTACTTCAACCCGACCAGCGAGACGATCGCCGGCGGAGGCATGGGATCCGTGGCAGGCGCGCTGATCCCCTACAGCGGCAAGGACTGGCCCGCGGCCGATCCGACGGACCCGTTGTATGCGGAGGACTACGCGAACGTCATCGTCTCCACGCAGATGGACGAAGCCGAGGGCCACCTGCACGACGAGCCGGATCCGAACGACGACGGCGTCTCGGACCACGACCAAGGAGACTGAGCCTCCGGTCCGGTGCCCGCCTCCGACAGATCAGTGCCAGGTCGCGCCCACGGTGAACAGCAACAGACTCGCCGCGTCGCCCTCGGTTCCCGTGAACACCCAGTCCAGGGCCGGAGTGAGAAAGAAGTTTCGGCCCAGCTGAATGTCGTACCCGAGGCCTGCGCCCAGACCGATGCCTCCCGTCTCATCCCGAATGGTGGCAGGGCCCTCAGTTGAGGGTACCTCTCTCTCGAACGAACGACCCGCGAAACCGGCGCTTCCCTTCAGGTACACGCCTCCCGCGGAGCTGGGGTAGTACAGGGCCGTAAACATCAGGGCTCCCCGGCCGATGTTGTCGCCGTCCTTCTCGGTGCCCCATCCGATCAGCTCACCGCCGATGATGAGTTGCTGACTCGGGCTGCCGCCCATCCGGAGAAACCCGGCGCCACCGGCCTTCGAATCGTCCTCGAAGAGTGCATCCCCCAGCGCCAGCCCGCCCCCGAACCCGAACGAGATCCAGAAGCCCTCGTGCTGCGCTACGCGTTGCCCGAGGGCGGGCGTCGTGGCGATCATCAAGGAGAGCGCGGCCGCTGACGCGGCGCGCAGTATGGAGCGTCTCTGCATGGTCGTCCTCCCGGATCGATGCGGCGCTGGACGCCGCCGGAACGGGTTCGCAGAAGGCCGCGGAAGACTCGATCCCTCATGGAGAAGACCATGTCCACACCCTTTCCGCGACAGACCGACCCTACCCCCTCCGGCGGGGCCCGTTCCGGAGATCCTTGTCCCGACTGGGCTCGACGTCGGTTCCTGAAGACCGTCGCTGCGGCGGGAGCCGGGGGCGCCGTGTTCGCCCGCGCCCTGACGGCTCTGGCACAGGAAGCCGGCGCCGTGAGCCCCGAGATGATACGGCAGGCCGAGTGGATCTCCGGCATGGAGTTCACGGAGGAGGAGCGCGAGCTCATGGCGGACGGAGTCGGTGAGGCGATCGAGGGATACACTTCCCTCCGCGCCGTCCCCCTGGACAACGGCGTTCCCCCGGCACTCCGATTCGACGCCACGCCCCCCGGCCAGATGAGTGCCTGCACGTCCCCGGCAGCGACCGACCTGATGCCCGGACGGTCGAGCGCCGACCGGGGCCGGGTCAGCCTGCCCGACTCGGATGAGGACCTGGCCTTCATGACCGTCGCGGAGCTCGGAGATCTGTTGCGCCGACGCGCGGTCTCGTCCGAGGAGTTGACCCGTCTCTATCTTGAGCGACTGGAGCGCTACGATTCCGTGCTGCGCTGCGTGATCACGCTCACCCCGGACCTGGCGCTTGAGCAGGCCCGCCGGGCGGACCGGGAGATCGCCTCCGGCCAGTACCGAGGGCCGCTGCACGGCATCCCATGGGGAGCGAAGGACCTGATCTCGGTTCCGGGCTACCGGACCACGTGGGGCGCGACCCCGTACCGGAACCAGGAGCGCCCGGAGAGGGCCAGCGTCGCGACGCGCCTCGAAGCGGCGGGCGCGGTGCTCGTGGCGAAGCTGTCGGTGGGGGCGCTCGCCTGGGGGGACGTGTGGTTCGACGCGACGACGAAGAATCCGTGGAACACCGAGCAGGGCTCGAGCGGCTCGTCGGCCGGGCCCGGTGCCGCCACCGCGGCGGGGCTCGTGGGCTTTTCGATCGGCACCGAGACGTGGGGCAGCATCGTCTCCCCGAGTACCCGGTGCGGTGTGACGGGCCTCCGGCCCACATTCGGCCGCGTCAGCCGACACGGCGTCATGGCCCTTTCGTGGAGCATGGACAAGATCGGTCCCATGTGTCGATCGGCCGAGGACTGCGCGCTGGTGTTCCGGGAGCTGCACGGGAGCGACGGACTGGACTCCTCGGCCGTGGACGCTCCGTATGCGTGGCCCGCGACCCGACCGGCCACGGAGTTGCGCATCGGCTACGTGCAGGAGCTGTTCGAGGATCCGGAGGAACCCGACGCAGCGGACCTGTCCGAAGATGAGGCCCGCCAGGCCCGCTCCGAGTGGCGCAGGCGCCTGGAGTGGCGCGCGTTCGATAGACGGACCCTGGACGAGCTGCGCGATCTCGGATTCGAGCTCACACCCGTTGCGCTCCCGTCCGGATATCCGATCCGGCCGCTGGGAATCATCCTCACGGCGGAGGCGAGCACGGCCTTCGACGAGCTCACGCGAAGCGGGCGGGACGACCTCCTGGTGCGCCAGATCGAGAATGCGTGGCCGAACGAATTCCGGCAGGGTCAGCTGATCCCGGCCGTGGAGTACATCAGGGCCAACCGGATCCGGTCGCTGCTCATGCGCGACATGGACGCCGCCTTGGCCGAGGTGGACGTCCTCGCGACTCCGAGCTTCGGCGGAAATCAGCTTCTGCTCACGAACCTCACGGGACATCCGGCAGCTTGCCTCCCGAACGGGTATCGTTCGGATGATGGGACGCCCACGAGCATCACGTTCCTGGGCCGGCTGTTCGGAGAGACCGACGTGCTGAGCGTGGCCTCCGCGTGGCAGGAAGCCACGGGATACCACCGGCGCAGGCCGCCTCTGTAGTCCGAATCGGGGTGGGGCGGCACCGCGCGCCGCGTCCGAGCGGGACTCTGGGACGGCGCGGCAGCCTGGCCAAAGTGTCACACATCGCGCCAAGTGGACCTCGTGGGCCGATCGACTCGTTGTCGCGCGGCCAGGTGGAATGCCGCTAGATGCTGCCCAAGGGCCACCCGGACGACGAGTTACGAAGCAGGACTGTCGGACGGAACGTCACCCCGCCGCGGCTCCCACGGAAGCACGTTTATTGCAGGAATATCGGGGCTAACACGGGCAGTTCGGGTTCCTCGCGGACCCTCCCATCGCTCCGGCGACTGCCCCGACACGGTTGAGTGCCGCCAGCGGCAGTCAGACTCACGAAGCGATATGCGAGGGGGGCGTGAGCTGGTTCGTCGCTGGCGGTCTTTTTGTGTGCCGACCTGTTGTAGATTCGAGGAAAGCCACCGTCCTCGCCATCGGTGGTAGGTGATTCGAAGGAGGAGCCCCCATGAGGTGCGTGAACCTTTTACTTTCGCTGACTCTTCCACCTCTCCTACTGACGCAGGCGGCCTGCGCTGATCGGCCCGCTCCGGAAGGGGAAGAGGCGAGCTCCGAATACCCGCGCGAGGTGCTCGCGGCCCATATGAAGGACCACTTCTTCAAGGCCACCGAGATGCAGGTGGCGATCATCAACGCCGATCTCGCCAACCTGGTCCAGCCGGCGGAGTGGATGGCCAACCACGCCAACTCGGCCGCCATGCCGGAGGAGTGGAGCTCCCACGCCGAGTCGATGCACACGGCGGCGCGCGAGGCCGCTGACGCCACGAGCCTGGAGTCGGCAGCGCTCGCCACGGCCCGAATGGCCTCCGAGTGCGGCAGCTGCCACGGGGCCCTCGGCGCCGAAGTCGGGTTCGCGGTGGACGAACCGCCCCCGGTGGGTGACGACGCGGCCACTCACATGATGCGGCATGCGTGGGCTTCCGGTCGCATGTGGGAGGGCATGATCGTCCCCTCTGGCGTGGTGTGGGACGGTGGAGCGGAGGTGCTGGCAGAAGCACCGTTGGCCCCGTCCGACCTGTCCGCGGATATCGAGGTGCTGGCGGAGGTGTCGGAGATGGAGGGGGTCGTACACAGGCTCGGAGCGGAGGCCATCGGCGTGACATCCCAGGCCGACAGGGCGCGCCTCTACGGCGAGTTCCTCGGGACGTGCGCATCCTGCCACCGGAAGACCGGTCGCGGAAGCATCTGATCGGCCGCCGGCCGGCACGCCGCTCGGGCCCCGGAGCCGGCAGCGGTCCGGGCTCCGGGGTGGGGAAGGATCAGGACGTGATCAATTCCCGGTCCCGGTCTTCCTCCTCGTCCCGCTCGAGCTCCCGCAGCAGGCTGTTGACGGTGAGCTGAACGAGATTCTCCACCGGAACGCCTCGCCGCCGAGCCTCTGCTTCGTACGCGTGGAAGTGACGCTCGCTCACCTCGGCCCACACGTTCACCCTAGGCACCGACCACCTCCGCCTCCTCGGGCCTGGCATCCGCGGCCTCCATCGCGTCGGGTGCCTCACCGGACGTCAGCCGCGCCGGCACGGCCTTGTAGCCATAGCACAGGATGCCGCCCCTGCCTTCCTTGCGAATGCACCTGAACTCCAGATGGACGGGAAGCCCCGTGTAGACGTCGCCCGGCGCGCAGTCCACCACCTGGACCATCAAGCGTGCCCCCTCGGGCGTCTCCACGACCGCCAGGGCGTAGGGTGCCTCCATCAGGAAGTCGCCCGGCGGGACGTGCACCACGGTGGACGTGATGACCCGCCCGGCATGTGACAGCTTCACGGAGTCCGCTTCCGTACTCCGGCAGGCGGGACACACACGCCGCGGCGGGTAGGACACGCGCCCGCAATCGCGGCACGCGGTCGCTTCCAGGCGATAGCGGGCAGGGATTTCGCGCCAGTATCTCGGACTCGACATGTCGAACCTCCCTTCCGCTCAGACGGCCTCAAGAATGTGAACGACGGAGCTGGCTCCGGACCCGCCCATGTTCTGCGCGAGGCCGATCGCGGCCCCCTCCACCTGCCTGTCACCGGCATCCCCGCGGAGCTGGTGGAACAGCTCCACGGCCTGGGCGACTCCGGTAGCGCCGACCGGGTGACCCTTCGACTTGAGCCCTCCGCTCGTATTGACGGGAACGCGCCCGCCGATCGCGGTCTCGCCGGACCGGGCGCAGTGCCGGCCCTCACCCCGCGGGGCGAAGCCCAGCGCTTCCACGCAGCAGATCTCGGCGATCGAGAAGCAGTCGTGTACTTCCGCTACATGAACGTCCTGCGGTCCGATGCCGGCCATCTCGTAGGCCCGCTCCCCCGCCGCGGCGACGGCGTCCAGAAACGCGATGTCGTCCCGGTCGGCCAGCGCCAACGTCGAGGTGGCCATGCCGGCTCCTCGCACGAGCACCGGCCGGTCGGTGTAGCGCCGCGCCTGGTCCAGCGGGCACAGCAGAACGGCCGCTGCCCCGTCGCTCACCGGCGAGCAATGAAGCAGTCGGAGCGGCTCCGCCACGAGGGCCGAGCTCATCACCTGGTCCGTGGTGATTTCGCGCCTGAACTGGGCGTTTCCATTCAGCACTCCGTGGCTGTGGTTCTTCACCGACACCCACGCGAGGTCCTCTTCCGTCGTCCCGTACGTGTCCATGTGGGCCCGGGCGATCATGGCGTACAGAGCCGGGAAGGTCGCTCCGTAGTAGACCTCCGTCTCCTGATCCGAAGCGGTGGCCAGTACCTCGGTAACGTCCGTGGCGTCCGTCATCTTCTCCACCCCGGCCGCCATCACGAGGTCGCTCGCGCCGCACGCGACCTCGAGGAAGGCCGTGCGCAGCGCCGCCCCTCCGGACGCGCACGCCGATTCCACCCGTACCGCCGGCACCCCCGCCATTCCGAGGTGGTCCGCCATCAGAGGTCCGAGGTGTTCCTGCCCGACGAACTGTCCCCCGGACATGTTGCCGACGTACAGGGCGTCCAGGTGATCGGCGCCGGCCGCCGTCAACGCCCCGTGCGCCGCCTCCACGAACAGGTCCCGGAGGCTGGCGCCCCAGAGCTCACCGAAGCGGGTCATGCCCGCCGCGACGATCGCTACTTCGCGCATCGATTCCTCCGCGTCACTCGTTTACGATGATCTTCTCGCGGTACTTGGCGTACTCGCCGTACGTCACGTACGTCCGCGGCCCCTCCAGCATGGAGCGCACGGAGGGGGCCAGGCCCCGGCGCTGCGGAAGAAGGCCCGTGGCACGCAGGGCGAACGAATCGCTCCCGGCGCCGGATCCGAACGACGTGATGAGAATGAGGTCGTCCGCCGCGGCGGTGTCCAGCACTGCGGCCAGGCCGGTGGGCGAGGACCCCGAGTACGTGTTCCCCATGGTCGGGACGATCCAGCCCGGCTCGATCTGCTCCTGCGTGAAACCGAGCGACTTGCCCACCGACAGGGGGAACTTCCCGTTGGGCATGTGAAACACGGCGTATCGGAAATCGGCGGGCTGGAGGCCCGTCTTGTCCAACAGACGCCGGGTGGCCTCCGAGACGTGCTTGAAGTACGCGGGCTCGCCCGTGAAGCGTCCCCCGTGGCGCGGGTAGAACTCGCCTTCCCGGCGCCAGAAGTCCGGAGTGTCGGTCGTGTAGCTCACCGCGTCGACCACTTCCGCCAAGGGATCGTCCCGCCCGAAAAGGAAGGCGGCTCCTCCAGCGGAAGCCGAGAACTCGAGGGCATCGTCCGGTGCGCCTTGCGATGTGTCCGCCCCGATGGCGAGCGCGTAGTCCACGCGTCCCGACTCGACGAGCGCCAGAGCCACGAACATGGCCTCCGTGCCCGCCTTGCAGGCGAACTCGAAATCCGCGACGTGCACATCCGGTCCGATGCCGAGGGCCTCGGCCACCACGGTGCCGCTCGGCTTGACCGCGTACGGGTGGGACTCCGATCCGACGTACACCGCCCCGATCCGGGACGGGGAGACGCCGGCCCTGGCAATTGCCGCCTGCCCGGCGGCCACGGAAATCGTGATGGTGTCTTCGTCGAAGCCGGGAACCGACTTCTCCTGCAGAAGCAGGCCCCTCTGGATGGTACCGGGGTCCTTTCCCCACTGGCGGGCGATCACTTCGGTCGTGATGCGTCGCCGGGGGATGAAGGCCCCGTAGCCTGCGATGCCGGCCATATCCTCCTCCTCGCGCACGGGTCGACAACGTTCCGGGCCCGAGGGGGGACGAGTCCCAGGAAAAGGTGACTCCAGATATGTCCTTACGAAGCTAATGTCACGGGCACCCGGGCGCCCGCGGCTCCGAAGTCCGGCGATCCGGCCGCCGGGCGGGACCGGTCAGGTCCCGTACCTCACACGGTTCGTCAGGATTTCCCAGCGCGCATCCACCTCGCGCTGTATGTGCGCCACCTGATCGTCCGTGAGGTGTTTGAACCGCGCCTGTCGCCGGATATAGGGCTCGACGGGGCCGCCGGGATGATCCGCCGTGAATCGCCACGCGCCGCCGTTCTCTACCTCCATCAGCGGGAAGACGCGGCTCTCCACCGCCATCCGTGCCAGCTCGATCGTCTCGTCGTTTTCTGTCTTCCAGCCGGGAGGGCAGGGGGCGAGGATGTGGATGAAGCGCATTCCCCGGATCGTTCGCGCCTTCTCCACCTTCTCGACCAGGTCCACCGGGTAGGCCACCGAAGCCGTGGCGGCGTAGGGGATCCGGTGCGCCGCCATGATGGCCATGATGTCCTTCTTGGGCTGGTGCTCCGGATCGATCGCGGGCGTCGTGGTGGTCCATGCGCCCCACGGCGTGGCAGAGGAGCGCTGGATCCCGGTGTTCATGTACGCCTCGTTGTCGTAACAGAAGTAAATGATGTCCTCGTTCCGCTCGGCGGCGCCCGACAGGGCCTGCAAGCCGATGTCGAACGTTCCGCCGTCGCCGGCCCACGAGATGACCGTGGTCTCCGAATCGCCGCGCGCCTCGAGGCCCGCCTTGATGCCGGAGGCCACGGCCGCGCCCGTCTCGAACGCGGTGTGGAACAGAGGGACCCGGAGCGACGACTGGGGCCACGGGCCCGCGATGATGCTCCAGCAACAGGCCGGCAGAACCACCATGGTGTCCGGACCCAGCGCTTTCAGCACGAGCTTCATGGCGATCGGGGCCGCGCATCCCGGGCACGCGAGGTGGCCGGACGCCAACAGCTCCTCATGCGGGATCCGGTCCCGGATGATCGTCTGGCTCATAGCTCCACTCCCACCCACAGGTCCTCGCGCTCCGGCCTGCTCTTCATGCGCGTGTTGTCGATGATGTCGTCGATGACGGCCGGCGTGACGTCGCGGCCTCCGAGCCCCAGCACGTAGCCGAACAGGATGGGCCGGTCCTCGGGCGGCACGTCATACAGGGCCGAGCGAATCTCCTCGGCGAAGATCCCTCCGCGTCCCGGTGAGATGTTGCGGTCGAGGACCGCGACCCGGTCCACGCCTCCGAGCAACGCGCGCAGCTCCCCGGTCGGGAAGGGACGGAACATCTTGACCTTGATCAGACCCACGGCCTCGCCGGCCGCCCGTCGCAGGTCCACCACGTGCCGCGCCGTGGACGTGATGGTGCCGGACGTTACGAGCAGGAGGTCAGCGCCTTCCGTACGATAGGCCTCGACCGGTCCGTAGCGTCGACCGGTGAGGGCCTCCCAGTCGTCCTCCACCCGGCGGAACACGTCTCTCGCCTCCTGCATCGCCTCCTGCTGATGCCACCGCATCTCCATGTATGCATCGGGCCGCACAAGGGCGCCGAACGCGCGCGGGTCAGCCGTGTCCATCTTGAAAACGGCTTCGCGTCTCGGAAGGAAACGATCCACGTCTTCCTGCTCGGTCACATCCACCGGCTCGGAGGTGTGCGAAAGGAAGAACGCGTCCAGGACGAGCATCACAGGCAGGTTGACCGCCTCCGCCAGCTTGAAGGACTGGATCGTGGTGTCGAACACCTCCTGGTTCGTCTCGCAGTACAGCTGGATCCATCCGGTATCGCGCTGCGACAGGCTGTCGTTCTGATCCGTCCAGATCGTCCAGCCCGGGGCCATGGCTCGGTTGATGTCGGCCATGACGACCGGAAGACGGCCGCCCGCCGCCCAGTGCAGGAGCTCGTGCATGAGGGCCAGTCCCTGAGCCGACGTCGCAGTGAACGTGCGGGTCCCGGCGATCGAGGCTCCGATGCAGGCAGCCATCGCCGAGTGCTCCGACTCGACCTTGATGTAGCGCGCCTCGAGGCTGCCGTTCGCCACCATGTCCGACAGAGCCTCGACGACCTGCGTCTGCGGCGTGATCGGATACGCGGACACCACTTCGACCCGAGAGCGGAGTGCGCCCCACGAGACGGCGTGATTGCCTATCATCACCTTCTTCACAGGCCCTCCCGCGTCATCACGATGGCCCCGCGCGGGCATTCGGCGGCACACAGGCCACAGCCCTTGCAGTAGCGCATGTCCACCTCGAAACCACCGTCCTCGCGGCGCGTGATGGCCATGTCGGGGCAAAAGATCAGGCACAGCTCACAGCGGTTGCAGACCCCGCAGTTGAGGCAGCGTTCGGCCTCCTCGACGGCTTCCCGCCGCGTCAGCCCGAAATTGACCTCGCCGAACGCCGCGCGTACGTCGATTGCCGAGTGGAAATGGTCCTCGTGTCGTGGCACGGTGCGGAAGTGGTGTGCGTTCATCTGCTCCCACGTCACCACCTCGTTCACCGGAGACTCGCGTGGGATCGGATCGCTCCCGCCCGCGTACCGCATGACGCTGACGTTTCCCGAGCCGCCGAGACGGACCTCATCGAGCGGCACCGGACCGGGCTCCTCACCGGCCCGCTCGCGCAGGTAGTGATCGATGCCGATCGCGGCGCGCTTGCCCGCGCCGAGGGCATCGGCTACCGAGCGGGGCTGGTCCACCGCGTCCCCGCCGGCGAACACCGGTGCCACCGTGCTCTCCCCGAGCGCGTCGACTTCGAGCAGTCCCCAGCTCGTGCGCACGGCATCCGGCAGGAAGGAGAGATCACAGTCTTCACCGATCGCCGTGAGAACCGTATCGGCCATGACCGAGAACCTTCCCTCGTCCATCGGCACCGGCCTCCGTCGCCCGGACTCGTCGGGCGGACCGAGCTCCATGCGCTGGCACTCGATTCCGAGGAGGCGTCCGTTCCTCGTCGTCGCTGCAGTGGGCGCCGCCAGGAACACGAATCCGACCCCTTCCGTCCTGGCTTCCTTCACTTCCTGGGGAATCGCCGGCATCTCCACGGGCGTGCGTCGATACACGACGGTGACGGCAGCCCCCAGGCGGAGCGCCGAGCGCGCGCAGTCCATGGCCGTGTTCCCGCCACCCACGACGACGACGTGGTCGCCCAGGTCGGGACGCTCGCCTGCGTTCACCGCCTTGAGGAACTCGAGCCCGGGCCGGATCCCTTCCGTGGCGTCCGCCCCCTCGATGCGGGAGTCCTTGTCCAGGTGGGCGCCGGGGGCCACGAACACCGCATCGAACCTGTCGAGATCTCTCCACGGCACATCCGTTCCGATCCGCACCGAGGTGCGGATCTCGATGCCGGCCGCCTCGAGGCGCTCGATCTGGCGGTCGAGGATGGCACGCGGAAGCCTGTACTCCGGGATTCCGAGTCGCAGCATGCCACCGGCCGCCGCCGCCGCCTCGAACACCGTCACGCCGTAGCCCAGTCGCGTCAGGAAGAACGCGCACCCGAGACCCGCCGGGCCCGATCCGATCACGGCCACCGTCTCGGAGCGCCGACGATCGGGGACGGGCGGCGGGGGAGCCGCGAGGATCATGTCTCCGAGACGTCGCTCGACCGCGTGAATGGAGACGGGCTGGTCGATCGAGGCCCGATTACAGCCGTCCTCGCACGGGTGGTGGCACACCCGGCCCGTGATCGCGGGCATCGGGTTCTCGGACACGAGCAGGTCGCAGGCCTCCTCCAGCCTGCCGTGGCCGATGAGGACCATGTAGCCCTCGATGTCGATGCCGATCGGGCAGGCCGCGTTGCACGGAGCCACACGGTCCTCGTAGCGCGGCAGAATGTACTTCCACGATCCCGTCGGATTGACGAGGGTCGACGTCTCGCTTATCGCGATCGGCGGGACGGCGCGGCCCGAGGCTCGCGGCACGGTGATGTCGCGGTCAGACACTCCATACCTCCCGGGGCTCCGCCGATCGCACCGCCTCGAAGGCTTCCCTTGCCGCCTCGAGGTTGGCCTCCCGCTTGTCGGGTACCTCTTCCTCGATGGCCGCCCGGACGGATTCCAGTCCGATCAAGGCGAACTCGGCGGCGAATGCACCGACGATCGCTGTGTTCACGATCGGCTGCGTGCGCGTGCCGAGGCCGTGCCGCACGGCGATGTCGGTCGCGTCCACCGTCGCGATGCGGTACCGAGCGAGCAGATCCGGGTAGTCCTGCGGTGCCTTGTCGGAGTTGATGAGAATCGTGCCGCCCGGCTTGAGCCCGCCCGTGACGTCGATCGCATCGATCAGCGTCGGATCCAGGACGATGAGGTCATCAGGCTCCGTGATCTCGCAGCGCAGTCGGACGGGCGCCTCGTCCAGGCGTAGGAACGCCGTGACCGGGGCGCCCCGTCGCTCGACCCCGAAGGCCGGGAACGACTGCACCCAGTGGCCCTCCCGGAACAGGGCCACGGCCAGCAGCTTGGAGGCGACGACCGATCCTTGGCCTCCGCGCCCGTGTATGCGTAGCTCGCGCATATGCTGCTCCCGTTGTCCGTAGATCGGCGGGAGGGTCGCGCTCCGACGTAGGGCTGAGGGCCAAAACGTCCCAGTTCAGCCGGAACCGCTCATCGATCGCGAGCCCTCGACGTCCCTCTTCTTTCCTCCGAACAGCCTGAATTGCCCGTGAACCGCCGCTCTCGGCGATCTTCTCGGCCGAGACGTGTCGATGCGCCTCTACGCACGACATTTGCAAGAAGCGTGCGTCACGGGGAGGGAGGTGAACGGCCCGGATCTCCGGCTCGTATCGTCTCTCGGCGCTCGGTGGCGGACGAGTCCGTCCCGGGCGAGGCCGCTCACGACGGAGAACGCGCCATGACCGATCGAGATCCCGATCGTCCGTTCAGCGAGGATCCTTACAGCGAAGTCCCGTACGACAGCGGCACCCACCCACTCCGAAAGTCGCGTCTGCCGGAGATCACGCTGGGCGTGTTGTGCGCGGAAGCCCAGGCCGACGGCGTGCCCTGCTTCGAGCTGGGCCGAGACTGCGAAACCTGCGAGCGTGCCTACCGGTCCTGGGCCGACGTTCCTCCGCCGAAGAACTGAGGCTTCCCGCTCCTCAAGCGGCCTGAGCTCCCGTCGAAGAGACGACCCTCGCCTCTTCTTCCCGCATCCGTGTCCGCGCGATGGGGGCGAAGTACACCACCCAGCACACCATGAAGAACGCGGCGTGATTCCCGAACGCGAAGTCCAAGCGGGGACTGAACGCAGGGAGCGTGGCCGGCAGTCCCTGGCCTGCCAGAAGCGACACCGTCAACGCGACGGCCGGGGCGGTGATCGCGGTCGACAAGTAGCCGAGAATCGGGACGAGCATCAGTCCCGTGAGGCGCGGCCCCAGCTTCGATCCGTGCAGAAACGAGCAGCTGACCAGAAAGCCGTACAGCGCGGCGTACGCCAGCGACACCGACACGTGAACGAACCAGCCGATGGCGGCCGCTCCGCTGTCGGGGTATCCTCCCTGCCGTACGATCTGCCCCCCTATGGCATCGGCGATGTGCACCGTGGCACCCGAGGAAACCTGAGCCGCGACGAAGAATACAGCTCCGAGTCCCGCCGCGAGAAGAATGCGCGGCCAGGAGCTCCCCCACCGCCGGACGCTCTGCCTGTCGACCACTGTCGCCTCCCCCCCGGCCCGCGCCGGGATCCCGTTCCACCCTTCGACCGGTCGTGTCATGAAGGGGAACACGTCAGAGGCAGCATCGGATCCCGGGCGCGGATTCCACCTCGTGCTCACCTCTCCGATTGGACGCACCCGGCGCGCGGGGCTTAAGATCTGCGACCCGAGCTCGACCGATGCACCGGTGCGCCGTTGTTCGCACGGCCCGGCGGCATCGGCTGATCGCCGAGGAGGATCATGCAGGGAGTCGCGCTCGCCTCCAGCACCAAGCTGGCGGCCGATGCCGGAGCCATCGTGGCCGACGCCGGCGGCAACGCCGTGGATGCCGCCGTGGGCGCGGCGCTCGTGTCGATCACCACCGAGCCCGGGATCTGCTCTCCCGGCGCCGGCGGCTTCCTGACCATCTGGCCACCCGGCGAGGATCCCGTGACGATCGACGGCTACGTCGAGATGCCGGGGCGTGGCCTGCCGCCCGAGCGTCTGGGCGGGGGACGGCGGGACGTCCGGATCGGCTACGGCGGCGGCGTCGATCTGACCGTGGGGCATGGCTCGGTGGGGACGCCCGGCGGACTGGCAGCGCTGGCGCTGGCATCGCGACGGTACGGGCGGCTGCCGTGGTCCGAGGTCGTCGAGCCCGCGTACCAGGACGTCAAGAACGGCTTCGCCCTGTCGCTGGCGGCGTACTCGTACCTCGAGTATTCGGGCGACAAGGTCTTCGGGTGGAGCGAAGAGAGCCACCGGGTGCTTCACCATCCGGACGGAACCCTGCGAAGACCCGGCGAGACGATCTGGCAGGAGGATCTCGCGCACACCCTGCGGCGCATCGCGGATCACGGGGTGGAGGAATTCTACACCGGCGAGACGGCCCATCTCATTGCCGCGGATGTGGAAGCACAGGGCGGCATCCTTACCCTGGAGGACCTCGCGGCGTACCGGCCGATCGTGCGCCGGCCGCTGGTCGCGGCGCTCGACGGCTGGCGAGTGGCCACGAACCCGCCTCCGGCCATCGGCGGCACCACCCTGACGGCCATGCTGCTGCTGATGGACGGACACCCGGCCGGCGGCTGGACGCCTCGAGAGGTCGCACGTCTGGCCCGCGTCCAGGAAGCCGTGCTTAATTTCCGCCTCGAGAACCTCGACTTGAGCGATGACCTCGAGCGAGACCTGAAACGCTTGCTTGACGATGCGCGGACCGGCGACCTGAAGCGGTGGCTGTCGTCACCGTCCACCGTGCACACGTCGTCCGTGGACGCGGACGGGCTGGCGTGCAGCGTCACCCTGTCCGCGGGGTACGGGTCCGGCGTGATGCCCCCCGGTACCGGCGTGTGGCTGAACAACTGCCTCGGCGAGCACGAGCTGAACCGCCGCGGGTTCCACGCCTGGCCTCCCGGCACGCGCCTGCCTTCCAACATGGCGCCGACCGTGGCGCGGCAGGGCGACGGCGCCGTGATCTCCATCGGCTCTCCGGGGGCGGACCGTATCACGACGGCCATCCTCCAGGTCCTGGTGAACCACCTCCACGTCGGGATGACCCTCCCCGAGGCTGTCGGCCACCCCCGCCTGCACGTCGAGCAACGCGACGGGCGCGTGCTGGCTGCCCACGAACCGGGCCTCGCGATGGATCAGCTGGAGGTCCCGACGCGGGCGTTCGACGGGCTGTCGATGTACTTCGGAGGCGTCGGGGCCGCCAGGCGGTCGGCCGACGGGAGCTTCGAGGTGGCCGCCGATCCGAGGCGAGGCGGCGGGACGACCATCGGGGGACGGTAAGCCGGCGCGCCCTACACCCCGAACACGAGTGGCAGCAGGAGGTACGCCGCCGCCGTGATCAGGAACACGAACAGGACGTTGAGGCCGGCCCCCGCCCGAACCATCTGCTGGATCCGCACCGCGCCGCTCCCGTACACGATCGCGTTCGGAGGGGTCGCCACGGGGAGCATGAACGCTCCGCTCGCCGCCAGCGCCGCCGGGACGGCGAGCAGCAGGGGATCGCGTCCGAGGCCGAGCGCCACTCCTCCCAGCACGGGCAGGAACGTCGCCGCGGTCGCCGTATTGCTGGTGAGCTCGGTCAGCAGGATAACGGCGACGACGACGGCCGCCACGAGGAGAATGATCGGCCATCCGGCCAGTCCCCGCACGCTCGCGCCCAGCCAGGCGCTGAGTCCGGTGCTTTCGACGGCCCCCGCCAAGCTGAGTCCTCCCCCGAACAGCACGAGGACGCCCCACGGGGTGTCCTGCGCCAGCTTCCAGTCCAGCAACCGGCCGCCTTCCTCTTCACCGGACGGCAGCACGAACAGGATCAGCGCCGCGGTCATGGCGATTCCCGCGTCGCTGAGACCGCTCAGTCGGTCGAGCTGCGCGACGAGAACGGGACGTCCGATCCAGGCCAGTGCCGTGAGGGCGAACACGATCGCCACGCGAACCTCCGGGGCACGCAGGCGGCCGAGGGCCAGGGTCTCGCGCTCCACGAGCTCGCGGCCTCCGAGAATCTCGCTGCGGCCGAGCGGGAAGGCGATCCGCGTGAGCAGGAGGTAGGCGAGAGGCAGGCCGACGAGTACGAGGGGCACCCCGAGCAGCATCCACTCGGCGAACCCGATCGAGACGCCGTAGCTCTCCAGCATGAAGCCCGCGAGGAACGCGTTGGGCGGGGTCCCGATCAGCGTGCCCATGCCTCCGATGCTGCACGCGTAGGCGATGCCGAGCATGAGTGCCGTTCCGAACCGTCGCCGCGCGTCCTCGTCCTCCGCGGATGGGACGAGCTCGATCAGCGAGACACCGATTGGCAGCATCATCAGCGCCGTGGCGGTGTTGCTCACCCACATGCTGAGGAAGGCACAGCTTACCATGACGCCGCCCACGATCGACCCGGGTCGAGCACCCAGCAGCCGGATGCTGCCGAGGGCGATGCGCTTCGGGAGCCCCGTCGCCTCCATGGCGCGCGCGATGAGAAAGCCCCCGAGGAACAGGTAGATGATGGGGTTCGCGAACGGAGCGGCCGCCTCGTGGATCGGAGCCACACCGAGGAGGGGGAACAGGGCCAGCGGCACCAGGGCCGTGGCGGGAATGGGGATCGCCTCCGTCACCCACCACACGGCCATCAGGACGCCCACGGCCAGCGTGCGCCACGCCGCCCCGTCGAGGCCGGCAGGCGCCGGTGAGGCCACGAGGGCGAGGAACAGACCGCCGCCCAGGATGAGGCCCACGTTGCCCCGTGTCCGCATCGCCTTCCGGGAAGTGCCGGTCATGTCGGGAACATAGCGAGTCGGGTCGCCCTCGACAGCGCGAGGCTCGCCCGTTAGCGTTCGCGGGCCATGATCCCTCGCTTCTCGCGCGCCTCGCGCGGCAGCACCCGACCGCCGGAAACGCTCGCCGCGGGTCCGCCTCCGACGCAGGAAGTGATCGTCTCCCGGGGTGCGGGCCTCGGCACCTTCGGCGGTGTGTTCACGCCTTCGATCCTGACGATCCTCGGCGTGATCATGTACCTGCGCTTCGGGTGGGTGGTCGGGAACGTGGGCCTGGTCGGAGCCCTTCTGGTCGTCACGATCTCGACCCTGATCACGTTCCTCACGGCGCTCTCGATCTCGGAGATCGCCACCGATCAGAGGGTCCGGGTCGGCGGAGCCTACTACATGATCAGCCGGTCCCTGGGGATCGAGACCGGCGGCGCCGTGGGCATCCCGCTGTTCTTCGCACAGGCCCTGTCGGTCGCCCTGTACACCGTCGGATTCGCCGAGTCGGTGGTCAACGTGTTTCCGCAGGCGGACGAGCGCCTGGTGGGGCTGCTGACCACGGTGGCCGTGGCGGCTTTGGCCCTCAAGTCGGCTCGGGCGGCGATCAACGTGCAGTACTTCATCATGGGAGCGATCGGACTGTCGCTCGTCTCGTTCTTCCTCGGGAGCGGGGTGGGTCCGGCCGACACGGTGACGGTTCCGCTGACCGAGGTGCCGCGCGAGAGCTTCTGGGTCGTGTTCGCCGTGTTCTTTCCGGCCGTGACCGGGATCATGGCCGGCGTAAACATGTCGGGAGACCTGAAGCATCCAGGACGGGCCATCCCGCGGGGCACGATCGCAGCGGTCCTGGTGGGATACGCCATCTATATGAGCCTGCCGGTCTTCCTGGCCCTTCGCGCGGACCACGTGCAGCTCATCCAGGAGCCGCTCATCATGCGGCGCATGGCCCTGTGGGGCGATGCCATCGTGCTCGGAGTGTGGGGCGCCACCCTGTCCAGCGCCGTGGGCAGCATTCTGGGGGCTCCGCGCGTGCTGCAGGCCCTGGCGCGGGACGGCGTCCTGCCCGAATCGCTTCGCTGGCTGGGGCGCGGCAGCGGGCCCGCGGACTCGCCGCGGGCGGGAACAGCCGTCACGCTGGGGATCGCGCTCGGAGCCGTGGCGCTGGGCAACCTGAACATCATCGCTCCCGTGCTGACGATGTTCTTCCTCACCACGTACGGAGTGCTGAACGTGGCGGCGGGGCTGGAGCGGCTGCTCGGCAGTCCCTCGTTCCGCCCCCGGTTCCGTGTTCCCTGGTTCCTGTCGGGGCTCGGGGCCGTGGGATGTGGGACGGTCATGTTCCTGGTGAACCCGGCCGCCACCGTGGTGGCGATCGTCGTAGTCCTCGGAATCTACGCGTGGCTGGAGCGCCGCGAGCTTCGGAGCGCGTGGGGCGACGTGCGGCGCGGGATCTGGATGGCCGTAACGAGGGCGGGCCTCCTTCGCCTGCGCACCGCGCGCGATCCGAAGAACTGGCGTCCACACCTGCTGGTCCTGTCCGGATCGCCGACCCGGCGGTGGTACCTGATCCGGTTCGCCGACTGGCTGTCGCACCGCCGGGCGCTCATCACCGTGTCCAGCGTGATCACGGACGAGAGCGTCACCCTGGACCGCCAGAGGACGATGGAGACGACGATCCACGACTACCTGGCGCGGCGTGGCGTGCAAGCCCTGATCCGCCTGATCCGGGCGCCCGATCCGTTCGCGGGGGCCGAGCGCCTGGTGGAGGCGTACGGCCTGGGAGAGCTGTCTCCGAACACGTTTCTGGTGGGCGACAGTGAGGTGGCGGAGCACCGGGACTCCTATTGCCGCATGATCTCCCGGTTCCACGAGGCACGCCGCAACGTGGTCATCCTGCACCACAGCGCGCAGCGCGGGTTCGGACGCCGTGAGCGCATCGACGTGTGGTGGGGCGGTCTCAAGCGTAACGGCGGCCTCATGCTTACCCTGGCCTATCTTCTCCAGACGAGCGTGGCGTGGAGGGGGGCCGACGTCCGGGTGAAGATGGTGCTCCCGACGCCCGAAGCGGCGGCCGGCGCGAGTCCGAATCTCGAGGCGATCGTCCGCAGCCTGCGGAGTGGAGCCTCATCCGAGGTTGTGGTGGCCAACGGCCGGCCGTTCGTCGAGATCATGCGGGAGTCCTCGACCGCGGCCGATCTGATCCTGCTCGGTATGAGGGATCCGGACGCAGGATTCCGCGAGTACTACGAGCGTATGAGGGACGCGGTGGAAGGGATGCCGACCGCGGCGTTCGTCCTCGCAGCCGAGGACATGCCGTTCGGAGACATCGTGGTCAAGCCGGACGCGGGCGGCGCCTGAGGACGCTACACGCTCCAGCCGAGGAAGTGCACACCGAACCCGAAGAACGCCAGCCCGATTCCCGCCACCAGGAAGACGGGTCGCGCCGCGTCTTCCCGCCTCAAGCCTAGCACGACGAGCAGCACGCCGGTCGCGCCGATCGCCAGAAACAGCGACGCGTCGAAGAAGTCGTCCAGCAGTGCCGTCCAATCGAACAGGTGCACTCAGTCCTCACAGCCCGGCCGGGGGCCCGGAAAGCTCCGGCCGGGCAGGCTGCGGGGCATGCGTCCCCGCTCTTCAGTCCACGATCGGGGTGCCGAACTCGCGCAGCTGATCCTCGATTTGAGCGCGGTCGCCGGTTACCACGAGGAGCATGTCGTCCGGTCTAATATACTCCTGCGTGACGCGCTGCACCTCTTCCGGCGTCACGGCGTACACCTGGTCCACGTAGGTCTCCAGATAATCGTCCGGCAGCCCGTGCAGTCGCTGGAACGCCAGCTGCCCTGCGATCCCGAAGCGACTCGAGTTCTGGAGCACGAAGATTCCCGCCATGTAGTTCTGGATCCCGCGCAGCTCTTCCTCCGGCGGAGGTTCGCTGTGAAGGCGCTCGATCTCGTAGAAAATTTCGTCCAGCGAGGCGGAGGTCACGGCGGTCGTCACGTCGGCGATCTCCGCCCAGTATCCGTCGCGGTAGCGGGTCGACAGCGTGCTCGTCGGCGAGTACGTGTAACCCTTGTCCTCTCTGATGTTGCTGGTTATCCGCGAGCCGAAGGACCCGCCGAGCAGCGTGTTCGCCACCTGCAGGGCCACGAAATCCTCGTGCGACGGGTCAACCGTCGGCAGCCCCACGTAGATCGTGGACTGCGGAGCGTCGGGCCGATCGACGACGTGCACCGCCCTTCCGGTCACCGGCTGCGCCAGGTTGACGGTGGGCGGAAGCCCCTCCTGCCAGTCGCCGAACGCAGCCTCGATCGCCGTTCGCATCGCGGCCGCGTCGAACACGCCCGTCACGTAGATGTGTGACCGCGCGGCCCCGAAACCGGCGGCGTGAAACGCCCGGATCTGCTCCACCGTGTAGCCGGTGATCTGCTCTTCGGTTGGATAGATGCGGCCGTACGGATGGTTCGGGTACATGAGGTTCCGGAACCGCTCCATGCTGATCGACTGGGCGCGCGTCCGGGCGATGCTCACCTGGCGCACGCGGTCCGTCTGGAGCCGCTCGAGCTCCGACTCCGGAAACGCCGGGTTGAGCGTCACGTCAGCGATGAGCTCCACCAGCTGCGGGCCAAACTCGGCGAGTACCTCACCCGTCACGTTCGACTGGTCCAGCCCGATCTCGATGTTGACCGAACCGCCCATGGACGCGGCTTCCCTCGCGATGTCTTCCGCGCTTCGGGTCGTGGTCCCTTCCTTCATCAAGTCACCGGTCAGGTCGGCCAGCCACACCTCGTCGGCCGTCTCGTCGATATTTCCCGTGCGGATCACGAGCCGCACCGCCGTCTTCGGGAGCTTGCCGTAGCGCACCATGGTGACCCCGAGGCCGTTCGGGAGATCGACCTCGGTGCGCTCGGCCAGTCGGAAGTCCTTCGGTGCGCCTCCCTCCGGAGGCGTCTCCTGCGCGACCGCTCCGGGTGTCGCGACCAGCGCCGCCGCGGCCAGCAGGCCGGTGAGATGTCTCGTCTTCACTCTCATCGTCCGCCTCCCTTATCGCGAGCCGGCGCCGGCCGCCGCGCCTGCGGCTCCGGGCTCGACCGTGAGGATCGTCCGATTCGTGGATCGCAGGTACTCCTGCGCCGTCTGGAGGATGAGATCAGGCGTGACCGACTCGAACTCGCTCTCGATCCGATTGATGCGCCCCGGATCATCGTCGAACAGGGCGAAGGACGCCAGCAGGTCGGCTCGCCCGAACCCGAAGAAGCCGTCCATCGAGCTGAACAGGCTGGAGCGCAGCTTGACGCGGGCCCGCTCCAGAGTGGCTTCGTCCACCAGCTCGATGCGGATGCGCTCGATCACCTCGTCGGCCACCGCGAGGATCTCCTCGGCGGAGTTGTCGGCGTCGTGGAACAGGGAGACCGTCCACAGCATGGGGCCCGAGTAGTTGTACATGTTGCCGAGGCCGTTCATGCTTCCGCCCACGTCGGCCGTGAAGCCCTCCTCCTGGACCAGCCGCTGGTGCAGTCGGGAGTCCTCACCCTGCACCAGGATCTGGTCGATCAACCCGAACGCCCAGTACTCGGGCGAGTTGCGCTCGGGCGTATGGTACGCGAACGCGAGCGCCGGCCGGTTGGCCAGCGGGTCGACCTTGCTCGCGCGCTTCTCTTCCTCCTGCCGCGGCTCGGAGATGTCGAACTCGGGGGCATCGGGTCCGCGCGGGATCGAGCCGAAGTACTCTTCGATCCACGCCTTCGCCTCCGCGGAGTCGAAGTCACCCACCACCGCGATGGCGGCGTTGTTGGGAGCGTAGAACGTATCGAAGAACTCCTGCACGTCCTCCAGGGTCGCGGCCTCGAGGTCCGAGAGCTCCCCGTAGAAGTTGTGGGCGTTGTACCAGTTCTCGTTGGCCAGCTGCGGCATGTCGAGCCACGGGAACCCACCGTACGGCTGGTTCAGGACGTTCACCTTGACCTCGTTCGACACCACGCCCTGCTGGTTCGTGAGGTTGTCCTGGGTGATCGCCAGTCCCCGCATCCGGTCCGCCTCGGCCCACAACATCGTCTCCAGCTTGTGGGCCGGAACGATCTCGAAGTAGTTGGTGAAGTCGAAGCGGGTAGAACCGTTGAGTACGCCCCCGTTCTCCTGCACCAGCTTGATGAACTCCATCTTCCCCAGGTTCTCCGAGCCCTGGAACATCATGTGCTCGAAGAGATGGGCGAAGCCGGTCCGATCCTGTGGCTCCAGACGGAAGCCGACGTTGTAATAGACGGCCACCGTCGCGATGGGCGCCGTAGCGTCGGGCGACAGGGCCACCCTCAGCCCGTTGTCGAGCTGGTAGTACTCGACCGGCACGCTGAATCCGGTGTCGATCTCCGCTTCCCCTCCCCCGTCCGCCGGCTGGCACGCGGCCACAGCGGCGGCCGCGACCAGGGCGGCGAGCCCCGGTCCGATTCCTGTCCTCCGCATCTCATCATCCCCTTTTTCAAGCTTCGAAAGGCCTGGCTGCCGCCGGGCCCTCTCATGGTACAACACGTTCGGGGTCGGCCCCGCGTAGCGGCGCCTTTTCCCTACCATCGCACCAGCGCGCCACCCCACGTGAAGCCGGAGCCGAAGGCGGTGAGTCCCACCAGGTCTCCCCGCTGGATCCGTCCCTCCGCCACGCACTCGTGCAGGGCGATCGGAATGCTGGCAGCCGTAGTGTTCCCGTACCGCTGGATGTTGACGTACATCCTCTCCTCGGGCAGACCGAGGGACTTCTGGACGGCCTGTGCGATCCGCATGTTGGCCTGGTGCGGGATCACCATGTCCAGTTCGTCCGCCGTGTGTCCCGCCATGTCCAGCACCTCGTGCAGGGCGGCCGGCATCCTGGTGACCGCATGCTTGAACACCTCGCGGCCCTGCATGCGGGGCCGAGTCATCCCCTCGTCGATCATCTTCTTCGTGATGAACGGCTTCATCACGCAGGCCGGCGCCGGGGCCCAAAGGTTCTCCGCGTGCCGTCCGTCGGCGTGCGTGCGCACCGCCAGAACGCCCCGGCCGTCCTCTTCGGACGGACCGAGGATCGCCACCCCGGCCCCGTCACCGAACAGGACCGCAGTGTCGCGTCCCTCATTGGAGAGGATGATGCCCGACGAGTGCACCTCCGTGCCGACGAGCAGGACACGCCGGTACTGCCCCGTGCGGATCCACGCGTCGGCGACCTGCAACCCGTAGATGAAGCCCGTGCACTGGTTCCGAATGTCGAGGCAGGGGATGTCGCGGAGGCCCAGCTCTCGCTGCAGAAACACGCCGGTGCCGGGAAAAAAGTGATCCGGGCTGAGCGTCGCGAGGATGATACAGTCGATCTCATCCGCTTCCATCCCGGCCGCCCGGAGTGCCCGTTCCGTGGCGACCTTCGCCATGTCCGCTCCACCTTCGTCCTCCGCCGCCCAGCGCCGCTCCTCGATACCCGAGCGCTGCCGGATCCACTCGTCGGAGGTATCCATGTAACCCTCGAGCTCCTGATTGGTCACGACGCGCTCGGGGACGTAGAAGCCGGTGGAGATGAACTCGGTGCGGACCATGGTCGCCTCGGTGCGTCGGGGGGTCGGGAGCTCCACGATCAATGTAGGCGCGAAGTGGGTAGGGGCGCACGCACATGCGATGCGCGGTGCAGGTTTCTAAGCCTTGCCCGCTATCGAACGGGAGGCGCCCGGTCCGTTCCGGGCGCCTCCCGTCACGCCGTGCTGTTGCCGTATGTCGGGATCTTTCAGCCCGCGATGTCCTCTCTCCGGCGCCGGAGTGCCACTGCCCCGAGAGGCAGGAGCAGCAAGGCCCCGCCGATGCCCATCGCGGCCTCTCCCACCGTCACCGACCGGAACGGACTCCGACCGTCCTGAGCTTCGGCCAGCGCGACGGCCGTCTCGAGCATCGACTCGATCTCGGAGTCCTCTGCGGCGCGAGGCCAGTTGCCGTCCCGGCCACGCGGCACTTTCACCAGCGAGATTTCCTGGTTGCCAGGTGCAAGCGCGGCCAGGATCGAGACCTCGGCCTCCGACACTCCGTCCGTGCCGTGAATCGCGAGCACCCACGTACCCTCGGTCGGGATGTCTCCACGCACGGCCCACGCTCCTGCGCTGCCGACGGGCGTGAACTCGAGCGGAATGGAGACGCGCCGGCCCTCCACGATGCCCTCGGCCGTCCCCTCGACCGGGAACTGGCCCGGGTTCGCGTGATGGTAGATGCGCAGCAGGGCGAGCGCGCCGCGCGTCTCGCGGTCGATCTGGTTGGCAGGGTACTCGAGGCTGATCCACGGTGGTCCGGCGATCGCCACGGTGGTGGCCAGCAGCAGGGGTGTCGCCGCCAGCACCGTGCGCCGGGCCAATGTACGCAGCGCTTTCCTCATCGTCGTCCTCCTGTCGGGGGGTCGCGTCGGGACGAGCCGGTGGTGTTCGCCGCTCCACTCGCCCGCCGTCACCAGGTTCCAGACTTGGGACCCCGGAGGACGGGAAGTTGTTTGAACGGGGTGGCGAGCTCGGGCGGGCGTTGACTCTCTCTGCCAGCTACACAAACAATTCTCCTGTCCGGGCTGTCCTAACGCCGAGAGAACGGACCACCGCCGTGCCGGAGGAAAGGGACGCCATCAGTCCAGCCGCGCAGGCCCAGGCTCCGCTGTCCGAAGAGGACGAGTCTCTCGTCCGCCGCGCGCAGGGCGGTGACGCGCGGGCTTTCGAGGATCTGTACCGGACCCACGTGGATCGCGTGTACGCACTTTGCCTGCGCATGAGCGCCGACCGCGAACGGGCCGAGCGCCTGACGCAGGACACGTTCGTGCGGTGCTGGGAGAAGCTCGGGACGTTCCGGGGAGAGAGCCGGTTCTCTTCCTGGCTCTACCGGATGGCGGTGAACGTGGTACTGAACGATCAGCGGGCCCGGAAGCGTCGGCATTTGAAGCTGGAGTCGACGGCCGACCTGGGACGCTACGGACGGGCGGCCCCGGAAGGAGTCACGGAACGGACGATCGACGTGGAAAGAGCCCTGGCGGGCCTTCCCGAGGCCGCCCGTACCGTGCTCGTACTGTACGGGATCGAAGGATACAAATACCGCGAGATCGCGGAGATGACGGGACTCGCGGAAGGCACGGTCAAAGCGCAGATCCATCGGGCGCGCAGGCTCCTGGAGGAGGCGCTGCACGAGACGGGAGACGGGACGGGATCATCATGACGGAGCGGAAAGAAGACATCGACGGCGCGACGCGCGCCGAGGAAGACCTTCTCGGGTCCGAGCTGCGCGCACTGATGAGCTCGCTGCCGAAGGAGCTGTCCCCCGATCGGGATCTCACGGCCGAGATCGCCGCAGTCACATGGGACAGCCGGAGTACCCCGGCGCAGGGGCGGGAGGCCGGTCCACCGGCAGCCGACGCGGTGTCACCCGGGCGGCGGATCGCGTGGTCGAGCGGCCACAGCTGGCTCCTCGCGGCCGCGGCCGCCATTCTGGTCGTCGTGTCCTCCACGCTCACGGTGCTCGTGATGCGTGCAGGTGACGAAGGGCCCGCTCGGACGGCGACCGCCGGACGCGGGGCGCCGGCCGCGTACGGTGCCGGCTTCGCTTCGGCGGGGTTTGCCGAGGATCTCCGGGTCGTCGCAACGGAATACGAGGCGGCGGTCGCGGAGCTGCGCGCGGTGCTCGAGGCCAACCGAGACGCCCTGGCACCCGGCACGATGGAGATCGTCGAGGAGAACCTCGCAGTCCTGGACCTGGCCCTGCGCGAGACCGTGGAGGCGCTGCAGTCCGCGCCGGCGGACGCGCAGCTGCAAGAAACGATGGTGACGACCTACGAACGGAAGCTCGACTTCCTGCGGCAGGCGGTCGCCCTGACGGCGGAGATCTGATGAGAGTCACGGTGGGAAGCGGAACAGCGTGCCTCCGCGCGGGACGGACGGGGGCGCTCATCGGGGCTGTCCTCCTCGGGCTGGCCCTCGAGGCTCCGGCCCAGGAGACGGAGCCGTTCGAGGAGGCGATGCCGATCGCTCCCGACGCCTCGATCCGGGTATACATGGAGGCGGAGGGCTCGGTGAGGATCGTCGGGTGGGAGCACGACTCCCTTCAGGCGACGGGCACCCGCACCGCGGGGGTCGGGAAGATCGGATTCGGAGGCGACGAGGGCTCCGCCAAAGTCAGCTATTGGCCGGACAAGGAGGGCGGCACGGGGCCCGGCGAGGTGAACCTGGAAGTCAGGGTCCCGGCAACGGCCACCGTGTGGGTCAAGCTCACGACCGCGAGCGTGGACGTCACCGGCGTGACCGGTGGACTGGACGTCTACACCGTGAAGGGTGACGTCCGGGTCAGCGGCAGCCCAAGCGAGCTGAGCGCCGAATCGATGGGCGGCAGGCTGGACCTGTCCGGTGACGCGCCGACGGTGATGGCCAAGACGGGTAGCGGTCCGATCACGTTTCGCGGCGAGAGCGACAACGTCACCCTCGTGACCGTAAGCGGACGGATCACGGTGACCGGTCCGCACCTGAAGCGGGGCTACTTCGAGTCGGTGAAGGGTGACATCGTGTTCGACGGCGAGCTCGCGAAGGGGAGCTCGGTCAAGTTCAAGAATCACCACGGGAACGTGGAGCTGCGCCTGCCCGAGACGGTGGGAGCCGAATTCACGGTCACCACCTGGGAGGGGGACATGCGAAGCGAGTTCTCCGTGGATACGGCAACCGTGGACGAGCGCAAGGGCGGCAAAGTACGCACGTTCACGGTGGGCAAGGGTTTCGCGTCGGTCGAGATCGACAACTTCGGCGGAGAGGTGATCCTCCGGAAGCATTAGGCCTCACGAACCGCTCCAGCGCGCTGGTCTGTGCGCGCGCGGCGTGTCTATCTTCTGCAGTGTTCCGGATTTCCCTACCGATCTACGGGATTCGCTGATGCGAGGAAGCCGAATCTTCGGAGCCCTGCTTCTGGCCGCGTGGCTGACCGTGGCAGTCCTCGCCGTCCATCTCGGCGCCGATTATTACCGCACGCCGCACGCCGCTCGTCCGTTTTCCGCCGGCCACGAGATCTTCAAGCCCTCTGGCATCGTAGGTCACGGGTACGGCATCGCCGGTACGTTGATGATGCTCGTGGGAGTGATTCTGTACTCGACGCGGAAGCGAGTGTCGTGGCTGGCGAGCGCCGGTGGACTCGGGAACTGGCTCCAGTTCCACATCTTCCTGTGCACCCTGGGGCCGTTCCTCGTCCTCCTCCACACGACGTTCAAGTTCGGCGGCATCGTGTCGATCGCATTCTGGAGCATGACGATCGTCGTGGCGAGCGGCGTGTTCGGGCGCTACGTGTTCGCCCGCATTCCCAAGGCGATGGACGGCCGGTTTCGAGACCTGCGCGAGATCGGGGAGCAGGCCCGAATCCTGGAGCAGGAGATCCGGGCGGCGCACGTCGTGCCCGAAGGACAGCTCGAGACCGTGCTTGCCGGGCCGTCGCTGCGCGATCCCCGGGGCACGATCGACGCGTTGTGGCTCGCCGCCCGCGGAGACCTCGCGACCCGCTTGCACCTGGCCCGCAGCCGCCGGTCACTGACCCGGGCACGCGTGGCACCCGAGGTCCGCCGCCGCACCCTCGGTCTCCTTCGCACCCGCCTCGCGCTCGAGCAGCAAAGGCGCCTCCTGTTTCCCTTCCAGCGACTGTTCTCGTACTGGCACATCCTGCATCTGCCGCTCGCCATCGTGCTCCTGATCGTCACGATCGTGCACGTGACGGTGGCCTTCCTGTTCGGCTACCTGTGGTTCTTTTAGGCCGAAAACCGCATACATTCAGGCAAAACATTGCATCCACGGGGAAGCTTCGACGGTCGTAAGTGTGTGCAGGAAAACCCGCTCTCGTCTGGAACGGATCTCGCGAAATCGGAGGCCAATGCAGTTTCCGAGGCTGTTTCCGGTCACAGGCGTGCTCCTGTTGCTCCTCGCCGGCCCTCTCGTGCGGTCGGCCGCGGCGCAGCTCATCTCGCCCGGTAAGCTCTCCGAGACCCATGCGGAGCTGGAGGGCATCCGTTCGTGCACCTCGTGCCACGAGCTGCGGGCAAGGGGGATCGAGGCCGGTCTGTGCTTGGACTGCCACGTTCCGCTGCGCGGACGCATCGAGGCCGGGGAGGGCTATCATTTGGCGACCGATGCCTCGGACGGCTGCGCCCGTTGCCACAAGGAGCACTTCGGGCGCGAGTTCGCGCTCGTGCGCTGGGAGCCCTCGGAGTTCGAGCACTCGGAGGTCGGCTGGGAGCCGGAGGGGGCCCATACGTCGCTCGATTGCCGGGAATGCCACACGTCGGCGCTGGTTCGCTCGCCCGAGGTTCGGACGTTCAAGGGGAGGTACGGCGCCCTGTCCCGAACGTACCTCGGGCTCCAGACCGAATGCGTCGCGTGTCATCAACGCGATGATCCACACGATGATCAGTTCTCGGGTCGGACCTGTGACACGTGCCACGGGCAGGAAGGCTGGGATGACCCGGTCGGGTTCGACCACGACCAGACCCGATACCGGCTGACCGGCCTGCATGCGCGGGTCGAATGCGCCGAGTGCCACCCACCGCAGACAGAGGCCGCATCCGGACCCGAGGCCCGCACGGCGGATCTCCGGTTCACCGACCTCTCGTTCGGCCAATGCTCGAGCTGCCACATCGACGAGCACGATGGCGGAATGGGGGCCACCTGCTCGGCGTGCCACGTGACGTCCGGCTGGAACCGGGTGGGCGAAGACGTGCTGCGCGATCTCTTCGATCACGCCGGCGCGTTCCAGCTCGAGGGAGCGCACGCCGAGACCGAGTGCGCGTCGTGTCACGGACGCACGCCATACGCCACCGATGCGATGCGCATCCGGTACAGGCCGGGCACGCAGCGTAAAGCCTATCCCAGCCCGGTGGCCGATGGCTGTGTCTCGTGCCACCTGGACGAGCACGACGGCGAATTCGTCGAGTCCGCCGCCGGAGGCGCGTGCGACCGGTGCCACGGGCAGGCCGAGTGGTACCCGGCCCGCTACGATTTCCGGCGCCACAACGACGAGACGACATTTCTGCTGGAGGGGGCCCACCTCGCGACACCCTGCATCGCGTGCCACCCGGGATCAGAGACGAATGTCGTCCCCGAGCCTCGCTTCCGGATCGGTTCCGGTGACGCTTGCGTCGTCTGCCACGCCCCGGACGACCCGCACGGGGGCCAGTTCGAGGGCCAGGCGTGTGACTCGTGCCACGGGAACCGCGCGTTCGACATACACAGGTTCGACCACGACCGTGCCCGCTACCGGCTCGATGGGGCGCACGGTGGCCTCGAGTGCGCGGAGTGCCACCCGACCGAGCCGTCTCCCGCCGGAGGCGAGATGAGGCGGTATCGTCCCCTCGGAACCGAATGCGCGGACTGCCACGGAGGTGGCGCGTGAGACACCGGACGCTGCTCGCCCTGATCGTAGTCCTGGCGGTTCCTCCCTCGGTGCCGGCCCAGGACGTGCCCTACCCGCACGGAGACACGAGCGAGCCGCTGCGCTGTACCCAGTGCCACACGCAGGACTCGTGGTCGCCGGCGAAGCGGCCGCTCGAGTTCGATCACGAGGCCGAGACCGGCTTCGATCGCTCCGGGCGCCACGCCGACCTTGCCTGCGCGAGCTGCCACCTCGGACTGAAGTTTGCCGAGCCGCTGGTCTCCGCCGCCGGCTGCGCCGGCTGTCACGTGGACGTGCACCTCGGGAACCTGTCCGCGGAGTGCACGGCGTGCCACAACACGACTTCGTTCAACGACGTCCCGGGTTTGAGCCTGCACGCGCGCACATCGCTTCCTCTGACGGGGACGCATCTCCAGATCTCGTGCGAGAGCTGCCACCCGGACGACACGGGCGGTTCCTACACTACTCTGGATCCGGATTGCTACGCGTGCCACGCGGCGGACTACGAGACCGCATCACTGGATCATGTCGAGAACGGATTCTCGACCGACTGCGAGGCGTGCCACAACACGCTGGCCTTCGGCGCCGGGATCGCGTTCGATCACGTGACGGTGTCCGGGGGCTTCCGGTTGCTCGGTGCCCATGCGCGCATTCCGTGCGAGAGCTGCCACGTCATCCCCGGCTTCGAGTCCCTGTTCCCGGGCGTCACCAGCGACCAGGACTGCGTCGGCTGCCACCAGGACGACTACGACACGGCCGAGCCCGACCACGTCGGGGCGGGTTTCCCCACCGCCTGCAGCCAGTGCCACAACGTCGAGCGCTGGGACGACGCCATCTTCACGGAGCACGACGCGCTGTTCTTCCCGATCTTCAGCGGCGCGCACTCCAGGCAGTGGCAGGGCTGTGACACGTGCCACGACGTGCCGTCCGACTTCGCGGCATTCACGTGCTTCAACTGTCACAACCACGACCAGGCGCCGATGGACGAGAAGCACAAGGAGGAGCCGGGCTACGTCTACGACTCGGCCGAATGCTACGCCTGTCATCCGGACGGGAAGAGCCCATGAGTGTGCGTCCTCTCTCCGGCCGCGTGGGTGCGTTCCTGACTACGGTGGCCGTTCTGGACCTCACGGCAGCGGGTCCGCTGGCGGCTCAGGAAACCTCGCTCGAAGCGCAGGTCGAGGGGATCGCCGGCGCCGACATCTATCTCAGCGTGGGCACGAATCGGGGCATCGGTCCCGGGACGGTGCTCGTAGTCCTGGGGGGAGAAGGGGAGGACGAGGCCGGTCGCCTGCGCGTGATCGAGGCGATGTCGACGCGCTCGATCAACACCTTCGTGGGGACGCCGTTTCCGGTCACGCGCGGGGCCACGCTGAGCCTGCGGATCGAGGCGGCGGCTGACGGTCCCGCGCCGCCGCGGCCGGCAGCCGCCGCGGCCGGCGCCGCCGCGGCCCGAGGGTCCACTTCCCGCTCTCGGACCTCGTCCGGCCCACGTGTAAGCGGCAGTCTGGGTCTGTCGTTCGACGCGCGCGAGACGATCACCTCGTGGGACGAATTCGACCTCGAGGAAGTGGAGCGCCGGTTCAGCACGCCGACCGTGGCCCTGCGGCTCGGGGTGGCCCAATTGCCGGGTGGGATCGACTTCCGCACGAACCTCCGCGGCTCGTACCGTTCGAGCACGGACGACATCGTGCAGCCGGAGGAGTTCGTGCGGGTGTACTCCCTGGAGCTGCGGAAGGACTTCGGTTCCGTACAGGCGTCGCTCGGCCGAATCTACAATCCGTACGAGCCGGCGTCGGGCTATTTCGACGGTGCCTACGTGCACGTAGGTCGTCGGGAGGGATTCGGTGGCGGCGTCGCGGGAGGTCTCCGCCCGAGCCGTGAAAACGGAGGAATCACCGATTCGATCCCCAAGTACTCGCTGTTCGCCAACTACAGCGATCGGTCGGGGGCCCTGCGCTACGACGTGGCAGTCTCTTTCACACAGGAGATGCCGAAGTCCGGTGACTCCGCCGAGGGAGTCGAGTCTCTCTCGAATCACTCGTACGTCGGGCTCACACAGACACTGCGTACGGGCCCGATCCGACTGCGTCACAGCATGACGGTGGACCGCGATCCGGCGGACGACGCGTGGAAGGTGAGTCGCCTCCTCCTCGGCGCCTCGCTTCCGATCGTGGGAGGCCTGACGGCGCACGCCCGGTACTCCCTGCGGCAGCCGTACCGGGTCGAGCAGGTGGTACCGATCACCTATCGACGCGACCGCGCGAACCTCGGCCTCACGTTCGGCGCCAACGGATCGATGATCGGCGCCGACGTCACGGCCAACGATGTCATGGATGACGGCATCGGGAAGAGCTGGACCTATTCCGGCTGGTTCAGCGTGCCTCGGACCTCGCTGCTGGAGCTCGGCTTCACCGGCAGCGTGAGCTTCCGCGACCGGGACGGCGACCAGGCCCTATACGTCGTGCCGGGGCTGACCCGGCGGTTCGGGCAGACGCTGGCGCGCCTCGCGTACACCTACTACCACACCGAGGAGCCGGCTGCCGTGTTCACCACCCACGCCGGCGACCTGTCCGTGGACTTCCCGCTCGCCCGCCGCCTGCGCGGCACCCTTGCGGGGCGGATCCAGCGCGGCGCCCAGCTCGATGCGAACTCGATCTACGTGTCCCTGTGGTGGGCGTTCTGAGCACCGGGCAGGCTTGATGCCGGATTATCTCATCGTCCCGTTGATCGGTGCGGCTCTCGTGGCCGTCGTTCTCCTCCCGTTCCTGTCCCGCCACCGAAGGCGTGAGGCCGCCTCGCGCGAGGCGGAGGCGGAGGCCCTTCGCTACGGGCTGCACGAGCCCGTCACTCTCCACCCGGTGATCGACCCTGCCGGCTGCATCCTCACCGGGAGCTGCGTGGACGTGTGCCCGGAAGGAGAGGTGTTCGGGCTGATCGACGGACGGGTGAAGGTCATCGGCCCGGCCCGCTGCATTGGACACGGGCTGTGCGAACGATCGTGCCCGATGGACGCAATCCGGCTCGTGTTCGGCACCGAGAAGCGCGGCATCGAGATACCCCGGATCCGTGAGAATTTCGAGACGAACATACCGGGCCTGTACATCGTGGGAGAGCTGGGCGGGATGGGCCTGGTCGGCAACGCGTTCGAGCAGGGCCGGCAGTGCGTGGAGGGGATTCTGAAGAAAATGAGGGGCGGGACGCCGGCGACCGGTGGCCCCGACCTCGATCTGCTGATCGTGGGATGCGGCCCGGCCGGACTTTCTGCTTCGCTCACCGCTCAGGAAGCCGGCCTCCGGTTCCTGACGGTCGAACGTGAAGACGTGGGCGGGACGGTTCGCCACTATCCTCGTAAGAAGCTCGTCCTCACCCGGCCCGTGAAAGTGCCCGGCTACGGGAAGCTGAACTTCCGCGAGGTCACGAAGGAAGAGCTGATCGACACGTGGGAAGAGATCGTGGGGCAAACCGGCCTCGAGGTGGCCACGGGGGAGACGGTCACGGCAGTGGCACGCGGGAACGGTGCAGGCGTCGGCTTCGTCGTCACCACCTCGACGCGCGAGATCGAGACACGCCGGCTTGTCCTCGCGATCGGCAGGCGCGGCGTGCCCCGCAAGCTGGGGATTCCCGGAGAGGATCTTCCGAAGGTCGCCTACTCGCTGCGCGAGCCCGAGAGCTTCCAGGGCGACCGAATCTTGGTGGTCGGTGGAGGGGATTCGGCTGTGGAGGCCGCTCTCGCCCTGGTCGAACAGCCGGGCAACGAGGTTCGCATGTCCTACCGCGGCGAGAGCTTCCGCCGCATCAAACCGACGAACCACGAGCGCGTCGAGGCAGCCGTCGCGGCCGGTGGGCTCCAGATCCTGTGGCATACCAACCTGGTGCGCATCGACCCGGACACGGTCACCTACCGCAACGGAGGTGCGGCGGCCAGGCTTCCCAACGATTACACGTTCATTTTTGCCGGAGGGAATCTACCGACGAGATTCCTGCGAGACTGCGGAGTGGAGATCGACACGAAATTCGGGAAACCATGAAGCATAGCCGGTAGCATGCACACAAGGGACGAAATGGGGAGGATCAAGCCACATGCGAGGACATCTTCTGCTTCTGACACTGGTTCTGGGTGCGTGGGCTTCGGCCTCGTGTTCGCGTGACGCGTCCGACGACGCCGCCGCTGACCACGCACACGACGCCACGCTGCCCGCCGAGGACGGGATCACCCTGCGGGACGGACTCGGGAGCCACCATCACGCGATCACGACGCGCTCCGATTCGGCGCAGGTCTACTTCGACCAGGGTATGAGACTGACCTACGCCTTCAATCACCCGGCGGCCATCGCGTCGTACCGGAAGGCCACCTCCTTCGACCCCGATTGCGCAATGTGTTACTGGGGCGTCGCGTGGGCGAGCGGCCCCAACATCAACGCGGCACTGACCGCGGAGCGCGGCGCGACGGCGCACGGAGCGATCCGCCGGGCGCTGGAGCTCAGCGAGACCGTGACCGAACGAGAGCGCGCCTACATCCAGGCGATGGCGAAGCGCTACGAGGAAGACCCTCTGACCGGACGCGCCCGCCAGGACACGGCGTATGCGCGAGCCATGGGCGTCGTGGCGGATTCGCATCCGGACGATCGCGATGCGCAGGTGCTCGCGGCCGAGGCCCTCATGATGCTGAGCCCGTGGGACTACTGGACGGCAGACGCTTCGCCGAGACCGGGTACCGATGAGCTCCTCGGGCGCCTGCGGAGGGTCACGGCGAGCGACCCCGAGCACGCCGGCGCCTGCCACTTCTACATCCACGCGGTCGAGAAGGTTTACCCCCTGCGAGCGGAGGCGTGCGCCGACCGGCTCGCAGGCCTGATGCCAGGGGCGGGACACATTGTCCACATGCCGTCGCACGTCTACATCCGGATCGGACGCTACGCGGACGCGATCGAGTCGAACGAGGGCGCCGTGCACGCTCACGGGGTTCAAGCGGTGGGTGCTGAGGGTGCCGCCGCCGAGTTCGATCAGGGGTACGGCTCCCACAACTACCACTTCCTCTCGTTCGCCGCCCAGATGGCAGGGAACCGCGAGCTGGCCCTCCAAACGGCGCGCGAGCTTAAAGCACGGGTCGATCGCGACCTCATGCGAGCGCCCGGCCTGGGCGCCTTGCAGCACTTCCTTGTCACCCCGCTGCGCGTGATGGTGCGGTTCGGTATGTGGGAGCAGACCCTGGCCGAGCCGGATCCGCCAGCCGATCTCGCTTATCCACGGGGCACCTGGCACTACGCCCGCGGGATGGCCCTGGCACGCTCCGGCAGGCCCGACGAAGGGACGGCGGAGCTGGAGGAGCTGCGAGCGATCCTGGCCGGCGACCAGCTCGATGACGTCACCGTGTGGGAGCTCAACTCGGCGCGCGCGTTGCTGTCCGTCGGCGAGCGGGTGCTGACCGGCGAGATCGCCGCCGCCCAGGGAAACACCGACGCGGCCGTAGCAGCGCTCGAGGAGGGTGTACTGTTAGAGGCGGCTCTCACGTATGACGAGCCACCCCCGTGGGACCTGCCGGTGCGCGATGTCCTGGGAGCGATACTCGTCGACGCCGGACGCGTGGCCGAGGCCGAGGCCGTCTACCACGCGGCGCTGGACCAGTTCGCAGAGAACGGATACGCGCTGCGCGGCCTCGAGCTGTGCTTCGAGGCGAGTGGCAGAAGCGACGAGGCGGCCGCGGTGCGGGAGCGGCTGATGGTCGCGTGGCGTGCGGCCGATGTAGACCTGCCGGGATCTCGGTTCTGAACGACTGAGCCCCGCGCGTCGGAAACGCGCGGGGCTCAGCATGTACCAGGAGGTGGGGAGGGCGGCTTCGCCATCATAGTGCCCTTCGCCGGCTCGGCCTGTCCGCCACAGGCACCGCCTCTCAGAGACGGCCCGCCCACGCCACGTAATAGCAGGATGTGTGCCGCTGTTTGTCAAGGGCTTGTAACGATCCGCCGACGCGACACATAGTGTGAGACATCCACTACGGACTTCGAGCGCGAGGTGGACAGAATGTCGCATAACGCGGCACGGCCTGCTGGATTTCAGCAATCAGGTCGTCTCCCGCCCCCGGTTCATTCCGCGTGAACATCACTCCAGGAACCGAGACCTGAGAGGTCCGGGCGGTACCGGACACCCGTCCTTGGGCCGGCCGAACAGGATCCGTCGGAGGCGGGCCACGATGGCGTATCCGCCATTCCGGAGTGGGCGCGGAATGAGTGACAGCCCGCGCCCGGTCCTGTGCCACGGAGGCCCGAGGCGGCCCAGCAGGTACACCACCGCCTCGGACCGTAGCAGCAGGCGGCCGTCCGTCGTGCATACCACTACCGAGTCCGGCAGCGATGCGGGATCAGTTCCTCGGACCTGCTGGCGAAAGGTCTCACCATCGAGCGGGGCAAAGCGGAACCTCTCTCCCCACGGATCGCGCCGCAGAAAGAACCGGACGGTGCCATGGCACAGGGCGCAGCCGCCATCATAGTATACAATGTCGAATTCCGGCGCCGGAGCGCTCGTCCCGTCCAAGCGTACCTCCATCCGTGGACCCGCTCCCCTTCCAGCCGTACCCTACGCAGCGGCGATCGTGGGGTGTGGCAGCCTCGCAACAGTTGACGCAAAGGTCACTTATCCTCAGCTTCAGACACGGTGTGCCCTTCGTTGGGTTCGGTCGCGGCGCCCGGTAGTCGCGCAGGCTTCGTCAGCTCGAATGCCCGCGAGATATGCCGGGCGTTTCGCGTTGTCACAGGCCGAACCCGTCTCCGGTCGATCCGTGTCCGTTCCGATGAACTTCCTCCTTCGTGGGTACCACAGTCTGGCTCGACGTGACCTCCAGCCGAAGGAGAGGACAGCATGTATCACCCGGGTCGCAAGGAAGCCTGGCTTGCCGTGGTCACCCTAGTCGTGCTCTCGCTCCTCAGGCTCACCGGCGCCCTCTAGGCAGTTCCTCGCCGGTGCTTGGCCGGTCTCAGAAGACCAGCACGTCCACCAGCCGCTCCACCAGCGCCGCGGCCGCCCACGAGACGACGGGAATCATCAGGTAGAACGCGAACCGAAGGTACGTCGAGGCGTTGATCGGCCATTCCTGTACGCCGCGGACGAGGTCACGGTACGCAACGAGATCCGCAAACTCTCCTGGGGCGCGGCTCCCGGGCGAGGTCTTCAGGGCCTCTCTGCGCTTCTTGATCTCCGTTTCAACCCACACGAGCTCCGCGTCTTTCGCCTGCCGGATCCTCCGGTGGACCCCCCGCAGGGGAAGAACGAGCGCCATCCCCGCGACGACCAGGACGGGTCCTCCCGAGAGCAGGGCCAGCAGACCGAAGCCGGTCTCGGTCAGTAGCATGAGGCCGGCGATCGATACGGCTCCCAGGAACAGGAGGGCATTGGCCAGACCCTGCTGGGTGAACGGGAGCAGCGGCCGGAAGTCGAACACGTCGATCGAGGATACGTCAGTCGCGAGGCTCGACATGCGCCTCGAAACGACCACGATCGAGTACCCGAGCAAGGCACCCCCTGCCGCGATCGGCAGTCCGAGCACGCGGTGCCACGCTACCTCGGCCGACCAGGTCGTGGGATTCCACGGCGCCTCCGGAACGGGCGGAACGATGTAGGGGGATGCAAGGCCCGCGGCGAGTCCGAGGAGGGCGACAACGGCGAGGCCCCTCGGACTGAAGCGCAGGGAGGCGGCCAGGCGCTCGCATTCTTCCCGGCTGCAGTCCAGGGCCTCCTGAAGCGCAAGAACGGTTCGCCTTCCTCCCCCCACCACGGCGAAGAGTGCTGCCGGAAGGTAGCCGGCGAGCAGGCAGTGCACGACGGCGATCCGGAGATCTCGCAGTATTCCCTCGGACTGGCGAACGAGGGCTCCCTCCGAGGAGTACAGGAGGATACCGGGCCACCGATCGAGCGCCGTCTCCAACGCCAGCAGCGCCAGGAGAAAGAGGCTGCTCAGCACCAGGCCCAGCACCAGCGGTGACTTCACGATGGCTTGAAGACGACGCATGTCCGAAACGTACGCCCGGATCTCGGGGGCGCGAGCCCGAGATCACGAAGAAGCGGGCCTGCTCGCCCACGATGCGCCTCAAGACGTGTACGCCCAGAGTCTTTGCCGTCGCCTCGAGGCCTGGAACACCTTCCCATGCTAACGCGCACGGGGCAAGCGGGCACGTCCACGTCCGGTGCTCGGCCTTGCCCTCACGGCGGCGGGATTCGGCGCGGCTCGTCTTTGTCGGCCTGCTGCCGTATACTAATGATCGGTTCCCCGAAATGGACCCGCTGTTCCAGCAGGCAGTGCGACATGTGGTTGATCGTGGTTCTCCTCGTGGCTGCAGTGGCTTTCAGGTTCTATGCAATCTGGAGGGTGGACGAGGAGACGGAGAGCAGGACAGCGGGCGGACTGTGGGGGGGCACCCCCTAAAACGACAGTTGGGGCCGCCCGTACTTCGGATGCCGGGGCCACGGAGACGGGTCGGCCGTGGTGGAACTGGAAGCCGCGGTCTAGCAGGGGCGAAGACCGCTCATTCGCTCGCCTCCTGCGCCTCGGCCAGTCTCAGGCGCTCGACCATCTCGGCCCATACATCGTCCTCGCCACGGGCCTGGGCCTGGGCGCTCCGGTGCTCGAGCCGGCGGATCAGGTCGGTCCGCTTGCGCCTCCGTTCCTCCGCGCGCCGTTCTGCCAGGCGGGTAATGCTCGCGGGGTGCAGTTTCATGGGCGTCATGCTGGTCTCACTCTTGTGTGGCCTGTGTCGAGCCGCGCGGGCCCGGGCTCGGTTTCCTATTCGTATCCGCAGCCCGCGTCGATCCCGAGCGCTTCAGAATCCTCATCGCCTTGCGGCGTTCGTGCGCGAACGCCGCGATCCGGAGCATCCGGGGAGACACCTCAAGCTAGCACCGGCCGGCGACGCTCGCACGGCGGGCAGGATGGTAACGCATCCGGTATATTGACTGTACCCCCATACGGCCGCATGACATTCTCGCCAGCGCCCCCTCCTGGTACGCGCGCTCCGCCTGACAGGAGGTCTCCGATGCGCAAGCTGCAGCTCTCCATTCTCCTTCTCGCCCCGGTGGTGGTCCTGAGCGCTTATGCCTGTGATCAGGGTACTCCCGCCGAGCCCGAGCTCAACGCTGCCGAACATCAACAGGGCGATTTCCTGACGGCAAACACTCAGGACAATAGCCCATTCCTCGGATCCTGGAGGGCAACGGCCGCCGTGGTGGGTGACGTCGAATTGAATGTCGGAACAAGCGTCCTGTACATCATGACCTTCAGGAGCGACGGTACGCACTCGGTCTCCGTTTCCAACGACATCGAGCACCTGGTCTGCCCGGGGCCGCAAACCGGCTGTGCGTGGGACGGCTTGTACTCCTACACGGGCACGACCATCACGACTCTTGAGCCGAACCATCCCGATCCTGGCGAGGCGGGCGAGGACACCTTCCTATACGCCAACTGCAGCGGGAAGCTGATCTTCATGGATCATACGGACGAGGAAGAAGGGATAAGGCTCACGTTTCAGAGGACTGGACTGGGACGCTGAGTCCATCGTTCGACCCTGGAGGCAGGCTCAGGTTGTCGGGCTCCCGGCGGCGAATCCGCGGCGCCCGGTGGTACTCGCAGCCAGCGGTCAATCGGACGCCCGGCATCCGTCGGGCGCTTCTGAGCTGCCTATACATGGGTCGGGTTCCGTTGTATCCTTTCGTCCTTAACGTGTGATCCAACGCGGCAGCCGCCAGGACATCAACCTGAGGTCGTGTTTTGAGGGCCCGATCGACACTCGCCATAGAAAGGTCGGATGCATGAACACACGCGCATTGATCCCTGGGCGTGTTTCGAGGAATTGTATCAGCAGTCTTGCGGTCCTGATGGTCACGGGCCTTGTCGCGGGGCCGGCCCAGGGTCAGCTGGCGGAGCCGATCGATCCCAGCCTATACGCCGGGCAGTGCGACTTCAGCAACATCCCGGGCGTGATCTGGTGGGGCACGGAGACCGAGATGACGGTCGAGCGTCTCGCCTCGCTGGCTGCCCCGATCTACTGGTTCTCGCCTGACGAGCCGCTCCTCAGGGGTGCCGAGGGCAGGGACATCAGAATGCCCGCGCACCTCCCGTTCGAAGACAGCGCGTCGGCGCCTGTGGTGTACTACCAGCTGGATGAGATCGTAACCCTCAAGGGCCACGAAGGGCAGGAATTCACGCTCGATCCTGACGACAAGGGACAGTCGGTCCTCGACATCAACTGGATCGGGCTCTTCAGGCTCGGCTTCTTCGCCTACTACCCGTCCGAGGCCGGACTCGGTGCGCACGAGCACGACCTGGAGGCGGCGGAGCTCAAGATCGCAATGTTGCGCTCTACTGGAGAGCTCCTGCCGCAGATGACCGACGCGCGGTGCGACGAGCCGAATTACGTGATGGTCGTGACTCGGGTGGTCGGGAAGGCGCACGGCATCGAGTGGTTCTGGAACATCAGTGAGGTCGACGCCGAGACGAAGATGCCGTTCACTCTCCTGGTCGAGGAGGGCAAGCACGCGGTGGGGACGGACAAGAACGGAGACGGGTACTTCACTCCCACCTACGACGTGAACGTGCGGGTGAACGACGCGTGGGGAACGCGCGACGTGATCTCGTCGGGAGGCCTGCTGGCTGGCGGATACCAGTCGTGGATGACCAAAGTCCGGTACCCGGAACACAGGATCTTCCCGCCGCTTCCCGAGGATAGCCCGCTGCGCGAGACGCTCACCCGCAAACGGAGTGCGAGCAACTGGGAGACCGACAACGCGGTGTACGAGCTGCGGCCCCTCCCGCCGTCCGATCTGGGAGCGTACGACGCGCATCTGCACAGGTTCATGAAGTCCAAGGAAGTCGTGGACTGGCCAGAGAAGACGGAGAAGAGTGACCTGCAGGGATTCGTTGACTGGGCCGAGATGGGAACGGTCCGTCGGTCCCTCGCCATCTCGCTCATGTACGACGGAGATGTCGGATTCTCGTGGGTGTTTCCGCTCTTCATCGTGAAGAACATGGAGGTGGCGCTGAGCGGCGGCTTCATCGTGCACCGCATGTATCTCAAGGACAAGGGCCTGCGTGACTTCGGGTGGCAGCTCATGTACGCCAACTCGGCCTCACGCTGGTTCGACACGTACTTCGCCGCCGGTGTCGAGTGGGACAGGGAGCCTACCGTCGAGGATCCGAACGAGCTTCGAAAGGAAACGGATTTCGTCCTCGAGACGGGCGTCAAGTTCCGGGCGAACGTGGAGACGATCAAATGGCTCGCGTGGGCTACCCCGTTCTGGGGCGTCCGGTTCGGGATCAAGAACTACGGATTCTCGAACATCGACAAGCTGACCTACGTGCTCGAATTCGGGGCGGGGGCGTTCTAAGGAAGAGCCGCTAGAACCAGGCGCCTTCTTTCGAGCCCCTCCGAACGCGGCGAGGTAAGAAGAGGAGGATACACCAATGGTAAGGATTCTTCGGCGCGCAGGTTCGTTGTCATTCGTGCTCGGCCTGTTCACGGTCATCTTTGTCGGCGTTCCGTGGGCCATAGTGGTCGAGGACGACCCCCTGGTCCCGATGTGGCTGAGGGTGGCGGTTTTTGGCCTGCTTGGGGGGCTACTCCTTGTCCTGCTGACGGTGGCGCTTGAGCAGGGGATAGGCACAAAGCCAGGAGAAGTGCCCCGCCTCGCCAGCGGCGATTCCCGGGTCCTGCTCTTGAACTCGGATGCCGTACCGGGCAGGCCGGTGGGCGAAGTCCTGGGGCTGGTCCAGGGTCATACGGTCTTTGCCATCTGGTTGGGGAACGACCTGTCCGCCCTCATGCGGCTCATCCTCGGCGGGGAGCTGACCGAATACACCGAAATGATGGGGCGAGCCCGTGAGGTAGCAACCGATCGGATGGTCGCCCAGGGCGAGGAGAAGGGGGCCGACGCCATCATCAACGTGCGTTACATGACGACGGGCGTGGTGGGCACGGCTTCCGAGCTCCTGGTCTACGGCACGGCGGTGAAACTGATCGCGCAGTCCATCTGAAAGTGACACGGTGTCCGTTGAGCTTGACGCGTTGCTCACCGCGAACTTCCGCGAGCACAGCGAGCAGACTACCGAAACGTAGATCCTGCTCGAAGCAGTAGAGACAGTGACCCCGGCGCGACTCGAACGCGCGACCTTCGGATTAGGAATGCGGTTGCTGGGGTGGCCTCTGGGGAACAAGGCAGACAGGACGGACCAATCTCGGGTCACGGAGAGTCTGCTGGGTCTGCCCCCACCGGCGGCGTCGGGTCAAGACACGGGTCAAGACAGAGCCCGGCCACCTTCTTGACCCGGTCCCTGAAGTACCGGGGCGTGGCCGTCATTAAGAGACGCCGGTCTGCCCGGATCGCCTCCGCCTTCAGGATCGTGGCAAACGCACCTGACACCCGGCCCGCACACCGGTGCGCTTCGTCTGCCACGTCCAGATCGAAGGTCGAGTCCGTGAGCTGCCCCTTGGATAAGCAATCCGCGGGACACCGGCCTCAACTAGCTGAGAGCGGCGGGGCCGGTGTCGCCGTGTCATAGGCGTCCAAGGCGCTCATTGGATCGAAAGTCCGAAGGCCGTAGTTGGTTTGCCTGCTCAACAATGCTCAAGGTCTCGCTACGCTCGACAGCGAGTCGCGCCGAGGTGATCGAGACTAACGCTCAGTACGTCCAGCCGAGCGATGTGGTGAGTCTGAAGTCGTTCTTGTTCGCGTCTGCGGATGGGGGTTTGCTGTCGTATTCTTCATCCAGACCGACCGTCAGATAGAGCAGGTTCAGGATCTCCTGCGTCAGGTCGATCGAGAACGAGATGCGCCACCGGCCCGAGTCATTCAGTACG
>JBDGXC010000010.1:0-59744 GCA_039584815.1 Gemmatimonadota bacterium
ACGCCCCGGAGCGACCGGGGCGTTCGCATTCCATCGCGTTCTGTGCGGGGATCGTCCGTCGGCCCTCGCCAGCGGCCCGGACGGCGTGGCGGTCTCTACATGGACAGCTTCGCCAGAGTCTCTTCCGTCGTCCACACCGCGTTGGCCATGAAGCGGAAGTTGACGAGCGCCGACGCGTAGCCGTCGAACTCGGGCAGCTTGGCCGCGGCCGTCGCGTCCTTGACCACGGCCACCTCGAAGCCCTGCTCGAGCAACTCGCGCATGTGCGCTTCCGTGCAGAGATTGGCCGACATCCCTGCCAGGATCACCTTGTCCATGCCCCGCTTGCGGAGCTGGAGGATCAGGTCGTTGGTCTCCGGGCCGTACACCTTGTGCGGGCTGGTGACGATCGTCTCACCGTCCTGGATGTACGGTTTGTACCGTTCCAGCCAGTCGGCTCCCGATCCCTCGAATCCTTCCAGGCTGAGCGGGTCCACCCGGTCGAACATGCCGATGTTGTGCATGAGGACCTCGAGCGCCCCCTCGAATTTCCAGCCCTTGTCCGTCGGGTAGTAGTAGTGTGGCGAGACGAAGACCGGGATTCCGCTCTCCTTGGCCGCCCGCAGCAGGGCCTCGATGTGCTCGACCGTCTGGTTCTCCGTCACGCTCTCGCCCACCACGCCCCACGTGACGCCGTCCGGACTCAGGAAGTCGTTCTGCGGGTCCGTGATGACGAGCGCTGTGCGGGTCAGGTCGATCTCCATGCCGGGATCCGGCAACTGCGCTTCCGCTCGCGGAGCGATCGATCCTGCGAGGATGAATGCGGCGAATGCGGTGAATGCGACTGGAACGACGCGCCTGCGCATGCGACCTCCTTCTGACGAGTGTGGCACCGGGCAGCCCGGGCAGGGCCCATGTGATCTCAAGGTCGAAACGCGCGGCACGGGCCCACGGTTCCGCGACCTCGTGAGACGTGTCCCGCGATCGGAGAGCGCGCGACGGGAAACGACCGCTCTCCCCGCCGGACCCGCGGAATGCACAGGCAAGTTGATCCCCATGGCGGACCCGGGTAAGGTGGAGAGGAAAACGGCTGACATGGCCCGTCGCAGGAGGTCAGAGGTGAAGCCCGATCGCGCACGCGTACTCACCGAGGGCATGGTTGCGGGGTTGCTCGGCTACCTGGCGGTGGCCGCGTTCTTCGGCGTCCTGAACGTGCTCTCGGGACGTCCGGTGCTCTATACGGCGGCGCTGCTCGGTCAGGCGGTCACCGGTGGGGCGGCCGACCCGCACACCCTGACCATCGAGCCGGCGGCCGTCCTCGCCTACAACGCCGTGCACCTCGTGATCTTCCTCGCGATCGGCTCCATCGCGTCGATGCTCGTGTTCGCCACGGAGAAGTACCCGAGCGCCTGGGCGCTCTTCCTTCTCATCTTCGTCGCTCTTCTTATGGTAACGGCGATGGCGTTCTCCGTTCTCGTGGGGCCGTACTCGGCCGCCATGCCGTGGTGGGCGCTGCTGGGCTCCAACGTCCTGGCGGCGTTGGCGGTGGGCGCATACATCCTGCGGCGGCACCCGGCGCTGTGGGCTACGGTCGATCGTGAGGAAGCGTAGCTGATGTCGGCCCGTCCGCCCGTCCGCGTCAATTCGAGAGTCGGCGGCTCCCGTCACCCTGGTAGACGTACCGGAGCGTGAGACAGCCGGGCTCAGCACCCGGGCAGTAGTAGCCCACGATCTCGACCTTCGCGTACCGGCCGTCCGCCGTGCGGATGGCGTACACGGCCTCCCGCGGCTCCAGGAGATGAGACAGGAAGCCGTAGGAGTACCAGTCCTCGAGCTCGACGCTGATCGTGTCGCCGCCCGGCGTGACGTCGCTGGTCACATAGCCCGTCGCCGGAGCCTCCGACACCGAATCGAACGAGCGTCCGGCGAGGCGCCGGGCCCCGCCGCGGCCGGCGAAGCCGGGTCCGCCGTTCACGACGATGCGGAACCGGCGCACCGCGAGATCCCAGCCGAGGGTGTCGCCGGCCTCGACGAGGGCCCCGCGCGACAGGTCGAGTCTCGTCCACCGGCTGGGGTCGCGGGCGTCGAGGGTGATCACCCGGTCACCGACCAGCGATGTCGGCTCCGGCAGCGCATCCAGCCTGGAAATCGGATGGCCGCGCGGCGGATCGCGCCGGACGGATGACACGACGAGCACCGAGGTGGCGAGCAGGAACAGCAGGCCTGCCGCGATCAGCCACGCGGGAACGGATGACCCGCGCCTCACCGGCTCGACCGCGACGCTCCTCCGGGCGGGTTCTTGCGGCCGAGAAACCGGCCGAGAAAGGCGAGGTAGACGCCGAGCGCGATCGCCAGCACGGCGAACACGAGGGTCAGGACGATGCGCGTTCCGTCGCCGTCCAGCTGGTAGCGACCGTACTCCCACGCCGCGAACAGTGCGCAGAAGGCGATCGCGAACGTGATGAGCACTCTGTGGAACGCGACGATGGACATGTGGATCCGTTCTCCCGGTTGCATCCCCCAACAATGAATAGCGGGCCCCTTCGGGGGAGGCCAGCTTTGCGCGGGAGGGTTCCGAGCCCGAACCCGGCGCCCGGCCCTGCTCGCGCGTAGGCGAGGGGCACCCTATCCTTCGCCCGTCCATCCGCCAGCGCAGTCCGGCCACGGGGGAGCGCGTGAAACGACCGTATCGAACGTACGCCGAGCTCGGGCGCGCCGATCGCAGTGACCTGCCCGGTCAGATCGCCGCCCAGCAGGCCCGGGTCGCCGAGCGCCTGGCCGCCGTGGACCGGATCATAGCGGTCGTGAGCGGCAAGGGGGGGGTCGGAAAGACCCTGCTTGCCTCAGCCCTCGCCACCGCTCTGCGGACCGAAGATCGCGAGGTAGGCCTTCTCGACGCGGACCTGCACAGTCCGACGGCCGCCAGAATGTGTGGCGTGGACGGCGGACCGCTCGCCGTGGCCGAGGGCGCCGTGCGACCCGCCGTGGACAGGGCGGGTGTGGCGATCATGTCGATGGAGCTGCTCCTTCCCGAGGGAGCGCCGCTGGCCTGGAAGGGGCCGCAGGCGGCCGGGTTCGCGTGGGAGGGAGCCGAAGAGCGCAGGGCGCTGCGCGAGTTCCTCGCCGACGTGGCTTGGGGGCCGCTCGACTGGCTCATCATAGATCTGCCGCCGGGCACCCGGGCCATGATCGACGTGTTCCAGCTCGTGCCCGAGCTCACCGGCCTGGTCGCCGTCACGCTTCCGGCCGGCGCCGCCCGGGTCTCGGCCGGCCGGGCGCTCAGCCTTGCCCAGCGTCGGGGGATCCCCGTGATCGGAGTGGTGGAGAACATGGCCGGCTACGCGTGCCCGGGGTGCGGGGAGCCGCGGGCGCTGTTTCCGGGTGATGGTGGCGGCGAGCTGGCCGCGGCGCACGAGATCCCCCTGCTGGGGCGCATCCCGTTCGACCCTCGCGCGGCGGCCCTCGCCGATCGGGGTGACATGCCCGGGCTGTTGAGCGGAACGGAGACCGGCCTCGCCGTCCGGGCCACCGTCGCGCGACTGGTTTCCGAGGTGGAGGGGCGATGAAGTTCCTGTGCGTGCCGTGCGACGAGCAGATGGAGTTCGAGGAGCGATCGATCCCGGGCGACGGCACCTTGGCTGCCGCCTTCCGGTGTCCGGCTTGCGACCACGTAATGGCCATGCTGACCAATCCCATGGAAACGCGGCTCGTGTCCTCGCTCGGTGTCAGCATCGGGGGAACACAGGTGCCGGAACAGCCCCTCGAGGGGGTTCGCCGCGCCGTCGCGGGAGGGACGTCCGATCTCCTCGAGGAACCACTAGCCGCGGGTCCCGGCACCGGCGTCCGCTGGAGCGTCGATGCGGTGGAGCGGCTCGCCGCCGTGCCCCGCTTCGTACGCGGAATGGTCAAGAAGATCTACACGGAATACGCGAAGGAGAACGGGATCGACGAGATCACGCCCGCCGTGATGGACCGGGCCCGGAGCGACCTCGGCCTCGAGGAGATGTAGGTGGCGGACGAGGACGAGCGCCGGGTAGATGATCTGCGCGTCCGCATCGACAGACTCCTGTGCGTCGGCTTCGGTGACTGCGTGGACGCTGCCCCGCAGGCGTTTGCGCTCGACGAAGAAAGCGTCGCCGTATTCGCGCGACCGGAACACATCGAGCGCGAGCAACTGCTCGAGGCCTGCGCCGCCTGTCCCGTGGACGCTCTCACCGTGTGGGATTCCGACGGAAAGAAGCTCGTTCCATGACGTCCGTGATCGCGGCCACCGCGATCGGCTACACCTACCCCGGCGGACGGACGGCGCTGGCCGGTCTCGATTTGCGGCTGGAGCCGGGCGAGGCCCTCGGCGTCATCGGACCCAACGGATCCGGCAAATCCACCCTGCTGCGACTCCTGGCGGGCTCCGAGCTTCCGACCACGGGCCGGATCGCCGGCTCGACGGACCGCCGGAGCACCGCCGTCGTGTTCGATCGGACACCGTTCGCGAGCTCCCTGAGCGGACGCGAGAACGTGCGGCGCCAGCTGGCCCTGCGCGGCATTCCCGCGGGGCCGGCGGCAGCGTCCGCCGATGCACTCCTCCGGGACCTCGGACTGGCCGACAGGAGCCAGGACGCCGCGGCCATCTACTCCACCGGCATGGCGCGCCGCCTCGCCCTCGCCGAAGCGCTGGCCGCCGAGGCCCGGCTCCTCATCCTGGACGAGCCTACCCTCGGTCTGGACGTCGAGGGGCGCTCCTCGCTCGTCCACCTGGTGCGGGGAGTGGTGGCGGGTGGTCGGAGCGTGGTGCTCGCCTCCAACGAGCCCGGCTTCGTGGCCGAGGCCTGCGACCGGGTGCTGCTCCTGCACCGGGGCCGGTGCGTGGCCGAGGGAACGCCCCCCGAGCTCATCGACCGGTTGGGCCGACCGGTGCTGATCGACGTACAGCTGCGGGGTCCGGTGCCCGACTCGTCCGGAGACGAGCCTCCGGCCGCCGTCCAGCGACTCGCGGCCGAGGGCGGGACCCTCCGATTCGCCACGAGTGAGGGATCCGCGGTCCTTCCGGGTCTGTGCGAATGGCTGGTGGGGCGAGGACTGGACGTTCGGGCGATCCGGATCCACGAGCCGGACCTCGGCCACGTGTTCGAGACGCTGACCGGTGTGGCCCTCGATCCGAACCGCACGCGCGGGGGCTTGTCATGAGAGGCGTCGTGTGGCGCCTGCGCTGGCGTCTCGCCGTCAGCCGGCGCCGGCTGCTGCTGTGGAACCTGCTCGTTCCGATCGTCCTGCTGCTCCCGGTGGCCCGAAGCCCGGCCGCGGCGCCGCATCGGGCCGCCGTGCTGGGGGTGTTCATCGTGTTCTTCGGAGCGTTCGGGGGATGCATCCCTCTGGTCCGGGACAGGGCCCGCGGATGGAGCGAGAAGGTGCTGCTGACGGGGTACGGATCGCGGACGTGGATCATCGAGCGCACGGGCGCCGAGGCCGGGATCGACTTCGTGGAACTGCTTCCGGCACTCCTGCTCGTCGCGCTCGGAACAGGCGCCGGCGTCGGGCATTGGTGGGCATGGCTTCCCGCGGTCGCGCAGTCCCTGATCGTGGCCAACCTGCTGGGGGCGCTCATCGCCGCCGTCGTCGTCTCGATCGCCGAGGCCGCCCTCGTCTGCGGCGCGGTGGCCCTGTTTGCCCTTCACTTCAGCGGGCTCTTCCGGAGCGCCGCTCCCGGTACGTGGGCGTGGAGCCTCGAGCGTGCAGGGTTGTTCAGGCCCCTCGCGGAGAGTCTGAGATCCGGCCTATCCGTTCCAACGACGGGCGGTTACGAAACCACGTCATGGCCACTGCCATTGCTCGCGTCGGCTGCGGTGGGCCTTCTCGTGCTCCTTGTCGCGCCCCGGCTGGCTCGTCGCACGGCGCGAGACGACTGAGCGGGAGCGACCCGCCGAGCCGCCGGCGCCCCGTCGCCCGAGGTTTGACTGCGAGCCCGGATCTTTTCTATAGTGGGGCCGTCGGTCTCCGAGGCTCGACACTCGACAACCAGATGACAGAAAACGGGCGGCGACGCCCGTTCGGTCGATAGAGGGGCGTCTGAGCGCCGCGTTCCGGTGCCCGACGCCATGTTGGATCGCCGGTCCGGGTGTGGGCACGGCGGATTCCGGTCACCGGCGGGAGCGACGGCTCCCGCGGCGACGTCCTGGTTTCGAGAGGCGAGGTGCGGATGTACCGAGAGCTGCTGGTGCCGGTCGACAATTCACGGCATTCCGACTGGGCCGTGGACCGCGCGATCGAGCTCGCCTCCCGCTCCGCCGGACACATCACGGCGAATCACGTGTACGCCGCCCGCCTGCACGACGTGCGCTTCCGCCAGCTGGAAACCGGTCTTCCCGCCCAGTTCCAGTCGGAGGAGGAGATCAAGCGCCAGCGCCGGATCCACGACAAGCTGATCGAAAAAGGCCTGCAGCTGATCTCGGACAGCTTCCTCGACCAGGTGGCCCGCCGGTGCGAGGAAGCCGGCGTGCCGATGACGCGGCAGCTGCTCGAAGGAATCAACTACGAGGAGATCGCGCGCGAGACGAACGACGGCTCCGGACGGCTCCCCAGCCTCATCGGGTTCGATCCCAACATCGCGTCCAACTACGACGGCGGTGAGAAGACCCGTGGCGACGTACGGATCGGAGAGGACGGCCGCCTGATCGCCGAGGACGAGGAGCTGGAGGAGAAAGTCGCCGGAAGCACGGACCGCTCCTACGATCTGCTCCTGATGGGGGCGCACGGTCTCGGTCGGCAGCACCTGTCTCAACTCGGCGGGGTCGTCTCCCGCGTGCTTCGCACGGTGTCCCGGGATCTGCTCGTCATCCGCGAGAACAAGCCGCTGGCCGGCGGACGCTGGATGGTGTGCGTGGATGGCTCGGCGTACTCCTACAAGGCGGTCCGCCATGCCCTGGAGATGGCGCGCGAGTTCGGCGCCGAGCTGTTCCTGTGCAGCGCCTTCGACGTGGAGTACCACCACGTCGTGTTCCACAACATCAAGGACGTGCTCTCCGTGCAGGCCTCGAAGGTGTTCAAGTTCGAGGAGCAGGAAGAGCTGCACAACAACATCATCGACAAGGGCCTGCTGAAGCTGTGCCAGGCCAACCTCAAACGGGCCGAAGTGATGGCGCAGGAGTTCCCGGACGTTCCGATCACGACCCAGATCCTGATCGGAAAACCGTTTCAGGTGATCCTGCAGTGGGCCGCTGAGATCGAGCCCACCCTGTTGATCCTGGCCCGCCACGGGGCGCACCGAATCGAGGGGACGGACGTGGGCTCGCAGGCGGACAACCTGCTTCGCCTGGCCCCGTGCGACGTGCTGCTGGTCGGAACGGAGAGCGTGCGCCCGGAGGACATTCCGTGGATCGAAGAGGACGGCGAGACCGGCCTCGAGTGGGACCCGGCGGCGGATGTGCGCATCCTGCGGGTTCCACCGTTCGCCCTCGGGATCGCTCGGCGCGCCGTCGAGGAATGGGTGCTGGAGAACGTACCGTTCACGCCACCGGATCTTCCGACCGTGACGAACGAGCGACTGGACGAGGCGATCATGAAGCTCCTGCCCACCCATATGCAGCTGATCATGGGCATCGGTGACGCGGAGGAGCTGGCGCTGGCGGAGCTCAAGGCCGAGGAGGCCATGAAGCGGACCCTGGTCATGACTGCGGACGGCGACGTGTTCGAGTCCGCGCCCCCGATCGAATCGAAGTGCCCGTACACGGGGCACGAGACGGTGCGCGAGCGCCACGGGGAAGACCCCATCGCCTGGACGCACGAGGCGTTCGGACGACTCGCACAGGTTCCGCTCATCGCCCGTCCGTTGGCGCGCAACACGGTGGAGAGCTTTGCCCGCCGCAACGACATGTGGCGCGTCACGACCGCCGTGATGGACGAGAACAAGCAGGCCATGATCGAGGCGGACGAGTTCGACACGGACACGATGCTCGTGATGTTCAACGAGCTGAAGGCGAAGCAGGCGAAGGCGGAAGCGGCGGGGGTGGACGGAATGAGCCCCGAGATGCGGCGGTTCATCGAGGAGGCGAAGGCGAGCGGGGTGACGCGCTGCCCCATTCGGGACATCGAGCGGCAGATGGACGACTGCCCCGTGGACTTCAAGACCGTGACGCCCGAGGAGGCGAAGCGCGCCGTAGAGCAGTTCCTCGCAGAGGAAGAAGGGAGCATCTCTGAGCCGCCACGTGACTGAGCCCGGCGTGGTCGCCCCCTCTCGGGCGCAGTCTGTCCCCGGGTGGGCGGATCCGCTGCGGGAGCATGCCCCGTCCCGAACCACCGTGCCGCATGTGGTGGCGTGGAACCTGACGCGCCGCTGCGACCTGGCCTGCGCCCACTGCTACATCGCCGCGGGCGACTGGCACACCGACGCGGACGAGCTTCCGACGGGCGCGTGCCTCGCCATCCTCGACCAGATCCTCGCCGTGAACCCCGGCGTGCTTCTGATCCTGAGTGGCGGGGAGCCCCTGGCACGAGACGACCTCGAGACGATCGCCGCTCATGCGGCGGACCGGGGCGCGACGGTCGTGGTGGGCACCAACGGAACGGGCCTCACGGAGAGTCGCGTCTCGTCGCTCCGGGATGCGGGCGTCAGCGGCGTGGCGCTCAGCGTCGACTCGCTGGACCCCGTGTATCACGATCGCTTCCGGCACCGGGCGGGCGCCCTCGAGCAGACCCTGGCGGCCGTTGGGCGACTGAGGGAGGCCCGGCTTGACTTCATCGTCCAGACGTCGCTCACGCGCGGCAATCGAGGCGAGGTGGCCGACCTGGCGGAGTGGGCAGCCTCCCAGGGCGCGGTCAGCTTCAATCTCTATTTCCTCGTCGCGACGGGCCGGGGAGAGGGGATGGAGGGCCTGTCGCCGGCCGAGAACGACGCCGTCCTGCGCGAGCTCATCGAGCTCGAGCGTCGCTACCGGGGTCGCATGCTCGTGCGCTCCAAGTGCCAGCCCCAGATCATGCGACACGCATACGAATCGGCGCCGGACTCGCCGCTCCTCAACTACGCCACGCGGTGTCCGTGCGGCGTCCAGTACTGCCGGATCACGCCCGACGGTATGGTCACGCCGTGCCCCTACATGCCGGCCGTGGCGGGCGATCTCCGGGAGCGCTCGTTCGGCGAGATCTGGGATGGGTCGGCGCTGTTCGGCCTGCTGCGCCGCGGCGAGCTCGGAGGGCGATGCGGGCGGTGTGAGTACCGGGAGGTGTGTGGCGGGTGTCGGGCCCGGGCATACGCTCGAGACGGCGACTTTCTCGACGAGGACGCCTCCTGCGCCTACGAGCCGGTCGGCTCGGTGGCGGTCGTACAGCCGGCCGCCGCGGCCGTCTACGGGTCGGTTGAGACGACACCGGAGCTGGACTGGACGCCCGAAGCGACCGACCGAATGTCGCGCGTCCCCTCATTCGTGCGTGGCGTTGTGATCCGGCGTGTGGAGGACTACGCTCGGATGCGCGGGGAGTCGGAGGTGTCGGTGGAGCTTCTCGCGCGGGTGCGCCGCGACATGCCGGGCGATTTCTCGAAGCGGCTGCCGTTTTTCGCGAGGGTCCGGGGGTGAGGGGCCGCAGAGCGGCTCTGCGCCTCGCTCCGCTCGCAGGCCTCCTGGCGGCGGCTCTCGTCGCGGTCCTGATTCCGGGGGCGGCACAGGCACAGGAGGCCGTGCGGCCGTACGGGGATTTCCCGGTGATCGGGGCGCGCGGGGCCATCTGGATCTCCGCGCAGGTGCATCTGATGTTCGCCGCCTTCGTGCTCGGCGTGCCGATGTTCGCCGTTGTGGTCGAGGCGATCGGTATCTTCGGCGGAGACCGTCGCTACGACAAGCTGGCCAGGGAGTTCACGCGCCTCCTGCTGATCGCATACAGCGCCACCGCCATCTGGGGAGCGATCCTCACGTTCGCCCTCTCCAGCCTGTATCCGAGGTTCTGGAGCTATCTGACGGTGATCTTCGGGCCCTCGATGTGGGTGTACGCGGGCCTGTTCATCGTCGAGTCGTTCACCCTGTATCTCTACTACTACGGGTGGGACCGGTGGAGCGCGGGTCGCGCGAAGCTCGGCCACCTGGGTCTCGGCGTGCTCCTCAACATATGGGGCACGATCGTCATGTTCATCGCGAACGGGTGGCTCACCTACATGATGAGCCCCCCGGCCGACGTGACCGCGGACACGGCCCCCGAGACCGTGCAGCTGTGGAGCGCCCTGTTCAACGCCACCTGGATGCCGATCAACATCCACCGGCTGATCGCCAACGTGGTGTTCGGGGGCGCCATCGTGGGCATGTACGCGGCGTATCGCTTCCTCGCCGCGCGCACCGACGAGGAGCGCGCCCATTACGACTGGATGGGCTACGTCGGCAACTTCATCGCGATCGGCGCCCTGATCGTCCTCCCGTTCGCAGGCTACTACCTGGGCCGCGAGATCTACGAGTTCAACCAGACCATGGGCATCACGATGATGGGCGGGTTCATGAGCTGGCTGTGGATCATCCAGGCCTTCCTGATCGGAGTGCTGTTCCTGGCGGGGAACTACTACCTGTGGACGGGGATGGGACGGATTCCAGGCGCCGAGCGGTTCACGCCGTACGTGAAGTGGATGCTTCTCGTCCTGGTGATCGGGGTGATCGTGTGGGCCACCCCGCACACAATGATTGCGAGCCGCGAGGAGATCGCCGCCATGGGCGGAACGCACCACCCGTTCCTCGGCGTCCTCGGAGTGATGAGCGCCAAGAACACGGCCGTCAACCTGATGATCCTCACCACGTTCCTGTCGTTCCTTCTGTACCGGCGGGCCAACAAGGAGCCGGTGGTGCCGTGGGCGAAGACGGGGACCCTGGTGCAGGGAGCCGCGCTGGGACTGTCGGCCGCCGTCGTTCTGTTCTACGGCGTGTACGGCTACTTCGTGACCGCCATCGTGCGCATCGGGTTCAGCGTCTACCAGGTGCTCGCCGTGCTGGCGGCCATGGTGTTCGTGATCGTCCTCGACATCGCGATGATGCGCGGGGCCCGCTCGCGCGGAGCCATCCGGTGGGGCCGGATGCCGGCACGCTCCCAGTACGCGCTGTTCATCCTCGCCGTGACGTTCACCTGGCTGATGGGCCTGATGGGCTTCGCCCGCAGCGGGATTCGCCAGCACTGGCACGTCTACGAGGTGATCCGTGACACGAGCCCGCAGGCGTCCACGCCGGCGCTCGGCCCGGCGGCCACGATGATCAGCGTGTGCGTGCTGATCTTCCTCGGGCTGGTGGCCGTGATCTTCTGGCTCGGCGGTCTGGTCGAGAAACCGGCCCACAAGAGGGACGGGGGCCTGGTGGTGGCCGGCTTGCCGGCTGCCGGGCCATCGGGGAGCGGCAGCTGACCATGTGGCGCACGAACCTGTCGGTGGCGTTCGTCGTGATCGGTACCCTGGCCGTCTACACGGCCGTGGCCAACATCATTCCGCAGGTGGAGTCGGAAGTGCCGACCGAGCTGTCACTCGGGGCCGACGTGACCGCCGACGAGCTCGTGGCGGCAGGCGGGGAGCTCTATTCCGGAGCCGGCGGCTGCACGGCGTGCCACGGACTCGGCACCAGAGCGCCCGATGTCGTCGGGGTCGTCGGTCGCGTGTGCGCGGAGCGCAAGCCGGAGCTCGACTGCAAGGCCTACCTGTACGAGTCCCTTATCGATCCCGGGGCCTACGTGGTCGAGGGTTTCCAACCGATCATGCCCGACATGCGGCGCACCCTGTCGAGTCAGCAGATCTGGGCCACGGTGGCGTTTCTTCAGAGCCAGGGCGGTGAGGTCACCGTCACGGCGGCGGACATCGGGGCGGCCGAAAACGCCGCAGAACAGGACGGGAGCGCCGGCGCGGCCCCGCCGGGTGCCGCCGGGTCGGGATTCGCCACGCATCCGTCCGATCCCGCCGGTCTGCTCCAGGAGGCGGCGTGCACGGCGTGCCACGTGCTGGACGGCGTGGGTGGTCCGATCGGACCCCCGTTCGACGGCATGGGAGAGCTGGGCGCGGACTACATCCGCCGCTCGATCCTGTACCCGGCGGCGGACACGGCGCAGGGATACGAAGCGCTCGCCGGGACGATGCCGGCCACGTTCGGTGGCCAGCTCAGCGCCATCCAGCTGGAAGCCATCGTGCAGTTCCTCGCGGAGCGACCGTGAACGACGAGCCGATGGACGCGCGCGGACCGGAACCGGGCTCGGCCGGCGGTGGCCCGTCCGGGCCGATGCGACACCCCTTCTGGCAGTCCGTCGTCGTCGTGGTCGCCTCGTACCTGCTGTTCACGGTCGGGATCGCCGTGATTCCGCCTCTGCTGGGCATGGCGAGTGCCCCGGTTCCGACATCGGTCGTATGGCAGTACATGCTCACCATGCTGGTCGGCGTGCTGCTGTACGTGAGCGCGGATGAGGCCCGGTGGACCCGGTTCAAGGAGCCGGTTGCGGCCATGCTCGGGGATCCGGAGCGAAGGATTGTGCGAGCCGTGGTCCTCACGTCGCTTCCCTTGCTCGTGGGATTCCTGGCGTACGCCAGCCTGAGCGCCGGCGTCGGAGCGCCTCCTTCGCTGCGCTCGGTGCACCCGGCGCCGCCCACGGAAATCACCTTCCGGGACCTGCGGATCAGGCTCGAGGGCCTGGAGAACCCGCTGCGGTCCGAAGGTTCGATGGAGACCCACCTGGCCGTAGGGGCCGCAGTGTACGTGCAGAACTGCGTGCCGTGCCACGGCGACCTGCTCGACGGTGCCGGCCACTACGCGCACGCGTTCAACCCGCCCCCGGCGGACTTCACGAGCAACGGCACGATCGCTCAGCTCACCGAGAGCTACGTGTTCTGGCGCATCGCAAAGGGCGGCCCCGGCCTCCCGAAGGAAGGGGCGCCGTGGAACTCGGCGATGCCGGCGTGGGAGCAGCTCCTCAGCGAGGACGAGACCTGGGCCGTGATCCTCTACCTGTACGACCAGACCGGCTGGAGTCCCCGCACCTGGGAAGAAGGTCCCGGGGAAGGTGAGCACTGATGCCGGCCGGCCGGGTTCCGATCCTGCTCGCCTCCGGATTGGCGGCGCTCTCCGCGTTCGCCGGCGCTCCGCGTGGGGCAATGGCCCAGGACGCCGGGCGCGGCCAGGCGATCTACGACAGATGGTGCGCCGAGTGCCACGGGGCCGAAGGCCGCGGCGACGGCTCCGCCGCGGACCGCATGTTGCCCCGACCCCGCGACTTCGTGCAGGCCCGCTATCAGATCCGCACGACGGCCAACGGCGAGTTGCCGACGGACGACGACCTGCGTCGGGTGCTGCAGACCGGGATGCCGGGCACGGCCATGCCGGCGTGGCCCAACCTGAGTCAGGCGGAGCGCGAGGACGTCATCGCCTACATCAAGAGCTTCTCTCCCTTCTTCGAGGGCGCGCCCCCGACGACCATGGACTTCGGAAGGGATCCGGGCGGTGGCGACGCGACGCTGGAGGCCGGGCGTGAGGCGTACAGGAAGCTGGAGTGCTGGAAGTGTCACGGCGATTCCGGGCGAGGGAACGGGCGGTCGGCTCCCACCCTGGAGGACTGGCGCGACCTGCCGATCCGCGCGGCCGACCTCACGGAACCGTGGGCGTTCAACGGCGGCGGGGGGGTGGAAGCCATCCACACACGGCTTCTTACCGGGCTCGATGGTACCCCGATGCCCGCCTACAGCGACGCGCTCGAATCCGATGTCGTGACCGTGGAGGAGCTGTGGAACCTGGCTCGCTTCGTGGACGCGATGCGTCCCGGGGACGAGTTTGATGTGGGCGAGCTCATCGTCGCCGACCGCTCCGACGGAGACCTGCCCGGGAGCCCGGACGATCCGGCGTGGGATCCCGTGAGACGGAGTTACGTGCCGCTCGTCGGCCAGGTGATCGAGGCCCCGCGCCAGTTCTCTCCGACGGTGGACGGCGCCTGGGTGCGCGCGATGCATGACGGCGAGGAGCTGGCCCTGCTCGTTGAATGGAACGACCCGTCGGAGAGCCCCGACGCCGCGTGGGCGGAGTGGCAGGCGAAGATCGCGCCGGTCCTGTACGCGGACGGGGCGCACATCGCGCCCGAACAGCCGATGCCGGACGGACTCGCGATCCAGTTTCCGCCCGCCGTTCCCGACGGGATGGAACGTCCCTACCTGCTGATGGGGGACGCTCGGAATCCGGTGTATCTGTGGCACTGGGACAGCAACGCCGGCGTCACCGAGATGCGGGCCCGCGGGCTGGGCGAGCTGGAGCCGCTCGACGCCGGTTGGCTCGATGGCGCCGCTGTCTGGATCGACGGTCGCTGGCGGCTGATGATCCGCCGCCCGCTGGCCACCGGGGACGCGGCCGTCCTCACCTTCGAGGAGGGTGTGGCGATCCCTGTCGGTATCTTCGCGTGGGACGGATCGAGCGCCGAGGACGTGGCGCGCGGATCGATCAGCGGCTGGTACTTCATCTACCTGGAGGAGCCGAGGTCGGCGGCTGTCTACGTGATCCCGCTGCTGGCGGCGATCGCCACCGGGATCTTCGGACTCGGCCTCGCCGGGCGCGCGCAGCGACGGCGCGAGCCGGGCGCGGAGCCGGCGGCCGGAGTGGCGTGACTTGATGGGACGAACGGAACTGGAAGGCGCGCGGGGCCGATTCCGGCGCGCAGGACGCTCTTTGAACGGAGGCATGCAATGACTGGGAAGCACATGAATCGAGGACTCGCTGTGTTGTGGGTCGTTTCTCTAGCCGGCTGCGGCGGGGGGGGCGATGGTGGAGCGGGAGCGGAGGGCGAGTCGGGGGCGGTGGCCGATGGAGAAACGCCTGCGGCGGCCGCACCTGCCGTCGATCCCGCCGTCGCGGCCACGATCCGGGGTGTCGTGACGTTCGATGGTGAGGCACCGGTGATGAGCGAGATCGATATGTCCGAGGAGCCGGTGTGCGCGGAGAAGTACGCTCCGGGCCCGCCGATGACCGAGCAGGTCGTCGTGGCGGACGGGCTCCTGGCCAACGTGTTCGTCTACGTGAAGGAAGGCCTGCAAGGTGAATGGCCGGCTCCGGCCGACGTCGTTGAGCTCGACCAGGACGGATGCCGATACCGTCCGCACGTAGTCGGAGTGCAGGCGGGCCAGACGCTCCTGATCAGGAACAGCGACGCCGTTCTCCACAACATCAACACGCAGCCGACCGCCAACCGCGGCTTCAACATCAGTCAGCCGCAGGTGGGCATGGAAAGCCGCCGGGAGTTCTCGCGCGCCGAGGTCATGATCCCGGTGAAATGCGACGTGCACGGTTGGATGAGTGCCTACGTGGGCGTCGTGGACCATCCGTACTTCGCTGTCTCGGGTGGCGATGGAGCCTTCACGATCGGCTCGCTGCCGCCCGGCACCTACACCGTCGAGGCGTGGCACGAAGCGTATGGTGCGGTGACCCAGGAGGTCACGGTGGGCGAGGCCGGGACGGCAGACGTTTCCTTCGCGTTCAGCGCGGGAATGGCCGGCGCCGAGGTGCCGATGGCGGAGCCGCTCGTCATGCAACACGCCGATGCCGGCGCGCACACGGCCGGCGGAGACGCCGGGGCCGGCCGGTAAACGAGGCATATCCCGCGAACGAGGAAGAGCCATGGATTGGTCCCTGCCGCTCAACGCATCGACCCAGGGAGAGGCGATCGACGCTCTGTTCTGGCTGATCTTCGGCATCACCGTCGCAGCACTGGTGATCGTCGAGCTCGGCGTCGTGTGGTTCCTGTGGAAGTACCGCGGCAGGAAGGGCCGCTCGGCCCGATACACACACGGCAACGCGACCGCCGAAGTGATCTGGACTGCCATTCCGGCCCTGGTGATGGTCTTCCTCGGCATCTACAGCGGCCGGATCTGGGCCAACATCAGGAGCATCGATTCGTTCCCGGACGATGCTTTGACGATCGGCGTCGTGGCCAAGCAGTTCGAGTGGAACGTCACATATCCCGGCGCCGACCGAATGCTCGGAAACGCGGATGACTTCACGGTCAGGAACCGATTCGAGATCCCGGTGAACGAGCCGGTAGTGGTCATGCTGGAGTCGGAGGACGCCATCCACTCGTTCTTCATCCCGGAGCTTCGGGTGAAGCAGGACGCTGTGCCCGGGATGATCGTGCCGATCTGGTTCCAGGCGATCCGGACCGGCGAGTTCCAGATCGCGTGCGCGGAGCTGTGCGGCCTGGGGCACTACCGGATGCGGGCGCGGGTCGTGGTGCACGAGACGGACTCGTACGAGGCATGGTATGCGGAGCGCAGCGCCGCCGCGTTCGCGACCACCCAGTAAGCCGAACAGAACAGGACACCGCGCATGGCGACGATCGTAGCGGAGGCCACGGGCACACCGGTGCTCGCCGATGAGCACGAGATGCCCTTCATTCGGAAGTACGTCTTCTCGACGGACCACAAGGTCATCGGGATCCAGTTCCTGTTCATGAGCCTGTTCTTCCTGCTCGTCGGCGGGTTTCTCTCGGTCCTGGTCCGATACCAGCTGGGGTGGCCGGGGAGGGCCATCCCCGGTGGTGAGGCGCTGCCGGAAGCCATGGCTCCCGGCGGCATCATGCTCCCCGAGTTCTACAACTCGCTGGTCACGATGCACGGCACGTTCATGGTGTTCTTCGCCATCATGCCACTGCTGGTGGGCGTGTACGCCAACTACCTGATACCGCTACAGATCGGGGCACACGACATGGCGTTCCCGAAGCTCAACATGGCCTCGTTCTGGATCTCGGTTCCGGCCGGGATTCTCATGATGGCCAGCTTCGCGGTTGAAGGTGGCGCGGCCGGAGCCGGCTGGACGTCGTACGCGCCCCTGAGCGCTCGGCCGGACCTGAGCGGCGTGTCGGTGGGCCAGCAGATGTGGATCGTCAGCCTGGTGGTTCTGGGACTCGGCTCGCTGCTCGGTGCGGTGAACTACATCACTACCATCATCAACAACCGGGCGCCGGGAATGAGTTGGTTCCGGCTGCCTCTGGTGACCTGGGCCCTGTTCATCACGGCCATCCTCATCCTGCTGGCCATGCCCGTGCTGTCGGCGGCGATGATCATGCTGCTGTTCGACCAGACTCTCGGTACGAACTTCTTCCTCCCGTCCCAGGGCGGTCAGCCCCTCCTGTGGCAGCACCTGTTCTGGTTCTTCGGGCATCCGGAGGTGTACATCCTGATCCTTCCCGCCATGGGTTTCGTCTCCGAGATCATCTCCAACGGATCACGGAAGCCGATCTTCGGCTACCACAGCATGGTGTTCGCGATCATCGCGATCGCCTTCCTCGGGTTCATCGTGTGGGGCCACCACATGTTCCAGAGCGGCATGAACCCGGCGTTGGGCATGAGCTTCATGATCGCGACGCTGGTGATCGCGGTTCCCTCCGCGATCAAGGTGTTCAACTGGATGGGGACGCTGTGGGAGGGGAACATCCAGTTCCACACCCCGATGCTGTTCGCGGTGGGGTTCGTGATGCTGTTCGTGATCGGCGGGCTCAGCGGCGTGTACATGGCCTCCACTCCGGTGGACATCTTCATCCACGACACCTACTTCATCGTCGCCCACATCCACTACGTCCTGTTCGGCGGCAGCCTGTTCGCGATCTTCGGGGCGATCTACTACTGGTTCCCCAAGATGTTCGGACGGATGATCAACGATACGGCGGGGAAGATCCACTTCTTCGCCACGTTCATCCTGTTCAACCTCACCTTCTTCCCGATGCACGGCCTCGGGATGAAGGGGATGATGCGGCGGATCTACGATCCTGCGCAGTACGAGCACCTGTCCGACATCCAGGACACCAACACCATGATGTCGATCGCCGCGATCGCGCTGTTCGGCACAGGCCTGTACTTCCTGGTGCTCTTCTTCTGGAGCCTGTTCAAGGGGAAGAAGGCCCCCGCCAACCCGTGGAACGCCACGACGCTGGAGTGGCAGACTCCGTCGCCGCCGAAGCACGGAAACTGGAAAGAGGTCCCGGTCGTGTACCACGGTCCGTACGAGTACAGCCACCCGGACATGGATCGCGACTGGCTGGCCCAGAACGAGCGCCCCGACATCGTATCGCCGGCCCACCCGGGACGGACGGGGGCAGCCCCGGACTCCACCGAAGACGGAGCGGAGTGAGCGCATGACGAGCCACGCGGCGACCCTCGGTTCGACGGCCCGCCGGCCGGAGCCCGGCCTCGGTATCTACGACAAGAAAGTCGGGATGTGGGTGTTCCTGTGCTCGGAAGTGATGTTCTTCGCCGGGCTCATCGGCTCCTACATCATCCTACGCTTCGGCGCCTCGGACACGTGGCCGATGCCGGGGGAGGTCCTGAACGTCCCCATCACGGCGGTCAACACCTTCGTGCTGATCTGCAGCAGTGTTACCATGGTGAAGGCGTTCGCGTCCGCGGAAGCGGGAGACCTGCGGGCCATGCGTCTGTACCTGCTGGCCACAGCGATCATCGGAGCGAGCTTCGTGGGCGTGCAGCTCTACGAGTACCGGGAGCTGATCCACCACGGATTCCTCCCGAGCTCGGGACTGTACGGGGCCACGTTCTTCACCATGACCGGGTTCCACGGGCTTCACGTCTCGTTGGGCGTGATCTGCATGTCGTGGGTGACCGTGAAGGCGTTCCGCGGAGGCTACACGCAGGAGGACCACGAGGGCGTGGAGGTGATCGGACTGTACTGGCACTTCGTGGATCTCGTGTGGATCATCCTGTTCACCATCGTCTACCTGATCTAGGCCGGAGGAGGAACCGTGAGCGAACGGGAGCACGCAGGGGACGCACCCGAAGCCGTGGCGGTCGCGGCGACCGGGCACGCGCGGCCGCGTTACATGGTCATCTGGGGGGCGCTGGCCGTGCTCACCGCCATCGAGGTCGGAGTCGCGTTCCTCGGCCTGGGACGCAGCACCACCATCCTCGCCCTTCTGGGACTGGCCATCTGGAAAGCGCTGCTCGTGGCCTGGTACTTCATGCACCTGAAGTACGAGTCGAACGTCCTGCGCATTGTGGCCGCTGCACCGCTGATCCCGGCGGCGATCCTGATTCTCCTCGTGCTGCTGGAGTACTAGGTGTCGGGCCCGGCTCTGGTCGCTCTGGCGTGTCCCGCGTGCGTGGAAGCCCTGGGATCAGGAGTGTACGAAGGATTCCTGTGGGGGATGGGCGTCATGATGGCGATGCCCTTCTTCCTCCTGCTGGTCGTGGGAGGCGGGATCATGCAGGCTCGCCGCAGGGCACTTCGGGCAGAGGTGGAGCGTTTTCTCGATGACGAGGCCGCGCGCCTGGCGGGACGCGCAGCGACGGAAGGGACAGGAGAAGCGACGTGAGGATCGACTCGAAGTGCATCGGCTCGGGCGTCATGGCCGGCTTCCTCGGCGGAGCCGTGCTCATCGCCCTGTTCTTCTTCTTCGACCTGATTCGCGGTGAGCCTCTGGCCACTCCCACCTTCCTGTCGGGTGCGCTGCTGGGGCAGGACACGCTGCAGGCGACCTCGGCCCGCATTGCCCTGTTCACCGTCCTCCACTTCACGGCCTTTGTCGCACTCGGGGTGCTGGCCTCGGTGGTGATCGAGCTCACCGGCATTCCGCGCAACCTCCTGGTGGGAGCCGCCTACGGGTTGTTCGGCTGTTCGCTCCTGTTCTACATCGCCCTGGTGGTGTCGAGCGCCCGGATCCTGGACGCTCCGGCGTGGCCGATCGTGTTCTTCGGAAACGTGGTGTCGGGTGCCGTGATCGTCGGCTACCTGCGTCGGGCGGCGCGCGACGAACCGACCACCGGGCTGGTGGCCGGCGTTCTGGGCAGCCAGGTCGTCCGCGAGGGGATCGTGGTGGGCCTGATCGGGGCCGGCGTGGTGGCCCTGTGGTTTCTCATCCTGGACTCGGTCGCCGGGCGGCCGCTCTTTACGCCGGCAGCCCTGGGCTCGGCGTTCCTGTACGGAGCGTCGGCCGCGGACGGCGTCATCGTGTCTCCCGGGACCGTGCTGGGCTACACCCTGTTCCACATCTCCGCGTTCACGGTGTTCGGGATCGTGGTATCGGCGCTCGTGACGCAGGTGGAGAAGTTCCCCCCCCTCGTGTTCGGACTGATCATCCTGTTCGTCGTGTTCGAGACGTTCGTCGTCTTCATGGTGGCCATGCTGGGGGCCTGGCTCATGGACGAGCTCGCCTGGTGGGCCATCCTGGTCGGCAACCTGCTCGCAGCGGTGACCATCGGGGCCTACCTGTGGCGGGCCCACCCGCTGCTGCGGGAGCAGATGCGTGACGAGGTGCTGTGGGCCGAGCCGTAGACCGGCGTCGCCGGCCTTCCGGACGTCGGACCGAAACCTTCGCAGGCAAGGGGAGCACATGACGCACACCACGGACACCTCCGCCCTCACCTCCCGCGTGGAGGTCGTGGACGGAATCGCCCGTCTTCGCATGAACGGTGACGGCCGCGACCTCGAGGTCGCGGAGCTGCCGGAGGGCTTCGTGCGCTGGCAGCTGGACTACAAGCACAGCGTGTACGACGCGATCGAGCGCGACGAGTACATCGCGTTCAACGCGGGGCACCTGCCCGTGGTCGCGACGTGGCGGGACACGTCCCTGACGCCGAACCTGGCCAACAAGGGGATCGGCTTCACGCCGAAGGACGAGTACATCGAGCGGTATCTGTCGATCGTCGAGGGGGCGGTCGAGGAGATCGTCAAGCTGCCCCCGCACGCGGTGAACGAGACGCGAGATCTTCGCCTCTCCGCGGCGCGCGAGTTCTACGCCCACCCCGAGCACATCGACTGGAGGCGCCTCGGGCTGCTCGAGATCTTCGAGGGCGAGACGTACCGGAACCTCGCACGCAATCCGGTGGCCTCGGTGCTATGGACGGGAAACTCCCCCGTGTTCGTCAGCTACCAGGTGGACTGCGTGGTCGAGATCATGACACCGGAGGACCCCCGCTACAGGTTCGCCTGGGCCATGCGGCGCCTGTTCGAGTACGAGCCGTTCCACGTCGTGCAGACGATGTACCCGTATTCGTATTGCTTCTGGGTGGTGGACCACCACGACAAGACGCCCAAGCGACGCTACCCCGGAAAGCGGGGCCAGGCGGCCGCCGGCCGGTCCGGAGAGCCCGGGGACGACACGGGCCGGTGAGGAACGGCGGTCCGTGACGTCGCGGGCGATCGTTGACCGGGAAGCCCTCCTCGGGTTTCTGGTCCGCCTCGACCACCATTACCACCGGCCGGGCAGGATCTTCCTGGTTGGCGAGACGACCCAGCTGCTGGAGGGATGGAGGCGGTTCGCGAGCACGATCGAGCTGACCCTGGAGCCCGTCGACCCCCTGAAGGATGCCCCTGCGGCCCGGCGGGCCCTCGAGACGACGCGGGACGAGCTGGACCTGCCCGTCGTCGTCGAGTCACCGGCGCAGGTGATCCCCCTGCCCGACGGTTGGGAAGCCCGGGCGCGCCCGGCCGTCGCTCCCACCGAGTGGTTACGCGTGTATCACTTCGATCCGTACAGCGTGGCGTTCCGGTTCGTGGCTCGCGGAGACGAGCCCGACTACCATCTGGTGCTGCAGTACCTGGCGCACGGCTGGGTGACGGTCGAGGAGATGGACGCGCACCTGGCGGCTGTGCTCCCGCGGTTCAGCGCAGAGACGATCGCGCAGGACCCGGCGGAGTTCCGCCGCCGCTACAAGGGCTTGCTGCAGATGTGGCACACGGTCCGCCCCGGGACGGTCCACCGGGCGACCGGGGCCTGACGGGGCTCATTCCGTGCCGGGCTCTCCGGGCAGGAGCCCGTGGCGGGAGAGGAACGAGCGCACGATCCCCCACGGTCGCGGGCAGTCGTTGTGCCCGCAGGGCAGGAGAACGAGCTCCGCCGACGGAGCTTCCGCCGCCAGCGCCCGACCGTGTGATGGAGGGATCGTGCGGTCGTCCTCGCCGTGGATCACGAGGACGGGACCCTCGAAGGCACGGACGGCCGCGAGATTGTCGAACGGATCGAGGACGAGCGGGCCGAACAGACCGAACCGGCGGGCCAGGTCCCGAACGCTCGTGAAGGCCGATTCCAGGATGAGGCCGGCCAGGTCCCGCTCGCGGGCCAGCGCGCAGGCGGCGGCTCCCCCGACGGATCTCCCGTACGCCACGATGCGCTGTTGGTCCACCTCGGGCCGGGCCGCGAGAAAGTCCCACGCATCGCGCATCGCGCGGGCGATGGATTCCTCGGTCGGACGTCCGGCGGAGCGACCGTAGCCCGGATACTCGACCAGGAGGATGCCGAGCCCCCACGCCCGCGGCACCTCGAACGCCTCCAGCCACAGATCGATCAGCTCGCCGTTACCGTGCGCGAAGATCAGCGCCGGACCGGGTGCGACGGAGTCCCATGCGGGCAGGTACCAGGCCTCGACCCCGCCGCCCGGTCCGAGCCACACGACGTCGACGTCCGCCCGGCTCCCGGCGGGCGACGGTCCGGGCGCCGCCGGGCGGGGAAACAGCGCGGAGCGCTGCATGGCGAACACCAGGCCCAGGTAGCACAGGACCCCGAGAAGCCCGAGCAGGAGAATCGTCGTCAGCGGTTTCATCGTCTTCCAACATAACACGGTGCCCGGCGCGGGCCCGCTGCGTATGTTGAGGTGAGATGTGGCGCCTCCTCTCGCCGCAACCGTAGGGTCTCCATGCGATTCCCGTATCTGCTCGTTGCCGTTGCCGCCGTCGCAGCATTGCCGGCGCTCCAGGAAGCGGACGACACCCGCGAAGCCCGCGAGGCGATGGTCCGGGAACAGATCACCGCGCGGCTCGGAGGCCGCGAGCCGGTCACGGATGCGGCGGTGCTTCGAGCCATGCGCACCGTGCCCCGACACCGGTTCGTCCGCCCGGCGGACCTCGGTCACGCCTACGCCGATCGCCCGCTGCCCATCGGGTACGGCCAGACGATCTCGCAGCCCTACATCGTCGCCGCCATGACCGAGATGCTGGATCTCGAGCCGGGCGACCGGGTGCTGGAGATCGGGACCGGCTCCGGGTACCAGGCCGCCGTCCTGGCCGAGATCGTAGACAGCGTGTACACGATCGAGGTCATTGAGCCGCTCGGTCGGACGGCACGCGACCGACTCGTGGCTCTGGGATACACCGGTGTCCGGACCCGGATCGACGACGGCTATTTCGGGTGGCCGGGACACGACGGCTTCGACGCGATCGTGGTCACGGCCGCGGCGAGCCACATCCCACCTCCGCTCGTCGAACAGCTCGAGCCCGGAGCCCGCCTGGTGGTCCCCGTGGGAGCGCCCTTCCAGGTGCAGGCCCTGATGCTGGTGGAGAAGCGTCGCGACGGGAGCGTCGTGCAGCGCCGGATGGGGGCGGTCCGGTTCGTTCCGCTGACGGGCGGGCCGTGAGGTGACCCCGCATTCCGGCTCGCGCCGCACGGCCGGATCCCCCCATCTCGAGCTCGCCGTCCTGCTGATCGGGGCGGTGGGCATCGCGTTCGAGATCGCCTTGGTGCGCGTGTTCTCCATCGCCCAGTGGCACCACTTCGCGTACATGATCATCAGCCTGGCAATGCTGGGCTTCGCCGTCAGCGGGACGGCGCTTGGTGTGCTCGGAGCGCGGATCCGGGGACGGGAGGAACTTCTGCTGCGCGGCGGCGCGCTGGCCCTGCCGGCAGCCCTCGTCGCGTGCTACGAGATCAGCCAGGCGATCCCGTTCGAGACGCTTCAGCTGGCCTCGCGGGCCCAACAATGGGTCTGGCTCATCCTCCTGTACCTCGTGCTTTCGCTGCCGTTCTTCCTCATATCGTGGTGTGTCGCCACCTCGCTTCTGCTGCGACCCGACCGGGTCGGACGCGTGTACTTCGCCAACATGGTCGGCTCGGGGCTGGGCGCCGTGGGCCTCGTGGGCGCCCTGTTCTTCCTTCCCGTGCATACGATGCCGTACGCGCTGGCCGGTGTGGCCCTGGCGGCGGGCGCCCTGCTAGCGGGACGGCGACCCGGCTGGTGGACGGCGACCGGCGTGCTCGCCGTCGTCCTGGCCGCATCCTGTCTCGCCCGTGGCCCGCGGCCCATCCGGGTCTCCGAGTACAAGGGCCTGTCGTACGCCCTCCAGCTGCCGGACGCCCGCGTGGTCGCCGGCGTGGAGACCGCCATCTCGCGCCTGACCGCCGTGCGCTCCTCGCTCATCCGCGAGACGCCGGGCCAGGTCTCCGGCTATCCGGTCTCCGAGCTGGGTCCGTTTCCCGAGCAGACCGGCCTGTACTTCGACGCCGGAGGCGTATCACCCGTCCATCGATTCGACGGCTCCCTCGAGCCGTTCGCGTACCTCGACTACGTCACGTCGGCGCTTCCGTACCACCTGGTGCGCGAGCCCCGAGTGGCGGTGATCGGGGCCGGTGGCGGAACGGAAGTGCTGAGCGCGCTCCAGCACGGAGCCGCGAGCGTGACGGCGCTCGAGCTCGATCCCGGCGTGCGGGAGATCGTGGGCCGGCGCCTGGACGAGTTCGCCGGTGACCTGTACGGGCGACCGGACGTCGAGCTCATCATCGCCGAGGGGCGGGGGTTCCTCGCATCCCGCGCGGAACCGCGGTTCGATGTCATCCAGATCGCGCTCCTGGACGCCTACAACGCCTCGGCGGCCGGCGTGCACGCGCTCAGCGAGAGCTACCTGTACACGGTGGAGGCGCTCGCCCTGTACACCAGCCGGTTGAGCCCGAACGGGGTTCTCGCGATCACGCGATGGCTGCGCACGCCGCCGCGCGACGCGATCAAGCTGTTCGCCACCGCAGTCGAGGCGCTGCGGCGGGTGGACGTACCGGACCCCGGCCGCCACCTGGCCCTCGTCCGGTCGTGGAACGCCGCGACGCTCATCGTCTCCCGACGGCCCTTCGATACCGACCGCGTGGAGGCCGTTCGTTCCTTCGCCGCCGCGCGCGGCTTCGACGTAGGCTGGATTCCGGGCCTGGAGCCGCACGAGGTGAACCGCTTCACGATCCTGGACGCCCCGGCGTATCACGAGGCCGCCGTGGCGCTCCTGTCCGCGGAATCGGAGGACTTCCTGCGCCGCCACCCGTTCCACGTGCGCCCGGCAACGGACGATCGGCCCTACTTCTTCCGCTTCTTCCGGTGGCGCAGCCTTCCCGGACTGATCCGGGCCGCGGGCCGCGACTGGGTGAACTTCGTGGAGTGGGGCTACGTGGCTCTCGCGGCCACCGTGGCACAGGCCCTCGCGGCGGCCGGGCTTCTCGTCCTTCTTCCGCTCGCCCTGTTCGCGCGACGCGGCCCCTCCGGCTCCGGACGGGCACCCGTGGCCGCGTGCTTCGGCAGTCTGGGCCTGGCCTTCATGTTCATGGAGATCGCCTTCATCCAGAAGTTGATGCTCTTTTTGCATCACCCGGCGTACGCCGTCGCGGTCGTTCTCACGACTTTCCTGTTCTTCTCCGGGATCGGGAGCCTCCACGCGGACCGACGCCGCGACCGCCCCGTGCGGCGCCTGGCCATCGTCGCCGCACTGCTCGCGATCGTGAGTGCCATCTACGTCGTAGGGCTCCCCGTGCTGTTCGAGGTCGGATCGGGCTGGTCCGATCCGGCGCGCGTCGCGACGGCGGTCACAGTCCTCGCGCCCCTCGCGTTCCTGATGGGCATTCCGTTCCCCACCTGCCTGCAGGTCGTGTCGAACCGCGCGCGCGATCTCGTCGTATGGGCGTGGGGAGTCAACGGAGCCGCCTCGGTCGTGGGTGCGACGATGGCGACCCTGATCGCGATCCACGCCGGATTCCGGACGGTGGTGATTCTGTCCATCGCGCTGTATATTGTGATACCGCTGTCGATGCAGCGGCTGACGCGACCGGAGTCGTGAACCAGCGGATCAACCGAGACCGCCCGTGAGGGCAGCACCGCCACCGCAGGTTGTCACGCGCCACCGCTCCGGCATTCCGCCGAGATGTTACAGCCAGGAGTTGGTCCCATGAAGCGTGTCGCACTGGCACTCACGCTGTTGTTCGTGGCAGCGTGCGCCGACCGTCCCACCGAGCCGGAACTCACCGCGGAGTCTTCGCTGAAGCGAGGGGGAGCCTCGGGCGAGGAGTCCGCCGCCGAGGGAGCCGCCGGAAAGGTCAAGTTTCAACTCACGCTGCTCCACAACAACGACGGCGAATCGGCTCTCCTCAGCGAAGCGTCGAACGGTGACTTCGTGGGGGGTGTGGATCTGTTCGCCACGGTGGTCAGCAACCTCAAGAAGGATGCCATCACCGGTCCCAAGTTCGATCCGAAGGACGCTCCTCCGGATCCGCCGCCCGGGTATAAGCGTGCCGTGCTGATGGTCTCCTCGGGTGACAACTTCCTCGCCGGCCCCGAGTTCAACGCGAGCCTCGAGAAGGGCGTACCGTACTATGACGGCATCGCTCTCGACCTCATCGGCTACGACGCGTTGGCGATCGGCAACCATGAGTTCGACTTCGGGCCGGACGTGCTGGAGGACTTCATCCGCAGCTTCGAGCGCACCGCGCCGCCGTTCCTGAGCGCCAACCTCGATGTGAGCGGTGAGCCCGGGCTGTCGGCCCTGGAAGCCGAAGGACGCATCGCCCACAGCACCGTGGTGAAGGTGCGCGGCGAGTACGTCGGCATCGTGGGCGCCACCACCGAGGACCTGTCCTTCATCTCGAGCCCGCGCAACGTGACGGTGAACGACGTCCTGTCGTCCGTGCAGGCCGAGGTGGACGATCTCCTCGCCGCCGGGATCGACAAGATCATCCTGGTCAGCCACCTGCAGAGCATCGAGGAGGACAAGCTCCTCATCGCGCAGCTCCGTGGCCTGGACGTCGCGGTGGCGGGCGGTGGAGACGAGCTCCTCGCCAACGCCGACGACCCGCTGCTGCCCGGGGACGTGCCCGTGGGACCGTACCCGGAAATCGTGATGGACGCGGACAGCCGCGAGATCCCGGTCGTCACCACGCCGGGCGATTACCGCTACGTCGGCCGCCTGATCGTCGGCTTCGACAAGGACGGTGATGTGGTGAGCGTGGACGATCGCAGCGGCCCGGTACGTGTCTACTCGGCCGACGGGATCGCGCCCGATCCGGAGATCCAAGCGCTCGTGGTCGAGCCGGTGGCGCTGTCCATCGAGGAGCAGGCCGCCAACGTGATCGGCACCTCCGGGGATCGCCTCAACGGCACCCGGGCCCTGGTGCGCAGCCAAGAGATGAACATGGCCAACCTGATCACGGACGCCGCGACGTGGATGGGGACCGATCTGGCGGGGTCCTTCGGGGTCCCGGTGCCCGACATCGCCATGCAGAACGGCGGCGGGATCCGGAACTCGATCGTGATCGAGCCGGGCGGTGACATCACCGAGCTCGACATTCGTCGCGTGCTGCCGTTCGGCAACTTCGTGACCATCGTCGAGGGCGTCACGACACAGCGTCTCAAGGACCTCCTGGAGAACGGGGTCTCGGCCGTCGAGTTCGGGTCGGGGCGCTTCGCCCAGGTCGGCGGTCTGTGCTTCATCTGGGATCCCACGGGCACGCCGCAGGATCAGGACGGCCAGGTGATCACCGTTCCGGGCACGCGTGTCCAGAAGATCGTCCTGGGAGACGATAACTGCGACGACGGTGTGGATGACGGGCCGGTCGTGGTGGACGGAGGCGCCGTGCAGATTGACACGACGCTCACCCTGGTCGCCAATGACTTTTCGGCGCGGGGTGGCGACGAGTGGCTGCTCGCCGACCTCCCGCGCACCAGTCTCGGCGTCCTTCTGGATCAGGCCGTCATCGATTACATCGAGGGGCCGCTGGGCGGATTGGTCGGCGCGGCCGACTACCCCGAGTTCGGAGAAGGCCGCATCGTAGAGCTGCCCTAGGTCAGCTCCCGGGCCCGGGGCACGCCGCCGCGTCCTCACGTGGCGAGCGCGCCCCGGCTCGCGCGGCGGAGGGTCCGTGACACGCGGGCTCTCCGCCGTCTTGCATCGGACGGGTGGTGCGCGCAACCTCTGTGTGGTGCGGCTTGTCCCACGGATCGGCTTCTGGCGATCCTCGCATGGATCCCTTCCGCGCGCTAGCTTGATGGAACGGCCGAGAGCTTCCCGCGCAGCCCCCTGTCGCGATGCTCGAGGCACCGTGCGCCACGCCTGGCGCACACCCGGATCTCCCTCGCTCCACAATCAGGAGGCAGAGACATGCCCGAGAGCGTCTACAAGGTGATCGAGCTGGTCGGCACGAGCACCGAGTCGTGGGAAAAAGCCGCCGCCGCCGCGGTCGGGCGAGCAGCGGAATCGCTGCGCGACCTGCGGGTGGCGGAGATCTCGGAGCTGGACATACAGCTCGCGGACGGGCAGGTACAGGCGTACCGCGCGAAGGTGAAGGTCTCCTTCAAGTTCGAGGGCAACTGACCCACGCGGTTGCCGGGTCGCCGCCGGTCGGACGGCGGCGAGGATGCCACGTGCGCGGCGCCCGCGGCATCCTCAGCATCCGGCTCGGGTCAGCGCCGGCGGCTACTCCATCCGCAGCGCCTTCAGGGGGTCGATGCGGGTGGCCCGCACCGCCGGCAGGTATGAGGCGGCCACGGCGACCAGGACCAGCACGGCCGAGATCACGGCGAACGTCAGGGGATCCGTGGCGCTCACGGCGTACAGCAGATTGGACAGGACCCTCGACAGCGCGGCCGCGGTGATCAGTCCGAGGACGAGGCTGGCGACGATCAGCTTCAGCCCGTTCACCACCACGACGTTGCGGATCCGCGCCGGCCCCTCTCCGAGCGCCATGCGGATTCCGATCTCCTTGGTCTGCTGACTCACCGAATACCCGATGACTCCGTAGATCCCGACCGCGGTGAGCGTGAGGGCCATGACGGCGAACAGGGACATGATGAGCAGGCTGAACCGGGATTGGGCCATCCCGTCGGCGATGTAAGCGTCCATCGGTCGGATGTCCGTGACCGGCAGGTCCGGGTCCATCGCCTCGATCTGATCGATGATCATGTTCGAGATCGCGGCCGGATCGACCGTGGACCGGACCGCGAGATAGGCCTGGAACGGAGCGAACTGAGTCATCGGGAAGTACGTCTGGGCCCTGACGTTCCGGGTCAGGTCGTGCATCCGGACGTGCTCGACGACGCCGATCACCTCGGCGTACGGGTTCTGGCTCCCGTTCGGCTGGGTCTGGAGCTGCTTTCCGACCGCGCTTTCGCCCGGCCACGCGATCCCGGCCAGCATCTCGTCGATGATGATGACCGGCGAGCCGTCCGGTCCCCCGTCCGAGTAGCTGAACGTCCGTCCAGCCAGCAGTCGGGTTCCCACGGCCTCGAAGTACTCCGGGCTCGCTCCCCGCAGGTCGGCCGTGGCGCTCTCCCAGTTGGTGGCCGTCTCCTCGTCGTAGGCGTAGGGGAACAGCGGTCCGGTGCCGGTAAGCGGCAGCTGCGAGATCGTGCCCACCGTCTGCACCCCCGGCAGACCGGCGAGGTTCTCACGGAGCTGCTGGAAGAAGTCGGCCCGGGCCCTCGCGTTCTCGTACTTCGCTCGCGGAAGCGTGAGCTGAAACGTCATCACGCCCTCGGCTTCGAAGCCCGGTCGCACTTCCTGCAGAGCGAGGAAGCTGCGCAGCATGAGTCCCGTCCCGATGAGAAGCACCAGCGACAGGGCCACTTCACCCACGATCAGGGTGCTCCGGAGCCGCAGCTGGCCGCGGGATGCGGTCATCCTGCTTCCGACTCGCAGGCTGTTGAACAGCTCCGAGCGTGCGGCCCGCACCGCAGGATAGAGGCCGAACAGGATGGCCGTGAGAAGAGTCGCGGCGGCTGCGAAGCCGAGGACCGTGCCGTCGACGGCCACGCCCTCCAGGCGGGGCAGGTTCGCCGGCTGTAGGGCTACGAGGAGGGCGATGCCCCATTGAGCGAACGCCACGCCGAGGATTCCTCCGAGCGCGGCGAGCGCCACGGCCTCGGTGAGCAACTGCCGGACCAGCCGTCGCGGGCCGGCGCCGACCGACGCCCGGAGCGCGAACTCCCGTTCCCGCGCCATGCCGCGCGCCAGGATGAGATGCCCGACGTTGGCGCACGCGATGAGGAGGACGAAGCCCACGGCCCCCAGCAGGGTCACCAGCCCGCCGCGCGAGTGCTTGACGATGTCGTCGTGCAGCGGGATCACCCGGATGCGCATGTCCGACGATTCGTGCACCGGGTACTCCGACCGCAGCTCGCGCTGGATCCGGCTCATCTCGTCCTGCGCCTGCGCGATCGTCACCCCGTCCTTCAAGCGCCCGAACACCGTGAAAGAAGTGAAGTTGCGGGGCGGGAGGTTGTCCCAGTCGATGCGCAACGGCTTGTACATCTCGGAGTCCTTGACCAGGAAGGCCTCCGAGGGCAGGTGCAGCTTGAAGCCGGGCGGCAGGACCCCGACGACCGTAGTTCCGACCCCGTCCATGACGATCGTGCTGCCGACCAGGGACGGGTCGGCGCCGAAGCGCCGGCTCCACAGCCGGTGCGTGATCAAGACCGCCTCCGAGCCGCCGATCTGCTCGTCGTCCTCCGTGAAGTGCCGTCCCAGTACCGGATCGACGCCGAGCAGGGGAAAGAAGTTGGCGCTCACGACCGATACGTCCACCTGTTGCGGCTTGCCGTCTCCCGTGAGGATGCCTGCTCCCGTACGGAACGTGCCGCCGGACGCCGCGGCGAAGTCCTCGAACCGCTCCGCTCGCTCCCGGTAATCCCGCCAATCACCGGGATGCACGGCCGGAAGAGACTGGTTGCCGACCCCGAGATCGACCCAGATGTTCACGAGTCGGTCCGGCTCCTCGTAGGGAAGTGGTCGGAGCAGGACCCCGTGCACCAGGCTGAACATGGTCGTGTTCGCACCGATCCCGAGGGCCAGGGTGAGAACGGCCACGATCGCGAAGCTCGGGTCCCTGCGCAGCCCACGAATCGCGTACCGAATGTCCTGAAACAGCTCTTCCACGGCTCCTCCCCGCCCGATTCCACGGATCGATGACGGCCGCGTCCGGACTCCCGTGGGGCGAAGCGGCGCGGCCGACGCACAGGGTCGTCATCAAGCAACCATCGTTCCAACCGTGGTGTGACGACGTAACGGCAGACAGGTAAGTCGGTTATACGATCGAGGAGAGGCGGATGGAACTCTTCGAAGTGTCCGGTATCGGGATCGGGCGCGCGTTAGCGACCACTCAGCCGGGCGTCGTGAATCCGCCCCGGTGGATCACCGCCAGCGAGTCCATCGTGATGGCCACGGACCAGTGCAGGAGCGCGCCGAACAGCCAGCTCCGCGTCTTGAGGGCCAGGTAGCCGAGGAGAAGGCCGGCCGGAATCGCCATGAACACCTCCAGCGGCGGCTTTCCCAGGTGCACCATGGCGTAGGGGATCACCATGATGAACAGGCTCAGATACCCGAACCGCGGGTACAGGCCGAACGTCAGAAAGCCCCGGAAGAACGCCTCCACTCCCACGAACTGGATCCCGTAGGACAGCTCGTACAGCGTGAAGTGGGTCCATCCGCCGGCGGCATTGAAGTACATTGGATACTTGGCCTGGAAGGAGGGCAGGAAGCTGGCGGCCACCAGGATGGGGACCATGCCCACGAACAGGAGCACGTACAGCCAGGCGTGCGACGTCACGCCGCGGATCCGATAGCCGAACTCCGAAGGACGGCTCCGCAGCACCAGCACGATGATCGCGAGAGGCACCAGGACCCGCAGCACCACGCTCGTGAGCGCCCAGTACAGGTAGGGAAGCATGGGCGCGTAGGGATGACCGGGGGACCAGCCGACGAGGTCGGTGGCCGCGTCGAGGTGCCGGACGAGGAAGCTCGACTTCCCCCACAGGGTGAAGACGAGGACCAGCACCAACGACGAGACCAGGACCACGATCGTGAAGCGGTCCTCGTCTCGCCCCCACAGCCCGGTCCATTCCCGCCACAACGTCCTCAGGGTATCGACCGGGCGCTCGCGCCCTCTACCGGCTCGCGGATCCGCCTCCGACGATGGGCTGCCGATCCCTACCTGCCTGCGCCCGTCACTCGCCACCGATCGGAGCGTGCTGGGCGAGCTCCACCTCGAAAACGAGCGTCGAGTACTCCGGAATGCGTGGCGGCCTTCCGGCCGCGCCGTACGCGAGCTCGTACGGAAGCACCAGCCGACGCCTCTCACCGAGTCGCATGCCCGTCACGCCCTCGGTCCACCCGGCGATCAGGGCCGTGCGGCCGAGCACCATGGGCAGTGGAGCCGGCGGCTCGTGATCGGCGCTCGCGTCAACCTTCGTGCCGTCCGGAAGCCACAGGGCGTACTCCACGCCCATGGTGTCCCCGGCAGCGGCTGCGGGGCCGTCTCCCTCGCGCAGGACCTGCACGTACAGGCCGCTCTCCGAGACGGTCATGGCATCGAGGTTCACACCGAGCTCGGGGGCGAACTCCACGTCACGCGGGTCGAGAGCCGGCGTGGCCGCTTCCTGCGGCGTGGCCGCCTCCTCGGACGGTTGGCCCTGCTCCGACTGCTCGGAGCCGCTCTCGGACGCGCACGCGGTCAGCAGAAGCGTGATCAGCACGAAGGTTCTCATGGAATGGTACCCCATCCTGAAGGTGGATGTGCGTCGATAGATCCTCGCGGCCGGGAACATACGTCAGAGGCCGGCCGGAGTGAAGTATGTGGGAGGCGGGGACTCGCAGGACACGGTCCGCGGTCCGGCGGAATGGGTCGGCCGTGCCACGAAGTGGTCGTACAGCGCGCGAGACGCCTGCGCGATCGTGCGCTCGCGACGCCACGTGGTCCGGTGGAACGTGTTGATGAACACGGCGATCGCGAGGTGCCCCGCTTCTCCCGGAAGGCTCACGATCCCGACGTCGTTCACCGCGCTGGCCATGGTTCCCGTCTTGTGGGCCACCGGCGTGTCGCGCGGGACCAGTCCCTTGAGACGGCGGGGTCCCGACCGGCTCCCGGCCATGATCTCGAACAGGAGAGTGCGCGATGCGCTGCTGAGTCCGGCATCGCGCCAGGCTTCGACGAGCAGCCGCGCCATCGCTTCCGGGGTGGCCGTGTCCCGCGGATCGTCCGCGTAGCGGAGTCGCGCTTCCTGCCGTACCTCCTGGGGCAGGGCGTCCCGCTTCCGGAAGAACGAGTACCGGTACAGCTCGCTTTCCGGCACCGTGTCCGGGATTCCTACCAGGTCGGCGAACGTCCGGGCCTGGGTTCGGTCCACGTCCACGTCCTCGATGCCGAGCTGCCGCAGCCGACGGGTGACCTCGACCGGGCCGCCTGCCATGCGAAGAATGACGTCGGTTGCCGTGTTGTCCGACACCCCGATCATGAGACGAAGCAGGCTGTCCAGGGTGACCGCGACCGGGCGCCCGCCCGACCACTCCGCGAGCGGGCTGTGCCCGGGCCGAAAATCGGTGGGAGGCACCACGATGCCGCTGTCGAGCGCGAATTTGCCCGCATCCACACGGCGCAGGAATTCCATGGCCATGGGGATCTTGGAAACGCTCGCCATGGGAAAGCGCCGCTGGCCGTTCAGGGACACCCGGGCGCCCGATTCGACGTGGATCGCCGCGATGCCGATCTCGCCGCCGACCCGACGGGCGATCGTCTCGAGGGACGCCCGGACCGAGTCGGGCACGAGGCAGGCGAACGCGTCGTCGAAGCTGGAGGTCTGGGCGACGGCTCCGCTCGGCGCGCCGGCGAGAGCGAGCAGAATCGGGACGAGCGACCGCCTCATGGGGAGGCGCTGTCCGCTTCACCGTGCTGATACACGTGCACGTCGCGCTGCGGGAAGGGAATCGAGATCCCCTCGGCATCGAAGCGCTCCTTCACCGCGCGCGTCACGTCCCAGTACACGGTCCAGTAATCCTCCGTCCGGCACCATGGGCGGCACACGAAGTCGACCGAGGAATCCCCCAGGTTGTGAACCTGGATGGTCGGCTCCGGGTCCTCGAGCACCCGGTCGTGCGATCGGACGACGTCGTCCATGATCCGTTGCGCCTTGTCGATGTCGTCGGCGTACCCGATTCCGAACACGAGATCCACGCGCCGTGATTCCTCGGCGGTCACGTTGTTGATCACGTCGCCCCACACCTTGCTGTTGGGCACTATCATCAGCTGGTTGTCGAACGTGGTGATGACCGTCGAGACCAACGTGACGGCCTGGACCACTCCCGTCACGCCACCCGCCGTCACGATGTCCTCAACGTCGAACGGGCGGTAGACCATGATCATCAGACCGGCGGCGAAGTTCGAGAGCGTGTCCTGCAAGGCGAATCCGAGCACGAAGCCGGCGATCCCGAGGCCGGCCAGCATCGGTCCGATGTCGATTCCGAACATCGACAGCACGACGAGGAAGCCCATGAACCAGATGAGCTTCGAGATCGTGTTGATCAGCAGGCGCTTCAGGAGCTCCGAGGCGGCGATGCGTGACGAGCGGACCACGCGCTCCACCGCCCGCCGGCCCAGCCTGGCCAGGATCCCGAAGACGAAGAGCACGCCCACGATCGTCACGACCCTCACGGCGATCGCGCCCCCGTTTGCCGCGAGCCATTCCCGCACGGCCGCCCAGCGTTGCTCCATCAGCCCGGCGACGACTCTCGTGTCGAGTATGTTCGTGCCCAGATCGCCCGTGACCTCGACCAGCAGGCGGCGATACTCGGACGTCTCCAGGCCCCGTCGATTCATGAGATCGACCATGGTCTGGAGGCTGGTGGTCGTCCCGAACAGCTTCTCTTCGAGGGCGTCGAGCTCGTCCCCGATAGCGACGGAGTCCACACCCGTTCGGGTCAGCCGATCGGACAGCCCGGCTCTCTGGTCACGGGCAAGCTCGATGCGCGCCGCGAGGACGGCCGCGCGATCGCCGATCGCGGCGTCCACCTGCCCGACCCTCAGGTCGAGATCGAGACCGACGATCTCCGCGCGCTCCGTGTTGTCGACCGCAGCGACGATGAGCTCGTCCAGCTCGATGTTCAGATCGGTGAGTCGCAGCTCGAGGCTCACGAGCTCATCGGGAGCCGTGCCGGGCCGCGCCACGCGCAGATCCGTGATCTGTTCCTGCACCTGCTCCCCGTTAGCCAGAAGAGTCTCGGTTTCCCGATCGAGGGCTCCCCGGATGCGCTCGGTGGCGGCCGGGCGCTCTGCGCCCGCTTCGCGCACCGCCTCGGTCGCTCCCACCATCTCGCCCAGCAGCTGGTGGTGTTCGCGCCAGCGCCGGGCGAGCTGATCCGCGAACAGGTCCCGATCTTCTCCTTCCGCGTCCTCGTATCTGGTCTGCAGGTGACCGATGCGCGATTCGAGCCGGTCGAGCCGCGAAAGGAGCTCCGACATGTGATCGGTCTCGGTCGGCTCCTGGCCCGCGAGCGGCCCGGGAGACACGCAGAGCCACGTGAGCTGCAGGACTGCGACGGAGCCGGCGAGGGCCAGACGTCTCATTCCTTCTCTCCACTGAAGCAGGTGAAACTCATGCCGCTGGAGTTTGCCGCCCTCCTGACTCCCGCACAACCGGCGACTCCCGGGCAACGCGACGGTCGCCGACCGACGATCCGCTCGATCCGGGCGGCACCGCGACCGACGCCGTGACAAGAGGGAAGCGCTCGCTTCCCGAACGCGAGAAGCCCGGGCGCCGAAGCGCCCGGGCTTCTACAGGACCGGGATCCTCGAGGGTCGAAGTGCCGGCGCCTACATGGCAACCCGGCTCAGCACATCGGCCCGGATCATGGCGTAGTTCACGCCGTTGAAGTTGTAGACCGAGAGGGCCTCGAGGATCTCGCGCGCCTCCGCCGCGGCGCCGGTCTCCGCCAGCGCGAGGGCCTGGTAGTAGTCCATGTACACGTTGCCCGGCGCCGCCTGCGCAAGCTGTTCGGCGGCCGAGGCGAAGTCTCCCTGCACGAAGTCGTTCATGCCGAGCAACTGGTGCACCGGCTCCAGCTTGCGGGGGTTGGGATCGGACTCCACCAGAGCGGCATATTCCTGGGCCTTCGCCTGCGCGGTCTCGGCATCGCCGCTGCGCGCCGCGAGCATGCCTTCCCAGTACACGATCCCCGCCTCCGTGAGGCGAGTGAAGCTCTCGCTCCCGACCCCCTCGGCCCGGCTCCGCACGAGAGCCGCTCGCTCGGCGAACGCACTCGCCGCCGTCTCGAAGTCGGCGTAGTGCATCGCGATCTGAGCGACGTTCGTGACCGCGTTGATCTTCGCGTCCACACCTCCCGCCTCCATCGCATCTGCTTGCACCGCGATCTCCCGTAGCTCCTCGATCGCCGCTTCCGGCTCGCCGGCGTGAATGCTGACGTATGCCCGGAACACGGCATAGAACGGCGCGTTAGTGTTGCCGCGCATCGTTTCGAGCTCCATCGCCCGATCGTAGTCGGCCCGCGCCTCGTCATAGTTGCCGAGGAACGAATTCACATGGCCGCGTTGCTGAAGCGGCGAGCCCATCTCCGGAGCCCGCTCCGCCGCCATCGTGTAGTCCTCGTAGGCGGCCTGGAGATCCCCCTGTGCGCGATGCACGTCTCCCAGCAGGTCATACGGATTCGGCTCGGTGGGTTGCAGCGCGATGGCCCGGCGGAAATGCTCTTCCGCTTTCGCGAAGTCCTTCGGCTCCAGGAACAGGTAGCTGTTGCCGGCCTGCGTGTGCGCCGCCGCGAAGTCCGGCGCCAGCTCGATAGCTCTCGCGACCGAGGTGCGCGATGCTTCGACGTCGTTGAGGCCCGCTTGCACTCCGGCGAGCGTGAGCCAGGCGCGCGGACTCAGGGGCTCCACATCGACGAGTTCCAGCGCCGCCTCCAGCTGGCCTTCCGTGTTGTTCTCGAAGCCCCGCTGCATGATCGCGATCCGAAGCTGCTCCTGCTGGGAAGCTCGCGCCGCGTACTGATTGGCCAGTGCGAGATTGGCAGTGAACTCCTCCGTGGACGCGGCCGAGCTGGCGATCATCAGATAGCCTGCGGCGAACTGCGGATCGGCAGCGACGGCTTGCTCGAAGAGAGTGTTGGCTTCCGTCGGGCGCGCCATGTCGAGCGCGTGACTTCCCGCCATGTAATGCCCGCGCGCCTCCTCGGACTGCGTGGAGACGGGCATGACCATCACGACGTCGGGCGCCTCCGCACCTGCTTCCTCCATTTCGGCGGCGGACTCCGTCTCGGGGCCCGCGCACGCGACCAGCGGGAGAGCGAGCACGGGGAGCAGGCGATGCAGAACCTTCATGGGTGCCTCCTTGATCAGGGAAAGGGACTTTCACGATGCTCCTGTGCACGCACCGATGGCAAGTGTGGGTGGCGCCGGCTTCGATCGGATCAACGCCGGTCACCGCAGCTCGTACACCTCGATCCACTCCCGAGCCGGCAGGTCGTGACGCCGCACGAGCCTGGCGGTGCCCACCGGCTCCGACAGCGCCCCCAGGTACTGCTCGAACACGTCCCGCGGGTGCTCGTACACGCGGTTGCCGTACGCGATCACCCACGTCCGGCCTGACGCCGCACGCACCGCTTCGTCCGGGGCCGGAGCCCATGCGAGCGGGCCCGGAACCCGGTACCGGACCTGGTATCGCAAGCGACCGCCCATGCCCACGAAGCGCACGAAATGGGGTGCCCAGGGCCCAGGGTCCAGCGAACCGTAGACGATCCACTGGTCCCCGTCCGCAGATCCTTCCGCGAGCTCGGTGATCACATCGCGCACCATCGCATCGGCCTCCGAGTGATACGGGCGCGCCACGTCCCGGACCATTCCAGCGACCACGACGACGAGGAAGGGCAGCACGGCGATCCTCAATCCCCGGACGGTGCGTCTCCCCCCGAGCACCTTCCGGAGAACGCAGACCAATCCGACTCCGGCCAGCAGGCACACCGCCGGTGCGATGTGCTGCGCCACACGAGCGCTCCCGCCGTACGGATACCTGTGAAGAGCCGCGGCCACGAACATCAGCGGGAACGGGCTGAGGAGCAGCCACAGTAGGGAGCGCCGCGTGCGCCACAGGACCGAGGTCCCTGCCACGACCAGTCCGAACGTCACGATGCTGCCACCGGAGTGTCCTCCGTTGGGATAGGCGAACATCATTCCCGTATGCATGTCCAGCGCCCACACCGGAAGGAGCCACGGGCGCGACACGGGAGGAAAGGAGCCGTTCCAGTAGGACACGGGAGCCCGGGCGCTCTGTCCCGCGCCGACGATGGCGTACATGGCGGCGAAGCTGGTCACCAGAAGAATCGAACCGGCGAGGAGGGGAAGGAGTCGCTCCGATCGACGTCGCACGACAGACCCGAGCAAGAACAGGAACGCCCCGCCGGAAACGAGAACCGAGGGATAGGAAAACCACACGGCGATCGCCCCGATCATTCCGAGCGAGGTCCAGCGCAGCGTGCGCTCCGGCTTCTGCCAGACGCGCCACGCGGCCATGGTGATCAGCACGGCAGCCAGGAAGTCGATGCTGTAGGGCTTGATCTCCGCTGCGTACCGGGTCGGGTAGAAAGACGCCGCGAAGATCGCCATCGCCATCAGGGCGGATCGCCGATCGAGTAGCCGGCCGGCCATGCGCCAGAACAGCACCGCCCCGGCGACGCCGCCGATGAACGGGACGAGGCGCAGCGCCCGCCCCGAGAGCCCTGCCACCTTCGACACCGCCAGCTCGAGCCACAGGAATCCGGCCGGTGCGATCTGCCCGTGGTCGAGCGCGTTCAGAAGATCGAGAAAGCCGCGGTCGAAAAAATTCACCGCGAGCATGCCCTCGTCTCCCCAAACGGGGAAGCCGAGCAGATAACGAAGCGTTCGCCACGCCAGGGCTCCGCACAGCAGAGTCACGGACAGATCCGTCAGGGTCCACCGGCCCAGCGGACGCCAGCTACGCTCAGACCCGTTCGACCTGTTCATCGCCGATGGATAGTCGGGGGCCTCCCGACCTGCAAGCAGGCCGGCGGGGCGGCACGGCGGACCATCTGCTCGGCGGGACCGCGAGCCGGGCCCCGGTCAGCTCTTCTTGCGCTTCAGCTTCTCGATGAGCTTCGCGGGATCCGGCCCGGTATCGCACCCGGGCGGCCTGGGCCGGACGGGCTCAGGCGCCCGGGGCGGCTCCGGCTCGCACGGCGGGCGCGGGAACCGGTACGGGCGACGCCGGTCCCGCGGTGCCCGTCCTCGGCCGCTCTTCGACATGCAACGCCTCCCAGGGGTCGATCGACTACGGCATCCTCTGAACACTCATACGCTCGGTAGTCCCGATAGATTCGCCCCTCTGCCCCGCACGGTGCCGGCGAGCCCCGACTTCCCGTGGCGTGACGCGCCGGCTATGCTCATGATCCTGCCCGCGTACCCACAGACGCGACTGCCAGGGAGGCCTCGTGACCGAGGAACGAAAGCCCGGCCTGCTCGACCGCGCACTCCGGCTGTTTACCGAGGTGCGGGCCGGCGAAGGCGCCAACGTCCTCATCCTGGCAGCCAACGTGTTCCTTCTCCTGACCGCCTACTACGTCCTCAAGCCCCTCAGGGACGGCCTGATTCTCAGCGAGCAGGGCCCCGCGGTCAAGGCCTACATGGCGGCGGCGATGGCCTTCGTCCTCGTACCGGTGATCGGGGCGTACGGCAAGCTGGCCGACCGTCTGCCCCGGCGGCGCCTGATCAACCTGGTGACCGCCTTCTTCGCCGTGTGCTGTGTGGCGTTCTACGTCGTCGCGGAGGCCGGGGTGGAGATCGGGATCCCGTTCTTCATCTGGCTGGGGATCTTCAACGCGATGATCATCGCCCAGTTCTGGGGCTTTGCCAACGATCTGTATACGAATGAAGCGGGCGAGCGCCTGTTCCCGATCGTCCAGGTCGGCGGCGCGGCGGGGGCGATCGTGGGGGCGGGTGCCGTGAAGCAGATGATCGGGCCGCTTGGACTCACGACTCCGATGCTGGTCGCGGGCGGGATCCTGCTGGCAAGCCTTCTGCTCACGAACTGGGTGGATCGTCGGGAGCGTCGGCGCACCGAAGCGACCGGAGCACCGGACGAGGGGACCGCCCGCTCGCCCGCGGCCACGGGCGAGTTCCGCCTCGACACGGGGGAGTTCAAGGATCTGCGCAGGCTCCTGGAAGAGAGACGCGACGAGGAGGCGCCGGAAGAAGCGGGTGAAGCGAAACCGACGGAACCCGAACCGGATCGCCAGGGCGCCTTCGCCCTGGTTCTGCGGACCCGGTACCTCCTGCTGATCGCGATCCTGATCCTCCTCCTCAACTGGGTCAACACCAACGGAGAGGCTCTTCTGGGCTTCCTCGTGGAAGGCGCCGCCAGGGAGGCGGCGGGCAGCGGACTGACGGGCGAGGCGCTGGAGCAGTACGTCGGGACCTTCGTCGGGGCCTTCTACGCTGACTTCTTCACCATCGTGAACACGCTCACGTTCGTGCTTCAGTTCTTCGTGGTGTCGCGCGTCATCAAGTACTTCGGCGTGCACGTCGGGATCATGGTCCTGCCGGCGATCGCGCTGGGCTCGTACGGTCTCATCGCTCTGATCCCAATACTGAGCTACGTGCGGTGGGCCAAGACGGCCGAGAACGCCACCGACTACTCCCTGCAGAATACCGTGCAGCAGGCGCTGTTCCTGCCCACGACGAGGGAGCAGAAATACAAGGCCAAGCAGGTCACCGACGCGTTCTCCAAGCGAATCGGGGACTCACTGTCCGGCGTCGTGACCTTCGTGGTCGTGACCTTCCTGGGCACCAACATCAGGTACTTCGCTCTGCTGAACGTCATCCTGGTCGTCGTATGGCTGATCGTCGCCTTCCGGATCGGCCGCGAGTACAGGCAACTGATCGCCACCGGGCGTCCGCCCCTGACCAGGCCCGGCCGCTGAACGAGCGCCTGTATCGGGTCACGTCGATCGGCCGGCCGATCGATCGGATCCACCCGACCAACCGGGCCATATCGGCGCTCACCCTCGGGGTGGCGCTGGTCGACGGCCTGGTGCGCATGCTCGCCGGATCGACTCCTCCGGAGGCCTTCGTGGGAGCGCTCGTAGTGGCGGCCGCCTTCTTCCTGGCCTGGGCCATCGGGCGGGAGATCGACCCGGACCACGACGTCTCCGCATTCGTTGCGGCCGGGCTGAGCGTGGCGCCGTCGCTTGGATTGGGCCGCCCCGACTTCGCGGGCCTGTTCCTCGTACTGCTCGCACTGCGGATCGTCAACCGGACGGTTGGACCGGCAGCGAAGCCGTGGGACACGGTTCTCATCCTGCTGCTGGTCGTGCTCGCCGCCTGGCGAGGGCACCCGGCTCTCTCAGCCTTCGCCTTCGCGGCGTTCCTGGCGGACGGAATGCTCCGCCCTCCGTACCGGCCGCATCTGTTCGCCGCCGCGTTCTCGCTCGGCATCGCCGTGTGGGCGGCGCGGGCCGACCGGGGTGTCGCGGACGCCGGAGCATCACTGGAGGGCTGGGCGGCGCTCGCGACGGCTCTTCCGGTCCTCGTCCTGGCGGCACGCTCGGGCGAACCGGTCTCGGGAGCCGATGCCGGCGGCGGTCAGCTCCGCGCTCCCCGTATCCGGGCCGCCCAGCTGCTGGGGCTCGGGACGCTGGCCGCCCTGATCCTGACCGAAGGCCGGGCGGGACTGACTGCCGTCTCCCCGGTGTGGGCGGCGCTCGCCGGAGCCGGCGCCTGCTCCGTGCTGCGCAGGGCCGGCGGCCGGCCGTGAGCCCGGCAGGAGGGCCTACTTTTCGATCGGAGCTCCGACGAGGTTGCCCCACTCGGTCCACGAGCCGTCGTAGTTGCGAACCCGCTGGAAGCCCAGCAGGTGCGTGAGCACGAACCACGTATGGCTGGAACGCTCTCCGATGCGGCAATACGCGATGACTTCCTCGTCCGGCGACAGCCCGATCTCGTCGAGGTAGATCGCCCGCAGCTCGTCTGTCGGCCGGAACGTGCCGTCGTCGTTCGCCGCTCGCTTCCACGGCACGCTCGCGGCACCCGGGATGTGACCGCCGCGCAGGGCCCCTTCCTGCGGATACTCCGGCATGTGCAGCAGTTCACCGCTGTATTCCTGCGGCGACCGGACGTCCACGAGCCGCCCCCCGCGGTCATAGTGCTTGAACACCTGGTCCCGGAAGGCCCGCACCGGCCCGTCGTCGCGATCCGCCACCGGGTAGTCGGCCGGCTCGCGGTCGGGGCCTTCGGTGGTGAGGGGCCGCCCCTCGGCGACCCACTTCTGCCGCCCGCCGTCCATGAGACGGGTGTCCGGGTGGTCGAACAGGCTGAACACCCACAGGGCGTACGCGGCCCACCAGTTGAAGTTGTCGCCGTAGAACACCACCGTGTGCTCGCGGGAGATGCCCTTCCGCGACAGGAGGGCGGCGAACTTTTCGGGCGACAGATAATCGCGCACCAACGGGTCGTTCAGGTCCGCGTGCCAGTCGATCTTCACGGAGCCCTGTATGTGTCCCGTCTCGTAAAGGAGGACGTCCTCGTCGGACTCGACGATCACCACGTTCGGGTCGTCGAGGTGCGCCGCCACCCACTCGGTGGACACGAGCTTCTCGGGGTGGGCGAACTGCTGGAACTTGGGCGAAGGATCCTGACCGGCCGGCATGGCGCGCTCCCGCGTTGTGGTCCATTCCCTTGAGATACGGTCGTCCAGCACCCAAGATAACCAGGAGGTGCGGTCGCCCGGCACCCAGAACAACCCTTCAGAGGTCTCGGAGGTTTCGCACGCATGACGATGCCGGACAAGCTCCGCGAGATCGTGGACCAGTTCGCCGCGGCGCCACGCGAGCTCCGCGTAGAGGCCCTGCTAGGCTACGCCCGGAGAGTGCCGGCGCTCCCGGAAGCGCTCGCCGCGAACCGTGAGCGCCTCGAACAGGTTCACGAGTGCCAGACGCCGTTCTTCCTCGCGACCGAGGTGGATGAGGACGGGGCCGTGCGCCTGTTCTTCGACTGTCCGCCGGAGGCTCCGACAGTGCGGGGTTTCGCCGGGATCCTCCGCGAGGGGCTCGAGGGTGAGAGCTACGCCAGTGTGCTGGCCGTGCCGCCCGACTTTTACGCCCGCATGGGGTTGCAGGAGGTCGTGTCCGCCCTGCGACTGCGCGGCATGGGGGCCATCCTGGCCCGCCTGAAGCGCCAGATTCGAGAGACTGTCGAAGGAGGCGTGCACGGATGACGCGAACGCCGAAGATCGGAATCGCGGTGCTGGTCGCTCTGGTCGCCATCCAGCTCGTGCCCGTGAGTCGCACCAATCCGCCGGAGACGGGACCGATCGAGACTCCTGCGGACGTGCGGGTCGTTCTCGAGCGCTCGTGCTACGACTGCCATTCCAATCAGACGGCCTGGCCGTGGTACAGCCGCGTGGCGCCCGCTTCCTGGCTGGTGGCGCGCGACGTGAACCGGGCACGGGACGAGCTGAATTTCTCCGAGTGGGCCGGCTACTCGGAGAGCCGCCGGGACGAGAAGCTGGAGGACCTGGAGGAGGTGATCGACGAGCGAGAGATGCCGCTCCCGATCTACCTGAGGTTGCACTCCGAAGCCCGGCTGTCGGACGTAGAGCGCGGCCTGCTGATCAGCTGGGCGCGCGGACAGCGCGAGAACGGATCGGTCGTGGCGGAGTGACGAACGGTGGTCGGCACGAGACCGGCCGCTCCGTCCGACGGGATCGCCGTGACCTCAGCTCTTCGGGGTCTTCCCGGCGGCGAGCCTGGCGTCCAGGCTCAGTGGTCCGGCGCCCCACGCGGAGAACAGGAGGAAGATGAACGCGTAGAGCATGGCCCGCTCCCCCGAGTTGTACCACCACCACAGGCCGCCCCCGCCCACGTGGATCCAGAAGTAGGCCACCGCCATCTGGCCGGAGAGCAGGAAGGCCACGGGCCGCGTGAACAGGCCGAGGGCGATCATGACCCCTCCGAACACCTCGAGAACTCCCGCCGCCCCGAAGCGCGACATCAACGGGGCCGGGCCTCCAGCGGGACCGAATCCGCCGAGCAGTCCGAACAGTTTCGGCAGGCCGTTCGTCACGTACGCGAGGCCGGTGACGATTCGCAATCCCGTCCACGAGACCTTCTGAAACGGTGTCGGGGGCACATCGAACATCGTTCCTCCTCGTTGTGTGACGGTCCGTTTCCGCGACCAGTGTAACGCCGAAGGCCCCGAGCCGGAACCTTCCATCGTCCCGCAAACCTTGCCAGGAAGCTACTTTCCGACGATATTGTGGCACCTGCCTCGTTTCCGCTCGTGCCAGAAAAGCAGCCGTCTCACCGGGTGTTCCCGGCGGCTCGAAGATGAATCGAGGGCCCGCGGTCCGCCACCTGCGCGGCGAGTCTCGTGTCACTGTGATGGGTTGGCCATGAGCCAGATCCTCCTTCACCTGTCCGTCGCCGTTCGACTGCTTGCTTTCGGCTGGTCGGTGGCGCTCGTCGTCCGGTTTCGCGACCGGCGGCTGATTCTGCTCAGTGCGGTACTGGCCCTGATGGCCACCCGCCAGGCTCTCACCGACGTGCTCAGCCTGGCGGGCCGCGCGAGCGAGGCTGCCGTCATCGCGGAGCTTCCCGGTCTGCTCGTCAGCATCGGCATGCTGCTCGTCGTGATCCTGATCGGCCGCATGATCGCCGATTACCGCGAGGCGATCCGGACGGCGTCGGCGTCCGCCGCAGCGTTGAGGGAGAACGAGGCTCGCCTGCAGTTCGTGGTGGACCAGGCGCCCGTGGTCCTGTGGGCCCTCGACCAGGACGGCGTGTTCACACTTTCCGAGGGCAGAAGTCTCGATGTGCTCGGACTCGAGGCCGGCCAGGTGGTGGGCCGATCCGTGTTCGACGTGTACGAAGGCCACGACGAGATCCTGGATGACGCCAGGCGGGCTCTCGCCGGACACCACATCCGGTCTGTGGTCCAAGTCGGAGGGACCGTGTTCGAGAGCCGGCAGCGGCCCATCACGGATGCGAGCGGAGTCGTGCGGGGCGTGATCGGTGTGGCCACCGACGTTACGGCCCGGGAGCGCGCTATGCGCCAGCTCGAGACGAGTCACCGAGCCGTCAGCGAGGCGTACGATCATACCCTGGAAGGTTGGGTGCGGGCCCTCGATCTGCGTGACCGCGAGACCGAGGGGCACACCCAACGGGTAACCGAGCTGACGGTCGAGCTGGCGCGCTCTCTGGGCGTTCCCGCTGACGAGATCGAGCACATCCGGAGGGGTGCCCTGCTGCACGACATCGGCAAGATCGGAATCCCCGACTCGGTCCTGAACAAGCAGGGTCCGCTCGACGACGCGGAGTGGGAGCTCATGCGGAAGCACCCGGTGTGGGCCCGAGAGATGATCGCGGCCGTTCCGTTCCTCGAGCCTGCCCTAGACATCCCGTACTGCCATCACGAACGATGGGACGGGACGGGGTATCCGCAGGGTCTCACCGGCAGGTCCATACCCCTCGCGGCGCGGGCGTTCGCGGTGGTGGACGTGTGGGACGCCCTCCTGTCCGAGCGCCCCTACAGCCCGCCGTGGACGGAGGTAGAGGCTCTCGCCCACCTGCGCGCCGAGGCGGGCGGCCAGTTCGACCCGGAGGTCGTTACCGGGTTCCTCGGACTCCTGCAGGAGCGCACTCGCGAGGCGTGAATCGAAGCCTCGTCCGCGCACCGCGCGAGCATTACGTTCCTCCCTCGATCGACCCTTCGGCCCCGCTGCGACCGCCGCTGCGACCGCGCCGACAGAGTTTCCTCGGAGGACACGTGAGATTCCCGATCACGACACGTGGGGTGGCACTGGCTGCCGCGAGCTGGTTGGGCGCCGTCGCGGGCGGGTGCGGAGTCGAAGCGCCGGAGCGCTCGGAGGCGGAGGAAAGGGCCCGGCGCACCGGATACCGCGGCATCCTGCTCGAGGATGCCGGACCCAGGCCCGACTTCGTGCTCACCGACACGGAAGGCGAGGCCTTCGATTTCGGCGCCGAGACCGAGGACCGACTGGTCCTGCTGTTCTTCGGCTACACCTTCTGTCCGGACATCTGCCCGGTCCACATGGCCGGCCTCGCGGCCGTGCGGCGCGATCTGGCCGCCGAGGACCAGCGCCGGATGCAGGTGATCTTCGTTACGGCCGATCCCCTGCGTGACACGCCGGAGCGGTTGCGGAGCTGGCTCGATTCCTTCGATCCCGATTTCGTGGGCCTGCGCGGAACGGAAGCTGAGGTCGACAGCATCATGCTCGGGCTGGGGCTGCCACCGGCGATGCGCGACACGGCAGCCGGACCCGACTACGGCGTGGGTCACGCCTCGCAGGTCATCGCGTTTCCGGCCCGCGGCGCCTTCCGGGTGGTCTATCCTTTCGGCACCCGCCAGGCCGACTGGCTCCACGATCTCCCGAAGCTCCTGCGTCGGTGACCGGACTCCAGTGGTGGTGCTCGGCGCAGACGGCCGCCTGGAGCTGGATTCCGCGGCCGTTTCCCGGCGTGTGGGTGCTCGTGGCGGCACTGGTCCTGCTCCACGGGGTGATCCGGCGGGCCGCGTCGCCGGCGGGATCGGACAGCCGGTGGCGACCCCGGGCGTGGGCGGTCGGCGTCCTGGCCTTGTGGCTCGCGCTGGACTGGCCGGTCGGGGCCCTCTCGGGGTACCTGGCCTCCGCCCACATGCTTCAGTATCTGCTCATCGCGCTCGTGGTGCCGCCGCTCCTGCTGCTCGGCGTGCCGGAGGCCGCATGGGACAGGCTCGCCGGGCGCCTCGGCGTCGCGCGCCTGCTCGGCTTCGTGACACACCCGCTGATTGCGCTCGGGATCTTCCAGCTCATCGTGTTCTACACCCACCTCCCGTCGGTCGTGGATACGTTGATGGCCACGCCGTCGGGTTCGTTCGTCATCGACATGCTATGGCTGGGCGGCGGCATCCTGTTCTGGTGGCCGGTGGTCGCGCCGGTGCCTTTCCGACCGAGGTTCCGGTATCCGCTGAAGATGGGGTACCTGTTCCTGAGCACCGTCCTGAACACGTTGCCGTACGCGTTCCTGACGTTCGGGGAGCTTCCGTTCTACGGCGTCTACGAGCTGGCGCCGCCCGTGCTCCGGCTGAGTGCCCGGGAGGACCAGCAGATCGCCGGGCTGCTGATGAAGATCGGTGGGGGGCTCATTCTGTGGACGGCGATCACGATCCTGTTCTTCCGCTGGCACGGCCGGGAAGGCGAGGCACAGGGACCCGTCCCCGGCGTGTGAGCCCGGGCGTTCGAGGGCGTGACCTACGTCCCGAGCGACGCCGTATAGCCGACCCTGTCCACCGCCTCGACCAGGGCCTCGAGCGACATGTCCCGGCCGTCCACCGTAGCGGAGGCAGGGTCGAGCCGCACCGCCACACCGGTCACGCCGTCCACCGCCGCCAGGGCCTTCTCGACCCGACCCACGCAGTGCTCGCAGCTCATTCCCTCGATCACCAGCTCGATCGTCATCCTGTCCTCCCGTGCAGGTTTTCAGCCGGCGGTTCGGAACACGACCGCCAGCCGTTCCCCGATCTCGTCCCGCACCCGCCGGAACGCATCCAGGATCTCTTCCTCGGACCCGGTCGCGGACGCCGGATCCGGAAGCGCCCAATGTAGGCGTCGGGCCTCCCCCAGCCACACCGGGCAGTACTCCTCGGCACACAGCGTGATCACCGCGTCCACGTCCTGGCCCAGCAGCTCGTCTACGCTCTTGGCCCGCTGACCCGTGGCGTCGATCCCGATCTCCGCCAGCACCCGGACGGCCTGTGGTCGAACGGCCGAGGGCTCCGAGCCGGCCGACGACACCCGGACCACGGCCGGTGCCAGGTCGCGGGCGATCCCCTCGGCCATCTGGCTGCGGGCCGAGTTGGCGACGCACAGGAACAGGAGGTGTGTCGGCCGGCCGGACCGGAGCTCTTCGGCCTCGGCGCGCCATGCCTCCGCGCGGCTGCCCGGACGCGGGATCACGAGTCGGCCTCCCGGGGCTGAACGCCCGCCGGGACGGCGCACGTCGCGACGCCCGCGATCGCCGCCTCGGCTTCGGGGAAGTACTTCCGGCGCCACGCGAGAGCCACGTTGACCAGCGCGATGAGCACCGGCACCTCGACCAGCGGGCCGATCACCGCCGCGAACGCCGCGCCGTGCGCGATCCCGAACGTCGCGACGGCCACCGCGATCGCGAGCTCGAAGTTGTTCGAGGCCGCGGTGAACGAGAGCGTCGCGGTCTGCCGGTAGTCGGCCCCGACGCGCCGGCTCATGAAGAACGTGACCGTGAACATCGATACGAAGTAGATCAGAAGGGGCACGGCCACCCGCACGACGCCCATCGGCTGCCCGACGATCTGCCTGCCCTGAATCGAGAACATCACGACGATCGTGAACAGCAGGGCGACGAGCGTGATCGGGCTGATCTTCGGCACGAAGCGCTCGTGGTACCACAGCTTACCCCTGAGACGCACCAGGACGACGCGCGTGAGGAAGCCCGCGATGAAAGGGATGCCGAGGTAGATGAACACGCTCGTGGCGATCTCGCCCATCGTGATGTCCACGACCGCGCCCTCGAGTCCGAGCCACCCCGGCAGCACCGTGATGAAGACGTACGCGTACACGCTGAAGAACAGGACCTGGAAGATCGAGTTGAACGCCACCAGTCCCGCCGCGTATTCCGGGTCTCCGTCCGCCAGGTCGTTCCACACGATCACCATGGCGATGCACCGGGCGAGGCCGATCAGGATGAGCCCGACCATGAGCTCCGGATACGCACGAAGGAACAGGACCGCGAGACCGAACATGAGGATCGGGCCGATGATCCAGTTCTGGACGAGCGACAGGCTCAGCACCTTCCCGTTCCGGAACACGTCGCCCAGCTCCTCGTACCGGACCTTGGCGAGCGGCGGGTACATCATGAGGATCAGGCCGACGGCGATCGGCAGGGAGGTCGTGCCGACCTGCGTCGCCTCGCTCAGCGCACGGATCGGTTCCGGCCACGCGAAACCGATGGCCACCCCGAGCGCCATGGCCGCGAAGATCCACAGGGTCAGGTAACGGTCGAGGAACGAGAGCCGGCGGCCGATCCGCGCGCCGCTCACTTCGCCCCCGCCGCACTGGACGGCCCCGTCGTCTCCGCCGGTGTCCCCGTCTCGATGCAGCGCTCTTTGCGGAAGGCCACCACCTTCGCCGCATCGGGCACATCCACCGTCGCCAGGAGGTCACGGAGCGCTTCCAGCAGCAACCGGTGCGCTTCGTCCTGCGGCTCCATCAGCCGATAGAACACCCACTGGCCCTCGCGCCGGTCTTCGACGAGCTGCTCGCCGGCCAGGTATCGAAGGTGCCGCGAGGCGGTGGACTGTGACACGCCCAGGAAGTGCTCGACTTCGCACACGCACACCGCAGGATGCTTGAGAAGGTAGGCCAGGATGCGGAGTCGGTGTGCCTCCGACAGTGCCTTGAACCGCCGACTGAGCTCTCGCACGCGCGCCTCCGTTGTGTATGCGCATATACGTGTATACGAATGCAACCTGCCATATCCGGACGGATTCGTCAACGCATGCGCCGATGCTGGTTTGATGCTGGTCCGGGAGAGCGACTCGTCGGTAGATTCCAGCGAGATCCCAGCAGTCCTTCCTCTCGAGGGAGGCGCAGAGGGAGACACGGATGCCGTCACAGCGGGACGCCGACACGTCCTCCGCCGAATCCCACTGGTCACGGGTCTACGCCGAGGCCGACGCCGATCTGGTCAGCTGGTACGAGGAGCGACCCGACGCGTCGTTGCGTCTGATCGAGGCCGCCCGGGCATCGACGGATTCTTCCATCATCGACGTTGGAGGCGGCGTCTCGCTCCTGGCAGGACACCTCCTGGATCGCGGATACGACGACGTCACCGTCCTCGATGTGGCCAGCCAGGCCATAGAGCTGGCCCGCGAGCGCCTGGCGGAGCGGGCACGGCGTGTCGCCTGGCTGACGGCGGACGTGACCCGTTTCGACCCGCCTCGTCGCTGGGACCTGTGGCACGACCGGGCCGTGTTCCACTTCCTGGTCGAGCCGGAGGCGCGGGACGCCTACCGTGCGTGCCTGCTACGAGCCCTGGCGCCCGGGGCGGGCGTCGTCCTGGCGACCTTCGGACCCCGGGGGCCGGAGCGGTGCAGCGGGTTGCCCGTGCGTCGCTACTCGCCCGGACTGCTCGCGGCGGAGCTGGGACCATCCATCGAGCTGACCGAGCACTTCCTGCACACGCACGTCACTCCGACGGGTGGCGAGCAGCAGTTTCTGTACGCCCTGTTCCGAGCGGGGGTCTAGCAGCCGGCTCCGCTCTCCCGGATCACGCCGGTTCTTCAGCCCCGCATCGCCAGCTCGGCAGCGACGACCGTGAAACAGACGTGAACGGAAGATTATGATAACGTAACTCAGGGATTGGCCGGAACCGTACTCTGCTCGACGGCGACGACCTTGCCCTTGAGCATCCCCATCTGGCAGGCGAAATCGTACTCGCCGGCCTCCAGGCCCTCGAGCTCGATGGTGACCGTCTCGTCGGCCGGCAACTCCCGGGAGATGCCGAAGTCGGGAAACACGACCATCTCGCTGCAAGCTGCCGTCTCCTGGCGGTTGAAATGGAGTCGAGCCGGGCGTCCGGCGTCGAGCACGATGAGATCCGGATCGTAACCGCCCTTCACGCGCACGAAGATCTCTTGGACGCCCGTTGCTCCGAGCGCCGCCCTGGTCCCCTCCTTCTCGGACAGCCAGAAGTACCAGACGATCCACACGATCGTCGCGAGCGCCGCCGCGTTTACGAAGAGCACGTCCACGGTCATCTCAGTCTCCCTTCGGCTCGTACAGTCGCAGCCGGTTGGCGTTGGTCACGACCGTCACCGAGCTGAACGCCATGGCGGCGCCAGCGATGAGTGGTGAGAGAAGGAGCCCGAACGTCGGGTAGAGCAAACCCGCTGCCACGGGCACTCCCAATCCATTGTAGATGAAAGCTCCGAACAGATTCTGCTTGATGTTCCTGAACGTCGCCTTGGACACGTCGACGGCGCGAGTCACCCCTTGGAGCGAGCCTCCGATGAGGGTCACGTCAGCCGCCTCGATGGCTACGTCCGTTCCGGTTCCGATGGCGATGCCGACGTCAGCCTGGGCCAGCGCCGGGGCGTCGTTGATTCCATCGCCCACCATCGCCACGGTCTTGCCCTCGGCCTGAAGGGCCGCGATCTGGCTCGCCTTCTGATCGGGAAGTACCTCTGCCAGCACCCGATCGATTCCCACCTGGGCGGCGATGGCGTTCGCCGTTCGTTCGTTGTCGCCGGTGAGCATGACCACCTCGAGACCGAGCTCGTGCAGCCGCCTGATCGCCCCGACCGAGTCGTCCTTGATCTGGTCAGCGACCGCGATCAGACCGGCGGGCTCGCCGTCGATCGCCACGAACATCGGCGTCTTGCCCTCGGAGGAAAGCCGCCGGGCCTCTTCGGTGAGGTATGAGGTTTCCAGCCCGCGCTCCCTCATCAGCCTCTGGTTTCCGAGGAGAACATCCCGGTCACCGACGGCAGCCGAGATGCCGTGTCCCGCGATGGCCTCGAACGCGGCGACTTCGTCCAATTCCAGCCCTCGGTCGCGCGCGCCGCTGACGATGGCCTCCCCGAGCGGATGTTCAGAGCCGCGCTCCGCCGAGGCCGCGAGACGAAGCACTTCTTCTTCACTGTAGCTCTCCCGCACGACGACGTCCGTCAGCTCAGGCTGTCCCTTCGTGATGGTTCCGGTCTTGTCGAGAACCACCGTGGTCAACCCCCTGGCCAGCTGCAGAGCCTCGCCGTTCCGGATCAGGACGCCTGCCTCGGCCGCCTTGCCGACGCCAACCATGAGCGACATGGGGGTCGCGAGCCCCAGCGCGCACGGACAGGCGATGATCAGCACCGTGACGGCCGTGATCACCGCATAGGTAAGCGGCGGTTCCGGACCGAACGTGTACCAGACCGCGAACGCGGCGGTCGCGATGATCATGACGGCGGGCACGAAGTAACTGGACACACGGTCCACGGTGCGGGCGATCGGCGGCTTGGACCCCTGCGCCTGGCGAACCATCTTGACGATCTGAGCCAGCGCGGTGTCTTTGCCGACCTTCGTCGCCCGGAAGCGAAAGCTCCCGGCCTTGTTGATCGTGGCTCCGATGACCTCGTCTCCCGGCCCTTTGCCGACCGGGATGCTCTCGCCCGTGACCATTGACTCGTCCACCGCGCTGTTGCCCTCGAGCACGACTCCGTCAACCGGCACTTTCTCGCCAGGCCGGACGACCACAATGTCACCGGCTTCGACTTCTTCCACCGGGATATCGATTTCCCGGCCGTCGCGGACGACACGAGCGGTACGGGCCTGCAGGTCGAGCAGCTTCCGGATCGCCTCGGATGTGCGTCCCTTGGCCCTGACTTCCAGCGCCTGCCCGAGGACGACGAGAGTAACGACGACCGCGGCTACGTCGTAGAACGGCTCGGCGAGGCCCTCAGGAAACAACCACGGTGCAGCTACCGCGACGGTCGAGTAGATCCATGCGGCGCCCGTGCCCACCGCGATAAGGGTGTTCATGTCCGCCGTTCGGTGCCGGAACGCCTCCCATCCCCCGGTGAAGAACCGATGACCCGAGTAGACGAGAACGGCGAGTGCCGCCAGACCACCGATCGCCCACATGAGGCGGATGGGACCAGGATTCATGTCACGGAGAACGGGGAACCATGACGGATATGCCGTCAGCACGACCGGGATCGAGATGGCCAGGCCGAACCAGAACCGGCGCATCAGCTCCCCGTACTCGCGATACCGGTCCTCCGAGTCCTTCCCTGGTGCGTCAGGAGTCGGAGGCTTCCTCACGCGGTAGCCGCTCGACTCGATGGCTGCGGTCAGTCGTGGAATGTCGGTGACGGTCTGGACGTATCGAATATCCGCAGACTCAGTGCCCGGGCTCACGTCCGCCTGCAGCACGCCCGGAACTGTCCGCAGCGCATCCTCGATCGTCGTCGAGCAGCTGGCGCAGTGCATTCCCTCGATTCGGAGCCGAAGCGTCTCGCCTATGACCTCGCAGCCTCGCTCACGCAACCGGTCCAGCAGTCCGGCGATCTGGATGCGGTCGGGGCCCACCTCGAGGTGGACGGCTCCCGTCCTGTGATTCGCTCGCGCGGATCGGACGCCGGGTTGGCTCTCGAGCCAGGACTCGAGCCCATCAGCCGCCGCTCTGGATTCGATCGCCGAAAGACGGAGCTGCATGCTCTGGCCGTGATCGGACGGGGCGGTACCGAGAGGTCCGGTCGGGTAGTGTGGTCTATCGGACGACATGCCGTGCTCCTGGGCTCATGACACTTCGATGCCGCGTCTGTCAGACCCAACTCATAACCACTTGTGTGTTAAGCGAACCGGAAACTCACGTGAAGGTGTCTTAAAGCGGCGGATCGTGCCTCCGAAGGTTGACGTCCGGGCGGGCGAAGCAGGCTACGCGGTTCGTGGCAGGGAAGCACGGAATACAGCACCACCGCCCTCGCGGTTCGATGCTGTGACGCTGCCTCCGTGTGCCTGGGCGATCGCACGGACGATCGACAGCCCGAGTCCAGTTCCCTCGGCAGTATGAGCATCGTCCACTCGGGAGAAGCGATCGAACACCCGATCGAGCGCTTCCTCCGGAATGCCGGGTCCTCTATCCGCGATCTCCAACGTGATATCGGGGCCCGATGAGGTCACGGACACGTCGATCTCAGCTCCTGTCTCACAGTACTTTACGGCGTTGTCAAGCAGGTTCCAGACCAACTGGTCCACGAGCTTCAAGTCGTATAGGCCCAGGGCCTCGGACTGAATCGACACCGCGGCTGTGAGGGCCTTGTCAGCCATTCGGCCGCGGAGTCTCTCCAGCGCCACCGCCAGGCGTTCTCCCAGATCCACGCTCTCGAGCCTCAGCATCATCACGCCGGCGTCCGACCTGGCCAACGTCAGGAGATCTGCCGCTACCTCACTCAACCGCGTGGCTTCCTCGAGCGCACTGCCGATCGCCCGTCGGTACTCCTCGGCGGTCCGCTCCCGCCGCAGCGCGATCTCGAGCTCTCCCCGCAACGCCGTGAGGGGTGACCGCAGTTCGTGGCTTGCGTCTGCAGTGAACCGCCTCTGCGCCTCGAACGCCACTTCGATCCGACCCAGCATGGTGTTGAGGACGCTGACGAGGCTGGTGAATTCCTTGGTCTCGGCGTACGCGCTGATGCGCTGGCCTCGCATCACTCCGCCGATTCCATGCGCTTGCGCCGTGATCTCGTTCACAGGACGGACGGTCTTGCCGGCGAGCCACCAGCTCCCAAGAAATGACCCGATAGACACCAGAAGGACGATCCCGGCGAGGTAGAGGCCGGCGCTGCGCATCTGCAAGTCGCGTGCGGAGAGCGGCGCGGCCACCTGGATTATGTGTCGTTCGTGGCTCGCCCCCAGCCGGCCGAGGGGGTAGTAGACTGAACGCACGCGTACATCGTCGAGTCGGGCCTCGCTCCAGGTGAACTCGCCAGCCGCTGCCTCGGCCAGCGCTTCAGGGTCCAAAGGGAGATCATGCGTCAGGTACTGGCTCCGCAGCAGGCTCTCGCCCGACTCGCTCCAGATCTGGGCGTACCGGTTGAGATCGCCGAGCGATGCAGCCTCATCCGCCGTTACGTCCCACTCGTGAAAATGCATTTGGCCCGTGGGGTCGTCGGTCACCGACGACGCCTGAATCGAGGCGACGCTGATCAGACTCGCGTTGATTTGCCTGTCCAAGGTGTCGCGAAGCACCAGGTACCCGATCGCCGCGACGAGCGCGATTCCCAGCGCAACCGCCGCGGCGTATCTCCAGGCGAGCTCGAAGCGGAGAGATCTCCTCATTCAGGAGATTGAGCGCTCAGCATGTAGCCGACTCCACGAATCGTGTGAAGCACGGCGGACCTGCCTCCGGCCTGCAGCTTCTTTCTCAGGTTCGCCATGTGGACGTCCACTACGTTGCTCATCGGGTCGAAATGCAGATCCCATACCTTCTCCAGTAACTCCGTGCGCCGCACGACCTGCTCCGGGTGCAGCATGAAAAACTCCAGGAGCAAGTACTCCTTCGGCGTCAAGTCCAGCTTCTCGCTTCCCCGCGATGCCAAGTGCCGGAGACGATCGAGCTCCAGATCATGATACGTGAGGCGATCGGTGCGCCGCGACCCGCCTCTTCTGAGCAGAGCCCGGACGCGTGCGAGTAGCTCGTCGAACGTGAAAGGCTTCGTGAGATAGTCGTCCGCCCCCAGGTCGAGCCCACGTACCACGTCCTCGGTCGCATCCTTGGCCGTCAGAAGGAGTACCGGAACCGTCTTCGCTTCCTTCCGCAGGTCATGGACGATCTCGAACCCGGTCTTGCCGGGCAGCATCACGTCGAGAAGAAGCAGGTCGTAGTCGTACACGTGTGCCTTGAGCGCGCCGTCCACACCGTCGTGCGCTACGTCTACAGCGTACCCTTCCTCACGCAGGCCCTTCTCGACGAAACTGGCGACCTTCTTGCTGTCTTCTACGATCAGGATGCGCATGCCTCTACCCCATTAATATGGCCGGATCTTTCGCAAGCCTCCAAGTCAGCACTCCTGGTCTGTCCCACGGCCCCGGGAACCATCTACGATGGCCGCTACCCCCTGAAACCGCCGTTCGGTTTCCCTTAAGACTTCTTAATGTACGCCACATGTCTCCCCTGTCCACCCGGCGCAGGATCATCCCGGAGAGTCAGCGGGTCGCGTAGAGCGTGATTTTCCCCGCTGCATCTACAGCGTACACTTCGAAGGGAAGGGCCGGCCCATTCGTCATGCCAGGCGACCCGAATGGCATACCGGGGACCACAAGTCCTGCCAATTGCGGCCGTGTCTTGAGCATCCGGATGATCACATCCGCCGGGACGTGCCCTTCGATGAAATACCCGTCGACGACGGCCGTGTGACACGAGCGGTGGGACGGAGGAACATCCAGCTCTCGACGTTTCGCATGCAGATCGTCGATTGTCCTCGATTCCACCTGGAAGCCAGCCATCTCGAGATGCGTCTCCCATCGGTCGCAACAGCTGCAGGCCGGCCCTTTGAACACCACAATCCGCGTTCCAGGCACTCCCACAGCCTCGGCGATGCCCGGGGTCGCTCGCCGTTCTGACCAGGCGAGAAGGAGGATGGTCAGCGCCACAAGGACACAGCCGAGCGCCAATACACCTGTTCTCCGTTTCACCGCTACCTCTTCGAGTTGTTCATCTACGATCCGCGCGGATTGGAGAGAATCACGTTGCCCCGTCGCGTGTCGGTTTCTTCGCGTACCCCAACCTCCATCCCGGCGACTGAACGCCCGGTGAGGATTTCGTTAAGGATCTTTCAGGAACGGCGGCGCAGTCCTGAAGGCTTCTTAATGTCTATCTCACGCCTCCTTCAACGGCCCCCCCGTACCTTCCCGTCCAACGTTTCCGGAAAGAACGCAAGAACGGAGATCTCGTGAGTTTCTTCCGAATACAGGCTGCGACGTTGCTTCTCGTAGCGATCATGCTGCCGTTGCCCGCCGCCGCACAGACGCCGGACACGCTCCGGATAGCCGATGCTGTGGCGGAAGCCCGCCGTGCGAACCCGATGCTCCAGGCCGCGCGGTACAAGGCGGACGCCATGGGCGAGCGCGGCTCCCAGGCGGGCGCCCTTCCAGACCCCGTGCTGTCGCTCGGCCTGCGAAACCGTTCGCTCGACGACTTCGGAACCGACAACCCAATGACCATGAACTGGATCGGGCTTTCCCAGAGCTTTCCGTGGCCGGGGAACCAGGGGTTCGGACAGCAGAGACAGGAGCACTTCGCGCGCGCGGCCGAGCTCGACGCGGACGAAATGGAGGCGGCGCTCATCGCTCGCGTCAAAGAGGTGTATTCCCAGCTGGCCTTCATGGACCGGGCGCTCGATATCATGGCATCGACGCGGGAGCTCCTGAGGGACTTCCTCGAGGTCACGTCGGCCAAGTACGCGGTCGGAACGGGTCTTCAGCAGGACATCCTGCAGGCCCAGGTGGCGATCGCGCAGACGACGGCCGACATCACGATCGTGGAGCAGAACCGCGTGGCCATGTCCGCCCGCCTGAACAGCCTGCTTGGACGGCCGGCCACCGAACTCGTCGGATCCCTCGAGTTGCCGGATCCGATCGGCAGTCCGCCGGCCGTGGATTCGCTGATGGCCATGGCGGCCCGGAACCGGCCGGCGATTCAGGCAGCCCGTGAGCGAGCGCTCGCCGCCGAGGCCGGCTACCGGGCAGCGCAGCGGGACGCCTATCCGGACTTCACCGTAGCCCTAGGATACGGGCAGCGACCCGAGTTCGAGGACCTTGCCACGATCCAGGTGGGGATCAGTCTCCCGCTCTGGTCGGGTTCGAAGCAGAAGCCGCGAATCAGAGAGATGCAGGCGTTCCAGTCGACGGAGGAAGCCCGGGAGCTTGACCTGCACAACGAGACGTTCGCGCGACTGTCGGAGCTCAGGGCCGCTGCCGAGCGGGCAAGGGATCTGTCGGAGCTCTATCGGACTTCGATCATCCCGCAGGCACAGGCCGCCGTCGAGTCGGCGCTGTCCGCGTACCGGGTCGGCGCGGTGGACTACATGACCCTCCTGTCGAACCAGACCACCGTGAACCGATTCGAGACGGAGCGAGTGCGCCTGGCCGCCGAGTATCAGGCGTCCGTGGCGGGCATAGAGGCCCTCACGGGCCTGGAGACGAGCATCCAATGAAGCGAATCCACAGGAGTACGATGATGAGCGGGTTCCCAACCCGATACATGCTGCTCGGACTCTCCGTGTTCGCCGCTCTGCCGTTGCTGGCGGGGTGCGGAAGCGACGTGGAAGACACGGCTGCCTCGATGGAAATGACACCCGAGGAGCACGCCCTGATGCAGGCCGGCGGTGGAGCGGGGCAGACGGACAGCACCGGCGCCCTGCTGCGCCAGCCGGTCCACCTTACCACGGCGCAAGAACAGGCGCTCGGGGTCGTGTACACGACCGTCACTGTGCGCACCCTGGACCGGTCGATACGGACAGTGGGAAGTGTCGTCGCCGCAGAAGACAAGGTCGCGTACGTGACGCTCAAGATCGACGGTTTCGTCGAAGACCTGTACGTCAGCACGACGGGGGAGTCAGTGAGACGGGGGCAACCTCTTCTTACGCTGTACAGCCCTGAGCTCGTTGCGGCCCAGGAGGAGCTGCTGACGGCGAAGCGGTTGGCCTCGAGAGTCGAGGAGAGCGCCAAAGAGGCATGGCTTGGCGCCCAGTCCATGCTGGACGCCGCGCGTCGTCGCCTGTCGTACTGGGACATCACGGCCGAGCAGATCGAGCGACTCGAGCGAACGGGGGAGGTCACGAAGACGCTTACGCTCGTGTCTCCCGTCACCGGGATCGTCCTCGAGAAGTCGGTTCTCGAAGGGCAGCGAGTCATGCCTGGCTTCGCTCTCTATCGCATCGCCGATCTTTCCGAGGTCTGGGTGGAGGGAAACGTGTTCGAGCAGGACCTCCAGTTCATCCGGCTCGACGCGCAGTCACACATCGAGGTGGCTGCCTATCCCGGCGAACACCTGATGGGGCGCGTGAGCTTCGTGTACCCCACGGTTGACGTGGACAGCCGTACCAACCGCGTGCGTGTGGCACTTCGGAACCCCGATCTGCGCCTCAAGCCGGGCATGTTCGCGACGATGTTCTTCGAGGCGCAGCTTCCCGAATCCCTGGCGATTCCGTTGGAAGCCGTGCTCGTCACGGGTGAGCGCAACCTGGTGTTCATCCGGGGCGAGGACGGGATGCTGCATCCACGTGAGGTGGTGCTCGGTCCACAGGCCGATGACTACGTGCAGATTCTGTCCGGTCTGGATCTCGGGGAGAGAATCGTCGGCTCGGCCAACTTCCTGGTGGATGCCGAGAGCCGGCTCAGCAGCACCGGTGGCAGCATGCCCGGAATGCAGCACGGCTCGGAGCAGGTCGAGGAAGCGCCGGAGACACCGGAGCACCAGCATGATTAACTGGATCATCTCCTGGTCCCTCCGGAACCGCTTCCTGGTTCTGCTAGCCACCGCTGCGATCGTCGGCGCTGGTATCTGGGCCATGAGCACCACTCCGCTGGATGCAATTCCCGACCTGTCTGACGTACAGGTGATCATCCAGACGGACTTCAGGGAGCAGGCCCCCGACATCGTCGAGGACCAGGTCACATACCCGATCACGACCGAGATGCTGAAAGTGCCCGGAGCACGGGTCGTCCGCGGCTATTCGTTCTTCGGCCTCAGCCTCGTGTACGTGATCTTCGATGACGGCACGGACATCTACTGGGCCCGCTCCCGGGTGCTGGAATACCTGAACGGAATCCGGCAGCAACTGCCAGTCGGCGTGGAGCCCACACTGGGCCCCGATGCCACGGGCGTAGGCTGGGTGTTCGAGTACGTTCTGGAATCCGACAGCCTGGACCTCTCAGAGCTGCGCACGCTCCAGGACTGGTACCTGCGATATCAACTGACCGCCGTACCGGGAGTCTCGGAAGTCGCCAGCCTGGGCGGCTACCAGAAGCAGTATCAGGTAGAGGTCAATCCCGAACGGCTGCGGGCCTTCAACATCCCGGTCACCCGTGTGGCGCAGGCGATCGGGGCCCACAACGTAGACATCGGTGCGCGCGTGCTCGAGATGGGGGGACGCGAGTACATGATTCGCGGACTCGGCTACCTGGAGGATGTTGACGACATCAAGAACGTTGCGGTGGGCGCAACGCCGAATGGGACCCCGATCCGGGTAGCCGACGTGGCGACGGTGCAGGTCGGGCCCGCCCCTCGGCGCGGCGCAGCCGATCTCGACGGCCGCGGAGAGGTAGTAGCCGGAATCGTCGTCATGCGGTTTGGCGCCGATGCGTACAAGACCATTCAACTCATCAAAGAGCGCATCGAGGAGATTCGAAGGGGGCTTCCCCCGGGTGTCCGGCTGCGGGTCGTCTATGACCGAAGCGACCTCATCCATAGAGCGATCGA
>JBDGXC010000011.1:0-59397 GCA_039584815.1 Gemmatimonadota bacterium
GGCCACCGAGAAGATCGACGAGAAGCGAAAGAACATCATGCACATCTGGGTCGAGCCGGACGGCACGGTGTACATCAACGACCAGATCGTGCCATACGAGAACATCGCCGACGTGATTCGGCCCATCTACGCCGAGAATCGGGAGCTCGTGGTGGCGATCCGCGGCGACCGCGACGTTCCGTACAACCAGATCAACACGATCACGGAGCAGCTTCAGGCTTCCGGTGCCGTGCGGGTGACGTTCGCTACGCGGGTGGAACAGCGGGTCCAGAGGGCCAGGAGGTAGGCATCGTGAACCCTCACGACGAGCAGAAGATCACGCGGCGCGACGAGGCTCGTAAGGCGCGGGAAGCGAAGCGGGCCAGCACCGCCGCCTTCCTTCCGGCCAACGACCGCTTCAAGCAGAGCTACGCGGCGCTCACCTATCTGTGCGTGATCCTGGCCACGTTGGTGCACTTCGCGCTCTTTGAGTGGTTTCCCCAGTTGCAGGCGGCTGATCTCGGACTCGTGAGCGAGGAGCTGTCGGCCATCGAGCTGCCGCCCGAGGTGAAAATCCCTCCGCCACCGGAACAGATCGCCCGTCCGGCCACGCCGCGGGTCGCCGCGGCGGAGGTGAGCGAGGATATCACGATCGCCCCGACGACGTTCGAGGATAACCCCGTGGAGACGCTGCCCCCGCCGCCGGCGGGCGCAGACCCGGCCGCGACTCCGTCGTACATCGCGCGCGATGTCGAACCCCGCCTCACGAACGGCAGGGAAATCCAGCAGCTTCTACAACGCCTGTACCCGCCGATGCTCAAGGAGGCGGGTATCGGTGGTCGGGTGCTGCTCTGGGTGTTCGTGGATGAGGTGGGGCGGGCGGTCCGCTCGCAGGTTCATACGTCGAGCAGCTACCCGGCACTGGACAACGCAGCGGCCCAGATCGTGGAGCAGATGGAGTTCTCTCCCGCGATGAATCGCGACAAGCCGGTAGGCGTTTGGATCGCACAGCCGATCGACTTCAGCGTGACGAACTGAGGGCACGGCGCCGCTCGCTCCTTCCTGTGTGAGCCGCTCGCCGTCAGGCGGGCGGCTCACACGCGTTTCGGGAACCCGGTGCGGGACCGGCGGATCGTCATCCGTTGCCCGCCCCGTCCACCCGCGGTACACTCCCCGCCGTGAACCAGCGGGAGCTAAAGGACCGCGCCATCTGGGTCCGGGAGCGGATCGCGGAGGCGGCCTGGCGGTCCGGTCGAGAGCCGGAGGACGTCGAGGTGTTACCGATCACCAAGGGCCATCCGACGGAAGCGATCGGGCTCGTCGCGGCGGCTGGATTCCCGGCGATCGGCGAGAATCGGGTCGCGGAGGCCGAGGCGAAGCTGGCGGTGCTCGGCCGGGGCGACCTGCTATGGCACATGGTCGGGCACCTGCAGCGCAACAAGGCGTCCCGAGCGCTGGAGACGTTCGATGTCATCGAGTCAGTAGACTCGCTGCCCCTTGCGCAGCGGCTGCACGGTGTCGCCGAACGGATCGGCCTCTCGCGGATCCGCGTGCTGGTCCAGGTGAACGCGAGTGGCGAAACTCGGAAGACGGGCCTTTCGCCCGGCGATGTCGTCCCCGTCGTCGAGGATCTCATGCGGCTGGATCGGCTGGAGGTGGACGGATTGATGACGATGGCGCCGTTCATGGCGGACGAAGCGGTGCTGCGCGATACGTTCGGAAAGACTCGGAGCTGCCTGGAGGCATGCCGGCGTGAGCTCGGTTTCACGGGGAGCACACTCTCCATGGGCATGAGTGCTGATTTCGAGGTTGCGGTGGAGGAAGGGAGTACCGAGGTCCGGCTGGGTACAGTTCTTCTCGGTCAGAGAGGAGGGGCGTGATGGATCTTACACCGCTGGACGTGCGGAAGAAGAAAGAGGACCTGCGAAAGGCCGTTCGGGGATACGACGCCGCACAGGTCGACGCGTTCCTTGATCTCGTTGCGGACCGACTGGACGAGCTCGTGCAAGGCGAGGTGCGACTCACGGAGCAGGTTCAGATGCTGCGCGAACAGCTCGGAGTGTTTCAGGAGCGCGAGCGGGCGTTGAACGAGGCGTTGATCGCCGCACAGGAGTTGCGCGAAGAGGCGAGAACCCGGGCCGAGCAGGCGGCGGAACTTAGAGTCCGGGAGGCGGAACACGAGGCGGAGCGACTGATCGGTGACGCGCGCCGGGGAGTGGAGGATGCAACGCGAGCGCTTCAGGATCTGCAGCGCCGTCGAGACGGCTTCCTGCGGGGATTGCGATCGATGCTCGAGCGATTCCTCGCGGACGTGGACCACGAGGAGACCCGGTTCGGCGACGACGGGGGGCAGGGGACCGGTTCCGGAGCGGGGGACGACGAGGTCCGGTGATCGACGCGGTCGAAGTGGATCGGAGGATCGAGGAGGCGGCCGGGCACGTACGCGAGGCCGGTGCCCGGGCGCCCGAGATCGCGATCGTCCTCGGAACGGGCCTCACGGGACTCGCGGAGCACGTGACGGAGGCCGTGACACTACCGTACGGAGAGATCCCGGGCTTCCCTGTCTCGACGGTAGAGACGCACGCCGGTCGTCTTCTGCTCGGCTCCCTCGAGCGGCGCTCGGTGGCCGTCTTGCAGGGTCGAGCGCACCTGTACGAAGGCTACGACCTGGCCACGGTTACGTTTCCGATCCGGGTTCTGCGCGCCCTCGGCGCGACGACTCTCATCGTGTCGAACGTGAGCGGTGGCATGCACCCGCTGTGGTCCCCCGGCGAGCTCGTGGTGATCGCCGACCACATCAACCTGCTCGGTGACAATCCCCTCGTCGGCACGAACGTCGACTCGCAGGGACCGCGCTTCCCGGACATGTCGGAAGCGTACGATGCGTCGCTCCGGGCCATCGCGGTCGAGGAAGCCTTGCGGCTCGGCATCCGCGCGCACGAAGGGGTGTACGTGGCTGTCTCCGGTCCGAATCTCGAGACGGCGGCGGAGTATAGGATGCTGCGAGCCATCGGCGCCGATGTGGTGGGCATGTCGACCGTTCCGGAGGTGATCGTGGCGCGACACGCCGGCCTGCGCGTCCTCGGCCTGTCGATCATTACCGACGCTTGCAGGCCCGACTGCCTGGAAGTGGCCGACATCGAGACCATCGTTGGGGTGGCCCGGGAGGCTGAGCCGCGTCTGACGGAGCTCGTCCGCGCCGTGCTGCGGCGAGCGTGAGTCCCGGGACCGGAGCGAGATCGCCCATGCCGTATCGCACTCTGCCCGCTGGCGTGATCATCCTGGAAGAGGAGATCCTGCGTCTCTGGGAGGAGGAGGACACCTTCCACCGGAGCCTTGAGCGGCGGCGCGATGCGCCCGAGTTCGTCTTCTACGAGGGACCCCCGACCGCCAATGGCAGGCCCGGCGTCCATCACATCATCGCCCGCACGATCAAGGATGCCGTCGCCCGCTATCGGGCCATGACGGGGTGGCACGTCACCCGTATCGCGGGCTGGGACACGCACGGCCTGCCCGTGGAGATCGAGGCCGAGAAACGGCTCGGAATCTCGGGCAAGCCGGAGATCGAGCGCATCGGCATCGCGGCGTTCAACGACGTGTGTCGGGAGAGTCTGTTCACGTACAAGGAGGAATGGGAACGACTGTCCCGTCGCATCGGGTACTGGCTCGACTACGAGAACGCCTACGTCACCTGCACTCCGGAGTACATCGAATCGGTGTGGTGGGCCCTCGAGCAGATCCACCGCAAGGGGAGATTGTACAAGGGGTACAAGGTGCTTCCGTACTGCCCTCGATGTGGTACGGGTCTGTCCAGTCACGAGGTGGCGCAGGGCTATCGAGAGGTCTCGGAGCCCTCAGTGTACGTGAAGTTCCGGCTCGACGACGAACCGGGAGAGGTCTCGATTCTGAGCTGGACGACCACGCCGTGGACGCTGCCGGGCAACGTGGCCCTCGCGGTGGGAGAGGACATCGACTACCTGTGGGTTCGAATTCGCGATCCGGACGTCATCGGCGAGGCGAGCACCGGGACCAGCGGGGCACGACCGGGGGAGGAGCTGATTCTGGCCTCCGAGCTCGCGCCGGAGGTCCTGCGTCACCCGTACGACGTCGTGGAAGTGCTGCCAGGCTCCGACCTCGTGGGCCGGCGCTATCGACCGCTGTTTCCGGGAGCCATGCAGGCGGAAGGAGACGGGACGGCGTGGAGCGTCCTGGCGGCCGATTTCGTCACGACCGACGAAGGCACGGGCATCGTGCACACGGCGGTCATGTACGGTGAGGATGACTTCGAGCTCGGTGTCCGTGCGGGCCTGCCGATGGAGCACACGGTAGACCCGGACGGCCGGTTCACGGACCGCGTTCCAGGTGATCTGGCCGGTCGCTTCGTAAAGGATCCGGAGACCGACGAGGCCATCATCGATCACCTCGCCGCGTCGGATCTGCTTTACCGTCGCCAGATGTACGAGCACAGCTATCCGCACTGCTGGCGCTGCGAGAGCGCCCTGCTCTACATGGCGCGGGATTCCTGGTACATCCGGACCACGGCGGTCAAGGATCGACTCCTGGAGCATAACGAGTCCATCGACTGGCATCCCCCGGAGATCGGGTCGGGACGGATGGGTGAATGGCTCGCCAACAACGTCGATTGGGCGGTCTCGCGCGACCGCTACTGGGGGACACCGCTTCCGGTCTGGGTTTGCGACGCGGACGAGACGCACGTCCACGTGGTGGGGTCGCTGGAGGCGCTGAGCGAGCACGCGGGCCCTCTGGGTGTGGAGTTCGATCCGCACCGACCGGAGATCGACGAGCTCGAATGGCCGTGCGGGGAGGGCAATTGCATCGGCACCATGCGACGGATCCCCGAGGTGATGGACGCGTGGTTCGACTCGGGCTCGATGCCGTTCGCTCAGTGGCACTACCCGTTCGAGAACCGGGAGGCCTTCGAGGTCCACTACCCGGCCCACTTCATCGCCGAGGGAGTGGATCAGACGCGCGGCTGGTTCTACTCCCTCCTTGCGATCTCGACCCTGCTGTTCGACGGGCCCGCGTATCGAGGAGTGATCGTCAACGATCTCATCCTCGACGAGCGAGGGCAGAAGATGTCGAAGTCGCGCGGCAACGTGGTCGATCCGTGGGACGCGATGTCCGAGCACGGTGCGGACGCGATCCGCCTCTACCTGCTGTCGAGCAGCAACCCGTGGCTGCCGAAGCGGTGGGACGGCGAAGCGATCCGGGAAACGAATCGCAAGCTTCTGGATACCCTGCGCAGCACGTACCGTTTCTTCGCCATGTACGCCGAGCTCGAAGGCTGGGAGCACGGTTCGTTCCGGTCCACGCCTCCGGAACGGAGAGCGGCGATCGACCGGTGGCTGCTCAGTCGTCTCGATGGCCTCGTATCAGCTACGCGAGAAGACCTCGAGGTGCACGACCTGACGCGGGCCACCCGACGGATCTCCATGTTCGTTCTCGACGACCTGTCCAACTGGTACGTCAGGCAGACGCGCGACCGATTCTGGGCCACCGACCCTGACGAGGACGTCGCACAGCACGACGGTACGACGGACGCGTTCGCGACACTGCACGAGGCACTCTCCACAACGACACTGCTTCTGGCTCCGTTCGCTCCGTTCCTGGCCGATTGGCTGCACCGCGAGTTGCGAGGATCATCCGCACACCTCGCCGATTATCCGGAGTCCGGAGGACGAGTCGATCCGGAGCTCGAGCTGCGCATGGAAGACGTGCGGCGACTTGCAGCGCTGGGTCGCGCCGCGCGCGAGGATGCAGGCATCAGGGTCCGGCAGCCGCTGGGCGTGCTGCGGGCCGTCGTTCCCGGTGGTCGGAAGCCGGGAGCGGAGCTGGAGGCGATTCTCCGACAGGAACTGAACGTGAAGTCGGTTGTATTTCCGACGGGTCACGACGATATTATAAGGCTGTCCGTGAAACCGGACTTCGGTGTGCTGGGGCCGCGCTTCGGCCCGCGCACGCCGGCCGTGGCGCGGGCGGTGTCAGGGCTGAACGCGGATGCGCTCCGGCGGCTGCGGTCGGGCGACGAAGTGCACGTCCGGATGGATGGGCAAGACGTGCTGGTCGGTCCGGGAGATGTGAGGATCCTGGAGGAAGCCGCCGGCGATCTCACGATCGTGGCGGACGAGGGATACCTCGTCGGGCTGGACACGGCGCTGACTCCAGAGCTGAGGGACGAGGGACTAGCAAGGGAACTGGTCAGTCGGGTCCAGCGGCTTCGCCGGGACTCTGGATTCGCCGTGAGCGACCGGATAGTCCTCGCGGTGGAAGCGACGGACCGGGTAGCCGGCGCCGTCAATGCGCACCGCCGGTACGTGACCGGAGAGACGCTCTCTGTCGAGGTGTGGATCGACGGCGAGCGGGCCCGCGGATCGGATCATGTGAGCCGGGCCGAGATCGACGGAGAGGTCGTGACGCTGGGGCTGAGCCGGGTGGACCGGCCGGATGGCGGAAGTTGACACTGACATCGATTTCCAGGGAAGGTAGAGCGGGGATAACGGGATGAAGAAGAAGGACTTGAAACACCTCGAACAGCGGCTGCTGCAGCTTCGGGAGAGAACGCTCAAGGACCTCGGGCATTACGACGAGTCGTTCTCCAGCAGTCTCCAGGCCTCGGACGGTGACCTCTCGGCGTACAGTTTTCACATGGCGGATCAGGGGACCGACGCCATGGAGCGGGAAAAGGCTTTCCTGTTCGCGAGCAAGGAGGGGCGCTACCTGTATCACCTCGATGAGGCCCTGCGCAGGCTCTATAGGTATCCCGAGCAGTTCGGAGTGTGCGAGGAATGTGGGGAGACCATCTCGCTGGAGCGTCTGGATGCCCTGCCGCACACTCGCCTGTGCATCCGGTGCAAGGAACGTGAGGAAACGGGTGTCTCACGCTGACCCCGGAGCCCTGGTAGAGCCACGTCCGATTGCGGCGGGAGTGAACAAGACGGTCCTCCTCCTCGCGGTCGTCGGGACGCTGGTCGTGCTCGACTTCCTGACCAAGACATGGGCCATGAGCACCCTCACGATGGGTCACCCGGTTCCGGTGCTGGGTGAGTTGTTCCGGCTGACCTACACGCACAATGCCGGGGCTGCCTTCGGCATCAACATCGGTCCCTATTCGCGGCAGTTCTTCCTCGTGCTGTCCCTGGCCGCGCTGGTCGTGCTCGGCTTCATCTACCGCACGACGCCGCGGCGCGACGGGCTGCGACTCTTCGCAGTCGCCCTGGTGAGCGGCGGAGCCATCGGCAACATACTCGACCGCCTGCGGTTCGACGCTGGCGTCGTTGATTTTCTCGACGTGGGAGTCGGACAACACCGGTGGCCCATCTTCAACGTGGCCGACATGGGGGTCAGCATCGGAGCGGTGCTGCTCCTGATTTCGTTCTATCTGGAGGAGAGGCGTGGCGACCAGCCGGAGTCAGGGGCCGGCTGACCTCCGCTTCCGGCTCGAGGTGGAGACAGACGATCGGCTGGATGCGTTTCTGGCCGATCGTTTGCGTCTCAGCCGTAATCGGGTGTCCGAGCTCATCGATGCGGGGGACGTTCGAATCGATGGCAAACCGGTTCGGAAAAGCCGCCGCCCGCGGTGCGGAGAGACGATCGAGGTATGGCTGCCGCCTCCGCCCGTCACTAGCCTGGAGCCGGAGCCGATCCCGGTTCCCATCGTCTACGAGGACGAGCACCTCGTAGTCGTGGACAAACCCTCCGGACTCGTCGTGCACCCGGCGGCCGGCCACCGCACCGGTACCCTCGTCAACGGACTCCTGCACCGACTCGGATCGCTCTCCTCCATCGGCGAGCCTCATCGACCGGGGATCGTGCACCGCCTGGATAAGGACACGAGCGGCCTCATGGTAGTGGCGCGCACCGATGCAGCTCATGGGGGGCTCGCCCGGGAACTTACCGAGCGCCGAATGCGGCGCGGCTATCTGGCCGCCGCGTGGGGCCATCTCGAGCCCGGGAATCAGACGATCGACCGGCCGATCGGTCGCGATCCGAAGCACCGGCAGCGCATGGCGGTGGTAGAGGACGGCCGGCGGGCGATCACCCACGTCCGACGCCTGGAGCGATGGAGAGCCGCCGATCTGCTGGCCCTCCGGCTTCACACGGGTCGGACGCACCAGATTCGGGTGCATCTCCGCTCGACGGGACATCCATTGGTGGCGGATCCGCTGTACGGTGCGGCCTGGGAGCGGGGATTCCTCGGTGCGGGCGGGCGCTGGGCCGCAGATCTGGCGCAGCGGGCAGGACGCCTGTTCCTGCATTCCGCTCGCCTGTCGTTTCGCCACCCGTCGTCCGGAGAACCGCTGTCTTTCACCTCGCCTCTGCCCGAGCCACTGAGCTCGGCTGTTTCCTGGGCGCGCGAATCGGAGGGCGAGGGACCGTCATGAAACGCGGTTCGTGGCCCATCGCGGCACGACGGGCCTTATTGCTGCTCGCTGCTCTGAGCCCGGGATCCGGCGCGGCACAGTCGGTCCCGGGCGCCCCCACCCATATAGAGCTCCACGGCCCCGCCGGCCTGCGTAACGTGGGGCGCACGCTCATGTCAGATCCCGCTACCTGGAGACCCCTGCCCGGGATCGGAACCTTCGCGCAGGCGGGCATCGATTCGCTCGACATCTGGCTCACTCCCGATCTCGATCGAGATGTTCCCGCCGATCTTCGGCAGGGTGAGCCATGGGTGGCGGGCGTCGCCGATCCCGCGGGACGCCGAATCGTCCTGCGCTCGGGCGGGGCGCTCGGCGGGCCGGGTGGCCTGCGGGTGGTGCTGCGACACGAGCTGGCGCACGTTGCCCTGAACGCCGCCACGAACGGCAACCATCCCCGCTGGCTGACCGAAGGATACGCCCAATACGCCTCCGGAGAATGGGGGTGGGAAGACGCCTGGCAGCTCCAGACGACGTTTCTGCGACGTGGAGCCTTGTCCCTGCGCTCGATCGATCTGCGGTTCCGGGCTCACCCTGTCGAGGCGCGCACCGGATACCTGCTTGCCTACACCGCCGTGCACGATCTCGCAGCGTTGGGCGGCGAAGCCGGACTGCGGTCCGTGTTCAGGCGTCTCCGCGATGGATCCTCGTTCGAGGAGGCCATATGGCGTACGTACGGGATCCGGGAGGAGGACTTCGAGCGGCGGTGGAAACGGTCACTCGTCGATCGGTACGGATGGCTGTACGTGTTGTCGAGGGCCGGCGTGTTCTGGGTCGGCGTGACGGGCCTCGTGCTGTTCGTCGCCCTTCGCCGGGCCAGGGATGATCGGCGCCGACTGGCGATCCTCAGAGCCGAAGATCGTGCCGCCGTACCTTCAGGGGGACCGTGGTCGATGTCGGACTCGAGTGGCTCGAGCGAGCACTACGGTCCACCCCGCGGAGCGGATCCGGACATGCCGGGCGGTCCGCCGCGGTCTGATTGACTTGACTCTGAGCGAGGGGTATGCTTCCGCAATGGACGGGAACCGCACGGTCGGAGCCGGGAGCGGGACGCATCGTCCACGACTGTTCGGTCTGGGAGCCTGGAACGTGGCTCTGCTGGCGACCGGAGTCGTGGCCGTTTTGTTTGGGTATGTTCTGCTGAGCAGGGGATCAGTGACCCTCGCACCGCTGCTGCTGGTGGCCGGGTACGTCGTGCTGATCCCGGTCGGCCTTCTTCTCGGCTCCCGAAGTCCGGTCCAAGGACCAGACGAGCGCAGGAACGTGGGCGAATAGCTCAGCCTGGTCCAGAGCGCCTGCCTTACAAGCAGGAGGTCGCAGGTTCGAATCCTGCTTCGCCCATACGTGGCGGTCTCCGACACCACAGCGAGAGGAACAATGGGACGCGATCGAGTGTCGTAACGAGTGCGCGGGACGTCAGTTCACCCGCAGGAAGAAGGAAGTCAGCCGAGGACCGGAATATGAAGCGTGCGATTCAGATCAGAAGCGGACTCACGCTCGGCCTCGCGGTCGTGGCGCTGGGGCTCGGGCCGGCAAGCGCCATGGCCCAGGAGGGCAACGGCGGCTCGGGCGGTCGGGCGAGGGTGCTCGTGGCTCCCCTCGAGGCCCGGGAGGGCGTCAAGAAGGACTTCGGCAAGAAGGTTGCAGAGGAGGTCAGGGACGGCCTGGTGGAAATCCCCACCCTCGTCTCCATCGAATGGAATCAGGTCAAGGACGAGCTGCGGCGCCTCAAGCTGAAGGAAGAAGACCTGGGCTTGATCCAGTGGCGGCAGCTTGCCGGGCGGTTGAACGCAGATGTGGTGATGACGGGCACGGTCGATCCAACCGGTGGGGGCAACGAGTTGACCGTCAGCTTCGTCGATTCGAAGAGTGGTGACGAAGTGAGAGTACCGGCCTTCAGCGTGGCCGGCGACGGCAGGGATCAGGTCCGCGAGGCAGCGGGCGTGATCGTGTCGGCTTTCGGCGAGCAGGTCGACTACCGCAGGGCCGTTCTGTTCTGTCAGGATTATCTGGCGGCCGAGCAGTACGAGGATGCCCTGCGCAACTGCAACGAGGCGCTCACTCTCAACGCCACGAGCACCTCGGCGCACTATCTCCGGGGCCGGGCCTACATGGGCCAGGAGGCATGGGAAGACGCCGCGGCGGATCTCCAGCGGGTGATCGACAACAACCCGGCGGAAGTCGATGCGCTGAACGCGCTGGCTTGGGTGAGCGCTCAGCTGGGCGACATGGATCGCGCCGTCGAGCTATACCGGGAGTACCTGAACTTCAATCCGGGTGACGCAGGCGTCCGGATGACCGTCGCCTTCGAGCTGGCACAGGCGGGAGGCGAGGAAGAGGCCATCGCTCTCCTGCAGGAGGGGATCGCCATTGACTCCAACAACGCCGAGCTGTGGGAGTTCCTTGGTAACGTCGCTCTCAGGAAGGGCACGACCGCCGCGGAGGATGGGCCGGAGGTCGGTGAGGCCGCGATTGCCGATGAGGCATCCGTCCGCCTGGCGGTGGACGCCTACAATCACGTGCTGGAGCTGAAGGGCGAGGAAATCAATCCGGAGATTCTGCGCAACGTCATCGCGGCCAACCTCGAGCTCGGAGACTACGACGCGGCACTGGCGTTCGCCGATCGGGCACAGGCGCTGATACCCCAGGACGCCGGTCTGTGGTCGATTCGCAGCGACATCTACGGGCGCATGGAGCGTTATGACGATGCCATCACGGCCCTCGACCGGACGCTGGAGCTCGATCCGGCGTACCCGAACGCATACCTGCGGCGCGGCTTCCTCCGCTTGCGGGCCGGCGACACGCAGGGCGGCACGGGGGATCTAAGCACCGCCATCGATCAGGGGGCCGATGTCGAGGTCGTGGCCGGCCAGCTTCTGGCCCGGGGATACAACGACTTCTTCAAGGTCGGCCGGTACAACGAAGCCCTGGCGATGTTCGAGGTCGGCACCGATCTCGCTCATGCGGGCCGCGTTCGGGACCAGCTCTACTTCTTCACCGCCTACGGTTACTACCAGCAGGGTGTGGCGATCGACGGAGCCAACGAGGCCCAGGAAGCCTGCCAGCCAGCCCGGCGGGCCCTGTCGAGGTTCCAGCAGGTGTTACCGAACCTGGACCGCGCCGGCAGGGAGCAACCGCAGAGCCAGGCTCAGATCCGGGAGAGCACGGACGTCTACATCTACCGCCAGGAACAGATCATCCGAAAGAACTGCGGGGGCTGATATCGCTCTTCCCGCATGAGTGATCGTCCCGGGCCGCAACGCCCGGGGCCCCTTTTGGTGCGAAGGCCCGGTGGGACACGCGTCCCACCGGGCCTCTTTTTCACTGCACCATTCGCGTTGCCTTGCGCACCGGGGAGGCGACGCATAAAATGGGGCGCAGTGGGGAAAAATGGGAGACTGTGGGGATCCTCATACTTGCCTTGAAAGCGGTGCGACTTGGGCGGCTACCTGGGCAGCTTTCTGTATCAGGTGGACGAGAAGGGGAGGGTCACGCTGCCCGCGGCATTTCGACGCGGTGGCGAGGCACAGACCTTCGTGCTGATCCAGGCCCAGCCCGACGCCCTGACGCTCTACCCGGCGGATGCCTGGGCCGAAGTTCAGGACCGGCTCCGGAACCTCGTGCGCCGCGTACCGCGCTCCCGTCACCAGCTGCTGAGTCTGACCGCGAACGCGGTCGAGGTCGTGCCCGACAAGCAGGGACGCATCCTGATCCCCGATCGCCTGCGTGAGCGCGTCGGGATCGGGGACGAAGCGCAGATGATCGGGGCCATAGACAAGATCGAGATCTGGAATCCAGCGAAGTTCGCCGAAGTGGTCGGCGGGGCCGACGAGGACTTCGGAGATCGCCTGGCTGGGATATTCGCCTGAGACATGCCGGTTGCGCGACCGGATCGACGTGATGAACGAGAGGCGCTTCGAGCACCTGGCGGTGATGGCGGACGAGGTGCTCGAGGTGTTGCGGCCGGGTCGGGGAGGCCGCTTCCTGGACGCGACGGTCGGCGGGGGCGGGCATGCCGAGCGGATTCTGGCAGCCGATTCGAGTGTGCGGGTGACGGCGCTCGATCAGGATCCCGATGCCGTGGCAGCCGCTCGAGAACGTCTGGCGCCGTACGGCACACGAGCGCGGGTATTGGAAGGCAACTTCCGGCACGCGAGAGAATTGCTGGAACCGGTAGGGGAAACCGATCTGGACGGCGCGCTGCTGGATCTCGGCGTCTCGTCACACCAGATCGACACGGAGGCGCGCGGTTTCTCCTTCCGCCGGGGCACACCGTTGAACATGCGGATGGGCGGGACAACCGGCGGTTGGAGAACCGCAGCCGACTTGCTGAACACGGCGCCGGAGATCGAGCTCGGGAGGATCTTCCGGGACTACGGGGAGGAGCGGAAATGGCGGGTCCTGTCCCGCGAGATCACCAGGCGCCGGCGCCGCGAGGCGTTGCGAACGGCGGACGATCTCGTGGCTGCCGCCTCGGCGGCGCTCCGGAGAAGCCTGTCTCCGCGAGACAAGGCACGCCTGTTCCAGGCCGTTCGAATCGCTGTTAACGAGGAACTCGAAGCGTTGCGTGAGGGACTGGATGCCATTGCCACGTTGATCGAATCCGGAGGGCGATTGGCCGTGATTTCCTACCACTCACTGGAAGATCGAATCGTCAAGCAGACGTTCAGAGATTGGGGTCGCGACTGCGTCTGTCCGAGGGAGGTTCCGGTCTGCACGTGTCGCGGGCGGGCGTTGGGACGCACGCTGACTCGCAAGCCGCTCCGACCCTCGCAGACGGAGGTCGCCGCCAACCCCCGCGCCCGAAGTGCGCGACTGCGTGCGTGGGAAAAGGCATGACGGCCAAACGACCTCGCCGGTCGGATCGAACTGAGACTCGCCAGCCTGCCGCTGGCAGGAGGGGCAAGCGATCCCGCCGCCGGCGACGCCGCCCGGGAGCCCTTCGCAGGCGCCTGGTCATCCTGGCGACGATCGCGCTCGTGGCGTTCTCATTGGCTGTCTCCGTGCGCCGGACGGCCGAGGGAAATCGCCTCGCCGAATCGATCAATCACCTGCGGATCGAGGAACACGTGCTGCTCACCCGCTTTTCCGAAGAGCTGGTGCGCGTCGATTCGTTGAGCTCTCGCGAGCGCATTCTGGTTGCCGCCGCACGCTTCGGCCTCCGGCCGGCGGCGGATGACGAGGTACTTCACCTGCCCGACGTGAGGCCCTGACCGTTGGAGGCGCGCCATCATGGGACGTAAGCGCCGCAGGTTCACCAGCCGCACACACGCCCGGCGAACGCAGCTGCTTGCGGCCGGGCTCGCACTGCTGGCCACCGGATACGTGAGCCGCGCCGCCCAGTTGCAGATCATCCAGGCAGATCGCTGGCGGGCCGAAGCTTGGACTCAGACTACCGAGGTCGTGGAGATTCCTGCGGCACGCGGAGGAATCTATGATCGCAACGGCAAGGCCCTGGCCCTGTCCAGGCAGGAGTACCGTGCCTTTTTCGCCCCCGAGCAGTCCACCGATCGGAAGCGCGACGTCCAGGCCATCACGACGATCCTCGGTCTCGGTCGCCGCCACAGCGACCGCCTGACCGCACGCTCGACAGGCTGGATATCCATCGGTCAGGTCACGGCCGGCGAACGGGAAACACTAGCTCGAGCCGTGGGTCCCGCGGTCGAGCTCGAGCCCGTCGCGGCCAGGGTGTACCCGGAAGGCGATCTCGCTCGCTCCTTGCTGGGCGGTGTCACGGCGGAAGGAGAAGGCTTTTCGGGCCTGGAGCTCGTACTTGACAGCTTGCTCCACGGCTCGCCCGGCGAGCTCGTCGGTCGGCGCGACGCGAGAGGGGAGCTCTATCCGATTCGGCGGCGCTCGCAGCGCCCAGCCCTTCCGGGACGGGACGTGTACCTTACGATAGACGCTGAGCTGCAGGCCATCGCCGAGGCAGCCCTGTCCGCGGCCCTGGACCGGACAGGAGCCATCGGCGGGGACATCTTGATGGCGGATCCGAGAACCGGAGAGCTGCTGGCCGTAGCGAGCCGACGCGTGGGAAGCGCTGGAGCCGTACCCGCGTTCAGCTCCCCGTACGAGCCCGGATCCACGGTCAAGCCCTTCCTGCTCGCCACGCTGCTCGGGGAGAGCCTGGCGAATCTGGATGACCGCGTGTACGCGGAAGGTGGTGAGTACCGGACACCCTACCGAGTGATCACCGACGTGCATCCGCACGACACGCTGAGCGTTGCGGAGGTCATCCAGTTCTCGAGCAATATCGGAGCCGCCAAGCTCGTCGATCGCCTCGAGCCTGGGCTGCAGTACCGGTATCTGCGCGAGTTCGGCTTCGGGACTCCCACGGGAATCCGCTTCCCGGGTGAATCGTCCGGCGTGCTGCGACGTCCTCATCTGTGGTCAGCCCTCAGCCAGGCCTCCCTCGCCATCGGCTACGAGATGACGGCCACCTCGGTACAGCTCGTGGCGGCATACGGAGCCCTGGCCAACGGCGGCGTTCTGTACGAGCCGGCTCTCGTCCGCGAGGTTCGCGGCGCCTCCACCGCCGATTCCTGGCAGCACATAGCGCGACCGATCCGGCGCGCGGTCAGCAGGACCACTGCCGAGCAAGTGTCACACGTGCTTCAAGCCGTCGTGGGAGATGGCACGGGAGCCGAGGCATCCCTCGCGACACTGCAGATCGCCGGCAAGACGGGGACGGCTCGCATTGCGTCCGCCGGGGGGTACGGCGAGCGCCGGTATGCGGCTTCCTTCGTGGGTTTCACGCCTGCCGAGGACCCCCAGCTGGTGATCCTGGCGAAGCTGGAAGATCCCAAGGGGGCGATGTACGGCGGCAACACGGCCGCGCCCGTCACCCGGACCGTCGTACAGGCGATCCTGGCGACACGGAGCCGCGGAGTGATCGAAACAGAGCTGCCGATCGGCTCCCGGGCTCACCTCGACTGGGGTTCAGAGCAGGGAGCCGAGCCCTCGCCGTTTCGCTTTGCGAGCGCCGTTGGCGGAGCCGCGGTATCCCTCTTGTCGCCGTCCCGGCTTCGACTCCCCGACCTGAGGGGACTTGAGGTGCGGGTAGCGGCGACGCGACTGCACGCGCTGGGGCTTCACGTGGAGCTTCAGGGGTCGGGTCGGGTCGCCGAACAGCAACCGCCGCCGGGCGCGCAGGTAGTGCCCGGCGCGAAGATCCTCCTCCGCTGACGGGAGGTGGAGTGGGCACCTCCCTCGTCAGAGATCGTGGTCCGGAGACGACGGGAACCGTGGATGGTCGGCGCGATATGATCGCTCGAGTGCCCCTGGAGCGACGGCTTCGTGAGCGGAGCCTGCATCCACGCTGGCACGGGGTTCCGCCGGACGCCTTTGTCGGCATCACGACCGACTCCCGCGAGGCGGGCCCGGGAGTTCTGTTCTGCGCTCTCCGCGGCTCCACCTTCGACGGACATGACTTCGTCGCCAGGGCCGCGACCGCAGGAGCGGTCGCGGCCCTCGTGGAAGAGGTCGACGACTCGAGCCTGCCGCAGCTTCGGGTGTCCGACTCACGAGCTGCGGCCGCTCATCTGGCGGCGATGGTGAACGGAGATCCCACTGAAGACGTCGAGCTGATCGGGATCACCGGCACCAACGGCAAGACGACTACTGCTCTGATCGCCAGACACCTCCTAGCCGGACGTGGTCCGGCCGGCGCGATCGGAACGCTCGGATGGTTCGACACGGCTGGCCGACGTCATCCGGGTCAGCTCACCACCCCGGATCCGTTCCATCTCATGCGTACGCTGGGCGACCTGCGCGAGGAGGGTGCTCGCTACGTGAGCCTGGAGGTCTCGTCGCACGCGCTCGACCAACGTCGGGTAGCCGCTCTCGAGTTTCGAGCCGGCGTGTTCACGAATCTCACGCGCGAGCACCTGGATTACCATCCGGACATGGCCTCTTACCGCGACGCCAAGTTGCGTCTGGCCCGGCACGTGGCTTCGGATGGCACGTGCATCGTCAACGCCGACGATCCGGAGTGGATCGCGGCCGACTTCGCGGGACGAGAGGTGGTTCGCTACGGCTTCGCCCCACACGCAGACGTGCGGGCGACAGGAGTCCGGCTCACACCGACGGGAAGCGAATGGACCCTCGCCACGCCCGAGGGACAGTGGCCCGTCCGCCTGCCGCTGCTCGGAGAATTCAACGTGCACAACGCCCTCGCGGCAGCCGCCGCCGCCCGGGCCCTCGAAGTCGAGCCGGGCGAAGCGGCGGAGGGACTGAACGGGGTTCCGCCGGTTCCCGGTCGAATGGAAGTCCTGTCGAGCGCGGACACTCTGGTGCTGCGTGACTACATGCACACGCCCGACGCGTACGAGAGGGTGCTGCGCACGCTGCGTGGCCTGGTCACCGGCCGACTCTTCATCGTGTTCGGGTGCGGTGGCGACCGGGACCGCGGCAAGCGACCGGTGATGGGCCGCATCGCGGCCGAGCTGAGCGACCTGGCCGTGATCACGACCGACAACCCGCGCTCGGAGGCCCCGCTCGACATCTGCGATGACGTGACGGTGGACATGCCGGCCGGCTCGTATCGTGTGATCCTCGACCGGGAAGAGGCCATCGGATTCGCCCTCGGGCAGGCCGCAAGTGGAGACATCGTGGTCCTCGCCGGGAAGGGACACGAGACCTACCAGGAAGTGGCCGGCGAGCGTATTCCGTTCGACGAGGCGGACATCGTGGCCGGACTGACGACGGGGGAGCCCTGATGGCGGCCCGCTTCACCGTCGAGGAAGTCCGGCTCGTGCTGGGCGTTTCCGGAGAAGGCACCGGCGCCTTCTCCTCAGTCTCGACCGACACCCGCAGTCTTCTTCCGGGTGCGCTGTTCGTGGCGCTCCGCGGGGAACGCTTCGACGGGGCCGACTACGTATCCGAAGCCGCCGGCCGGGGAGCGCTCGGAGCCGTAGTGCCGGCGGACCGGTCCACCAGGATCGCCTCGGACCTCCCCCTGTTCCCGGTAGCGGACACGACGGTGGCCCTCGGTGAGCTCGCCCGTCACTACCGGCGCCGCTGCAAGGCGCGCGTGCTGGGTGTGACGGGCTCTTCCGGCAAGACGACCGTCAAGGAGATGCTGGCGTGCGCCATCGGCGCACAGCGGACCGTCCACGCGACCCCCGGCAACCTGAACAACCAGGTCGGATTGCCGCTGTCGGTTCTGGCCGCTCCCGAGTCGGCCGACGTATGGATCCTCGAGCTCGGGGCCAGCGAGCCGGGCGAAATCGGCCGACTGACAAGCATCGCGGAGCCCGACGATGCGGTGATCACGACCGTCGGTCCCTCTCACCTCGAAGGATTTGGCGATGTGGCCGGCGTCCTGGACGAGAAGCTGGACCTGTTGCGGGGCACCTCCGCCGCGGGGACCGCCGTCGTCGGAGAGATCCCGCCGGAGCTCCCGGAGAGCGCCCGGAGCATCCGGACGAAGGTGGTCACGGCGGGACTCGGCGCGAGTTGCGAGTTCCGTCCCGACGACTGGAGCCTCGGTCCGCGCGATGCGCGATTCACGCACGACGGCACCGAGTACGCGGTACCCGTGGGAGGGGAACACCATCTGCGGGACGCCCTCATCGCCGCGGCCACAGCCCTCGCGATCGGTATCGACCCGGGCGCCGCGGCGTCCGGATTGGCGGAGTACCGACCCATGGGGATGCGTGGCGCCCTGCTGGAAGTGGGGAACCTGACGGTCGTCGCGGACTGCTACAACGCCAACCCCGAGTCCTTCGTGGCTGCCATACGCTACTGTTCGCAGGCGTTTCCGGGACGCCGCCTGGCGGCGGTGGTCGGAACGATGCTCGAGTTGGGAACGGCGGAAGCGGCTGCGCACCGCGACGTGGCGACCGCCCTTCTCGAGGCCGGCTTCGAGTTCATCGTTGCCCTGGGGGCCTTCGGGCCCGCCTTCCGCGATTTCCCGATTCCCGAAGGAACCACCGTCGAGTTTCCGCAGTCTGTGCTGGAGGCGGGTGACATCGCCTCCGCCAGCCTGCGCGGCGATGAGGTGGTCCTGGTGAAAGCGTCCCGCGGCGTGCGCCTCGAACAGGCGATCGTCCGCCTGGAAGCGGTGGTGGGAGGGGTGCACTGATGCTGTACGATCTCCTGTTTCCGCTCGCGGACCAGCACATCATCTTCAACGTCTTCCAGTACATCTCGTTCCGAGCCGCCGGGGCGATGGTCACGGCCCTGGTCGTCTCGTTCCTGGTGGGACCGGCCGTGATCCGTCGCCTGCGGCGCGGCAACGTCGGGCAGGTGATCAGAGTCGAAGGTCCCCAGTCCCATCGCAAGAAGGCCGGCACCCCCACCATGGGTGGGGTCATCATGCTGGTCGCCATCGTCTCGTCGACGCTGCTGTGGGCGCCGCTGGGCGATCCGTATGTCACGATCGCCCTTGCGATGACCCTGCTGATGGGTGCGATCGGCTTCTGGGATGACTACCTGAAGGTCGTGCGGCACGAGTCGAGAGGGCTGATCGCGCGCCAAAAACTGCTCTGGCAGATGGTCGCCGGCTTGGCCCTTGGTCTGCTTCTGCTGTGGGAGCCTCTCTCATCGCACGACGTCACGGCACGCCTCGTGCCGTTCCTGAAGAACGTCCATCTTACGCTGCTCCCCATGGCCTTCCCCCTCTTCGTGGCGTTGATCGTGGCGGGAAGTGCCAATGCGGTGAACCTCACGGACGGCCTGGACGGCCTGGCCGCCGGACTGAGCGCCATCGCAGCGCTGGCATTCGCCGTGTTCGCGTATGTCATGGGCCGCGTCGATACGTCGTTCTACCTGGGCCTCCCATACCTTCCGGGCGCCGGCGAGCTCACCGTGTTCGCAGTCGCCGTGGCGGGATCCGCCATCGGATTCCTGTGGTTCAATGCGCCCCCGGCCCTCGTCTTCATGGGCGATACGGGATCTCTCGCTCTCGGCGGCGCGATCGGAACGATCGCCGTGCTCCTGAAATCGGAGCTCCTCCTGTTCATCGTCGGCGGCATGTTCGTCATCGAGGTGGTATCGGTGATGATCCAGACGTCCGTGTTCCGGGTCACGCGGATCCGCCTCGGCACCGGGCGGCGGGTCTTCCGGATGGCGCCACTGCATCACCACTTCGAACAGCTCGGGTGGCCCGAGACGCGGGTCGTCATCCGGTTCTACATCCTGGCCATCATCTTCGCTCTGGCCGGGCTCGCGACGATGAAGGTTCGCTGATGGCCGGACCGATCGTGGGGGAGCGATCGAGGGCGTTCGAGCCCGGAGCGGTCGTTGCCGTTCTCGGACTCGGTCTGTCAGGCGAAGCGGCCGCTCGGCTGGCGGCCGCCCGGGGAGGAAGGGTGTACGCGAGTGACATCTCGTCCACCGCGGGCCTCCGACACGCGGCGGAACGGCTGCGATCCCTCGGCATCGATGCGGAAGTCGGCCGCCACGACGAGGAGCGCATCCTGAACGCCGATCTCGTCGTGGTCAGTCCGGGAATCGGTCCCGAGGTGCCGATCCGGCGCCAGATAGACGCACACGGGATCCGGTCGATCGCCGAGGTCGAGCTGGCCTGGCGGGACCTGGAAAGCAGAACCGTCGCGATCACGGGGACGAACGGCAAGAGCACGACGACTGGCCTGATCGCGCACGTGCTCGAGGTCGGTGGTCGGAGCGCGGCCGCCGCGGGCAACATCGGGCGCCCGCTATCCGACATCGTGCTCGAGTCCCCACAACCGGACTGGGTCGCGGTGGAGCTCTCCAGCTTTCAGCTCGCTGACACGGAGACGGTGACGCCGGACACGGGGGTCTTTCTGAACCTGTCGCCGGACCACCTCGACCGCTACCCGAACATGGAGAGCTACCGCGCCGACAAGCGTCGATTGTTCGCCAACGCGCACCCGGGCTCACGCTGGATACTGAACGCCGACGATCCGGCCGTGCTCGGTCTCGCCGTCGGCGTGCCTGGAGAGAGGTTCCTCTTCTCGACCTTCGGACGGGTCGAGAAGGGTGCCTGTCTGGGCTCCGACGACTTGATGACGTGCCGCCTCCCCGGACGGGAGGAGACGTGGCTGGAGGCCGGGACGCTCCAGTTGCTCGGAGGGCACAACGTGGCCAATGCCCTGGCGGCGGGGCTCGCCTGCGCCCTGGCAGGAGTGGAGGCCGAGTCCATTCGCCAAGGACTGGCTTCGTTCGCGGCCCTCGAGCACCGCCTGCAACCGATCGGCGAGCGGGACGACGTTCTGTGGGTCAACGACTCCAAGGCCACGAACGTCACGGCCGCGCGCCTGGCCCTGCGTTCGTTCGAGCGACCGGTCGTGCTGATCCTCGGGGGACGGCACAAGGGAGAGCCGTATACCAGGCTCGGCGATCCACCGAGCCGGCTCAGGGCGGTGATCGCGTTCGGAGAGGCCACCCCTCTCATCGTGTCCGACCTGCAGGGGATCGTTGAGGTTCTGCGTGTCGAGCACAGCCTCGAGGACGCGGTCCGCACCGCCGACACGCTGGCTCGATCGGGAGACGCCGTGCTGCTCGCTCCGGCGTGCTCCAGCTTCGACATGTTCGACGACTACGCCCATCGAGGCCGCGCCTTCGTTGAAGCGTTTCGTCGCCTGGCAGCCGGGCAGGGCAGCGCAGCATGACCGGCTCCCGGATCCTACGCGGCCTTCCGGTTCGCCCCGCCAGCTCGCGGCCCTCCATCGCCGGCCGGGGCCTGAGCCTCGTGACCGCGTCGCTCGTGGTCTTCGGGCTTCTTTCCGTGTACAGCGCGAGTTCCCACGTGGCGCTTCGCAAGGGTCTCGAAGACAGTCACTATCTGTTCCAGCAGATGAGTCGGGCCGGGATCGGGCTGCTGGCGCTCGGCGTGGCCTCTATCGTCGACTACCGCGTGTATCGACGCCTGGCGTGGCCCATTCTCGGATTCACCGTCCTGTTGCTGGCTTCGCTGATCCTGCCCGGCACCGAGTCGATTGCTCCACGTGTGAACGGAGCTCGCCGCTGGCTGGATCTGGGCCTGTCCGTGCAGCCGTCGGAGCTGGCGAAGATCTCCGTCGTGCTGTGGACGGCAGCCATCGCCGTGAAGAAGCAGGACCGCCTGCTGGACTTCCGGCACGGACTGCTCCCCTGCCTTCTGATCGTCGGCTTTGTGTGTCTGCTGGTGCTCCTGCAGCCTCACTTCTCTGCCGCGGTCATGATCGCCGCGGCGGCCGCTACCGTCCTGTTCACCGCGGGAGCCCGAGTGCGACACTTCGCGGCACTCGCCGCTGCGGCTCTTCCCGTGGTCTGGCTGCAGATCGCGGGCAGCGGATACCGACTGGCTCGCGTGACCGCGTTTCTTCATCCGGACTCGACCGCCGCGGAGGGAGGATACCAGCTGAACCAGTCCCTCATCGCGGTCGGATCCGGCGGAATGCTCGGAGTCGGCTTCGGCAGGAGCAGCCTGAAGATGTCGTATCTGCCCGAGCCCCAGAACGACTTCATATTCTCGATCATCGCAGAGGAATGGGGTTTCGTCGGTGCGGCGGCGATCATCATCCTGTTTCTCGTGTGGGCCCTGCTCGGGCTTCGCATCTCGCGTTCCGCGTCCGATCCGTACGGACGCCTGGTGGCCGTCGGCATCACGACGCTCGTGGCACTGGGTGCGTTCGCTCACATTGGCGTCGCCCTCGGCCTGCTCCCCACGACCGGTGTGAACCTGCCGTTCATCAGCGCGGGCGGCACGAATCTGATCCTCATGCTCGGTGCGACGGGAATATTGCTCAACGTCTCGAAGGGGAGGGCCTGACGGTGGCCCGGCGCATCCTCCTCGCGGGAGGCGGAACGGGCGGGCACCTCGTGCCGGCCCTGAATCTCGCAGCGGCCCTGACACGGGCCGAGCCCGCCGTGCGCGTGCTCCTCGTGGGATCGTATCGCGGGATCGAGGCCCGCGTGCTGCCCGAGAGCGGCTGGCCGTTCCGACTCCTGCCGATGGAGCCGCTGTATCGGTCGCGGCCGTGGCGCAACTGGCGGCTCGTCCGACGCCTTCCGTCCGTGGGATCCGGCCTGCGCGACATCTTCCGGGAGTTCAGGCCCCGCCTGGTCGTGGGAACCGGAGGTTATGCGTCGGCTCCGGCGGTCGCGTGGGGAGTGGCGACCGGTCGTCGCACGGCGCTGCAGGAACAGAACGCGATGCCGGGGCTGGTCACCCGGCTTCTCTCCTCCCGAGTCGATCAGGTGCACCTCGGGTATCCCGAAGCTCGACGACGCATCCGGCCCGGCCACCGGACACGGGTGTTCGACCTCGGAAATCCCGTCGCGCTGGCCGACACGGGCGATGTCTACGACTGGCCGGTTGGCCGGGTCGTGGCCGTCGTAGGCGGCAGCCAGGGCGCTCGCGGACTCAACGAGAGGCTGCTGACGGGCCTCGGAACGATCTCGACCTGGCCGTCGGACGTCCACGTCGTGTGGATCACGGGACCGGCCCATCAGTCGTCGGTCGAGGCGCGGGTCCGCGCCGCCGGACTGGCCGGGAGAATCCGGGTAGTCCCGTTCATCCCCGACCTGGGCGGGCAGCTGGGGAACGTCACGCTCGCGGTGTGCCGGGCCGGAGCCATGTCCTGCGCCGAGCTGGCCGCCGCCGGCGTGCCGGCGATCCTGGTTCCCCTTCCGTTTGCCGCCGCAGATCACCAGCGGTACAACGCGCAGGCTCTCGTCGAAGCCGGTGGCGCGCTGGCGCGCGAGGAAGCCTCGGTGGATGGCGGTGAGTTGTGGGGTCTCGCTCTGGAGCTGTTGGAGGACGGGAGTCGTCTTCGGAGCATGGCGCAGGCGATGCGGGCGCGGGGCCGCCCCGACGCGGCCGATCGCATTGCGCGCGAGCTGCTCGGGCTGCTCGGGCACGCGGAGTCACAGGGCGATGAGTGAACGCCACCTCCCGGACCGGACCCTGCTGCCGGCGACCGGCGCCTCGGTGTATCTCCTGGGCATCGCGGGCGCCGGCATGAGCGGCCTGGCGATGCTCCTCGCTGCCGAGGGGTACCTGGTGACCGGCGCGGACCGGGAATTGACCCCGGAGACCGATCGGCTGCGCGATCTGGGTGTTCGCCTGTGGCCGGAGACGGCCACGCAACCCGCGGTCGAGGCCGAGCTCGTCGTGTACACCTCGGCCGTGGCTCCGGGGCATCCGGTCCTCGCGGCCGCCCGGACGGCCGGAGTTTCATCTCTCAAGAGAGCTCGCGCCATGGGAGCGCTCCTCAACGCGCGGCGTCTCGTGGCCGTGGGCGGCACGCACGGCAAGACGACGGTGACGGCCATGACGGCCCGTATCGCGGAAGCGGGCGGGCTGGATCCCATCGCGCTCGTGGGCGGGCGCGTGGCGGCATGGAATGGCAACGCCCGTGCGGGCGCCGGCGTCGTCGCGGTGGCCGAAGCCGACGAGTACGATCGGTCGTTTCTCGAGCTGGATCCGAGCCTCGCCGTCGTTACGTCCGTCGAACCGGAGCACATGGAGTGCTACGACGGTCCCTCCGACCTGGTGGCCGCGTTCCGCGAGTTCGCGGGCCGCGCCTCGGAGAGGGATGGAATCCTGGCGTGCGCCGAAGGTCCGGGCATTCCGGAGACGCTGCGGGGGCTGGGCGGCGTCCACACCTACGGCCTGGGTCCCGCCGCCGACTATCGGGTGGAAGTGGTGGCCCGCGATGGGGCGCGTCAGACCTGCCGGTTCACCGGTCAGGACATGATGTTCTCCTTCGAGCTGGGGGCGCCGGGAGATCACAACGCTCAGAACGCCGGAGCGGCGCTGGCCGCAGGTCTCCGACTCGGGGTGGGGGTCACGGAGCTTGCGGATTCTCTGGTGGGATTCACGGGGGTCGACCGGCGAATGCAGGTGCTGGGATCGAGATGTGGCCGGACCATCGTCGACGACTATGCACACCATCCCACCGAGGTCCGGGCCTCGCTCGCCGCCGCGCGCAACGCGTGGCCGGGACGACCGATCGCCGTGGTGTTCCAACCGCACCTGTACAGCCGTACCCGGGACATGGCGCTTGACTTCGCCGCCGCCCTGGCCGGGGCGGACGCGGCGGCGGTGCTTCCTGTCTATCCGGCACGCGAGCAGCCCATACCCGGCGTAACGTCGAAGCTTCTGGCCGAGCCGGCGGGCGGACGTATTCGCGTCGTGTCGCCGGACGAGGCGGCCGATTGGGTCGATGAACTGGCGGATGAGGCCGTGGTCGTCTTCATGGGAGCGGGAGATGTAACCCGCCTCGCCCACGCCGTCTGTGGCTCGGAGGATAGAGTCGATGTGGGAGATTGACGTGCCTCTCGCGGACCTCACCCGGTACCGGATCGGCGGTCCGGCGAACCGTTTCGCCCGCCTGGAATCACGCGAGGCTCTGGGTGCGGCTCTCGAATCCGCGGACGGGGCGTACCGGGTGCTCGGCTGGGGCGCGAACGTGCTCGTGGCGGATCGCGGCGTTTCCGAGGCCGTCATCGTTCTCAGCGGCCAGTTCGACTTCCTTCGCCTCCAGGACGCGACCCTGGAGGCCGGAGCCGCCGCCGGACTTCCCGCGGTCGTCGGCGAGGCGCGCCGGGCGGGCCGCGGCGGATGGGAGTTTCTCGAAGCCGTGCCGGGAAGCGTGGGGGGTGGCCTGCGGATGAATGCGGGCTCCACCGATACCGGTCTGTGGGACCGAGCGATCCGCGTGGACGCGATGACGCCCGAGGGCGCAACGGTCCGGCTCACACGCGCCGAAGCGCGACCGGCCTATCGGACCGTCGGTGTTCCCGATGACTGGGTCTTCCTCGACGGGGAGTTCGAGGCCCGACCGGGAGATCCGGCGGCCATCGAGATGGCCCACCGGATGCGCCGCGCCCGGAAGGTCGAGGCGCAGGTGTACGAGCTGCCGTCCTGCGGATCGATCTGGAAGAACCCGGGACCGCCGCATGGCGCAGCCTGGCAGCTCGTGGTTCGGGCCGGTATGCGGGGCGCCCGGAAGGGAAACGCCCAGATCACGGAACGACACGCGAACTTCATCGCGAACCTCGCCGATGCGCTGGCAGCGGACGTTCTGTGGCTAATGGCCGAGACACGGCGCCGCGTCCACGAGAAGGAAGGCGTCTGGCTGGAGCCCGAGATCCGACTGTGGGGATTCGACCCGGAGGAGCTCGCCTCCGTGGGGGCCGCATCATGAACAGGGAAGCGCGCAGGAGGCTCTCACTGGTCGCCGCCGCCGCCGCGGTCGGCGTGGCCAGCCCGCTGTGGGGCCCGGTTGTTCTTCGTTCGATCCCGGCGCTCCGCGTGTCCCGCGTCGAGTTCACGGGAACGCGATTCGTCGATCCCGCTGCCGCCCGCGCCCTCGCCTCCGTGCCACCCGACGCCTCGGTGTGGGACGATCACTCCGCGGCCGAGTCCAGGCTCCGACTGCACCCGCTCGTCGAGGACGTCCGCATCCGGCGATCCGGCCTGACCCGCCTCACGGTCGACGTACGCGAAATTCAACCCGTAGCCCTCGTCGCCACGCCGGTTCTGCAGGCCGTGGACGCCCGCGGCTATGTGCTACCCCTGGATCCGGCGCAGCATCGGCTGGACCTCCCCATCCTGCAGGACGCACGGGTGGAGTCCGATCGGGTCGTGCCCGAGGGCTCCCGTCGTGCGCTTGCCGCGCTCGAACGGCTCGGACAGCTCAACCGGGACTTCGTCGAGCGTGTGTCCGAGGTCCGACACGTGAGCGGGGAGTCGATCGAGCTGCTGCTGCTCGAGGGAAGTCACGCGGGCCGCGTCCTGCTTCCGACGGAGAATACCGAGCTCGCGTTCCTGCGCGTGGAGAGCGCTCTTCGCGAGTGCTCCGATCGGGGTCGCATCCGGTCCGTGGATGGCCGGTTCCGGGACCGCGTGTTCGTCGCTCTGGAGGACGGCGCGTGATCGGCGGAGCTCGGTGCGTCGCCGGTCTCGATGTGGGCTCGACGACCACGAGCGTCGTCCTTCTCGAGCCCGCCGGCAGGTGGGATTCGGATGCGGAGCAGGGCCGTGTCGTAGGCGTCGGAGTGGTCCCGACGGAGGGCGTACGCAACCGCTCCGTAACCCATATCGAGGCAGCGACGGAGGCCATACGCGAAGCCATGCGCGACGCCGAGGAGATGGCCGGTGTGGAGCCGACAGCCGTATTCGCCGGCATCGCGGGAGATCACATCGAGGTCGGATCCTCGTCCGGCGTCGTGGCGGTGGCCGGGGCCGAGATCGACGAGAGGGATATCGGCGAGGTTCATCGCGTGGCACGTGCCATCGTCGTTCCTCCCGATCGCGAGCTCCTGCACGCCATTCCGCAGGACTACGTGGTGGACGGCCGGGTCGGGATACAGGACCCGCGCGGCATGGAGGCGACGCGGCTGGAGACGCACGTGGCGATCGTCACAGCGGGATCCGCCGCTTGCCTCAACCTGCGGAAAGCCATCGATCGAGCCGGTTATCGGACGGACGAGCTGGTGCTGGCTCCGCTCGCCAGCAATCTCGCAGTCCTGTCGGACGAAGAACGACGGGTCGGCGTGGCCCTGCTCGAGATCGGCGGGGCGGCGACCGAGATGATGGTGTTCCGGGACGGTCGACTGCATCTGGTGGCCAGCTTGCCGTGGGGAGGCGAGACGGTCACGAACGACATCGTCAAGGGTCTCGGCATTCAGCTGGCCGACGCGGAGGAGCTCAAGCGCTCGTCCGGCAGCGCCCGGACGCGGCGGGTCGAAGGGGGCGAGCGACTGGAGATCGCAGGACCTACCCCGGGCAGCACCCGGGAGGTCTCACGAGAACTCCTGTCTCACATCATCGAACAGCGTCTCGACGAAGTCTTCGGACTCGTCTACGAGGCCCTGGAGGAGAAGGGGCTGCTCGGCCAGCTGCCCGCGGGAATCGTCCTCACGGGCGGTGGAGCCAATCTCGACGGCGTGGTCGAGCTGGCCCAGACCGTGTTCAACATGCCCGTGTCCGTCGGGCTTCCTGCGAGGGACCTGGACGGGCTGGCCGAAGCCGTGCGGTCCGCCGGGCTGGCGACGGCGACGGGACTGGCTCTGTACGGCGGCACGCGGGCACGGGAGAGCGGAGAGGGGATCGCCCTGCGCGCGTTCAGTCGGGTCGCCGATTGGCTGCGAGACTTCTTCTGAGCGCAGCGCTGGAGACGTCCATGCGGAGATCGGAGCGATGGTGAATCTCAACGGTCGGGAGGGTCAGATGGTATTCGAGTTCGAGAGCGACACCACACGGAACGCCCGCATGAAGGTGGTGGGCGTGGGAGGGGCTGGAGGAAACGCCGTCAACCGGATGGTCGAAGAGAACCTCGACGGGGTCGAGTTCGTCGCCATCAACACCGACGCACAGGCACTCGGCAACTGCAACGCTCACCTGACTCTACAAATCGGGCGCAAGCTCACGCGGGGGTTGGGGGCGGGGGCGAGGCCCGAGGTGGGACGTCAGGCGATCGCCGAGAACGAAGAGGAAGTCCGGCGCTCCCTCGAAGGAGCCGATCTCGTATTCGTGACCGCCGGAATGGGCGGTGGGACGGGCACTGGCGCCGCCCCACGTGTGGGCCACATCGCGCACGAGCTTGGCGCGCTCGTCATCGCCATCGTCACGAGGCCCTTCAATTTCGAGGGCCGCAAGAGGATGCGACACGCGGAGCTCGGACTGCGCGACCTCCGGCGTTCGGTTGATACGATGATCGTCGTTCCGAACGAGAGACTGCTCTCGGTCGTCGGGAAGGGAACCACGTTCCGCGATGCGCTGAAGAAGGCCGACGAAGTCCTTCTGCACGCGACGCAGGGCATCTCCGACCTGATCAGCCTCACAGGTGAGGTCAACGTCGACTTTGCCGACGTGCGTACGGTGATGTCGAACCGCGGCGCGGCCCTGATGGGAACGGGCGAGGCGAGCGGAGACGAGCGAGCCGTGGAGGCAGCCCAGCAGGCCATTTGCTCCCCACTGCTCGACGCCGTATCGATACACGGTGCCACGGGAGTCCTGGTGAACATCTCCGGCGGGATGGATCTCGCCATCGACGAGGTGACCACCGTGAATTCAATCGTGCAGGAGGCGGTCGGGGACGAAGCCGAGATGATCTTCGGCGCCGTGCATGACCCCGAGATCGACGGCCGGGTCCGGGTAACGGTGATCGCGACGGGGTTCGGCGAGGAGGTGCACGAGGAAACGGTACCCGAGCTCAAGGTCGTGTCCGCCGTCTCCGAGCCGGTCGTGCGTCCGCGTCTCGTGTCGCTGGCCGGGGGAGCGCCGATGGCGCCGTCCCGTCCGCGCGTGGATATCGGGAGCCGGTTCAGCGAGCGGTCGCAGATCGAGGATCTCGAGATCCCGACGTTCATACGGCGCCAGATGGACTGATGATCTGACGGAACGAGGTTACAGGCCGGAAGACCGGCCCGCATGAGGAAACGATATTGAATCTCGCTGCACACAGACCGGGACCCGACCGGCGAGGCCGCCGGCCACGGCCGCCTCGACCCGCGTCTTCAAGAGGGTATGCCGTTCCGGCGATGACGGTAATCGTAGTGCTGCTGACGGGTCTGATGCTCCGGTCCATGCTCCGAGCCGGCTCCGACTCCGAGGATTCCGTCATCCGGACGGTTCACGTACCCGCTCCACCACCTCCCGAGATCGTGTACGACACCCTCAGATCCGGCGAGACACTGGCACAAGTTCTGGAGCTCCGAGGCTTCACGCCGGGAGCGATCCACCAGCTGATCGAAGTGGTCCGGCAGCACAAGAATCCCCGATCGTTCCGGCCCGGCGTCGTCATGCGGCTGTCCGGCCCGCCCGGCCAGTCGCCGGACGAGGTCCTGTTGCAGCTCAACCAGGATTCCCTGCTGCGGCTCCAGGCAGGCTCCGCTGGCTGGGCCAGCGAAGTCATGACGGTTCCCGTGCGGGTGGACACGCTCCGCCTGGCCGGGCTGATCGAATCCAGTCTCTGGTTCGCCGATCTGTCCGGAGAAGTGGATCGCCTGGGCGAGCACGAGTTCCAGGAATATGTATACGACCTGGCGGACGTGTTCGCGTGGAAGCTCGACTTCACGCGAGACATCCGTCGGGGCGATGCCTTCCGGGTGGCCATCGAGCGCGAGCTGCGACCTGATGGCAGCGTTCGGACGAGGCGCTTCCTGGCCATCGAGCTCAGAAACCGGGGTCGCGTCCTGTCGGCCATCCCGTATGCGCGACCCGGCGGACGGCGCGAGTACTTCGATGTCGACGGCGAGGCTCTGCGGGGTGTGTTCCTCCGCTATCCGGTGCCGTATCGGATCACGAGCGGCTTCTCGAACCGGCGGTACCATCCCATCCTGAAGCGATACCGGGCGCACCCGGGCATCGACTACGGAGCCCCGCGCGGCACACCCGTAAAGACCACGGCCTCAGGCACGGTTACCCGCGCCGGGACATGGGGAACGTTCGGCCGCATCGTCGAAGTGCGCCACACACGAGGCATCCAGACCCGTTACGCTCATCTGAGCGCGATCGCCGCCGGTGTCAGGGTCGGCGCTCGCGTGGAGCAAGGACAGGTCATCGGCCGGGTCGGCTCCACGGGCCTCGCGACCGGTCCTCACCTTCACTATGAGTTCCTTCAGAGCGGGGCGCACCGGAATCCCGCCACCATGAACCTTCCCTCAGCGCCGGCCCTCGAGGATCAGTATCGGGTCGACTTCCAGGCGGGCCGGGACGAGGCTCTGGATCTGCTGGCGGGGGTGGATCTGCCCTCACCGTCCGAGGCGCAGACGGCCAGCGCGGACTGAGCATATCCGACCGGAATCCGATCCGGTTGCTCGACGCCTGCCCTCGATTGGCCGACCGTCCTAGTTTGATCTGCATGGGCTCGAGGGCGGGGGCATCGGTCTGATGACGGCGGTGACAGGCGTGATCGTCGCCGCGGCCGTAGCGCTCGGGACCTCCATCTGGTGGTACGGCCGGCGCGAAGAGCGCGTGGCAGGCCGTGCCGTGGCGGCAGCTCTCCGCGCGTGCGCCCTCTTCCTGGCTCTCTCTTCTCCGTGGCTTCCCGTTCTCCGGTCGTCCGGTGGCCCGCGCGGGCACATGGCGGTCCTCATCGACCGGTCCCTGAGCATGTCTCTGCCCGCGGGGACCTCGTCCGGCGAAAACCGGATCGAACGGGCCGTGCGCGCTGCGACTCGCCTCGCGGAGTCCCGTGGCGACGTGCGCTTCTGGACGTTCGGCGACACGGCCGAGCCCGTGACGCGAGGCGACCTCGAACGTCTGCTGCCCTCCGCCCGGGCGTCGCGGGCGGCCGACGGAATCGAGCGTGCCCGTCTGGATGGCGCCGATTCGGTGATTCTGTTCACGGACGGCGAACTGGATGACCGTGAAGCGTCACGTCGCCTGGCTGTGCGCCTCGGACTGGGTGTTCGGGAGATACGCGTAGGGGAAGCCGTGGGTCGTCACGCGATTCGAAACGTCGACGCTCCGTCCGCCGTGGCGGCAGGGGACACGGTGGAGCTCCTGGTGGAGATCGTCGGACTCGGCGAGCACGACGACTCGGTGCGCATCGGGCTGCACCACGCAGATTCCGAGCTCGCACACGCGGTGGTCCAGGCTCCGGCGGCGGGTCGTTCGGTGATTGCGAGGCTGGCTTCTCCCATGCCCTCCGGAGTCGGTGATGCTGGTTGGGTGGCCCTCGACGCGAGGATTGCGGGCGTCTCCGAGCCGTGGGTCCGGGCAGCGCATCGCCGAGCGTGGCTGCGCATCGCCTCACCGCCGTCGGGAGCAGTGCTGGTTTCGACAGACCCGGACTGGGAGCCGCGCTACCTTCTCCCGCTGCTGGACCGTGCGGTGCCCGGAGGAGCCCGCGCCTTCCTCCGTGTGGGAGACGGTCGGTACCTGAGCGTCGGGGTAGAGCACCTTCCCGGGGTGCCCGAGTCGTCCGTGCGACGCGCGGCGGAGCGGTCATCGCTCCTCGTGCTGCAGGGGCAATCCGGGACTTTCCCGGCCTGGCTGGCCGAGGCGGCCCGGCGCCGACCGGCCATCCTCCATCTGGCTCGGGGCGCCGGACCGGTGCCCGGCACGCCGGTCAACATCGGTGAGACGCTCGCGGGCGAGTGGTATCCGGTCACTCCGCCGCCGCCCGGGCCGGTGGCGGCCTTTCTGCTGGGATTGGATCCGGCCGCACTTCCTCCCGTCCTGCGTCTGCGCGGTTCGAGCGGGCGGGCGGACCAGGCGGTGCTCGCGGCGCGCCAGGATCGACGGGGAGCGCTTCGACCGGTAGCGGTGATCGGGGCGGACGGCACCCGCAGATGGGCTGTCGTTCTGAGCGAGGGGACGTGGCGCTGGGCGGCACGTGGCGCGGTCGGCATGGATCTCTACCGTGGGCTGTACGGGGGGCTCGCCGCCTGGCTGCTGGAGCAAGCCGCACCGGCTCCCGTACGACTGGACGACCCGACTCCGGCGGCCGGAGAGACGGTCCGGTGGCGTGTGGCTCCCGATGTGCGCGATCTTACACTCGAGCTGCGAGATGCCGCGGGAACACTCGTGTGGTCAGACAGCTCCGGCGTCCCGCCGCCGACGGTCACCGGCGCCGGTCTCGCGGCGGGAGACGCCCGGTTCGTGGCGCGCGGAAGAGCAGGAGATGCCGCGTTCCAGGTCGAGCGTCCGTTTCACGTGGCGTCGTCCGCCGAGCTGGCACCGCGGCTGCAAGGGCCGGCCATCGACGTCGGGGCAGCGATCGACGCGATCCCGGAACGGATGCGAGGAGGAGGCTCGCCTCCCGTATGGCCGCTGGCCGCAGCCGTGCTGCTCCTGTGCGCGGAGTGGATGTGGAGACGGCGGGTCGGCCTGCGCTGACGCGTTCGGAGTGACCGAGAGGCGACACGACGAGGAGAGCGTGACCGAAGAGAGGATGAGATTCAGGGAGACCGACCAGGGCCGATCCTTGTGGCGGCGCATCGTCGACCTGTCCCTGACGGACGTGTCGGTCCTGGTCAAGGGAATCGACGAGGACTCGATCGAGGAGCTCGAACGAGTCCTCCTCGAGGCGGACTTCGGGCTGGAGGCGGCCGGAGACCTGGTTCGTGAGCTCGAGAGCGCCGCGAGGCGCGGCAAGGTGAAGACCGAGCCGCAGCTCCGCGCGTTGCTTGCAGGGCGGATACGGTCGATGCTCGATGCGGTGGAACCGGAGGACGCGAAGAGCGGGACGGGAGGCGGCCGCCTGGAGTTCCGGACCGCCACCGGATCCACTCCGTACGTGGTGCTTCTGGTCGGCGTCAACGGCACGGGAAAGACGACGACAGCGGCTAAGATCGCATTCCGGGCGATCCGATCCGGGCTCGCGGTCACTCTGGCCGCTACGGACACGTTTCGGAGCGGAGCGCAGGAGCAGCTCCGCCTGTGGGCGGAGCGCCTCGGGGCCGGCTTCGTGGGTGGGCAGGCCGGTGGAGATCCGGCCGCCGTCGCCTTCGACGCGGCCGAGGCTGCGTCGGCGCGGGGAACCGACGTGCTGATCATCGACACGGCGGGACGCCTGCACACGCAGCGTAATCTCATGGAAGAGCTGCGGAAGATCGATCGGGTGACGAGTCGGCACGTGGAGGGCGCTCCGCATGACCGGCTGCTCGTCGTGGATGCGACGGCCGGGCAGAACGTGCTCAATCAGGTCCGCGAATTCGGCGAAGGACTTCCCCTCACCGGAATCGTCATGACGAAGTACGACAGCACCGCTCGCGGGGGGACGGCGGTGGCCGTGAGTCGGCAGTTCTTCGTTCCGGTACGCTACGTCGGGACGGGAGAGGCCGAGTCGGACCTCGCGCTGTTCGATCCCGTCGCGTACGTCGAGAAGCTGCTGGACTGACGTGTCGAGCGGGACCGAGGATCTGCAGAGGCCGGTGCAGTACCTGACGGGTGTCGGGCCGCGGCGGGCCGAGCGTTTCGCGCGCATGGACGTTCACACGGCGCGCGACCTCCTGTACCACGTCCCTCACCGGTACGAGGATGCCACGACCGTGGCCGCCATCTCCACGCTTCGGCCGGGGGACGAAGCCAGCATCATCGGACGCGTCGTCTCGAAGGGCGTGGTGCCGACACGCCGCCGCCTGCGGATCTTCCACGCGGTGCTCAAGGACGAGACGGGCCTGATCGAGTGTGCCTGGCCGGGCCAGCCGTGGCTCGACAACGTCATTCGCAAGGGTGATCTGCTGCTGGCGTCCGGCAGCATCGGATTCTACCACGGACGGCAAATGCGGCCCCGCGAGTACACGGTCCTGGCGTCGGACGGTGAGACGGCCGGGCGGGAGGGGCGTGTGTTTCCGGTGTATCGGGCCACGGAGGGGCTGAGCCACCGGCAGATCCGCTCGATCGTCGATTCCAACCTGGATGACCTTCTCGCGGCGGCCGAAGGCCGCGAGCTGTTCCCGGCCGACTGGTTGCGGGCCGCCGGTCTCATGCCCCTTCGCGAGGCGCTCGTGACCATGCACCGACCCGCGAGCCTGGATCGCATCGAGCCCGCGCGCCGCCGCCTCGCCTATGAGGAGCTTTTCTTCCTGCAGCTTCTGCACGCGCGGGCTCGCCATAGGTACCGCGGTCGGGAGACGGGTCGGCCCCTGAACGCGCCGCCGCGGCGCACAGACCGATTCCTGCGCTCGCTGCCCTTCCGTCTGACCGAGGCGCAGCAACGAACGTGGTCGGAGGTTCGAGCGGATCTCGAGAGCCCGAATCGCATGTACAGGCTCCTGCAGGGAGACGTGGGGAGCGGAAAGACCGTTGTGGCCACCGCCGCGATGGTCCGAGCCGTGGACTGCGGGACGCAGGCCGTCCTGATGGTCCCGACGGAGATTCTCGCCGAGCAGCATCAGCGGACCCTCGCACGCCTGCTGGCGCCGGTCGGAATCGAGCCACGCCTTCTCACCGGCTCGGTGACAGGAGCACGGCGAGAGGATCTGCTGGCTGCCGCACGGAACGGAGACCTGGAGATGCTGATCGGCACGCACGCCCTGATTCAGGAAGGAGTCGAGTTCGGTAGACCCGGCCTCATGGTCATCGACGAACAGCACCGGTTTGGCGTCGAGCAGAGACGGGCCCTGCGCGACGCGGGCGGATCCGCAGACACACTGGTCATGTCGGCGACCCCGATTCCGCGCTCCCTCGCCATGGCGTTGTACGGAGACCTGGATCTGAGCGTGATCGACGAGATGCCACCCGACCGCCGACCGATCATTACGGGCGTGCGCGGCCCCCGCGACCGCGTGGCGGCCTTCGAATTCGTTCGCGAGCAGCTGGCAGCGGGACGGCAGGCGTACGTCGTGTATCCCCTGATCGACGAATCCGAAGCCGTAGAGGCAGCCGCCGCCACGCAGGCGATCGAGGAGCTGGCATCCCTGTTCCCCGAGTACGAGCTCGCACTGCTGCACGGTCGCATGAGCTCCGCCGACAAGGATCTGACGATGCGCCGGTTCCTCGCGGGCGAGGTCCGTCTGCTGGTCGCCACGACGGTGATCGAGGTGGGCATCGACGTTCCCAACGCCACGGTGATGATCGTCGAGCACGCGGAGCGCTTCGGACTGGCGCAGCTGCACCAGCTGCGTGGTCGGGTGGGGCGAGGCGCCGATCAAAGCTACTGCGTGGCGTTCTACTCCGGCGCGTCAATGCCTGACCGCTTGCGAGCCTTCGCAGCCACGGACGACGGCTTCGCCCTGGCCCGTGAAGATCTGCGGCTTCGTGGTCAGGGAAATCTGTTCGGGTCGGAGCAGCACGGGCTACCGGACCTTCGGTTTGCCGATCTCGAACGAGATGTCGCCCTGCTGGAGCACGCGCGGCACCGGGCGCGTGCGATGGTCGACTCGGACCCGGAGCTGGGGGCGGTGCCGAACCGGCCGTTCGGCCGGGAGCTCGCGGAGCGTTATGCCGACAGCGCTGCCCTGTACGCCATCGGGTGACGTTGACGCGTCCGGTAGGCCCGTCTAGGTTCGCGGCCCGGATGGAAACTCAGAACGGAACGATCCATGGAAACCTCTACCGCCACCGTACGTGCCCTGGCCGATCATGTCGGCTCACCGGTAGCGCTCCTCGGTTGGGCCTCGCAGTTTCGCTCGAGCGGCAAGATCGCGTTTCTCCTCCTGCGCGACGGTACGGGTGCGGTGCAGGTGGTGATCGCCCGTAACGAGGTCGATGACGCCTCGTGGAGGGCGGCCGGCCAGCTGGCCTACGAGTGCAGCGTACGGCTCGAGGGGACGGTCCGGCGAGACGAACGAGCGCCAGGCGGTTACGAGGTCACGGCGTCGCGGCTCGAGCTGTGTGGCGCCTCCGAGGAGTACCCGATCCAGCCGAAGGAGCACGGGGTCGACTTTCTCCTGAACCACCGTCACCTGTGGCTCCGGTCCGACCGGCAAGTGGCGATCATGCGCGTCCGCAACGAGATCGCGATGGCGATCCGCCAGTTCTTCTACGAACGCGATTTCGTGCTCGTGGACACGCCGATCCTCACGGGGTCGATCGGCGAGTCGGCCGGCACTCTGTTCAGCACCGAGTACTTCGATCTCGGCACGGCGTACCTGGCGCAGACGGGCCAGCTGTACGTGGAGGCCGCCGCCGCGGCTCTGGGCAAGGTCTACTGCTTTGGCCCCACGTTCCGGGCCGAGAAGTCCAAGACCCGTCGCCATCTGACCGAGTTCTGGATGGTCGAGCCGGAGGTGGCGTGGCTCGACTCCGAGGGCAATATGCGCCTGCAGGAGGAGTTCGTTTCCTTTCTCGTGGCGCGAGTGCTGGAGCGCAGTGCCGAGGAGCTGGAGACGCTCGAACGGGATCCGGGCTGCCTCGAAGCGATCGCGCCTCCCTTCGACCGCACGAGCTACACGGAAGCCGTGGCCGCGCTGCAGGAAAAGGGAAGCGACATCCAGTGGGGCGACGACTTGGGTGCCGAGCACGAGAGCCTCCTGACCGAAGGGCGCGACAAGCCGTTGTTCGTGTTCGACTATCCGAAGGAGGTCAAGGCCTTCTACATGAAAGAGAATCCGGAGGACATCCGCACGGTCAAGTGCAACGATCTGCTCGCGCCGGAGGGATACGGGGAGATCATCGGCGGCAGTCAGCGGGAGGACGACTACGACCGACTCCTGGCCCGAATTCGCGCAGAGAGGCTGCCGGAGGAGGCGTACGAGTGGTATCTGGACCTGCGGCGATACGGCACGTTCCCACACAGCGGATTCGGACTGGGCCTCGAACGGACGGTCGGCTGGATCTGCGGCTTGCCGCATCTGAGAGAAGCGATCGCCTTCCCGAGGCTCATGACGCGCCTCACGCCCTGACCGCTCCACGCGGCGGGTCGGCCAGGCCTGAAACGAAACTGGCGGTCGGGCCGTACTAAGTGCCGAGAGGAGGAGAGATGGAGCTCATCGCAGTACTCATGCTCGCGGCGGCGGGAGCCGGCATGGGCATCAGCTACGTGAAGGTGAGGGACTTCGTACGCACGCGCCTGCGCTTCGTGGATACCGCACAGAAGCCGGCGGCCCCCTGGATCGCGGGGATCGCGGGGGCTCTCGTTGCCGCGCCGATCGTGGCGCTGCTCCCTGTTCTCGGTGCTCCCACGGCCGTCGTGTACGGTGTCGTGGTGGGTGTTGGGGTGCGCAGCGGGCAGAAGCACGTCAAGCAGATCACGGGAGGCTGACCGGGCTTTCCCGGCGGATCAGGCCGGAGCGGACTCCGCCTTGACCCGTTCCCACAGGACATCCAGCTCCTCGAGGGACGCCCGTCGCGGATCGAGTCCCTCATCGCGCGCGACTTCCAGAAGGCGACGAAAACGGGCGGCGAACTTCGCCGATGCGCGCTCGAGAGCTGTCGACGGGTGCAGTCCGGCGAGGCGGGCCACGTTGACGGCAGCGAACAGGACGTCCCCGAGCTCGTCTTCGACCCGTGGATCCGCCTCCCCGGTTCCTGCCGAGTCGTCGGTCCGAAGAATCGAGCGCAGTTCGCCGAGCTCTTCTTCGAGCTTGTCCAGAGCTCCCCGCACGCTGGGCCAGTCGAAATTGAGTCCGGCCGCGCGATCCTGCATGCGCAGGGCCCGGCTCAGGGGTTCGATGCCGGACGGGAGACCGTCGAACGGATCGACGGAGCCGAGCGCCGCATCGTCCGCCCCCGCGCTCCTGTGCCCGGCCTTCATACGTTCCCAGTCCGGTGCCTCGGCGGCGTCTCCGTACACGTGCGGGTGTCGGTCCCGCATCTTCCGCTCGAGCTCCCGAACGACCGTGTCCGCGTCGAAGGCGCCCCGCTCTTCGCCGAGAACCGCCTGGAAGGCCACGTTGAGCAGCAGGTCGCCAAGCTCCCGCGCGAGGGCGTCATCATCACCGGCCAGAATGGCCTCAGCGACCTCGTGCGCCTCCTCGAGAAGGTACGGACGCAGCGTGGTCGGCGTCTGTCGCGCGTCCCAAGCACAGTGCTCGCGCAGATAGCGCACCAGGCTGAGGCTGCGCCCGAGCACCGCGTCGCCGGGCCGGGAACGCTCCAGGTGCTCCGCTTCGCTGCTGGCGGTCGTCGGATTCTGTTGCTCGTCGGACATGGGCTGGATATACTATGCCGGCCTTGAAAAACGTGTCAAACGAAGCGACGGGGCGTGCCTGGAAAGAGGTGGATCTGGGGGCGCTTCGCAGAAATAGCCGGGTCCTCTCGGAGCGCCTAGCCGGCGGGTGCCGTCTCCTCCCCATGGTAAAGGCGGACGCGTACGGGATAGGCCTGGAATCGGCCGTGCGCGCCCTCCGTGACGCGGACCCGTGGGGATTCGGGGTCGCCCGACCCACCGAGGGCGAGCGTCTCCGACGGGTAGGGTGGCGGGGTCCGATCGTCGTGTTCGCGCCGAACCTCCCGACCGATGTGCCACTGCTGCGCGCGGAGCGCCTCGAGCCGGTCGTGCCCGGTCTCGAGGCCTTGAGGGAGTGCGAGACGGCGCGGGAGGACCAGCTGGCCGTCCACCTCGAGGTGGACACGGGGATGGGGCGTTTCGGGCTCGATTGGGCGGCCGCCCCTTCGTGGGCCCGGCAGGTGGGGGAGTTTGTCGAGCGCGGCGGCGTGAGGCTGAGGGGAACGCTGACCCACCTCCACTCTGCGGACACGGACCCGCAGGCCACTCGACGGCAGTGGCAGCGCTTCACCTCGGCTCTCGATGAGCTCCGAGCCGCGGGAGTGGACCCGGGGCTCGTGCACGCCGCGAACAGTGCGGCCGCGATGCTGCACGAGGGACTCGAGGCGGACCTGGTCCGACCCGGCATCTATCTGTACGGTGGTGGCACGTGGGAGCCCCGGCCGGCCCCGGTGCTGAGCGTCAGGACCCGGGTGCTGGCGGTGCGTGATGTGCCCGCCGGAGCCACGGTCGGGTACGGGGCCACCTGGACGGCGCAGGCGCCCGCGCGCCTGGCGACTCTCGGGATCGGGTACGGAGATGGCCTGCGGCGAGAGCTGTCGAACAGGGGACGTGCCCTCATCCGCGGTCATGAGGCACCGATCCGGGGCGTCGTGTGTATGGACGTGATCGTAGTGGACGTGACGGGACGCGACGACGTCCGTCCAGGCGACGTGGCCACGCTGCTCGGGGCCGACCGCGACCAGACCATCGGACTCGAGGAGATGGCCCGGATGTGCGACACGATCGATTACGAGATCCTGACGGGATGGGCGCAGCGGCTGCCCACTCTGGAAGTGGATCGAGAGGGAACCAGCCTCGACGACGAGCTGCGCGTCGAGGCTCTGCGGACGATGACCGATGGATTCTGACACGGGACTCGAAGAACTGCGGGCGGAGGCGCGCCGTGCCAGAGAGCGCGCGTACGCTCCGTACTCGGGCTTCAGGGTCGGCGCCGCGCTCGAGTCGGCCGACGGCCGCATCTTTCGTGGGTGCAACGTGGAGAATGCCGCCTACCCGGTCACCGTGTGTGCCGAGCGCGTGGCCATCGGATCTGCGGTCGCCGCCGGAGCCACCCGGTTCCGGCGCATCCTGGTCTGTTCCGACTCGACGGCCCCGATCCCGCCGTGCGGCATGTGCCGCCAGGCTCTCGCGGAGTTCGCTCCGGATCTCGAGGTCGGGAGCGAGGGCACGGAGGGCAGCGCGACCTGGCGGTTGCAGGAGCTGCTTCCGCACCAGTTCCGTCTGGAGGGTCGAACGGGATCGGATGACAACGCGGATCCGGACGGGGCGTGAGCGTGCGGCGAGCCCCGCTGGTAGCGCTGTGCGGACTCGCCGCCGTAGCGCCGATCGGGTGCACCGAAGACTTCCTCGTCGTAACGGATCCGGACGACGCTCCCGGAGCCTCGACGCCCACGATAGAAGTCCTGCTGGACGCACGGGATCTTCCGTCGTGGCGAGACACATCCTACACGGGCTTCACGATCCCGAGCGGCGCGTCCTACCAGCTGGTCTCCGAGCGCACGGACCTCCGGGCGCGAACGCTGGGTCGGTTCAGCACCATCCCGGACTCGGTCTTCGTGGATACGGCGCGGGTGGCGATCGACAGCTTCACGTCGGCCTACGTGCGCTTTCGCGTGGACACGGCCCGCTCCGTGATTTCCGAGGCGGGGATCGAGGTCGCCCTCTTGTCCATGGCCCGTACGTTCGACGCGGATGAGGCCACCTGGACGAGGGCCCGCATCGGGGAACCATGGACGACCCCGGGCGGGGATCTCGGAGAAGAGCTCGGTCGCGACAGCCTGACGGCACCTGCCGACACGCTTGCCGAGCAACCGGATTCGCTCGTGGTGGCGCTCGCCGTCGACGTCGATTCGCTGCTCAGCTCCTGGCGGGAATCCGAGGGCGAACCGGGCTTTGCGCTGTCGCTTCTCGGTGTCGACACGGAGGTGCGTGTGAACAGCATCGCGCTGGTCGCCGGGGCGGTTCCCGAAGGGGTCGACACGGTCGTGACGATCGTGCGGGGAGCGGACCCGAGCACCTTCATCTTCGATCCCGCGACCCCGGAGGTCACGACCCGACTCCGTCAGGCCGGTCTTCCGTCTGCGCGCTATTACTTCGATTTCTCGCTCCCCGACAGCATCGGCCTGGCAGAGCTCAGGGGGGCGATCATCAACAAGGCGGCCCTCGAGTTTCGTCCGGCCGCGGCGCCGGATGACCCGTTCGCCCTCGCCGGCGAGCTTGGATCCCAGACCGTGCGCCTGCTCGCCGACCCATTCGTGTTCGGGGAGAAGACGCCGATCGGCGGGACGTTGGGAGCGCCGGCGTTACTGGATCCGGATTCGCTTGCTGCTGGTACCGTGGTCAGCTACGACATCACGGCGTTCGTGGCTGCATGGTCGGCGGTGTCCGCCGACTCCGTCCCGCTCCTGCGGGTCGGGATCATTCCGTTTCCGGAAAACCGCGCATTCGGGTACTGGGAATTCTACTCGGTCGAAGATGCCGACGGGCTGCGACCGGCGGTGCGCATTTTGTTCACTCCCAACCCGTCGTTCCTGCTCCCATGACAAGGCGTCCGAGCTTGGCCCGAGGGGCGATCCGTGTGGTCGGTGGCGTGGCGCTGCTCGTTCTGCTCCCGAGCATCGCGGCCGGACAGACGCCCGTCACGTCTCTCGGTCTGGGGTACCCTGTACCTCCGCTCGACGGCCGCGCTGCAGCCCTCGGCGGAACGGGTCTGGGACTGCTGGGGGGCACGTTTACGTCCCGGAACCCGGCAGATCTCAACCTGTTCGGGCGACCGAGCATCGGGGCCACGCTGAGTCCCGAGAAGGCGACCGTCAAGTCGACGAGCGGCGATCAGTCGATCGGCCGCAGTCGCCTGGCCGTACTGCAGGCGGTTATTCCGTATCGCAGTTGGAGCGTCGGACTGACCATCAACGCCGAGCTCGATCAGAACTGGGACGTCGTCCTGCGGGACACGCTGGAGACGGGTTTCGGTGACTATCCGTTCGAGGAAAGTCGGCGGCACGATGGAGGAGTGAGCTCGGTCGGTCTCGCGGTGGCACGTCGCGTCGGCATGTTCAGCGCTGGCCTCGAAGGCTCCGTCCTCACCGGGAACCTGCGGCAGGTATTCCGGCGCAACTTCGATGCGGAGATCAACGATCCGGACAATACGATCCGGAATGCGGCCGGAGACTCGCGCTGGGCTTTCAACGGCTGGCGCTTCCGGGGCGGCGTGCTCGGAGAGATCGGCGGTCGTGCCCTCGTGTCCGCTGCCGTGACCTTCTACACGCCGCTGGAAGCCCGGAAGGACACGTTCGGAATCCGAATCGAGACGCAAGAGTGGGACATGCCGGTCGAGATTTCGGTCGGCGGGAGCGCTCGCGTCAGCGAGCGGCTGCTCGTGGCCCTCGGCGGTGGATGGCAGAGCTGGTCTGCAACGGACTTCACCGTGTTACGGACCGAATCGAGTGACGTCGTCTGGGCAGGCGTCGGGCTGGAATATGTGGGTGCCTCGCTCCTGAGCATGCCCGTGCCCCTGCGCGCCGGGTACCGGTATACGGACCTGCCGTTCCATGAGGAGGGCTTCCAGCAGCTGAGCGAGACGGCGTTGACGCTGGGGGCCGGCGTCCGGATTGCCGGCGGCAGAGCCCTGCTGGATTTTGCGGTCGAGTTCGGCAGTCGCGGCGACCTTCAGAACACGGGATCCGAGGAGAGCTTCCGCCGGTTGTCGATGTCTCTGGGGATCGTGTCCCGCTAGGCGCTGGCGAGGCCACGCGCCGCCCCGCTCAGCCCGATCTCCAGCCGCTGGTCTCCCTCGCCGGCCTGCCTGCGCGACCGAACCGCCACCACGACCTCTCGTTCGAGCAGCGCCGGGTGTGTCACGGGCCATCCGTGACCGCATGCCAGCCGCTTGACCACGAGGCGCTCGCGGCGAAGACCCCTGAGGAAGATCTCCGTCTCTCCCGGCAGATACAGACGGTCGAATTCCGCGACGATCACGTGGGCGGTCGGCGCCGTGGGGCGGAAGGAATGGGCGATGCAGTGGAGCGTCTCGGATACCGTCGGAAACAGACACGCCGGGCTGCGGGCGGCCGCCCGCAGGTAGTCCCTGAAGATGTTCCAAGCCCAGCGAGCTCCCCTGTGACCTTCCAGCCCGAGGTACTCCCGCAACTGCAGGCGAACGGCCCGCCCCACTTTCTGGCGCCAGCCACCGGCGAGCGGGATGAGGGGCGACAACGCGATGGCCGGAACGGAGCCGAGCAACGCCAGGAAGCCTCCGAAGGAGTGTCCGACGCGTGCAGCGCCCGGCGCATAGCGCTGAGCGAGGTCCTCCGCCAGCTGCCGATAGCGCTCCACCTGCTCGGGCAGCGCCGCATGGGTGCGAAACGACAGATCGGGCGCGAACACACTGAAGTGACGGGCGAGTCGATCCAGGCCGTCACTATAGTACGCGGGGTGGACTCCCAATCCGGGGAGAAACACGAGCGGACTGGCCTGTCCCCGGATCTCCACCGGAATTCGCATTCCATCGAAGCGGAAGTCGTCTCGCCAAACCATGACGAATCCTAGTATCCGGCTCGGGCACCGGCAAACTGCCCGGTGCGTCCGCAGGCCAGCGCCGAGTGGCCGAGGGCTGAACTCACGGGTAGGTTCAGCCCCGTTGAACGGTCGTTGACCCATTCTCGGAGTATCATGCGGGACCTCTGTTGGTGAGAAACTTGATATCCTTGCGTCGAAGGGCGACCGAGACTGACCCGGGTGCGCCGGTGATCCCCGCCATGCGGCGGGCATTCATCGAGAGCTACGGTTGCCAGATGAACATCGGGGACTCGGAGCTGATGCAGGGTGCACTGGCCCGCCGCGGATACATAGCCGTCGAGGACCCGGCCCTGGCCGACGTGATCGTCGTCAACACGTGTGCCATACGCGAACATGCGGAGCAACGCGTGCTGGGACGTCTGGGCCAGCTGCAGCGGTACCGTCGGGATCGGCCCGATCTGGTGCTTGCCGTCACCGGATGCATGGCGCAGCGATTGGGCGAGCGCCTCGTGCAGCGCAGCGCCGGCGTGGACGTGGTGGCCGGCCCCGATTCGTACCGCCGCCTCGGAGACATCATCGACGGCATCCGCTCCGCCGAGTTGCCTCGAGGCCAGATGCTGCTCGAGCTGGACGGTGCGGAAAACTACGAAGGTGTCGAGGCGATCCGGCGAGGGGGGGTGACGGCGTGGGTCACGGTACAGCGTGGCTGCGACCACCGCTGCACCTTCTGCATCGTTCCGTATGTGCGAGGTCCCGAAAAGAACCGCGAGCCACGGGTCGTGCTGGACGAAGTCCGCAGATCCGTCGACGAGGGCTTCTCGGAGGTGACTCTCCTCGGGCAGACCGTCAACTCGTACCGGTGGGACGACTGGGATTTCGCGGATCTCCTGCGAGCCGTCGCCCGGGTGGATGGGATCCACCGCGTGCGCTTCACCTCGCCGCACCCGAACGACGTGAGCGACGCGCTCATCCGGGCCATGGCTGGGGAGCCCTCGGTGTGCCCGCAGCTGCACCTGCCCGTCCAGTCCGGATCGGACCGCATCCTGAAGCGGATGCTCCGCCGGTACGACACGAATCGTTTTCTGGAAACAGTCGATCGCGTTCGGGCGGGTGTTCCCGGCGTGGCGCTGAGCACGGATGTGATCGTCGGATTCCCGGGTGAGACGGAGGAAGACTTCGAGGCCACTCTCGATGTCATGCGCCGGGTCCGATTCGATGACGCGTTTCTGTATCGCTATTCGCCGCGGGACGGCACTCCGGCTACCCGCCTCCCGGCAGACGACTTCATCGACGAGCAGACGTCGGGCCGGCGGTTGCAGGAAGTGATCGATCTGCACCGGGGCATCCAGCGCGAGATCAACGAGGCAGAAGTGGGTTCGGTCCGAGAGGTGCATGTGGAGCGACCGGCGCGAACGCCGGGCGATGTGATGGGGCGCACCGACACCAGCAAGGTCGTCGTGTTCGCTGGGTCCGACGAGTGGGCGAACACGTATCGAATCGTCCGCCTCCGTGACACCACCGGGGCGACCTTCATCGGAGAGATGGTCCAGTGCGATCCGTGACCAGCCGGATTCTGCTCGTCGTCGCGTTCGCCGCCGCCGCGGCGCTGTTCACCGTGCAGAACGGAGCCGTGCGCGTGACGGTTCGCGTCGGAGCGCTCACCCTCCGCTCGGTGTCGCTTCCCGTTGTCGTGTTCACGGCGATCGTCGCGGGAATGCTCCTGGTATTCCTCGCCGGACTGCGAGCCGACCTGCGGACTCGGCGCATGATGAGGCGATACCAGGACGCGTTGGGCGGCTCCTCAGAGGAGACCTGAGGAAGCGCCTCGGCGCCAGCCCTCGCCGCGTCTCGCCGCTGTTCGTTCTCGCCGCCGCGCTCGCGGCCGGCACGGCCGTAGGTCTGCGGTGGAATCCCTCTCCCGCACCGTCCGTCCCCCTCTTGCTGTCCGCGGTAATCCTTGGGATCGCCTCCGTTCCGTGCTTCCACCTGGCGCGTCGAGGGAACCGGAGCTGGATCGCGGGTCCACTCTGCACTGCGGCGGTCTTTGCCGCGGGAGTGCAGCAGGGGGGCGCAGCAGCGGGCGTCGTCGCCTCATCTTGCGCCGGGGACATGCGCAGCGGCGACGTCGTGCAGGTGCGGGGACGGCTCAGGGAGGCCGCCACGACGGGATCCAGATCGCGCCTCACCCTGGAGGATGTATGGATCCTGCCGATCGACGGCGACCGGACCTGTCGCGTAGCCCGGCTCGTGACCTGGGTGGACTCGGTAGAGCGATCCCGCGCAGCCCGATCGACCCTCGTGGTGCGCGGAGAGTGGATTCGGATGGGCCCACCCGGTCGCTGGCCTCGTTCGCCGGGTCGCCGCGGGATCGTCGTGGGCCGAATCGATGACTCTCGAGCGCTGTCGGCCCCGCCGGACGTCCGACGGCGCCCGCTGAGGTCCGTACTGCGGGCGGCCAGAGAGCGCGCGTCCGGCCGCCTGCGGACCCGCCTTCCTGCCGATGTGGATCCGCTGGGTCGCGCTCTGGTGCTCGCCGAGAGGGACGACATCTCGGGTTCCGTGCGACACCGTTTCGCGGAAGCGGGCCTGGCCCATCTGCTGGCGATCTCGGGGCTGCATGTCGGGCTCATCGGTGCGGGTCTCACCGGCCTTCTCTCATCGCTCGTGTCGCGCCGGGCCGCAGGCTTCGGGACGGCTGTGCTCGTGTGGCTTTACGTATTGATGATCGGCGCGCCGCCCTCCGCCGTGCGGGCGGCCGTCCTGCTGAGCGGGTGGAGCGTGGCGCGAGCGCGGGGGCGACCGGTGCGTGCGTGGGACCTGCTCGGCGCGGCGGGGTTGGTGGCCCTGGTGAGCGACCCGCTGGTGCTCGGGCGAGCCGGGTTTCAGCTTTCGTTCTGCGGGTTCATCGGGTTGGGTGGTGGCGTGGCCGTCACGGAGCACCTGCTGGATCGGCTCGGGGCGATGTCCCGACCGATGACCGTAGCCGTGAGTCTCGTGGGACGGCGCACCGCGGAGTGGATCAGTCGGCGGCTGGACCTCACGGCGCGCGTATTGGGCGCCGGGCTCGGCGCATTTCTGACGACTGCTCCCATCGTGGCGGTCCATTTCCAGCAGATCGCCCCCGTCGCGGTCGTTTCCGGCCTCATTGGAGCACCCATCGTCGCCGGAGCAATCGGCGCTCTGGCCCTGACTGTGGCGCTCCCCGGACCACTCGCCGGGCTGGCCGGTGCGGCGGCCGCCTCCCTCCTGCGCTGGCTGGGCGACGCCGCCGGGCTCCTTTCCCGTGTGCCGGGCGGTTACCTGGCCGTTCCGCCTCCAGGCCCGCTGGTGTGGATCGTCCTTTCCCTGGCTGTGGTCGGAGTGTGGCGCTTCGTTCGGCGCGGTCGGATCGCTCCAGCCATGCTTCCCGTCGCGGCCGCGATCGGTCTCGCTCTGGCGGCCCCGGGCTTCTCCACCCGGTGGCTCGGCAGACGCAGCCTCCTGTGCACAATGGATGTGGGTCAGGGGGACGCAGCGGCGATTCGAACGTCCGCCGGGAGATGGATCCTGTTTGATGCCGGACCCCGGGGACGCTCGCGTGACGCCGGACACTCCGTGGTGTTGCCTCTTCTCCGGCGCTTCGGCGGGAACCGGATCGAGCTGTTCGTGCTGTCGCATCCCGATCTCGATCATCTGGGCGGGTTCGATGCAGTCCTGGACGCCATGCCTGTTCTTCGCATACTCGACAGCGGCGACCCGTTGCCGAAGGCATCGTATCTGCACTTTCTGGCCCGTGCAGAGGAAGAAGGCGTGCGCTGGCTGGATGCGGCATTCGGAGATCGCGTGACTCTGGATGACGTGTCGATCACCGTGCTCGGTCCTCCCGAGACACGCCCCGGCGCCCCGATCGCCGAGCGGGCATCGAACGCGACCAGCCTGCAGGTGCGGGTAACGGTCAACGGCACCTTCGTGTACCTCAACACCGGCGACGCCACGGCGGCGGACGAGCATGCTCTGATGCGAGCCTGGCCCGCTGACTCCCTGCGGGCCGACGTGCTCAAGGTGGGCCACCACGGAAGCCGAACGTCCACGGATCCGGCGTGGGTGCGAACCGTCGCTCCCACCCTGGCCGTGATCTCGGCAGGGAGGGGCAACGCCTACGGCCATCCGCATCCTTCGGTCGTCGATCGTCTCCACGCGGCGCGAATCCCACACGTGTGGCGAACCGATCGTGAGGGGACACTGTGCGTGGAAGTGGAGTCTGATCGGTGGCGCGTCCGGGGAGATCGCCGGTGGTACGAGGCGACGGGAGCACCGGACTCCTTGACGCTGCGCAGCGGATCGGAATAAGGTCTTGGCGTTCACCCTCCCGGGAGGCGGGCATGGATCGATACGTGGTCACGCTGGGGCGTTTCATCATCGAGCAGGAACGATTGCATCCGCGGGCCACCGGAGCCCTCTCGAACATCCTGTACGATCTCACCCTGGCGGCGAAGCTGATCCACCGGGAAGTCAGCAAGGCGGGCCTCGTGGATATCCTCGGGATGACGGGAAGCGAGAACGTGCATGGCGAGAAGGTCCGCAAGCTGGACGAGTACGCACACGATGTGGTGTTCAATGCCATGGATCACGGCGGACACCTTTGCCTAATGGCGTCGGAGGAAGCCGAGGATCTCATCTACGTTCCGGAGCAGTTTCCTACCGGGGAGTATGTACTTCTGTTCGATCCGCTGGACGGGAGCTCCAATATCGACGCGAACATCTCGATCGGGACCATCTTCTCGATCCACCGGCGGATCAGCGACGGGCGCGACGGCACCCTGGAGGACTGCCTGCAACCCGGTCACCAGCAGATCGCGGCCGGCTACGTGATGTACGGATCGTCCACGGTTCTCGTCTACACGACGGGACAGGGCGTGCACGGCTTCACCCTCGATCCATCGATCGGCGAGTTCCTCCTGTCACATCGCGAGATCCGCATCCCGGAGCCCGGCAAGAAGATCTACAGCGTGAATGAAGGCAATTACGCCAAGTGGAGTGAGGGACAGAAGGCGCTCCTGGGCTACTTCCGTGGAGACGACGGTGAGGGCGGTGGGTTCTCGCACCGTTACGTGGGATCGCTCGTGGCCGATTTTCACCGGACGCTGTTGTATGGGGGGCTCTTCATGTACCCCGGCGATGACAAGAACCCGCGGGGAAAGCTCCGCCTGCTGTACGAGGCGGCGCCGCTCGCCATGATTTGCGAGCAGGCGGGCGGAAGAGCGACGGACGGGTTGCGCGACATTCGCTCCCTGCAGCCCCGGGAGCTCCACGAGCGCACCCCTCTGTTCATGGGCAACACCTCGTGGGTGGATCTCGCGGCGCGCTACCTGGCTTCGAAGGCCTGATCGCCTGAGCTCATGGGCCCACGAGTGCTCCCACTTCCGCCGTGACGTCCGCGAGAAGCGCCCGCTTCTCCGGCCACGGAAGGAAGGCGCTCCGGAAGCCATTCAGCACAAGCTCGCGCAGATCCGCGGGGCCGAACCCGAGGTAGCGCGCGGCCCGCTCGTATTCCTGCGTCATGGTGGTGCCGCTCATCAGCCGGTTGTCGGTGTGCAGGCTCACCATGAGTCCGGCGTCGAAGTACCGGCGCACCGGGTGGGACTCGAAGCTCTCGACCGCGTGAGTCTGCACGTTGCTCGTCAGGGTCACTTCAAGCGGGATCCGATGGTCGTTGACGTAGTCGAGCAGCCGGGGGTCCTCGTACAGCCGGGTGCCGTGCCCTATCCGATGCGCACCGCAGGCGTGCAGGGCCTGCGCGATCGATTCCGCGCCCGCCGCCTCGCCCGCGTGAACGGTGATGCTCAGGTTGCCCTCGCGGGCGATCCGGAACGCCTCCGCGTGCACCGTCGCCGGGTTGCCCGCCTCTCCTCCCGCCAGGTCGAACGCCAGCACGCCCCGATCCCTGTAGCGGACGGCGAGCTCCGCGAGTCGGACCGAAATATCCGGTGGGAGATCGCGAATGCCGCAGACGATGAGTCCTCCCCGGATGTCGAGGTCGGACGTCGCACGCCGCAGGCCGCGCAGGGGAGCCTCGACCGTTTCCTCGGGCGTCAGATCACCTTGCTGGTGCAGAACGGGAGAATAACGGATCTCGATGTACCGTACGTTCTCGGCCGCCGCGTCCTCGCACAGTTCATACGCGACTCGTTCGAGGGAGTCCGCCGTCTGCATCACCGAGAGAGTGAGATCGAACCGCTTCAGGTAGTCGACCAGGTTGCGACCGTCCTGCACGTACAGGTAGTCGTACAGGCCTCCCTCCTCGGCGTACGGAAGATCGACGCCCGCCGCGTCGGCGAGCTCGAGAATGGTGGACGTGCGCAGCGACCCGTCCAGGTGAAGGTGCAGCTCGGCCTTGGGGACTGCGAGCAGTCGCTCCGCCAGCTCGCCTCGCTCGCGCGCTCCCTCCCCGTTCACGCGACGTCTCCCGAGACCAGGGCTCGAGCGCTGGTGACTCCGGCGTTCTCCTTGAGCGCCGCGTGCGCGGCCGCCAGCCGAGCGACGGGAACGCGGAACGGCGAGCAGGACACGTAATCCATCTCGAGCCGGTGGCAGATCGCCACCGATTCCGGATCGCCGCCGTGCTCCCCGCAGATCCCGAGCTTGAGGCCGGGACGCGCTTCGCGCCCCTCTCGCACGGCGAGATCCATCAAGCGGCCGACCCCGCTGGCGTCCAGCGACTGGAAGGGGTCACGCTCGTACATGCCGTTCTGCACGTATAGCGGAAGGAAGCTGCCGGCATCGTCCCGCGACAGCCCGAGGGTGGTCTGCGTGAGGTCGTTGGTGCCGAACGAGAAGAACTCGGCCCCGGTGGCGATGTCTCCGGCCGTGAGACAGGCCCTCGGCAGCTCGATCATGGTTCCGACGACGTAGTCGATCGTGGCGTGCCGCTCGGCGAACACCTCGCGGGCCGTTCGGTCGATAACGTCCCGCTGGTGCGCCAGCTCATCCACGTGCCCCACCAGGGGAACCATGATCTCGGGCTGCACGTCGATCCCTTCAGCGGCCGTCTCGAGGGCGGCCTCCAGGATCGCCCTGGCCTGCATCGCCGTGATCTCGGGGTGCGAGTACCCGAGACGGCAGCCTCGATGCCCCAGCATCGGATTGGCCTCCCGCAGGCGACCCACGGCGAACTCGATCTCTTCCGCGGAGCGCCCGAGGCGACTCGCGAGCCGCTCGGTCTCCTGCGGATCGGAGGGCAGGAACTCGTGCAGTGGCGGGTCCAGGAGACGAATCGTGACGGGCAGACCGTCCATGGCCCGGAAGATTCCCGCGAAGTCCGTACGCTGCATGGGAAGCAGCCTTCCGAGTGCCGTCGCCCGGCCTTCGGCGTCCGCCGCCAGGATCATCTCGCGCACCGCATCGATCCGCTCGTCCCCGAAGAACATGTGCTCCGTGCGGCACAGGCCGATGCCCTGCGCTCCGAATCCGCGCGCCGTCGCAGCGTCAGCCGGATTGTCGGCATTCGTGCGTACGCGCAGCCGGCGGAACTCGTCGACCCAACCCATGAGCGTGTGGAAGTCCTCGCCCGGCTCGGGCTTCACCGTCGGGATGCAGCCCTCGATCACTTCTCCGGAGGCCCCGTCGACGGTGATCCATTCGCCCCGTCGCACGGTCTTGCCGCGTGCACGGATCTCGCCGGCGTCCTCGTCGATCTCGAGCTCTCTCGTCCCCACCACGCAGCACGTGCCCATGCCCCGCGCGACCACCGCGGCGTGACTCGACTTGCCTCCCCGGCTGGTCACGATCGCGACGGCGGCCACCATGCCCTCGAAATCGTCCGGAGACGTCTCGGTGCGCACCAGAATCACCGGATCGCCCTTCGGCGCCTCCGCGACCGCCTCGCTCGCCGTGAGAACCACGCGACCGCTGGCCGCGCCGGGGGAGGCCGGGTTGCCAACTGCCAGCGGCGTGAACTCCGCCGCTGGATCCACCATCGGGTGCAGGACCTGCTCAAGGCGCTCGGGCTCCACGCGAAGCACCGCCTGCTCCCGCGTGATGAGTCCCTCGTTCGCCATGTCCACCGCGATGCGCACCGCGGCCCGCGCCGTCCGCTTGCCGGACCGCGTCTGCAGCAGATAGAGCGTTCCCTTTTCGACCGTGAACTCGAGGTCCTGCATCTCGCGGTAGTGGCGCTCCAGACGGGCCGCCGTTTCGAGAAGCTGGCCGTACGCCTCGGGCAGGTACTCCTCCATCTGATCGATGGACAACGGATCCCGGATGCCGGCCACCACGTCCTCACCCTGCGCATTGATCAGGAACTCGCCGAACAGCTTCGGTTCCCCGGTGGCCGCGTTCCGGGTGAACGCCACGCCCGTTCCGCTATCGCTCCCACCATTCCCGTACACCATGGTCTGTACGTTGACGGCCGTTCCCAGGTCGTGCGGGATGCGATACGTGTTCCGGTACGCCTGCGCCCGCGGATTGCGCCAGCTGTGGAACACGGCCTCGATGGCTCCCCACAGCTGGTCCTCGGGGCGCGTCGGAAACGGCACTTCACTCTCGGATCGGATCAGCTCCTTGTAGCGGGAGACCACATCCCGAAGCTCTCCCGCACCGAGCTCGTTGTCCGATTCGACCCCCGCGTCCTTCCTGGCTCGTCCCAGGATCCTCTCGAACGAATCGTGGCCCACTTCGAGAACGACGTCCCCGTACATCTGAAGGAAGCGCCGATAGCTGTCGAGGGCGAACCGTTCGTTACCCGAGACGCGAGCCAGCGCCTCCACCGTCTCATCGTTGAGCCCGAGATTGAGAATGGTGTCCATCATGCCCGGCATCGAGACCCGAGCGCCCGAGCGCACGGAGATCAGCAGGGGATCCTCCGGGTCTCCGAACCGCTTGCCCATCAACCGCTCGAGGCGGTGCAGCGACTCGTCCACCTGCTCTCGTGCGCCCTCCGGGACATGATCGGCGATCAGGTGATGACGGCACACGGCGGTGGTGATCGTGAATCCGGGTGGCACGGGAACACCGAGCCGGGTCATCTCGGCGAGGTTCGCTCCCTTGCCGCCCAGCAGATCCTTCATGTCGCGGCCGCCGTCCGTCTGGCCCCTGGCGAAAAAATAGACGTACTTCATGATCGTCGGTCTCGGCGTGTGAAAGGATGTTCTCAGCGCGGGACGCCGCTGGCCGCGACGCGATTGTGAAGATCGACGAGCGGTGCGGGGTAGTCGCCCGTCCAGCACGCGTCGCAGAACGGCCCGTGCTCCTCGACCATATTCCGCATGCCTTCGAGGGACAGATAGCCCAGGGATTCCACGTTCAGGTGACGGCGGATTTCCTCCACGGAATGGGTGGCTCCGATGAGCTCCTCCTTCGTGGGCATGTCGATGCCGTAGTAGCACGGCGCCACGATGGGTGGTGAGGCCACCCGGAGGTGAATCTCGCGCGCGCCCGTTTCCCGGAGCAGCGTGACGAGCCCGCGGCTCGTCGTCCCGCGCACAAGCGAGTCGTCCACGACCACGACACGTCGTCCCTGTATGAGCTCGGCTACCGGATTGTACTTGACGCGCACCCGGAAATCCCGTCCCTCCTGCACGGGGTGGATGAACGTCCGTCCGACATAATGGTTGCGAATCAGTGCCAGCTCGAAGGGAAGGCCTGACTCCTCGCTGAAGCCCAGCGCCGCCGAGTTCGAGGAGTCCGGCACGGAGAACACGCAGTCGGCGTCCGCCGGATGCTCGCGGGCCAGCTGTCGGCCGAAGGCGCGCCGCGCACGATCTACGCTACAGCCCCAGATGCGCGAGTCGGGCCGCGCGAAATAGACCAGCTCGAACAGGCAGGGCGAGTGCGGCGCCGGCTCCAGAGGGCGCAGACTCCGGACCCGGCCGTCCTCTATGCGCAGCACTTCCCCGGGCTCCACGTCCCTGTCGTACGCGGCTCCGATAATGTCCAGCGCGCAGGTCTCGGAGCCGACGACCACCGCTCCGTCGAGGTGGCCCAGTACGAGCGGCCGGAAGCCACGGGCGTCCCGCGCCACGTACAGAGTCCGGCCGACCGCCAGGACCAGGGAGAAAGCGCCGGCGAGCTGAGACAGAGCGTCGTCCACCTGGTGATCGGGAGTGTCCCGGCGGGAGCGTGCGATGAGGTGGATCACGACCTCGGAGTCGCTCTCGCTCTGGAAGATGGCTCCCTCTTCCGTGAGCCTATCACGCAGCTCCGCAGCGTTGGTGAGGGTGCCGTTGTGAGCGAGGGCCATGCTGCCGTGGCGGTAGTTGACCAGCACGGGCTGGGCGTTGCGCAGACTCGAGCTTCCGGAGGTCGAGTACCGGACGTGTCCGAGGCTCGTGTCTCCCGGCAACCCCCCCAGAACGGCGTCATCGAACGCCTCGCTGACGTGCCCCATGCCGCGGTGGGCCCGCGCCGATCCGTCGGCATCGATCGCCACGATGCCCGCCGACTCCTGGCCCCGATGCTGCAGCGAGTAGAGTCCGAGGAAGGTCATCTCGGCCGCCCTCTCGGCACCGCTGATCGCGAAGATCCCGCACTCCTCCCGTGGGCGGTCGTCGTCCCGCCACGTGGGCAGGCGGCGGGTCTCCGCCGATCGTGCGGCGTCCGCAGTGCCGATCCGCTCCCTCACCTCAGAACGCCGCAAGCTCATCGCCCGTGATCCGATGGTATGCCTCTCGATACCGGTCCGTAGTGGCCGACACCACACGCGGAGGAAGGTTCGGCGCCGGCGGTCGGCGATCCCACTCGTCTGCCTGCACGAGACTCTCCAGGTAATCGCGCACCGGCTGCTTGTCGAGCGAGGGCGGGTTGCCGCCCGGCTCGTATCCGTCGGCGGGCCAGAAGCGCGATGAATCCGGTGTCAGCGCCTCATCGATGAGCATGATCTCGCCCATGGGCGATGTCCCGAACTCGAACTTGGTGTCCGCGATGATGATGCCCGCCTCTCTGGCATGATCTCGTGCGTACCCGTACAGCTCGAGGCTCGTCTCCTTCAGGTATTCCGCCACCTTGGCCCCCACGATGCGCTTCACCCGATCGAAGGTGATGTTCTCGTCGTGACCCTCCTCGGCCTTGGTGGCGGGCGAAAAGATCGGCGTCTCCATCTCCTGGGCCTCGACGAGTCCTTTCGGCAGCGGCTCTCCCGCCAGCGTGCCGGACGCACGGTATTCCTTCCAGGCCGAGCCTGCGATATAGCCGCGGACGACGCACTCGACGGGAAACGGCTTGGCCCGCGACACGAGCATGCCTCTGCCGGCCCAGCGTTCCCTGGTGTAAGCGAGGTGCGGCTCGAGCTCGATGATCTCGTCGGGGTCCGCGCTCAGGCAGTGGCTGCGCACGATGTGACCGGTGCGCTCGAACCAGAACCGCGAGAGCTGCGTCAGGACGACTCCCTTGTGCGGGATGGGCTGGGGAATCACGCAGTCGAACGCGCTGATCCGGTCGCTCGCCACCAGGAGGAGGTTGTCTCCGAGATCGTACATCTCCCGGACCTTGCCCTGCCGCAGCACAGGATACGGAAGATCGGACTGTCTCACGGCTGTCATGGGACTCTCACTTCCGCGGCGCTCCGGAGTGGTGCCACCGGAACACCGGGCTCACACCCTCAGCTCGGTGGGTCCCAGCGACTCCGGGCTCACTCCCCGCAGGGCGGGTTCGACGGCAAGCTGGAGCAGCCGCTCGACCTGAAGCGGAGCCCTGCCCACCAGGATCGCCGGTTCGGCCAGATCGACCAGCTCGGCCATGGACAGACCGATCGCGTCGTCCGCCGCAACACGGTGAAAGAAGTCGTTGTCGGCGGCGCCTTCGTCCAGTCGCGCCCGAGCCTCCATGGCGTGACCTCTGAGACGCTCGTGCACGTCCTGCCGGTCTGTGCCCTTCTCCACGCTCGCGATCAGGATGCGCTCGACGACCAGGAACGGAAGGGCGCGCTCGAGACGCGCGCGGATCACCGCTTCGTGCACGACCAGCCCGGCGGCGACGTTGGCGACGATCTGCAGAATGGCGTCCGCGCACAGGAACGATTCCGGGATGACGATCCTGCGGTTCGCCGAATCGTCCAGGGTGCGTTCGAATCCCTGTACAGCGGCCGTCCACGCCGCTTCCAGCTGGAGCGTGCAGAGGTGACGGGCCAGCGAGCAGACCCTCTCCGATCGCATCGGGTTGCGCTTGTAGGGCATGGCCGACGATCCGACCTGGCGACTGCCGAACGGCTCTTCGATCTCGCCAAAACTCTGCAGGAGGCGGACGTCCTGGCCGAACCGGCCGGCCGTCGCTCCGATGCCGGCGAGAACCGAGAGAACGCGATGGTCCACCTTTCGCGGGTACGTCTGGCCGACGACGTCGTACGTGGCTTCGAAACCGAAACGCCGTGCGAGCCGCGCGTTGAGCTCCTCCACCTTGGCCCCGTCGCCTCCGAGCAGGTCGAGAAAGCTGTCCTCGGTGCCGGTAGTGCCGCGCGCGCCGCGGAACCGCAGGTCGGCCAGGGCCGCATCCACCTGGCCCAGGTCGATGAGCAGATCCTGCAGCCACAGCGAGGCCCGCTTGCCCACCGTCGTCGGCTGTGCCGGCTGCCAGTGCGTGTAGCCGAGCGTCGGCAGGTCCTTCCAGCGCTCCGCGAACCCGGCCAGCGACGAGATGGCGGCCAGAAGGCGGGACCGCACGAGGCGCAGGCCATCTCGCAGCTGCAGGAGGCTCGCGTTGTCCGTGACGAAACAGCTGGTGGCTCCAAGGTGGACAAAGGCGCGCGCCTCGGGCGCCACCTCGCCGAAGTGAAGGATATGCGCCATCACGTCGTGCCGCAGCTCGGCCTCCAGCTCGGCCACCCGGTCGAGATCCAGCTCGTCACGGGCCTCCCGCATGGCGACGATCGCCGCCTCCGGGATCTCCACTCCGAGCTCTCGCTCGATTTCAGCGAGGGCGATCCACAGGTCGCGCCAGGCGAGAGCCTGCCGGGCCGGTGAGAAGAGGTCGGCCATTCCCGCCGAGGCGTAACGCTCGATCAGCGGATGGGAGTACCGGCTCTGCGCAGGTGTCAAGATTACTGAACGCCGAAATAGGTGGAGTAGTGACTGCCGTCCCGAAACACGCTCACTCGGATCCTACCACGTCCGGCATAATACTGGAAGAGGTCGTCGACGTCCTCCGCGTTGCTGACTCGCTGCCTGCCGACGGCTACGATGACATCGCCCGCTCGCATGCCCGTGATGGCCGCGTTGCGAGGTGAGATGTCGGCGATCATGGCGCCCTGATCGAGCGGAAGCCTCCGTTCCACCGCGATCTGCGCGTCCACGGTGATGAGCTCCAGGCCGGTGAGAACCTGCAGACGCTCGGCCGATTCCGACGGCAGTTCCTCGACCACCAGCCGCACGTTCCGCGCCTCTCCTCCACGGGAATAGGTGACCTCCACCGCGGCCGCGACCCCGGCGTCCAGCAGGCCCACCTCCCAGTCCACCGGGCTGGCGATCCGCCTGCCGTCCACCGCGATCAGGACGTCCCCGGTGCGCAGACCCGCTCTCTCGGCGGGTGAATCGGGCGCGACCCTCCGGACGATGGTCTCCACGAACAGGACGGTATCGGATTCGACGGCCATTGGATCCACTCCGACGAACGGTCGCCGGATGCGACCGTATCGGCGGAGCTCGTCCGCGATGCGAAGCGCCCGGTCGATCGGAATCGCGAACCCGAGCCCTTCCGATCCGCCGGAGCGAGAGAAGATGGAGGAGTTGACGCCGATTACCTCGCCGTCCGCGTTCACCAGCGGCCCGCCCGAGTTCCCGGGATTGATAGAGGCATCGGTCTGGACCATGTCAGCGAGCAGCGTACGTCGGTCATCCTCGGATCGGATGTCACGACCCACCCCGGAGATCACTCCTGCCGTCACTGTCGCCTCGGCGTTCGCCAGCAGGTATCCGAACGGGTTGCCGATCGCGATGGCCGGCTCGCCCACCACCAGGTCCGAGGATGTACCGAGCGAGGCCGGTGGAACGCGTCCGCCCTCGATACGCAACACGGCAATGTCCGTCAGATCGTCCGCACCCACCAGATCTGCGATCAGGACGCGGCCCTGCGCGTCCGTGACCACGATCGAATCGGCTCCCCGCACCACGTGCTCGTTCGTCAGGAGAAAGCCGTCGGTATCGATGGCGAAGCCGGACCCGTACGCGCGCTGGACCCGGGCGGGAGACGCGCCGGGGCCCAGCAAGTCGTCCCACATGCTTCGCGGCGTGCGGCGCGCGGCGCGCATCACGGTGATGTTGACCACGGATGGAGCGACCTGGTTCGCCGCGGCGACGATCGGGGTGTGCCGGCGGGTCTGCGGGCTCGATTGCTGCACCGGAGGGCCGGGTCCCGTCGTGCGACCGATCGTTCCGGTCGGCCTCGGGCCGCCAACGACGGAGCGCGCCGTCGGAAGCCCGTCCTCGTCCAGCGGCTCGCGGACGAGAGAGGCCTGTCCGACCGGCTCCTCGCTTCGTCCGTCGGTACGGTCTCCCAGCCGGGAGCCCAGGAGCATCCCCGTCGGAAAGGCTGCCACGAGCAGCGTCCCGGCCCACAGGCGCCATGAGTGTCGCTTCACGCGTCCAGCTCCACTTCCCGTTCGTCGCACGGTTCATGAAAGAGACATCCGCACGCCGGCACAGCTCCACTCGGCGGGCGCATCCTCACGGCCACAGACCCGGAACGCCGGGTGACCGGTTCCACCCGTCGCGATACCGCACTCCCGTCAGATAGAGACCGCCGGGGGGCGCCGGCCCGGGAGGTCGCACACCCGGTGCCGCCGCGAGGAGCCGCTGCAACTCGTCGTTCCTCCGCCGTCCCGTTGCGATTTCAACCATGGTGGCCACGAGGTATCGTACCATCCGGTGGAGGAACCGGTCCGCCACGCAGGTGAATCGAAGGTCCCCCATCCGCGTGACGATCCACTCGGCCTTCTCGACCGTGCACACCGTCCCGATCTCCGGCTGCCCCGACTTGGCGACGGCAGTCCAGTCACGCTCCCCGAGAAGACCGCGCGCCGTCGAGCGGAGAAGGGCTATGTCAGGAACCGATGCCGGCGACCACGCGCCCCGCTGGCGGTGCGGTGACGCGCCGTCCGGCCCGACGGCCAGGTAGTACTCGTAGCGCCGGCCCGTCGCCTGGAAGCGAGGGTGAAAGCCGCCCTCCGTCGTCCGGACGGTCTCGATCCAGATGTCGTCCGGCGTCGCCGCGTTGAGGGCGTGCTTCAAGTCGTCGAGGTCCCACGGGCGGAGCGATTCGAAGGCGATTTCCTGCCCTGTCGCGTGAACACCTGCGTCGGTGCGTCCCGCGGCCGAGATCCTGCCGCCGAGACCCAGCTTCTCGAGACGGGCCTCCAGTTCGCCCTGCACCGTGCGACGGCTCGGCTGAACCTGCCAACCGGCGAATCCGCTCCCGTCGTAATGGACCGTGGCGCGAAATCGCGCCCCCTTTCCGTCATGCACGGGCGGAAGCTACCGGTCGTCGGAAACGGGTGTCAACGAGATTCCCGCCGCCGAAGGCCGGCAGGGGATCACCCGACGTGGATCAGGATGGCCATGTCCCACGGTCCGGGCACCGGCGACTTCGTCATGCGCGGAAACCAGATCGTAACCGCGTCTCGTCGTCGTCGCCCGATGAGCATGGGCCGCCTGGTGAGATCGGGATTCCCCTCCGGAAGGGGGGTGGGCACGATGGCTGGTCGTTCGGTTGCGGAAGCCATCAATACTTACGGATCACGCCGACCACGATGCCCTGCACCGTGACGCGGTGAGCTTCGTACAACAGAGGGTGCAGGTCCGGGTTCGCCGGCTGGAGCCGTACGATGCCGTCCGGCTCACGATAGTACTTTTTCACTGTCGCGCTCTCGCCGTCGATCAGGGCGATCACCATTTCGCCGCTGCTCGCCGTATCACGGGCACGGACGATCACGTAATCCCCGTCGCGAATCTGCTCCTCGATCATCGAGTCGCCCCGCACGCGCAGCACGTAATGGGCGGCCGTCCCGGTGACCATGTCCTCCGGTACCGAGATGGCCTCTTTCTGCTCGACGGCCTCAATCGGGTGGCCGGCGGCGACCATTCCGAGCAGCGGGAGGTCGACGGCCGCGAGGCGCATCTCGGTTCGCGCGAGCTCGATCGAACGGCTCTCGTTAAAGCTCTTCCGGATGTATCCCTTCGCCTCGAGGTTGGACAGGTGCTCGTGCACGGTGGCCAGGGACCGGTATTGGAAGAACCCGGCGATCTCCTCGAAGCTCGGCGAATAGCCGTGTGCGTCGAGAAAGCTCTCGATGAAGTCCAGGATTTCTTTCTGTCGTCGGGTCAGGGCCATCGGCCGGTTGGAACCGAACGGAAACCGAAGAAAAGGTACCCGAACAGGAGCCGAATAGCAAGCGGCCGCGCCCGGGTTGGAATCCCCGGCGCTCCCGCCTATGTTCCTCAGCCGCGAGACGCTGGCGTGTCGAAAGCCGCCCGCGGCGATTCATGAGGACGAAGCCGAGATGATTCGAAATCGGAGAGCGAAGAGGCGAGTCACGCGGCGGAGCCTGGCATGTGTCGCGTGCATGTCGGCGGGCGTTGCCTCGCCTGGCGGTGCCGGCGCGCAGGAAATCCCGGCCGCGGCGCGGGCGCGCCTCCAGCCTGCGCTGCAAGTCGCGCTGTCGCGCGTCGCCCCCGAAGACA